>PLZS01000048.1 GCA_003153555.1 Candidatus Melainabacteria bacterium | reverse complement strand
GACTGATGAGTGGTGCGAAGAAAGTTAAGACAAGCGAATTCGCTAATCACATCATAGAAAACATGTAGGCCCCGTAGCCTGCTGTTCAAATCCAATCAACGAAGGACGTGTTTTACTCAACACGTCCTTTTCTTTATGATTCCGCTTCACAAACGGGATCCTAAGAGAGTTGCTTACGTCATTGCTACCAAACAGACGAGGTAACCATAATGAGACGAGGAAGACAGCGCGGGAAAGACATGTCAGAGAATGAGCTGAAGCTAGAAGCTAAAGCTAAAGGACACGTTGAGAAGAACGTAAATGTGGATGAGTCACATGTCATGGAAGGGCTTTCTGAAGAGTCAAACAGAGGACTACAGCACGGCTTCGGCAAAAATCAGGGGAAAGAGGCGGTAGACCGGATCCCGCCGTTTGGAACACGAGCACCAGGAGCGACCCACGGCTAAAGGCGGTTCATATAACATAATTTGCTCCGTCGTCTAGTACGATATTGAACGCAAACCAGGCGGCGAAGCGAAATGAACCTATATCTATCTCTAAATAAAGCCCTTACACAGTGGCCCAAAAGCGAAGCGCTCGTTGACGGAAAGAAGAGATTCACTTACGAACAATTTGGCGCAAGGGTCTCTGCGCTCGCCAATTACTTGCTGGCAGGATTTGAAAAGGGCGCCGTTGTAGCAGTTTTGGCGCCCAACTGCCACGAGCTCATGGAAATTTATTATGCCTGCGCTGTGACAGGGATAGTTTTGAATCCGATCAACTATCGGCTTTCAGCAGCGGAAGTAGAAACTATTCTCAATGACTCAGAAGCCGTTGCTCTCTTCCTGCACTCGGACTTTCAAGAGTGTGCCAGTAAGAGTATGCCCAAGGCTGCGTCTGTGAAACAAATAATCGCCTTTGGTTCCAAGCAAGTTGGCAACATAGGCGTGCCGACAGTGGAATTTGAAAAATGCCTATCAGAACAAGAAGGCAAACAATTGCCAATTGGTGATGTCGGCATGGAGGATCTCGCTCAACTTTATTACACCAGTGGTACCACCGGTAGAGCCAAAGGCGTGATGTTGTCGCACAAAAATGTTTGTATCAACGCTCTCGGTGCGGTCACTGAATTAAATTTGACCGATCGTGATACTTGGATGCACATCGGTCCAATGTTCCATCTCGCTGATGCCTGGTCGATCTTCGCAATCACTTGGG
This sequence comes from Candidatus Melainabacteria bacterium, assembly GCA_003153555.1. Classification (GTDB taxonomy): domain Bacteria; phylum Cyanobacteriota; class Vampirovibrionia; order Obscuribacterales; family Obscuribacteraceae; genus PALSA-1081. The sequence goes on along the minus strand of PLZS01000048.1, from coordinate 176,370 downwards.
CGGGCGGTAAACATGTATTTGTACCCTATTTCAAATCCGATGACGTGTTGAGGATTTTGAGCGAAGAGCAAGTGACGATCACTGCCATGGTCCCAACGATGGTCAATACGCTACTCACTGACCCAGACTTAAAGAAGTTCAAATTTCCAAAATTGCGAATGATGATGACAGCAGGTTCACCGATTGCACCTGAGCAAGTTAAAAAAATAGTGCAAGAGTTTGGTTGTGATTATATGCAGTTTTATGGCATGACCGAAACAAGTCCATTCCTTACGTTAAGCGCGCCCAAAGCTCACCTAATGTCCCTGCCAGAAGACAAATTGCTTGAGTTGAAAAGCAAAACCGGAAGGCCCTTTATAGCAGCAGAAGTCAAGGTAGTCAGAGAAGATGGCGACGAAGTCGATCACAACGACACTGAAGTAGGCGAAATAATCGCGCGCGGACCAGTCGTTTTTCAAGGATACTGGAAACAACCTGAGACGACAGCTGAAACCTTGATTGATGGCTGGATTCATACCGGTGATATGGCTGTAGTGGACAGTGAAGGTTACATCAATATCTGCGATCGAAAGAAAGATATGATCATCACCGGCGGTGAGAACGTTTACTCCACTGAAGTAGAGTACGCTTTATATGAACATGCAAGCGTGCTCGAATGTGCAGTACTCGGCGTGCCCGATCAAAAATGGGGAGAGGCAGTGAAAGCGGTTGTAGTTCTGAAAGAAGGGCAACAATGTGAGGAAGCTGAACTGATTGAGTTTGTAAGAGCTAAGTTGGGTCGATACAAAGCGCCACGCAGCATCGACTTTGAAAAGGAGCTACCGAAAACCGGAAGCGGCAAAATCTTCAAGAAAGGTTTGCGAGAAAAGTATTGGGCGGCAAGTGCCAGAAAGGTCAATTAGACTTGTTTTAGAGGATTACCTTTTCGCGCTTCAACCTTTCAATCTCGTGTTCGGAATAATCCAATTGTTTCAGCACTAAGTTACTTTGTTCTGCTCGGTCATCGTATGCGGTGCTTCCTGGAATCGCTTCGGAGAGGGGTGTGGTCACCTGCGGAACATCACCTAATTGTGGATGGAGCATGTGGTGAACAACATGCCTTTCTTTGACAGGTGGATGTTGGAGAGCCTCAGCAATCGTACTGACTGGAGAGACGCAACAATTGGTGTTTTCAAAAATCTCCATCCACTCTGCCAGAGACTTGGTTTTGATTGCTGCTGCGATTGTTTGATAGACGTCCTGATCGTGTGCAGTAACCAATTTCCGGGACAGTTGAGCGATGCCGGCTTTTTCGCAAAAAATCTTCCAGAAAGGAGGCTCCAGGGATGCAACAGCTAAATAGCGCTTGTCGCGACATTCATAAACTGTGTAATTAGGGAGCTCGCGCGGATAAGTAAAGTGCTCCACGCCCGGATGCTCCTGCTCATAAAGGAGAGCCGTACCCATTATGCCCATCGTGGAGAGTGCTGATTCAAACATGCTTATGTCTATGTGCTTACCAATACCAGTGCTTTCTCGCTCATAGAGATGGCTTGTGATGCTAATTGCCGCATACATTGCCGACATGTAATCGGAAACGAGAACCGCAGGTAAAATTGGCTTTTCGCCCTCTCGTGCATTCATTCCAAGCACACCTGATTCGGCAATCAAATTCAGGTCGTGACCAGGTTTCCCACTCCATGAGCCGTTTTGACCATAACCAGAAATTGAGCAAAAGATCAGTTTGGGATTCAGCTTACTCACTTCCGCGTACCCCAAACCGAGGCGATCCATTACACCTGGTCTAAAATTCTCAATCAAAACATCTGCAGCTTCTATTAATTGTCTTGCAATCTTTACCCCATCAGCCTTTTTAAGATCGATCGAGATGCGCTGTTTGTTACGATGCAAGCTCCAAAAATAGAGGCTGTGACCCTCGATAATCGGCGGTAATAACTGTCCCAACGTCCTGGTAACCGGCTCGATTCTGAGCACGTTGCAGCCAAGATCTGTCAGTGCGGTAGAGCACAGCTCGCCTGGCAACAGATGGGTGAAATCAATTACCTTGAGTCCGTTCAGTGGTGCCATTGTAAGTCGCCGATTTGAAAAATTCAGTGTAGCAGGGACAGAACAGCTTCAGTCGCATCAAGAGCGCCTGACAATTCTGAATTACACTCAGTTGCGGAGTATCCTAGGTTAAGCTACTCTATCATTAGTAGTAGCAGTGCCACCATTTGTAGTCGTGATCAAATTTAGTCAAATGTCCCTTTCGCTTTCAATCATGTCTATGGTGGCATGTACGGCTGTAGTGGCTGATAGCCCTGGTGCACCGACTGATAGTGTCTACGCGCAAAGCGCATCAATATCCAAAGGTGATGACTTTCTGCAAGAAGATCAGATTGCCAGAGCTATTGAATCTTACCGGGTTGCGGCCAAGGAAAATCCGAACAGCGCAACGGCACACCAAAGACTGGGACACGCTCTTTCGCTCTCAGGCAATCTTCAGGCAGCCCTGGAAGAAGAGCGCAGAGCGCTCGATATTGATCAAAACAACGGTGACGCACACTGTAACCTTGGCTGGATTTTCGGGCTCCAGCAAAAATTCAGAGCTGCAGTTGAGGAAGAAAAACTGGCAATTGCCATCGATTCTAAGAACAGCTCGGCTTACTCAATTTTGGGTCTATCTCTGGCCAGCCTGGGCGATTATGACCTAGCAATTAGCGCCTTTGATAAGGCGATTGATCTCGACCCAAGTGACATCAACTCATTTATGAACCTCGCAGCGGCTCTTGGTCGAAAAAAAGATTATGCTGGTGCGATTTCCATGTACAAACGGGCGATTGACTTGAATCATTCAAATCCCAACGCCTATCTTGGTTTGGGTGCGGCCCTGGGTAAGATCGGCGACTTGCAAGGGCAGGTGAAAGCTTATCAACAAGCCGTTGCCATGGCACCAAACAACCCAGCTAACCATGGTCGATTGGGTTTTGCGCTCTCTCAGGTGGGTGATTGGAAAGCGGCGCTTCGAGAGGGTTCCGTGGCAAATGGACTGAGAGTGAAACGATCATCCACCGAGTTTTTTAAAGTGTTTTTGACGACTTGGGCTGCAATATTCGTGGTATTTGGCGCCCTGTTCGCCGTGCTTTTTTCTGGTTCACGCTTTAAAGCTCAACCTGGAGAATCGCTCATCAAGTCATTCTTCTTAACTTTCTACAAAGACAAGCCTGGTCGGTTCGTTCTCACTACTCGCCGCATTGTATTTGTGCCCGAGGCATTTTCCACATGGTTTGGTAGCACAAGAGTGAGTATTGAGCTGGATCAAATAGCAGAAGTTGAATCTCACAGCACCATTAGTGGTGGTAGATTATCTGTGCTTTCATCGAATGGAAGTGTGCATCAATTTAGCATGCCAAATTTAGTACTCGAACCGCTAACCAAGCAGTTGAAAACACTGGCGACCGCGCCTAATTCGCTCGCTCAGCTATCTTCACACCAAGCTGAAGCAGTCACAGAATCTCACGAATCCGAAGTTACTCCTGCTGAGACAACTATGCGTTTTGATCCCACAGCGGAAGAAATTGATGACAAAAACGCTGTTATAATTACTATCGTCGCCCATGATCCCGACTTTGTAGAATCCGCTGCTGATACATTAGATAAGCCTGTCGAGCCGATCGCAACACTTAAGGACGACGGCGAGAATTCCTCTACCGAAACAAAATTTTCATAAGACTTAGCCTTATCGACCGGCAAAAAGGATCCTGGTTCAAATCGGCACCAGAATCATGACAAGCCGCTCGGTAGCTAAATATGGAGGTGATCAGACCAGGAAATGGCCTTCCAACATGATCACGTCAGCACCACCGATAAACACGTACATTGTTTTATCCAGGAAGAGCGCTGGCGGCTGCTTCATCGTTACTACCGGATTTTCGGGCTCCGTGAGATTAGTTTCGATTTCTTGAGTTCCAGCCAAGTTTACTTGCAGAAGCGGGTACGCTGCTTCACATCAATCATTTGCTTATACAGCAGAGCAAGCTATGCAGCAATACTGGGATGTCCAGCAACTGGTATTTCGGCACCAATAACTTTGCATTCTATAAAGACTTAGTCACACTTCGGCAATTTGTATTGTTCAATAGTCAAATTTTTCAAATGTTCACATGTCGACGATTCGACAATACGACAGGATGATTAATGGTCGAAAAAACTTACCAAGTCTTATAAGAAATTGTCGATCCGCAAACGCGTTTAGTTGACCCACCAGGATTTTTACTTGAATCGTTGCCATTCCTCCATTCCTCTGGAGTAAGTTATTGTCCCCAAGTTGAGTTTCAGCCAACATTGCCTGCTCATGAGCGCCGATAGATGGTTCATTTTCCAAAAGCCACGTTTTTGCCACATTTAAGTTATAGATTACTAATGTTCATTAATCGACCCCCCACGCCTTACCATTGGAGCCAACCATAAAAATGGTCAGTTCATCATCGAATATTCCTAGCTCGACATTTTTAAACGGTTCCATTGAGCACAAGCAAGACTTCGGACAGTTGGTGCGTCAGACCGATCCGTCAGACTCCGGTCAATTTACGACTATACGTCACCCTGAACCTGATCAGAACCTCACCTTTGGCACTCGCAGCTGGTGGAAATATAAGGAATTAGCTGAGATCGCCGCCCAACGCGGCAACTATAGTCAAGCCGAGGCAATGTGGCTTGCAGCATTGATTGAATGCAAAGATTTTGAAGAAGATGATGAGCGTTTGGCAATGACTTTAGATAATTTGGCCAGCCTCTATTATTTACTGGGTAGGTACGAACAAGCCGAGCTATTTTGCAAAAGGGCGTTCGACGTCACCGTTAAGGCCCTCGGCGGAGAACATAGTAGAGTAGCCACTTGCCTGAATAATTTAGCTGGAATTTACTACAACCAAAAACGATACCAACAAGCAGAACCGATCTGTTTAGAAGTGTTGGCTATCTATGAACGCCTAAAGGGCCCGGATCATCGTGACGTTGGCATGGCGGCTAACAATCTAGCGATGTTGTATCACGCTCAGGGCAAATTGTCGTTCGCCGCGAAGTACTACCTGCAGGCGATCAGAATCCGAACGAAGGTGCTCAGTGCCGACAATCCAGTAGTCCACACCTTGTTTGCCAACTACGCCAACCTTTTAAGGTCGATGAATCGCATCCAAGAAGCAGACGCACTTCAGGCTTGGTCGCGTAGCAGCTTGCAAGGAATTCAAGGTTTAAGCGCGGCGGTCTAATTGCCATTTAGGTCGCTGTTTAACAAGCTTGGTTATCGTCTGATAATGTATATTATGTTTCATTTCCCAAACCCAGAACTGCAAACACCGTAGCAGCAATTGTTTTGGGACACGCTCTCAGAAGGTCTCCAAATCAATTTTTTCGCCTTGAGAGGACAAATTATACCTTTGCGAAAAAATTAAACACCGGCGACTCAATTTTTGGCATTGGATACGGTGCCAATAAGACAATGAAGCAGCACCAAATCAGGTGGCTGTTTTTATCAGCAAGTTGAATAAAGCACGAGCTAGAAGGCTTCGAGCAATAGTTCCATCTATCTAGGAGGGACTCATAAGTGCCTTGAGAACCTCCACATCTACCCAACCATGGCGAACGAAAAGCTCTTCCATTGATTTTCCCTGGGTGCGCTTTTCCATTTGGACGATAAGCACCATGTCATCAGAGACCAAACCAAGTGATACCAGTCTTATGCCAAGTGGATCCGTAACGGCGCTAGGTGCATCAATCATCTCTTGACCCAGAAGCAATCCGTCCAATTCAGCTTGAGAAATGAATTGTTTCTCTTGTAGCACTTCGCCCAGGGGCATTCCCGACTTCAGTTGAGTGTCGACAGCTTCTTTCAACTGGTCCATTGAGATCATGCCTGAGGCAACACACAATTGTCCAAGCCGTGGTCTGCTATCGCCTTGTTTCTCGCCCTTAAGATATTCGCTGCGTTGTTGCTCATAAAGTTGCCGGAGTTCTGGCTGAATAAGCGTTGCGTGAGCCTGATCAATTGAAATTTGCGCTTTCTCGACTTGAGTTCGAGCCGTTCCTGGCTTAAATTTGTCAGGGGCCAGAGCTTCTTTCAAACGCCTATAGGCCGCTTCAATATCGTTATGAGAGGCGGCCTCATCGAGACCAAGAACGGCGTACAAGCTAATCAATTGGCTCAACCACGTTGTTGCTACAATAAAAAGCATACATGATCGCAATGCTTCACTTCTACCCAGCGGTTAGCTAGTGATAAAGTTTGCCGCCCTCCTCAATTCGTTTCAGGTGGTCTGAATGCGAGTGTTGATTGTCGACTTCTGATTGATCATGTTGCTAGCCGTTTCAATTCCGGCGATTGAAACGGAGCATTAATGCCGTTTTTTGTACTTTTCATCGTGCCGGTTCCTCCAAAAGAGTTCAGAACACTCGATTGTGTTTCCCCCCACTTGATACCGTATGCGGTGCCTAAATCCCCCCAAAAGTGCAATGCATTTCTTGGTATCCGAGGCTTTATAAATAGTCTTTTCCTTATTGACCAACATCTACAGACTCCCGTTGTCGACAATACGACAAGTAGAACTGATTACTAGTTGAATTTATCAAGTGTCTAACTGTCGACCATTTAACAAGTCAACTTCTTGTCAGGAACACAGTTGGTGTCGTCGACTATTTAAAAAGTTCTATGCTTCAAAAGTCTTACAGACAAATTTACGATCATCGCTCTTGTTGATTTGTAGACTGTTAAACCAGACAACAGTCCACACATCCATTACTACAGAAATAGGGTCGTTTGCATAAACGCTGAATCATCGCTGAGTACAAGCCTTTAAACATCACTTTATGGCGCCTAAAAAAATAAACCGTTAACGGTTTATTTTGAAACACTCACCCAGCGCGGTCGGCTTGGCGAAAGCTTATCGATAATTCCATTGAGCATCATTCAAAACTAGAGGATTCACAATGTCTGGACCTTTATACTGACTATGCTTTGGGTGTTCATATTGACCAAAAATAACAAATTGCTCGCCGGCGGTTTAGTGATGCTCATTAGCGTCGCATTCCTAATGTCGTATTTCGGCAGGCCGCACGAACCAAGTGTGGAGATTGTCAGCACACTGCAAGAATTGCCTGATCCCCGAAAGACCTATCCTCTTGACACTGGGCTAGCAGAGAGGATTTCGAGATCATACGGCTTGGCTTTGGTGTTAGTAATTAGCGAATACACACAGCGCAATGCATTCGCACTTGATTCACTGAGAGCATGGGCGCGTCAACAATTTCAGAAGGACGGAGGATTTCTTCACAACCAGCAACCAGAGCCAGTTACGCGACACGTTAGCATTATAGAGAGTCTTTGCTACAGTTTGTTCGCTTCCCCCAGCTATGTCTTGAGGGAAGCGGCTTTGAATTTTGTGCGGGATCAAATCGCCGATTTCCATACTACGCAAGCTTACATGCGATTTCGTTCCGACTATTTCGATTCCTTTGGTTTAGAACGAGAGTCTGCCCTACTTTTAGCGCGTTACCAAAGCGATAAAGCACGAGTCGCCGTTGATGTTTTATTGACAGCAGCGTTTTGGCTTATCGCATTCATCGTCGGCGCAGTTCTGGCCCTTAGAGCAAAGCCAGGCGTCCGATCATCGCGTCTACAGCGCGTCTTAGCCTACTTTTGGGTGTTGATGGCAGTTTATTATTTATGTTCAGCTTGGTCTCAAAATCAAGTAGTGCTGCTTATATCGGCCTGGGTCTGTGGTTGGATTGGAATTTACATCAGACGGCCTGTAGCAATAGATTTGGGCGAGGATAAAGGATTGTCATTTAGAGTGCTTACACCAAGCAGATCCATGATTGCACTCGCTTATTGGGCCACCTTTAGTCTGATTGCCATTCAAGTTATGACGTGGATCAAGACGGGAACGTTGCTCAGCCCAGATCCACTCTCTTTGCTTATTTCCAGTTTTACAGGCAATTTTCTCTACGATCCTACAAGCGCTAAACGAACAATTTCTCATGCAACGGGAATTGCCTGGATTCTTATTTCTCTGTGGGTATTTCGTGAGATCACTGTTGACGCTCCTGCTGCAGAAGTAGAGCTAGAGTTGGCTTCATTCAAAGAAGTAGCACCATAAAATCGGTGCATAGGATGACGGTTTTTTAGCCACCGTATTCAGTGCCAACAAAAGATCAAAGACCTGCAATTACATGTCACTTCGCGTCAAGAAGAATAGTGCTTTCTTCTCACCAGGAAGTGTGAAATCAAATCCGCAAGATTGAAAAAATAGATCTTCTGAAGTAATCGCCATTACTTCGAAAACACCCTGTTTCGTGGCGCTTTCCACACAGGCGTTAACTAGGCGCTTGCCTATCCCCTTGCCGTGATAATCAGGAGCAACAACGAGGCTCCTAATCTCGGCCAGCTTGGGTGAGTAAATCTCAAGCACAACACAGCCCACGATTCTATTATCTGCTTCTGCAACTACATACGAGGGGATGAGGCTTTGGAGCTCGCTGAAGGTTCGACGCAAAATCTTTTTTGCGGTCACAAATGGTTCAATGCACTCGGCAATAGCGTCCAGATCATCAAGAGTAGCTGCACGGATTGTGATCTCGGAAATTTTTGAATTGCTCACGAGTCTCCTACTAGTTATGACAAATGGTGCGACTGTAAAACTTATCACATTTTCAGAACTAGCATCAAATACTCATAAAGACTCGTTACGCTTGGCAGTGATGGCGGTGCTTTTCGAAGCAATTTAGTCGGACACAGGTCGGAATTCTCGACTGTCCCTGTCGCGAGGTGTTTTTCGTCGCTCTCTAAACACAGTGCCTAAGGTGCTCCAATCAATCACGAGGCTTCCGCCTGTTGCCTTCATCTGCTTGTCCAACCTCATCAAGAGGTCGACGCAGGCATGGTCTATGTAATCGAGAGAATCAAGATGAACATGCAATTCGGTGTCCGGGCGAACTCCTTCAAGGCATAAAGCCGCAGCTGTTAGCAAAGTTTCAGCCGATGCAATAAGTGCCACTGTCAATCCAGAAAGAAAAACATCGCGGTCCAACAGGTAGACGAATGTTTTAGCGTCAGGTAAATGAATGCTATCGAATATGTTCATCGGCAAATTTACGTAGTGAACTGGGAAGCTGAAAACGCCGGCGATCATACTCACAATGGCAATTGAAACAAGAAAGCTTGGCACCATTTTCAATTTTATTGGTGCGAATCTATTCCACAGTGAAAGAATGATAATCATGGCGACGCCCAGAAACGCAGCTTCTTCATGACTGGTCGTAGCGCTTGGACTGAGTGCCTTATTAATAGCGCCGGGAATGGATAACAGAATAGCAATTCCATTTCCTGTTGAAAAATTTACGCAATTCGATGACCAATCGTTCTCAATATGATCTAACGCCAATATCCGAAGATGGCACGCCTGGAGAAGTGCAACCGCTGGTAGTGGCGATCAACGAGTTGATGCTCAGATTGAACGATGACCTTGAGTCGCAACGGCGTTTCGTTGCCAATGCGGCCCATCAACTACGGACCCTCTGGCAGGGTTAAATACATACCTGGGTTTCTGAAACGTAAAAAGCATAGTGATTAGCAAGAGCTTTTAGATCAGCTCGACGTTGGCATGGATAGATTGAATCGTCTGGTGGCAGCCTTCTGTCTTTAGCAAAAGCAGAACCAAGCGCAAACAGATCTGGGAGTTTCGCGCCAGTCGACTTAAATAGTATCGCTAGTGATATCTACAAGACTCTTAGGACTACGGCGTCTGCAAACAACATCGAACTAATATTTTTGGCTGAAACTGAGCCAACATTGATTCAAGGCAACACTGGTAGTTTACAAGATCTGATTTCAAACTTGATAGAAAATGCAATTCTCTACACACAAACAGGCGGGCTGGTTAAGATCCAGATCACGAGCAAAGATAAGGTTCGTCTAAGTGTCGAAGACAATGGTCCAGGAATACCAAACGAAAAGAGAGAACGCGTATTTGAGCGTTTTTATCGAATTCTTGGCACAAGAATCGATGGCAATGGCTTGGGACTCGCAAATGTCAAAGAAATTGCAATCATGCATGACGCACGATTATCGATTGAAACAGTTGACCCTACAGGTACGCGCTTCGTCGTAGAATTCAAGCCTCTTTAGGCATTAAAATCCATAAACGGCCCGCAGTGAGCATTCTGGATTTGAATGACATCAGTTGTCACGAGTAAACACGCAGAAACTTTTCGTACTATCGTCTAGGCGCTCAGTGCCAAGCGTGTAAAATAGCAACTCACGCCCTTGTGTCGGAACTGGTATACGAGACGCACTTAAAATGCGTTGCCCGTAAGGGATTGAGGGTTCGAATCCCTCCGAGGGCAATTCCTTAATTAGAATACTTTCTTGAGCCCGACAAAAAACTCAACCGTTGACGGTTGAGCATGCAAAAGCTGTTGAAACAATGGAAACAAAAAACCAACCGTTAACGGTTGGTTTTTCTGAATGGGTCCCAAGCCTCTACTTTACTGGCGCGTATTCCTTGACTCGAACCTTATTTTCGAGAATTCCTATTCCGTCCGATTCCATCGAGATTAAATCGCCATCCTTCAGCCAACCGAATTTAGCAGGTTCGATCTCAGCACCTGTCTTAGGATCCATCTTGGCCGTGAACTCAGCGATGCAGCCATTGCCGACGGTTCCAGAGCCGATCAAATATCCTGGTTGAACCGGGATGTTTTGCTGACCAAGCCAGGACATGACTCGAGGAAAACTCCACGCATGTTTCAGTCCTGTGGTTGGATGGTTGTGATAAATCGTGTTGTAGTTAGAGCGACTGCGCTCCTCACCATTGACCCGCAAAATCATTTCCATGTCCATAACGCCGTTATCGTCCATTTCAAAATTAGAGACGGGTACGAGCTTCGGTCCAATGCTCTTACCGATCACAAACTTACTATTCGATGGACCAAGTCCTTCAATATCTCTTTTCTGAATATCGCGAGCCGACCAGTCATTGACGATAGTCAAAAAACACTTTTCTTTAAAAAATGTGAGCGCTTCTTGCTTTGAAGTAAGCAATGCTTGCTCGGTAATATAGCAACCAATTTCAAACTCATAATCACCGGCTTTGACGCAGGAAGGGACGGTCACTTCATCTCCTGTACCAAACATCTTTTCTGGTTGCAAATCAATGATGTAATAAGCAGCGTGATCGTACCAACCTGGCCAAATTGTGGTACCACGCTTGTCGCGTATTTGGATCACGTGTTTCTCGAATCCAAGAAAATCGAGAAATGCTCTCGGCTCCGGAACGATGGTGCCAAAAAGGCTAACAGTTGGAGTGGTTCGAGTATAAAGCATTAATCGGGCCTCGCTTGGTGAGCTGCTCAAATTACCGAAGTGGCATTATCCCATGTTCGGCAATCCGACGAAACATTCTCAATGTTGCCGTTATAAATAAGCTCAAAGGCTGGGGTTGCAGTTACAATTTGGATGCCACGGGAGGGACTCGAATGAAACATACAGAAGCTTTTGAGCGATTAGTCGCAGAGATTAAACCAAGAATTCGAGAAATTTCCATTGATCAGGTCCGGGCAAAACAGGCTAACAAAGAGGACTTCCGCTTCATTGACGTGCGAGAAGATCATGAATGGAGTGAAGGCCGGGCCGCAGGTGCCGCACACATAGGCAGAGGCATCCTAGAACGCGACGTCGAGAAACATATTCCCAACTATGGAGAGGAGATAATTCTCTATTGTGGGGGCGGATACAGATCGGCGATGGCTGCTGACAACTTGCAAAAAATGGGCTACACGAACGTTTTTTCCATGGAGGGCGGCATGCGCGGTTGGCGCGAAAAAAATCTGCCTGAGGATAAATGAAATTGAACAAAATGATTTTTACCGCGTGCGTCTGGCTGTGCTGTCATTCTGCCTTAGCCAAAAATGCCAACGAAGCAGTTTCAGATATGCAGGCGGTTTCGGATACTGACCCAAACGGCTTCAAGTGGATGATTGTCTGTATCGGCTTGCTTTTCCTCATCGCTACTAGCTTGATTGTTGCCACCGTTGTTTATGGAATGAAAAAAAAGAAGTAAGCGCGCACCGTTTCTAGTACCAGATCCTCCATGCCTGCAAGAATGAACAGAAAACCAAATTCGTGCCCTTAAGTCCGTCCCCATTGGGTGATCGTCAGGCGGGGGTAGCCAAGGGTTGCCATCATAAGTGATACCACTCATAATGGCATCCAAGCAAAGCTCATCTCTAGAAAGAGCCTTAGATGAACACAAATCAGAAGAAAGAACTGCAATCCCATGGAGATTCACTGAATCTTGATGGATTGGAAGCACTGCTTGATCATGCCCACCTGGAAATCCCAAAACCGCCTGTGACACCAGAGACGGAGCTGAAGCTAGTCCAGAATCTACTTGAACAGTTGTGTCGAGTCACTGAGCTGGTAAAAGACACGAGCGAACGATTGGCTGGTGCCAACGAGCGCCTGAACGGTCTGGGCGCCCTGGTAACAACACAGGGTAAACAAATGGAATTGCTCGAGCACTATCAAGCTCAGGCTGCTCGCACGGTCTCTCTAGAAAATCAGCTAGCTGCAGCCAAGGCAGAACTGGAACATCATCGTCGTCCTCTTCTGAAAAGATTGATTTTCTGGGTGAAATAGAATTCGGCAAAAATTGGACGCTTTAGTGTGCTCTGCTCAGGCAGGGCACGCTTTTAGTATTGGGAGATGCTATGCTATTTTGCCTGATGAACACCATGAAAGTACGTTCTATATTAGCTGGTCTGTGCCTGCTTGCCTGCTTGTCGCCTATCGCTCAGGCGAAGATTCTGATCGGAGAAATCGACCACAGCGAAACTTTACAACCTCTTGACCCCTCACTCTCCGCCGGCGAAGTCTTCGCCCCCTCTAAGCTATCGGCGATCAATGCCCAACAAGTTAATAAGTGGTATCGCATTCCCACATGGCTTGCTGGTACATGGCACAAGGACAGTCAGACCGACTATTACAGGTACACCTACAAGACGAACACTACCGATACAACAACACGAACAGAGCCTGCCAAAGCGACCGGAACCTGGGGAACTCAGCAAGACGATAAGGGAACGATTTGGCAATTCGATCCGGCTCCTTTTACGGCCACTGTCGACAGCGGCGATGACTTTGTGGTGCAGATGGTTCGCACTAGTGAACCTATCGACGTCAACGATCGAAGGTTTGTGAGAAGAAGCATTGACACACAGATTCGCGTCTCCAAAGCAGATTGTGTAATCAAATCGGTAGAGTCGGGCGAGCAAATAACTACCTATAGACCGGAAGGCGATGGACTAATAAAAAGAGAAACGTCCGCCAAAGTATTCGATCCTCAAGGTCAACCAGTTTTGCTTGGGAAGTCTTTCGCTTATGAAAATCGCCTTAGTCCGTTTGTGCCTCAGGATACTTACAAAGGTAAGGACATGAAGAAATTATTTCTCGAGTTTTTAAAGACGGAAAGTGAAACTGCGGCAGTCACACAATAGGGGATAACAATGTTCGAAAGAATGTCCGATCGAGTCGGTTCGATTGCGCTTAGTTTTCTTTTACTAGTTGGCACGAGCTGCTTCGCTTCCAATAAACTCTCCAAAGTAGCACCACCCCATGAGATGGAGTCTGCAAGTCAGTATCGCTTGCCGGAAGGAGTTTCTCCCAAAGTCTACGATCTCTTTATACAACCAGACCTGCCCAAGAGAACATTTATAGGCAAAGAAACGATCACGATATCTGTTGCTTCACCGACGTCAGTTATAGTGCTAAATGGCATTGAACTGAAAATTATCAGCGCTACACTAAAAGGTTCCGAAGGAAAGCAAATTGTCAAGCTCAAGGTGAGACCTGAAGCGGCTTTTGAACGAATTCACTTTCAGTCTAGTTCGACAATTCAGCCTGGTACCTATGCGCTTGCGATCAATTTTACAGGCGTTTTAAACGACAAACTACGAGGTTTTTATCGATCTGACTTTAAAGACCGCAAAGGGATAACTCATTACATTGCCACCACTCAGATGGAGCCAACTGACTCTCGGCGCATGTTTCCCTGTTTTGATGAGCCAAGCTACAAAGCATCGTACAAAATTACGGCAGCAATAGATCCTACCTTAACCGCTATTTCAAATAGCGCCGTAACAGAAGACAAAATTGACCAGTCATCTCATCAACGAGTTGTCCACTTTGCAGAAACTCCAATTATGTCGAGCTACTTGTTAGCGCTGATCATTGGTCCGTTCAAATCAACACCGGTTGCTGTTTCGGAAGGCGTGCCAATTAGAGTTTGGTGTGTAGCCGATCGCACGGTGCTAGGTTCCTACGCTCAGCTTGTTGCCCAAAAGTTACTGCCTTACTACAACAGTTACTTCGGCGTGCCATATCCAGCTAAGAAATTGGACCTGATAGCCATTCCCGACTTCGAAGCAGGAGCAATGGAAAATCTTGGCGCAATAACCTTCCGTGAAAGTGCTTTGCTTATCGATGACAAAACAGCGTCGACCAGCTCGCGCATGGAAGTTTCTTCCATCGTGGCGCATGAGATGGCTCATATGTGGTTTGGAGATCTCGTCACCATGAAGTGGTGGGATGATCTTTGGCTCAATGAAGCGTTTGCAACATGGATGGCAACCAAGGCCTGCGATATATTACGACCGGATTGGCATGAATGGGACCGTTTCGCCCTGGGACGTGCTCATGCTCTAGAAAGTGACTCACTGATTTCAACCCGCCCTATACATTTCACTGTTTCAAATCCCCTGCAAGCAAATGAAATGTTTGACGAAATCACATATACGAAGGGCGCGTCCATTTTGAGGATGCTGGAGCATTTTGTTGGAGAGGACACCTTCCAGAAAGGCATTCAAGACTATATCCGAAAGCACCAGTTCAACAATGCCACCACTGAAGACTTGTGGACTGCCATCGGAGCGGCTGCAAAGTTGGATGTATCAGGTCTAATGAAAAATTGGGTCTTGAAATCCGGTTATCCCTTGGTCGATATACGAAACTCGGTACGTGGTTTAGATCTCGTCCAGTATCGGTTCATTCTAATTCCGCCTGTACATGAGCAATTGACTACTAAAACAATATGGCACGCACCATTGTCATTTAGACACGCCACCGATCACGAATCTGAAAAATTCTTGTTCGAGGACCAGAACGCAACATTGACCAAACCTATGGAACCGCCTTTCACAGCCAACGCGCATGGTGATGGCTATTTTCGAGTTAAGTACACAGACGAGCAACTGAAACAGTTGTCTGCATCTATTGAAAAATTTGACGTGCAGGAACGGTTGAGCTTGCTCTCGGATCAATGGGCATTGTGTTATTCCAACAAAGTATCAATAGAAGCATTTTTGAATTTGACGCGCAACTATTCTGAAGAGCTTGATCCAACCGTGGCGGACCTGCTCATAGACAAGCTAAATGGGCTATACAAGTTCGTCAATGCTTCACAACGTCCTGCTTTCGCCAGTTTGGTACGCACCACTTTGGCGCGTCAGAAACAAGAGTTGGGATGGCAACCTCGTAGTGGTGAGTCGGATCTCACAGCCTTGGCTCGCGTGGATGTTTTGAAAACACTCGGCACGGTCGGGCAAGATCAATCAGTGCTCGCAAAAGCACGCCAGCTGTTTAGTCAATATGTGATAAATCAGTCTGTTTTGGATCCAAACATCGCCGATGCGATCACAACAATTGTTGCCTACAATGGTGGCGCTTCTGAATACAAGCAAATTACAAAACTCTGGCAAACCGCCAAAACTCCAGAAATCGAGAAGCGTAACTTAGCTTGTCTGGCGATGTTTAAACAATCAGATTTAGTGGATCAAACACTAGCGATTTCGTTAACAGACAAAGTGCGCACTCAAGATGCGCCACATTTGCTGGGACGTCTTTTGGGTCAAGTTGAGACTAGTGCGCGGGCGTGGACATTCATCGAAAGTCATTGGGCTCAGATTAACAGTCGTTTTTCGCTTAACTCGATCCCGCACATAGTCGCAGCCGCTGCCAGTTCATTCACAACCCCAGCAGAGGAGGCTAAGGCCAAGGCTTTTGTCGCGTCTCATTCGATTCCAGCGGGCAAGCGGACAATTAGAAAGGCGCTCGAGTGGATTCATGGAAACGTAATTTTCCGTCGCAATACGGCGTCTCAATTGAATGAACTTTTGGCCAAAAAATAAGATGCGTGTCTCTGGTCGGCACAATGCGATCGCCATAGTGCTAACCGCTTTCCTTACCGTCTTGTTGTTTTTGGGTGCTGTCGACACAGGCACAGGCGCCAGTCGTTGTGGTACCGCTCCTCCTCCGAGGATCATGTTATGGGCATGGGAGAGACCAGAAGATCTTCGCTTTATTGACACCAAAACAACTGGTGTAGCATTTCTTGCTGGAACGATCAAAATAAGAAAGCGGCATCTTGATACGAGCAACGTTCGCCATCAACCATTGCGCTTACCGGCATCAACCTATCTGATGTCCGTGGTGAGAATCGAATCCGATGGGTCGCTTAATGAACAAGATGACAAATTAGCCTCAGCGATTGTCGAAGTTGTGCCCCGATTTTTAAAACCCGGAGTGCAAGCGGTGCAGTTCGATTTCGATGCGCGCAAGAGCGAAAGAGGCTGGTACAGGAAATTTCTCACCCAGATGCGAAGGACACTGCCGAAAGACGTCTATCTTTCCATGACATCTCTCGCTTCATGGTGTCTCGGTGACGATTGGCTGGGCAGAAAAAATGTACCAGTCGACGAAGTGGTGCCGATGTTCTTCGAAATGGGAGCTGACAGTGGCTCAATACTGATTCTGCTTCAGTCTGGTAACACCTATGGGCACTCTTACGAAGCGATTGGAATTTCTGAAAACGAAACGTCTCTCAACCGGCTTCTTGGCAAGATGGTAACGAGTATACTTAAGCCCGTTCCACGGGTCTATATGTTTTCGCGCACAGCATGGAAGCAAAGGAAAGTGCAAGATCTAATTCGAGAGGTTGATAGTTGGAAATGAAGGCGTTCAAAAAAATCAGTGTGACGATTGCAGCGACAGTCTTGCTTTTCTGTCCATCTAGTTCTTTCTCGTGCGGACCATTCTTTGAAGAAGCGGTCTTCTCGTTCCAGTACCATCCGGATTTTCCACTTAAACTTTTCGCGGCAGGTAAGTTAGGTGTCGTGCGGCCCACATTCGCTCGCTCCTATTTGTTTTGCGCCTATCGAGAATTAGCTGGCAAACCTCTCAGCGCAAACGAGCAAGGCGCGATCATCGCCCTCTGGGAAGCGCGGATGAATAACTATGATCGTTCCAATAGCGACGCGGCTGACCCAGTGAAACTTTGGCTGGAGGCTAGAAGCAAAATCGCTGGCAGTAAGAAAATAGATCGGATATCAACAGATCGAATGGTCGGCTCGTCAGGTGACGACATTTACAACTCCTACCTAAATTGCCCAAATGATGCCTTCGTAAATGCCACCAACATTCTGCAGCAAAAAGCCACCAAATATGGTGAGGGATCAGACAATGTCAAAAACTGGCTACAGGCTCAGGATCAGGTCTTTTGTCATTGCTCAGGACCCGAATACCACTATCAAACAAAAAAATTTGATGACGAACCTGGTTTCCCTGAGGCAGCGCCTAAAGAGGCAGATCCCTTAACCAAAGCAGATCGGAATTATCAACTTGCAGCTGCCCATTTTTATGCTCAGCAATTTGATTTGGCTGCCCAAGAATTCGATGCAATCGCAAAGGACTCTGCATCTCCCTACCGTAATACGGCGCCATATTTGGCCGCTCGTTGCATGGTTCGCAAAGGAACGTTGCCCAAGAATTATGATTTACCAAGTTTACAACACGCCGTCTTAAGACTTTCCGCGATTGTCGATGATCCCAATTCTAATACCGATCTGCGCCACTCAGCCCATCAACTTCTGAGCTTCATTGAATATCGACTTCATCCTGAAGCAGCTCTTCAAGCGTTAGGTAACAAGCTAGCTATGCCGGGTTCAAAGGGAGACTTCCGTCAAGAGGTAACAGATTACACTTTTTTGCTGGATAAGTTCGTCGGATCAAATCCAGATGACGAATCACCGGCGCCGGTAAAATTGGCGGCGATACCAAAGGCCGCCCAATCAGAGTTAACCGACTGGATCACTCTGGTTGAGTCTTCCGAGCCGGCGGCTGGGTTAATGGCTTGGCAAAGATGGCAGGAAGGCAAATCCGTGCTTTGGCTAGTGCCCGCGATCATGCATGCAAAATCCGGCGGCCAAGAAAGTAGTGAATTGGTCGGGGCCGCGCTCAATTTGCCAGCCTCGTCGCCCGCCTACTTAACGGCACGTTATTACGCATTGCGCTTATTAATCGAATCGAAAAAGATGGACGAGGCCCGTAAAGCATTAACAGAAGTTTTAGCGACAAAGAATATGTCGCCTTCATCCTTGAATTTGTTCCTAGATCAGCAGGCACAGTTGTCCACGTCTCTCGCTGAGTATTGGCGTGACGTAGTAAGAACAACCTCTGGTGTCTCGTCTGATTCAGATGGACTAGAAGTTCCATCTGAGCTATGCAAAATAGAAAAGAGCAACACCTATTATCTTTGGACGGCGGCATTTAGCCCCAAAGCAGCAAATGTTTTGAATGAGTTTGTTCCTCTCAACGCTTTGAGAACAGCGCCATGGGCGAATTGGCCGGTGGCAATGAGGCGCGATTATATGCAAGCATTGTGGACCCGTGCAGTTTTACTGCAAGATGATCCGGCAATCAATCAACTGACACCACTTTTGGCTGCCCAGCAGCCGCTCTTAACCAAACTGTTGAACGAGTACAAGACGACAACAAATCTTGACCAGCGCAAATTCCTGAGCACTTATATCTTGATCAGCAATCCGGCCATGCGCCCGTACATTACACCAGGATCCCTGCGCCAAGCTCTGTTTAACCAAATTGAAGACTTCCATGATAATTGGTGGTGCGCCAGTGAAACTCCCAGTCGAGAGCAAGACCTGCCTGCCAACAAAAGTGCAAAGACAAAGCCGACCTTCTTAAGCGCAACGCAAGTGGCTGAAGCCAGCGCTGAACAAAAGCGCTTGATCAGCGCCGGTCCGGGTCCGACTTACCTGCTCACTGAATTGATTAGTTACGCAAAGAAACCAGGCACTAAGGACAAACGACTGCCGGAAGCGCTTTATCACGCCATTCGTTCGCCAAAGTTTGGTTGCTTCGACAAATCTACCGAGGGATTATCTAAAACTGCATTTGCAATCATGCACAAGCAATACCCAAATGACTCTTGGACCAAGAAAACACAATACTGGTATTAAAACATCCGGGCTCTAACATGCATAAAAAACTCATTCTGGCACTTATCCTCTTCACGTTGTGCATGAGTGGAGCAAACGCCCGCTCCGACAAGAAACAACAAAAACTTGACAATCAGCAAAACGGAACTTCAGTCGGCAATGATTCAGCTCCTTGCGTCAGTTGGATCAGCCCTCTCGTTAAACCACGGGCGGTGCTACTGTGCATCCACGGACTGGGCTTGTACAGCGGCAGTTATGCTAACTTCGGCAGGCGCTTATCGCGCCTGGGCATCTCGGTTTATGCCATTGATGTGAGAGGATTTGGCTCTTGGATGAAGAATGGTGGACATGAACAGGTCGATTTTAATGCTTGTTTAAACGACGTGAAAACCGCATTGATATCAATTCGCGCCGCTAACCCCGGTTTGCCGGTCTTCTTGTTAGGCGAATCAATGGGTGGTGCCATTGCCCTACGAGCCGCAGCTCTGTATCCCGATCTGATAAATGGACTGATATCTTCAGTTCCAGCCGGTGAACGCTTTAAGCAAAAGAAAACTGATCTAAAAGTGGCTTTAGAATTTTTGAAAGGACCTAACAAGCAATTTGACGTTGGCTCATCCATTGTTGACCAGGCTACGAATAATCCAAAACTGCGTGAAGACTGGGCAAACAATCCTCTTGATCGCATGGATCTATCGCCAAAGGAACTAATGCAGTTTCAGTCATTCATGAATGACAATCACGATTCCGCAAAAAAGATCGTCGACTTGGCAGTGTTAATGGTGGAAGGCAATAAAGATAAACTAGTCAAGCCTGAAGGCACATGGGAATTATTCAATGATATCGAAAGCGAGCAGAAGACTTTTCTTGCTGTGCCTAGCGAACATTTGATTTATGAAGAACAGCAAGACAAAGAACGTATTTACGATGCGCGAATCGACCGCTTGACGGCGGCCTGGATTTTTTCGCACATGGAAGAAGGTGCCAATCTGCCAAATTACGTAGCTTCCCCTGCAGGGCGCAACCCGCAGCTGACAGGAGCTGTAAGTAAAATTGTTAGTGGCAATTATTCGCAAGCCGAATCCGATCTGCAAACGATATTGCAAAGCGAACCTTTCAATGGAGAAGCTCATTATTGGCTAGGTGTCGCATTGTTCAAGTCTGGTGACCAAGCAGCTGCCCACCGAGAATTTGTGACATCAATTAGTCTGGGCAATGACTCTGGACACGCAAAGGAAGCAAACAACTATTTGTTATCGATGTCTTCAAAAAATCCTGTTGGCGAGTCTCCAAACCCTGTACTTGCACCCGAAAATAAACTGCCCCGTATTCCCGTTCGTCGAGCCGACATCACACAGGGAACTCCCACTGTACTTGCATTTTTCGCACCTTGGGCTGAACAGTGTAAGCAGATCACGCCAATGTTCAACCAAGCAAATTCAATGTTTGGACGGAGACTTAAACTGATCAAAGTCAATGTAGATGAGCAGAGCAGTAAAGCACTTGTTAAGGACTTCAACGTAGGACCAATTCCTACTTTTGTTTTCTTGACAGCCGACGGTAACCGCACTAAAACGACAATCGGAACGTCAAGCTTCGTTGACTTTGCGAAGAATGTCTCAGTCCTATTGCCATAGGCAAAGTGCTGATGCCGAATTGCTCATGTATCATAGTGAAGCCCTAAACTGCGCACGGTGCATAATGACAACTACTGATTTATACGATTCGGATGTCTTGCTTGATCAGGCTCATCAAGCCCAGGTCAAAAGACAATATTCCGTAGCAGCTAAGTTCTACGACCAGGCCCTCAAAAAAAGAGAGAAAGCCTTAGGGGACGATCCAAGCGTCGCGCAGATTTTGGACGAACTTGGTCGAGTTTACATGCAAGGTGGTAATTACACCGAGTCAGAACGCTTGTTCACTAACGCACTTGCTATGGCTGAAAAATGTCTTTATCCC
Organism: Candidatus Melainabacteria bacterium; assembly: GCA_003153555.1. Taxonomy (GTDB): domain Bacteria; phylum Cyanobacteriota; class Vampirovibrionia; order Obscuribacterales; family Obscuribacteraceae; genus PALSA-1081. Next base: position 155,091 of record PLZS01000048.1, on the reverse strand, counting down.
GGACACGCCTTATTGTCCCCAATACTTCAAAATCTATCCGAATTGCACATCAAGCAAGAAAAATACGCGGAAGCGGAACCATTTGCTGCAAGAGCTTTAGAAATCAACGAAAAAACATTGAGTGGTGAACATCGAACCAACCTTCTTAGCATTCTTCGACTCGGCATGATACAACGCAAACTCGGCAAACAAGCCGATGCAGAAAAGACTTTGACCAAGGCTTTAAAGCACATTGATTCTCCACTCGGTCCTCTAGAAGAATTCAAATATGAATTGGCAATGCTATTTCAGGAACAGGGTAAAAATACTGAGTCCGAAAAAGCTTACAAAGAATCTATAGACGGATTTGAATATCGGGGCAACCTGCCTAGATTAGCCGAATGTCTAACTAGTTACGCGGGATATTTAAAATCGAACAATCGGGCCAAAGAAGCGGAAGAACTTCTATCACGCGCAAAGACAGCCCGTGATTTGAGTCAGGATTGGCACCACTCCCCCGATATTTTTCCTTCGACTTTGCTGCGAGCATAATTAGTCAGTTTCGTAAATCGGACGTTTCAACCAAACTCAGTAGCATCCAGTTGCCCTGTACTAGCGTTATGAGTTGTTGATTGCAGCCGTACTCAAGGGCGCCACTCTAACTGATGTCAGATACAAAGACCTCGTGCGAATGGTGCAAATAATATTATGAACACCAATTTTTTAATAACCTTGATCACCTGTCTCCCAAAAAGCTGACCCTATTCTTGAAAAAAACTGTTCTGATCAAATGCTGAAGAAGGATTACTGCACCAGCACTAGCTGCCATCCTAAGCTTAACCCGCACAACATTCACAACCTTTGTTTGGAAATAAACCGTTGACGGTTCATTTTTTAGTTGGACAAATTCGCAAATAAAATTGAACTTTTTTTGCTGTTTCTACGTTTACTTAAATGAGTCGTTCAGGAGGTAAATGCATTGACTTCTAACTATCAAGCTCGAGAAAGAAGGTTGCGCAAGCTTGAGAGGGAGTTTGACAAAAAATTTCCTACGGAGGCTGATTGCGCGGAAGGAATCTACAAATATACTCTTGGTGGCATCAGATGTCACTTTTGCGGAAATAAGGATTTGGATCGCGAGTATGGAGCGAGAGTGACAAAGTGTGGAACGTGTCGCAAGAATGTTCACCTCACCGCGGGTACGTTATTTGAGGGCATTAGAAATTGCCGCCCTTGGTTATTCGGCGTATGGTTGCTCGAACGAGGGGAGGCATTTAGTGCATCCATGTTTGCCAAAGTGGCCGGCATCGCCCCAGCAACAGCATCGGTACTTTTAAAGAAGATAAAGCTCGTCATTTTGAAGAACATGAACAACACCGTTCTTGTAAATTCGACACATCTTTCAGAAGTTTTTTGCAAACGCAGCAAAGAAACTCCAGCTAGACAGCATCCTCTCACTGAGCAAATCACAATAGACGAGCGCTCAAGGCAAAACCTGGCGCCAGAAACGATTGATGGCATGGTAGAGGCAGCAATGGACGCGATTTTTCAGCCTGTACATAATCCAAGGAACGTTGTTCGCCCAGTTAAGGTTCAGTCCATCTCTATTGTGGAAGACACAGACAATGGAAAACCAGCGACTCTAGTCAAATGGAGCAATGAAAAGATTGCGTACCGCATGTTGTCTAAGAACTCCTTAAATCCTGATGAATTGTGCATTTCCAGCGGTCTCTCACCTGGACAAATGTCATCGGCCCTGGGTATGCTCGAAATTGCTGGTTTTGTCGAGCGCCTACCCGGCGATCGCTATAAGCCAACTTCATTGGCGCAAACATCCGCTTGTACAGCCAATACTAGTGCGAGTAATGTAGACTTTGTCGACATAGTCAAATTTATTTGTGTCCACTATCATGGAATTAGCAGAAAGTATGTGCAGCCTTATCTTGCTGGTTATTGGTGTATTAAGGACCGAAAACGATGGCGCAGAGGGGCACTGTTGAAGGCATGCGTCCGTTCTTCGCCGATTGCTTACAGCGAAGTGATTGCATTTGTGTCACCGCCTCTGGTGCAAATCGCCTGCTGACCAGCGGCTGAAATGGGACATGGTTTTGTTTAACCAGTGTTTTGCAGTCCTTCTGCGACTCCGTTGATAGTCATCAAAACTGTTTCAAGGAGCATGTCGCGCCGACTGGCTACGTCTTCGTTTCTTCCTGCGTGGTCATCAGCACCTGCTTGGGTACGCGATCGCAATTCTTTTAGAAAACGGACTTGTAGATAACTAAGTGGATCGACATATGGATTGCGAAGTTCGATTGAATGTCTCAAATACGGCACATCTTCATTTAAAACTTTCTTTTGAGAGATGGTTAGGACTGCATCTTTAGCAAGCTGATATTCAGCCTCTATACGAGGGAAAAAGAGCTCCCTCAAATGATCTTCAACCAACTCTTCTGCGTAATACCGAGCAATGTTAAAGTCAGCAACGGCCAGAGCATTCTCTACTTTCGAAATCAACCCTTTAAAAAACGGCCAATCGAGATACAACTGTTGCATCAGTTTTAAAGTAACAACGTTGCGACTGCTTTCCTTGAAGGCAGAACCAATGCCGTACCAAGCCGGCAACATATAGCGGCTTTGGGTCCAGGCAAATACCCAAGGAATAGCGCGCAGGTCGCTGATTGTATTGCTGCCCTGCGTTCTTCTCGTCGGTCGGGAACCAAGACGCAATTGAGCCAGCTCATTGATTGGCGTAGTTTGTTGGAAAAACTCAGCGAAGCTAGAGTCGCCGTATACAAGGTCACGATAAGAATCAAAAGCAAGTTTCGAAAAGCTTTCCATAAATGTTAGCCACTCTTCTTTATCGTATTCTTGTCGCAAATGCTCGACGTCATGCACGCTGGTTTCGACTACTGCTGCCGCCAAACGATCGAAATTCCTGACTGCAATGTCATGCAACGCATACTTAGAAGCAATCACTTCACCTTGTTCGGTAATCTTGATTCGCCCTGCGACAGTGCCTGGTGGCTGGGCTAAAATTGCACCGTGAGTTGGCCCCCCACCTCTGCCTATGGTGCCACCACGTCCATGGAAAAGGCGCAATTTAATACCTAGTTTGCTAGCCATTTCAACGAGTTGCTTCTGGGCTTTGTATAACTCCCAGTTGGACGTGACGATACCGCCATCCTTGCCGCTATCAGAGTATCCGATCATGATTTCCTGCAAATTATCTAGATTTTGCAGATACTCACGATACGCTATGTTCTCGAGCAATGAGTTCAGCATCTCAGGCGCGCGTCTAAGATCGTCTATTGTTTCGAACAACGGCACCACACTGATTCTTCTCTCAGGGTGGAATTTTAAATCGTATAGACCAGTTTCTTTTGCGAAGAGCAGCACTGTCAACATATCACTCACGTCTTGAGTCATGCTGACGATATAAGTGTCTACTGCAGCTTTGCCGTACCTGTCCTGACAATCTGTCATGGTTCGAAAAACTTCGATTGTCTCGTTAGTAGCATCCGAGAAGCGAGCATCCGACGGAATAATAGGTCGCTTGTTTGAAATTTCCTTTGTCAACCAAGCTTGCTTATCTGATTCAGAGAGCTGGAGATAACCGCCCGGTATGAGATCCAGCTCCCTGACGATTTCCTCTAAGGCCGCTTTGTGTCGCGCGCTATGTTGGCGCAAATCTAGCTTAGCGAGATGAAAACCAAAGATGTCGACGCTGTAAATCATTCTCTGAAGACTATGCAGACTTGCATCGCAACCCGCCGCGAGCAAAGCATCTAGCTGAATCTGCAAGTCGTTTCTTAATTCAGAGGGATGTTCGTAGGAACATACTTTTTCATTCTGACTGAGCGTGTTCCGCAATCTTTCTTGAATAAAAAGCAGTTTCTGGCGAAAAGGTTCAAATGTATACCTGCTTTCAATACGTCTTGCCACTTCTGGCATGGCTTCTCGATCTCTGGCAAGCGAATTTTTCACTTCCTCGTTCACAACAATCCAATTTTCTGATTGACTTAGGTGATCAAAGATAATTTCTAGTTGAGACAGATAGCGGTTCAAAATCATCGCTCGTTGATAGGCCATCGTCTTTCGCGTCACCTCGGGAGTGACAAACGGGTTGCCGTCTCGATCTCCGCCAATCCAGGAGCCAAACGTGATAAACCGATTGGGCGCGGCATTGAGATTCGTCCACTGGGCTAACTTTGCTTCCAAATCCTCGTGCACGTCCACAACCGCATCCATAACAACGTGTTCGAAGTGATAAAGTCCATAACGCACTTCGTCCATAACGGCAGGCTTGAAATACACAATACTGTCTGTCAGCCATAAGGACTCGACTACACTACGTAAGCCTTTTTCGATCTGAGCGCTTTCTTTACGTGTTAATGGAGGATGGTCTCTTTTGCTCAAATAGCTAGCCAGCTCCAGTTGTTTCAGAAGAACAGTACGCCGCGTTATTTCAGTGGGATGGGCTGTGAAGACAACTTGTATGTCCAAGTCCTTTAAGAGTCGTGCGGCGCTTGGCACATCGTCAACAGAGAGAGTCTCAAAGAACTCCTCGAGAGATCCCCCCGGTGACCTCGAAAAACCGGTGGATTCAGAGATTGCTCTTCTTCGGCGTCGATGGTTTTGTTCGGCAATATTCGTTAAGTCAAAGTACGTAAGAAAGGCTTTAATAACCTTGTTCGCGGTACTGGAGTCGATTTTGAGTATCAATTCTTCGAGTTCTTGCTTTGCAGTCAGTCCGTCCGTTTCGTGAATTCGTTTAAACAAGGCTCGAAAACGTTCTACGCAAGCAAAAACTTCTTCGCCATCAAAACGGATAATCGCATCACCAAGCATATTGCCCAGCAGCCGAACGTCATCGCGAAGCGGCTTACTGCGTTCTATGAATTCAGCTGGAATTGCTACTTTGGATCTCATCTATCTGACTTCGCTAACTGAAGTTATCTTATTGAATGGACTAAGGCTAAACAATTGATTGTGGACAAATGTGCCACCTGACAATTAGTTGAGTGCAAAGACGAACCCTCAACCGTCAACGGTTGAACTAAAAATTCGGGGCAAACCTTGGAGCTGGAACCTAGAGCCGGGCGTTGACGTCCACAATCTAGAGCCTATGTGGCACAGGTATAAATCTTGCTTACGAAATTTCCCGTTTCTGCAAATGAGCAAAACACAGCTCCTCAGGCTAACCAGCCTAAGTGGCCTTGGCTGTTGGCTATCGGAGCGTTAATATGCATCTTACTCCTGGCACTCTGGTGGCATCAGTTTCACGACTGGAACACTGTTAATTTGCCTGACGAAAATATCGGTCTAAAGATATTTGACAAACAGGATCGTCCCATCTGTACTTTGCTGCCCAATAAAGAATTTTCACCAGTTTCACTCGCCAAAATCTCAAAAAACTTTCAAAACGCCATAATTGCCACTGAAGACCGCAGCTTCTATCACCATGCGGGAGTGAGTATTGAGAGCATTGTAAGAGCATCTGTTGCTAATGCTAAAGCTGGTCACGTCGTCCAAGGCGGATCGACGATCACGCAGCAGCTCGTGAAAAACTTATATGCTCCAGACCGCAAACGAACCTTTTTCGGAAAAGTAAAAGAAGCGATCATGGCTGTTGAACTGAGTCAGCACTACTCGAAAGACAAAATTCTCGAGTCGTATCTCAATTTTGTTTATTTCGGTAAAGGTACATATGGTATTGAATCCGCCGCACAACGATATTTCACGAAGCACGCTTCGGAACTAGATTTAGCCCAATCGGCCTACTTGGCTGGCATCGTCAACGCTCCAACAAGATTAAGCATGCACCGCAACGACGCGATTGCTCGACAACATGAAGTGCTCGACAATATGGTCGAAGAACATTACATCACTTCCGCGCTGGCCACGAAAACCAAATCTGAGAAGTTGATATTTAAGGGGGCTGAGACCAAACAAGAACGTTATGCCTACTACCTTAATTACGTCGTTTCACTTCTTCAACAAGACAAATTCTCAGATGACGATTTGTGGAATCATGGCACCCGAGTGTTCACAAATATCGATACTGCCGCTCAAATCTTGGCCGACCAGACTTTAACTCAAGGCATTAAGAAGGCCCCAAGCGGAGTCTCACAAGGGGCGCTGGTTTCGATATCAGTGAAAGATGGTGCTGTGATCGCTATGGTCGGCGGCGTTGGCAGCTTCGATAAGAGCCCGTGGAATCGCGCTTTAGGTCCTCATACTGCTGGTTCGGCTTTCAAACCATTTGTCTACTTGACCGGTCTGCAAATGGGCGTCTTAAAACCAGATACCACCATATATGATGCGCCATTGTCCATCGACATTCCCGGTCAGGCTGCCTATGCTCCTAAGAATTTTGACGGAAAGTATCTTGGTCCAATAACGATACGCAAAGCGCTTGCTCTATCAAGGAATACATGTGCGGTTAGGATTGCTCAAGCTGTCACTCCTGAGCGCATTGTCGCAACAGCTAAAAAGGCAGGTATAACATCCAAACTGGAACCAACTCTGGCGCTCGGTCTCGGTGCCTCGGCTGTCTCTCCACTTGATATGGCCAATAGTTATGCCACTCTAGCTCGGTCCGGAATCCGTATAACTCCGAACTTGATCCGGAGGGTCGAATCGAAGGATAAGAAAGTGCTGAGACAATATGCCCTCGACAGCACCAAAGTATTCGAGCAGGAACCCGTCGCTGAGCTAGTGGACGCCATGCAAGATGTAGTGGAAAAAGGCACGGGCAAGCAGGCACGTCTCTTCGATCGACCTGTCGCTGGTAAGACAGGAACCGCCGATGGTGCCCGCGATATTTGGTTCATCGGCTTTACACCAGATACGGTGACTGCTGTTTGGGGCGGGAACGATAAGAACCTACCAATCACCGGCAATCAGGTAACTGGAGGCTCGGTCATGGCCGCAATTTGGCAGAATTATATGAAGGACTACTATAGAACGCATCCTAGTCCACCCGGAGCCTTTGTAGCTCCAGTGACGCCGCTTGCAGAAGAAGTTGACCAAATTCATTTCTTGCCACAGCCAGCCAGTATCTTCGATAAAATTAACGACCAGATGAGTAATGATGGCACAGATAGAGCACCCGATGGGCAGATGAACGCAGCGGATCAAATGCCACCGCTTGCGCCAAATATTAATCAAGCTAACTTCGGCACGGCACCAGCACATCTCACGCATGCGCGTCCGGCTAAGTCGGCAAGTCACCAAACGAAAAAATTAAAGATCAAAAAGTTCTTTAACAAGCTTTTCAATCTGTTTTAACACCTGAAACGCTTCAGTTATAGTTCTCAGCCACTCGCGCAACGCATCAGGATTTAAGACTTTGTGCCGACCGCCTCCACTCGCGGAATACTTGCCTGGGATAAAGACAGCGGGCTGTTCAATGCTAGAGTGGTGATATGAAGCGGAAAAGTCAGGGTAAAGCAGAGTGCTTTTTTCAATTATTTCAATAGAATAATGATTCCGATTTTGACTTTCTTAAAAAAATGAGTGAAGCGCCAAATAATTTGACACCGCTAATAAGCAGAATTGCAGGCACGTTATTTGCGCTGGCACTTTTTGTCGGACTGCTGTTCCTATGGGTTCATGCACCCGCACCAATAAAACGTGACATGCTGGGCTCCGCTGCAATCGGGCTGGAGCATACTGGCACTTTCCTTTCAACACTGTTCCAATCTCGACAGACTGAGTATGAGAGCGCTCAAAGCAAAAATCATCTTGCCGAACCGAAGCTGTCGCTGCCAATACCAGAATTCGAAATACCAGAGCCGCCTAAAGTCAGCATCATGCCAGTGCCCCCATTTGCTCAACCAAGTGCACCTAAGATCGTCAAAGCTATAAAAAAAGGGAAACCTGTCCAATTTGTAAAAACAACGGTGGCAAACATTCCGCTCTATGAGACGATAATTGATTTGAAAGATCCTGAGACTTTTATCGGACTAAGTCTAGCCAACGATGCGGTAAAAGCCAATGACAAAGATCTATCTCATGGTGATGAGCCTTTCGATTCACTTGTCAAAAAAGCCCACGGCAGTGTGGTTATAAACGGCACCTTTTTCAGTAAAGATCTACAAAAAAGGGTCATGGGTAATATGATATCAGGCGGAAAATTTCTAAAATATAGCCAATGGGAAAATTTTGGGACCACTTTCGGCTTGACCGAACACAATGTACCGGTGATGATTACCGCCCGCGTTGATGGTACACCCAATTGGGATGAACACTGGTTTTCACTCACTTGCGGACCGCGTCTACTCAAAGATGGCGAAATCTGGGTTTATCCTGAAAAAGAAGGATTTACCGATTCCCATGTTACTGGAATCGGGCCGCGCTGTGCCCTTGGTTATACGCAAAAACGAGACAAACTTATTTTGTGCACGTTTCTAAACGGACTATCATTAACACAGGAAGCCCATTTGATGAAAGAACTGGGCTGCGCAGAAGCTCTCAATTTAGACGGTGGTGCCTCACGAGCACTGGCATATAATGGCTCAGTTGTAGTCCCAGCTGGGCGACCGCTCACCAATGTATTAGTAGTCTACGACGCGAAAAATAAAGCGCCGCAAAACTTGATTACTTCGTGGGAACAGTTTCAAAAAGGGGCAAGACCATCGATAGCGGACCAATAATTGATACAGAATCACTTTCGTTTATTGACCAAGGGATACAAAATCATTTGCGTGCACCTGAATAAGCAAATCGCCTTTTCAGTAGCGTCGTTGGTGACGACAGCATCCCAGACCTGAGTGCCTTTGCCGCCATGCAAAAGGGTGGCCACGCATGTGATCGAGCCACTACGGGCGGTGCCAATAAAATTACTTTTGAGCTCGATGGTCGTAAATCCAGTTGCTCCACTGGGCAAGTTAGCAACAGAACCGTAGCCGCAACTTGTGTCGGCCAGCGCCACTACTGATGCGGCGTGTAAATATCCGTTTGGAGCGAGTAATTCGTCCCTGATTTTCAGAACGCTGGTTAACTTGCCGGCTGAAAGAGCAATGACTTTCAGACCTATCAATCCTGGCAAGTGCCCTTTACTTCTTTCGTTGAGAAGCTCAATAGTTACAGTTTTTGCCGGCATTCATGCCTCAGTGCTTTGACCCAAAAATGATATCGCAAAAACCAGTCACGGATATTTGACCACGTGACCGGTTCCACTCCAGTCGATCTCTCTATTAACGAGTGACGGCTGCTTGATGAATTGTTTTATTCATGTATGTTGTGCTGAAAGACCTCTTTCTTGAGGCCGAATTCCATCTGTAGGAGCGGGTCACCGCTCTAGGTGTGTGTCGAGTCGGCAAAACTGTCGCCGCTGATACTGTTCGGCTTGAGTTAGTGTTTGAGTTGACCGCACGCGCTCCAGCCCCAACTGCAGGTGAAGTGTTGAGTGTCGAACGGTTGTTTGTGTTTAACGTTCCGCCCACGGCTTCAGAGCTACCATTTGAATTGTTTTGGGTCGACGCCTGACTGGCCTGATGAGTAGAAGACTGGGAGTTATTTTCTGTTGATGATTGCGTCGATGTTTCGCGAGCGGCCTGGGTGTTGTTCATCGTTGACGATGATGATCCTGCCTGCAGGCTGGCCGAACTTTCCGAAAAACTCGCTGTCGTTGCCGCCGTGGTTGCCAAAAATGCAGCCAGGGTCAGAGATTTTGCTAATTTGTAAGTGTACATATCGTTAGCTCCTTTAGAGTTAGTGAGTTTTTTGCGGGACAGAGATTGCCGCTGCATATCCTTGTCATGAACATTTGTGCTCTCAGTTACAGTCAGTTGACTTAAACAGTTTGACGTCGCGCCTTCATAGCGTCCGTTACTCCACCTGTAATCAGGCTAATTACCATCATTAGCAGCCCGCCGAGAATAGCCGGACCCCAGCCCGAGACAGTAAGGTACTGAGGCATGAAATCAGCCACTAATTTCAAGGCGAACGCCGGTAACAACCAGAAACCAAGCAGCCAAACAGGTATCAGAACCAAAAGCGCTAGTCCAAAAGTCATGACTGTGAGGTAAGCGCTCAATGCCATCGCCGCTACCTCCACGCCCCAGAGCATCAGACTGAATACGACAGCCAAACATACAGCGGCGACGAAGTTGCCATGAAAATCAATTCCTCCGAGCATCGGCAAAAGATACACAAATGCCAAGGCTTTCAAAGCTAGTCTAATAAAAAACTCCATCGCTCCGTCCTCCGTTCTCTATAGCCGCTTCCGACGTAACACGTCAGATAAAAGTGCCAGATTCTGAGTTGCCACAGAAAAGACGACGTGATAAACAAGAAGCAAAGTTGGCGTGGTTTGTACATAATAAATGGTGGTATTAGTAAACTGTGTACCGCTGACACTAACCTCTGCGGCTGCCATGCACTGCAAATAGGTACGGGGGAATATTGGCCGAAGACAAGGTTGACTCAGAAGCAGCCCAAAATGGCGGAGAAGAGGCAAATGACGCCCCGAAGAAAACCTTCGGCATTTTAGCTGCCCGGTTTTTACAAAAAGGGAAAAGCTCGCCTGGTTCAATTACCGGAGAGTTTCAAGCGTTATCGGTACCTGAAGAAAAGGCTATAGAGATTCCCGAACCCAGAAATCGCATACCAGTCGATTACGATGATGATGAGATAGGGGAAGGTAGCGCCCATGGCATTGAAGTTCCATTGACCGAATCACTCTACGCTGATATCGGATTGGATGACATGGTGACCTTTAGCGATGCAGATGCAGACGAGTCACCTTTATCTAGTTACGCAGCACAAATAAAAGATGCTCCTGGTTTTGATCTTTCGTCAGACGAGACTGTTCAAGATACACCGGACATCGTATACGAAATCGACAGCGGCGATACGCCTGAAATTAGTAACGAGACGAGCAGGTTCGGGACTGAAACCGCCGAGGCACAGTCTTCTGATGGTGAGTCAGAACAGCAAGAAGATGAGATTCAAGAAGAGCAGCATGCTTTCGAAATAAACCCAGTCGACTCGGAACAGGAGCAAGATGCCCTTGGGATTTTTGAAGAAACGAGCGCGACACAAGCTGAATTTAGCTACGATCCTGAAACAGTTGAAACCCAAGGAATTAGCTTGCCATCGGATCAATTAGACATTGATTCCGCGACAGAATCGCTCGAAGTCGACACGTCCAAAGGTGAAGCAGTAATACCCGCGTATAATCTGTCCACGCTAGATTCCATTGGGGTCAAAGACACTGCAAACAATGATACTTACGACAAAAGCGTTCTAGATCAAATCGCTGCAGAAAAGGAAATCAACGACAAAATTTTTGTTTCAAATGAGGCCCAATCTACACCTGAAAGAAAAGGTTTATTAGGCAAGTTTGCTGGCAAGAAAGACCCCACGGTGCGACCTTTAATCGGGCAGTTCGTAAAAAAAGATGCTGCTGCTCAGCCTAAATCGTATGATGCCACCGAGTTGAATCAAATCGGTCTCGATACAGGGACAGCCAACACAGAGTCTAACCAGTCAGCTCCTGATGCTTTTGATCCAATTGGAAGCGTATTAGATCAATTTATCGAAGATTCAGACTCAGACGACATCCATCCAAGCGCCTTAGATCAAATCGGCACTTATAAACCTTACGATCCAAGCGCATTGGATCAAATCGGCACTACCAAACCTTACGACCCCAGTACTTTAGATCAAATAGGCAATTCGTCTCCGGCCGAAACGGAGGAAAAATCCGCCAAAGGTGGCTTACTTGGTGGCAAATTCGGACAAAGAGCAAAAATCTTTAGTGCCGAAAAACCAAAATTAGGCGCCTCCTCGATGAAACCCTCAAACGATCCAGGTTTTGATCAAAAGGAAACTGGACGTTTCATGGTTAACTCGGCTGAAACTACTGAAGCATTAAATATTGAGGAAGGTCTAACCCAACCACACGCTGAAAGTGTGCCCCAACCACACGCTGAAAGCGTGCCCAATCAACAGGATGAAGGTTTGACTGGAAGCTTCTTTAGCGAAACAAAAGAAGAATTTGTAGAAGAAGAATCTATACCAATAATTCCCGGTGATGAGATCGGCAGACTGATCACAGATGCAGATACGGCTTATAGAATGAAGCAATACAAGGCGGCTGAGCCAATTTTTGCAAATGTCTTGGAAAAGCTTGATACGGTGGGTGACGATAACGATCCACTGCTTGTGTATTGCTTGGACAAAATGGGTGACAACTTATTCGAGCTGAAAAAGTATAAGGAGACTTTGCAACTCTTTAGGCGTTTGTTGATTCTTCACGAAAAAGTTTCGTCACCTGACAGAGAGATGATCTCCACACTTTATAAAATCGCGAAGACGTCAGAGTCCCTGAATCTGACTGGCGAAGCAGATTCTATGTACAAGCGTGCATTTAGACTTGGGCAGCAATCTCTAGTACCAGGCGATCCTCTTTTAGCGAAGGTACTGGAAGGCTACGGCACCATGCTGATGCGCAGTGAAGGAGCTGAACCACCGTCAGCCGAAAAACCTAAATCCGAAGAGACCTCTGGGCGACATTCGGCTCTGTCTGCAGACGAAATTAAGATGTTGAATGAACTGAACGTCATGGCAGAAGCTGAAGCAAGAGCCGCAGCTGAATCCGGTACACCGATCATTCTCTCTGGCAGCTCACTCGACGATGCTTCTGTGCGAGAAAGCAAAGCATCAAGAGCACCTTTACGTGAATCGGACGGGCGAGCTGAAAAATTACGCACATCGGGAGCTAGTCAAAGTGGAAGTGTAGGCGCCGGTTCTGTTTGGATTAGACTGGCTCTCTTCTTAGTGGTAGTAATCGGTCTAGTTATTTGGACTATTAATCTACGAACTGACTATTCGAAACCCGTCGTGGACGCACAAGGGAAAAACGAAAAGAGAGTCTATAAAAGCCTTGACGGCATTTCGACCATCTCCTTTGTCAGTCAAAACGCGGCAGTAAAGGATAGCTTTGGCAAACATTATAAGTACGAATATAGTTCTTGGAATGGAACTCCTGCGGATGACTTGGATGTTCTCTCCGCTAAAGTGAACAGCAGTAATTTTGTCTACGAAATCCCACAAGGAATAAAAGACGCTGACGGGTTTGTTTACTTTGATCTGCATGCACCTGAAAATGTTACCTGTGCGAAGATGCTTGAGCTTGGCAACAAAGCACAAGCTTATTACAAAGCTAAAGGAAAATATCCTGACGGCAAAGAGCTTGAAAAAATTGTCAAATCTTTGCCTTACAAAAATCCTTTCGGCGGGCTAGCGAATTCTATCACCGCAAGTAGTATCACTTGGCCTGCCAAACTGGATGGCCAACAAGTATTTATTAAATCCAAATTTGATACTAGCTTAGAGGACGGTGGTGGATGGGAGGGTGAACCTGGCGCCAAAGCCGGTCAAATCTCAGCTGCATCATCAAACCAGAAACAACCGGTTGCCAGTGTATTCTATGTGCACGGGCGCGACCGCGATGGATCTTTCCTAAGTCGAGCAGATGGAAAAGTACTCTTGCTCATTTATAAGAATGGCATCGATGTAACACCAGCAGCTGCCGATTTGAAGAATGAAAAGCCTTCTGATATAGCTCTGCCAATGCGAGTTACAAAAGCTTCGAATCCCGTGAGCCCGCTAACTGTATTAGCTACGTACCTTCCAATCGTCGGATTTCTAATAACCTCGTTCGTGTTCTTCATGCTGTTCACTAAGAGTAAGGATAAAGCCTCCCAGCGATCCTCAATTGAGCTATTTGGCGTTATCTGGGCACCTCTGATGGTCATCCTAACCGGCTGTACAAAACTTGCCGCCACCCCATACAGCTCATATTTCCAGATCGCCTCTATTGTCGTATTTATAGGTGGACTGGCGTGGCTGGGCTATCAAACTCAGAAGACCAAACAAAAAACAAAGAAGAAACCACCTGTAGAAGCTTCAAGCATGTAATGCGGACTGCGGACTGGTTAAGAGATATACTGTCCAGGTGTATTCAACCGTTGACGGTTGGACCGCAAAGCTAAACCAGGCAAGGCTTCCCGTTTTTGGAAACGGTACCCAATGCCGAACATTGCGGTTTGTTTCAAAATCGAAAGCAGGCAGGAACTAAGCCTAATTTGGGTCCGTCAACAGCCGCTCGGCCAGGGAAACCTTTCACTATCTATGAGTTCGGCAAAAACGTCGATCTTAAAACTACAGCTAATGTTTGGAGGATTTATGATGCTACACAGAAATTACAGGACGCCAGCGGTGGTTGCGGCGATGCTCTCATGCCTCGCTTTGGCCGGACCAGGGCAGGCTGATACTACCACTACGAGCACAACTACGACTGAAGTGACGACGTTGGGGACACAAGGGCTGACAACTCCCACCACAGTGCTCTCCACGACACCAAATGGTGTCACAACAACTACCACAACAATTGCGCCAGTCGCCATTGCCGGCAGTACCACTGGGACAGTCTACTTTCGAACTGCTCAACCAGAAGTGCTAGTTCTCACTATCGAAACTCGTCGCAAAGATCTGGATAAAATCATTGACGCAGCGCACGCCAAAGGGAACATTTCAGCTAAAGAAGCTGCTGCTATGAAGTCTGAACTTCGTCGCATAGCAAAAGAAACCGGAACCAACAAAATCACATACGAACGGGCAGTGGCGTACGCTCGTGACTTGGACTTAATTGGAACCAGAGTTGGAACTGTTGTCGTTACGGGTGTTCCGGTATACACACCAATCATCGCTGGCTCGCACTTTACCGTCATTAACGGTCAAATTTTTGTTCTAGATGATCTTTCCGTCAGACGTTCTGACTTAGAAGCAAGAATTATCAAAGACTATCTTGAAGGTCGGCTCAGCGATGAAAGAGCAGCTAAATTAAGGGGAGAACTTGACTCGATCGGAGCAACCCAAGCCATTTACAGTGCAACTGGCGAACTCGACCCAGTATCGAGCAGAAAGTTCTATAAAGAAATGGACCAAGTCGCCTCTGAACTTGAGAAGTACGCAGGTAAGGATAACAACTAAGGAATTCTTGCCGGTTTGACGCAGTCTCAACTTACGTTGAGACTGCGTTTTCTTGCAATTAACATATAGAGATTTGTGCAACAATATCGACTGACAATGTTGTTCTGGTGACGGATG
Source organism: Candidatus Melainabacteria bacterium (assembly GCA_003153555.1). GTDB lineage: Bacteria > Cyanobacteriota > Vampirovibrionia > Obscuribacterales > Obscuribacteraceae > PALSA-1081. The sequence continues at coordinate 139,989 of PLZS01000048.1, read as the reverse complement.
GCAGACGCGACTTTTAGCAAAGCGGAAATTCTAGGTCAGCTAGATGACTGCGCCCTGAAATTCGAATTCCCAATGTTAGACAATGGCTATGTCTACCCAGCCGATGTCAGGCTTCACGCATACGCTGACCAGCATCGATGGGCACTGATCATAGAACATCTCGGTTACCACTTACGTGCAGGCAATCATGACGGTATCACCAACTGTCTCCACTATTTTGGAAACTGTTTGCGTCACAAACCAGGAACAGCAAGCGAAGACTTCCTGATGGTGACCGCAGACGGACCGAACGAAGACACCTTTCAAGAAGAAATAAATTGGTATCTCCGCTCTCCTATCGGCAAGATTTACCTGCGCGATAAGCTTGTTTTATTTGATTGCACACCCGATAGCCTGGTCGCAAAACGTATCGCCATAGTCGAAGAACAACCCACAGGCACTGAGCTCTTGCGTAGTCTTCTGCCAACATACAAAAACTTACTTATGGCTAATGAAAAGGAGCTGCGTCGTCAGATTCCGGAAGACATTCCTCTGTTGCTTCGCATTGAAGAGTGGTATCACCCGGATCTCGCCGGTGATGAACTGCCGAGTGCCAACGAAACGTTTCAACAGATAGCATCCGTTTTATATGCATGTGATGCTTCAATTTACGCACCAACACAACCACCCAATACTCATTGGTCTAACTGGCCTGACGGGGGCACAATGTGACCAGTTTGATTGACGGCTTCCATCTGTTTTCAATTAGGAATATTTTCCATGTCCAACAACAGCAACAACATAACTCTCGTCGCTCAAGAACTGAGTTTAAGCCAGAAGCAGGTTCAAGCAACTGCCGATTTGCTTAACGAAGGCGGAACTGTTCCGTTCATTGCTCGCTATCGAAAAGAAGCAACTGGTTCTCTAGATGAGGTTGCCGTTCTCGCTATTCGTGACCGATTGATTCAACTAGATGAACTAGACAAACGACGCCAAACCATATTGAAGTCACTAGACGAGCGCTCACTTCTCACCGATGAATTGAAAAGTAAGGTTACCGCAGCTAAAACTATGGTCGAACTTGAGGACCTCTATCTTCCCTTTCGACCCAAGCGACGCACCAAAGCAATGGTAGCCAAAGAAAAGGGTCTTGAGCCGCTTGCCGAACAAATATTTGAGTGCTCATTGGACAATCCAAACAAAAGCGCTGAACCTTATGTAAGCGCTGAAAAAGGAGTGGCATCAATTGACGAGGCTTTAAGCGGTGCACGTGACATCATCGCTGAGTGGATAAACGAAAATCAACAAGTTAGAACCCAAGCGCGTCACTTTTGGACGAAAAAAAGTACCATCAATTCAAAGGTTGCCGCTGGCAAAGAAGCCGAAGCGATCAAATTCAAAGACTACTATGACTGGTCAGAACCAATCGATGCGGCTCCATCCCACCGCGTTCTCGCTTTACTCAGAGGTGAGAAGGAAGGACTGCTTCGTGTTGAAGTTGGTCCACTCTCTGAAGAATTGCTCAAGCAACTCGAAAATTTCTTGATCAAAAAACGCAACCCTTGCGCTGAGCAAATTAAACTAGCGCTGATGGATAGTTATAAGCGATTGCTCGCACCATCTATGGAAACAGAAATCCGGCAATTTTTTAAAGCCAGAGCAGATGCAGAAGCTATCGGAATTTTCTCAGACAATATAAGACAGTTGCTCATGGCCCCGCCCTTAGGTCAAGTTCCCATGCTCGCCCTTGACCCGGGCTTTCGCACGGGCTGCAAGTTGGTTATCTTAGATCCTCAAGGCAAACTGCTGCACCATGATGTTATCTATCTGCACGAAGCCGAGGCAGCCAAGGAGATTTCTCAGTCATCCGCGGGAAAAAAAGTTATCGAGTTGTCTCGCAAACATAATGTTGGAGCAGTTGCCATCGGCAATGGCACTGCCGGCAGAGAAAGCGAAACCTTTGTCAAAAAGTTGGCTCTGAAGAAGCTCGATGGAACGAAAATTCCGGTGGTGATGGTAAATGAAAGTGGTGCATCGATTTATTCTGCATCGGAGGTCGCTCGTGAGGAATTTCCGAATCTTGATCTGACCGTTCGCGGTGCCGTCTCAATTGGACGTCGGCTAATGGACCCGCTGGCAGAGTTGGTAAAAATTGAACCCAAATCAATCGGCGTGGGACAATATCAGCATGACGTTGACCAATCGGCTCTGCAACACAGTCTCGATGACGCCGTGACAAGTTGCGTAAATAGCGTCGGCGTGGAACTCAACACGGCCAGCAAACAGCTCCTAACTTATGTGTCCGGACTTGGACCTCAACTGGCAGGAAATATCGTTAAGTACAGAGAAGAAAATGGTGCGTTCAAGTCTCGCACTGAATTGAAGAAAGTGCCAAGGTTGGGGGCTAAAGCCTTTGAGCAAGCAGCAGGATTTTTGCGCATTCACGATGGACGAAATCCACTGGACACAAGCGCAGTTCATCCTGAAAGCTACGGCGTCGTAGATTCCATGGCTGCGGATTTGGGTTGCAAAATCAGCGAACTAATTCAAAAAGATGAACTCAGAAAACAAATCGATATCAATAAATATGTCAGTGAAAAAATTGGACTGCCGACATTGAAGGACATTGTCAACGAATTAGCCAAACCGGGCAGAGACCCGCGGGCTCGTTTTGAGCAAGTCGAGTTTGCAGACGGTATTAACACAATTCAAGACCTTAAACCGAACATGACCCTAGATGGTGTGGTTACCAACGTCACCGCATTCGGTGCCTTTGTTGACATAGGAGTGCATCAAGACGGTCTGGTTCATATAAGTGAACTTTCGGATCGCTTCGTTAAGGTTCCCGCCGACGTGGTCAAGGTGCAGCAGAAAGTGAAGGTGCGAGTGGTCAGTGTGGATGCCGATCGAAAGCGCATCTCGCTTAGTATGAAAAATATGGGCTAAAGTAAGCTGCGGCTTTGAAGAGGTGGTTGGCATGAGCGCTTGGGCTGTTGGATTTCTTGTTGTTGTGGGCGGCACCCTGAGCTCAGTATTAGGCATGCTCTGGGTTAGAAAGAAGATTCACCTATCGTCACTGGAGTCGCATCACGAAGTAGCCGGCTATTTCTTGTCTGTAATCGGCACTCTCTACGCAGTTTTGTTGGGACTGATCGTAGTCGACGTGCAAAGCAAATATCAACAAGCTCAAATCATGGCCGAAACTGAAGCCAACGCAGTTGCTGACCTGTTTTTACTTGGCCAGGTTTTACCCCAAGAGCCGAGAGCTAAACTAAGTCGGAGTATTGAATCATACGTGAACGTTGTCGTGAAAAATGAATGGGGTTCAGATCTTCCGTCTACCAGTTTCACTGACGGTAGCGTCGTTCCGCTACGACACATTTGGCAGACCATCGGTACTTACGAACCGTTAAGCAACAGAGAACAAGCTTGTTACAGTTCTATGCTCTCTACGCTTGGCCAACTCGCTGACGCTCGGCGGTTTCGAGTTGTCACCACTCGTGGTGGAATTTCACCAGTACTTTGGGGAGTGCTAATCGCAGGCGGAATTAGTACAGTAGTGTTTACGTACTTTTTCGGTGTCAAAAACGTTTTTGCTCACGTGGCAATGACAGCACTGGTAGCGCTTTGTCTATCACTCAATGTAATGCTTGTTGTACTTTTCAGTAATCCCTACAAGGGCGACTTGAAAATTCAACCGGACGGATTTCGCTACGATCAAAAAATGATCGAAACAATCATAAAGGAAAATCCCTATCCTCCGCAAGCGGCGCCTGCCCTAAAATAGTCATTCAGCTTGCCTTTCCGGTGTTCAATTTGCCTCATAACCGTCTGCTTCTAAATCAATTACAGCTGAACGAGTAACTCCTTCACCGATCAATTCTTCATTTTGGGCAAGCGAACTATGCAACGACATGAACTGTACCAAGTTCTTTGGGAAGAGCATGTCCAACGTCCAATTGAACGCAACAGGCAACTTCTTTTCAAATCTTGGCAGCTTACTTAAGTACACCGTTCGCCAAAGAAACCAGGCAAAAACTCCGGAGAATTTATAACCCATTATTTTGGCCACGCCCGTTCGCCGACCGATCGCAGCCAGTGCACCAAGACCGGGAAATACTAATGCCTGCTTCTTCGTGTTCAGGATTGATGCCGCGATGTTGCGGGCTACCATCACGCCCTCCCTTGAAGCATGCTGAGCCGTTGGCGGATAGGGTTTGCTTGATTTCGGCTCAGGAATCCAGGCACAGTCGCCAACCGCCCACACACCAGGACGATCGATAACCTCCATGTATTGATCGACAACCAATCGTCCACGATCGATCTTACACGGCAATTCACGCACCAGCTTGTTTGCAGTAACGCCAGCCGTCCAGACAAAAATCACCGGCTTGATTGCTGAATCTCCTTGAAGTTCGACACCGCGGTCCCGAATAACCAACAACCTTAGTATTCAAAATAATTTCAACTTTACGCTCAGCAAGTTTTCGGCGCGCATAATTTCCTAGTTCTTCTCCAAGCTCAGGCAAAATTTCAGCAAGGTGATGAATGAGCACAACTCTGATTATGTCTACTTTCAAGTGAGGATAAAAAACTACTGATTCGCGCAGAAAATCATTCATCGCCGCCACCGTTTCGACGCCGGCGAAGCCACCACCGGCAACTACGTATGTCAGGAGCGGTTGTTGAGACCCAGTGTAGGCGTCAAATTCAGCTTCTTCTAAACTCTCGATCATGGCATTTCGCAGATAGATAGCGTCCTTCAAACTCTGCAAGGTGTAGGAGTTTTATTTCAGCCCGGGCAAGTTGAAATAATTTGAATTAGAACCAACGCTAGAAGTAAATGATCATATTGCAACACCGATTCCTCAGAGCCGTTGCAATGTGCCACAGCAACTCGCTTTCGATCTAAATCGATTGCTGTCACCGTGCCTTGCAAAAATTGCACACGCTTTACTAGTTGTCTGATTGGGCTAACAATATCGGTCAAATCCAAATCGCTTGCCGCCACTTCGTGAAGCATAGGCGTGAAGAGGAAAAAATTTTGTTGGGCGACCATAGTCACCTCTACGTTCTCCCTGGTTGCCAGGGTCTTGTGCAGCTCCATGGCCGCATAAACGCCGCCAAATCCTCCGCCGAGGATGAGGACGCGTATTTTTTTCTCTGGGACAGTTGTCATCAATAAATTCATTCACCTCGAAAAGTCCCGCAACCGCAACAACAGCGCGGAGAAGCAAATTTTTCAAAAGCGAACCGTTGACGGTTTAGTTTCTAAGCCAACCGCTGGACGGGGCAATCCAAAGAGACGGGCATTAGTCTACAGTAGTTACCCTAAGGGTGCTTGCTGACATGCCAGTTCACACCAGACACAGACACAGACACCTACGGGTTTAGCGCCGATCATGTGAGGCTCGTAAAGAGTCCGCAATACCAACCTAGTAATGTCATTAATTTTTCCAGTTAATAAAGCCAGATCTGCTATCTTGAGGGCTTCTAACCCAAGTTTAGAGTCGTCGCGGTGAGTCAACCCACTGCTTCGTCGGAGGTTAAGCGGGTGTTAGTTCATGCGTGAGCCTGAGCTGGGCGTCCCACAATTCCATTGGATGTAGCAGGAGAGCTAAGGATGAGTACCGTCAAAGCATTGGTCAACCCCTTGAAAGATTTGCAAAAGTTTGGTCAATCAGTTTGGCTCGACTATATTCGTCGCAGTCTCTTAACAAGCGGCGAACTAAAGCGTTTGATCGATGAAGATGGGCTACAAGGCATCACCTCCAACCCCTCCATTTTTGAAAAAGCAATCAGCGGTAGCACCGACTATAACGACTTCATCGCTTCGATTCGCGATTCGAATTTAGATGCCGCCGGCATTTACGAGAAGTTGGCTATTCGTGACATTCAAGAAGCTGCAGACATCCTACTTTCGGTCTACACGGAAACCAATAAACGTGATGGATATGTTAGTTTAGAAGTTTCACCGCTGCTGGCCAACGACACAAGAGCTACGCTTGCGGAAGCCAAGAAACTTTGGAAAGAAGTAGGCAGACCGAACGTGATGATTAAAGTTCCTGGCACAGAAGCCGGGATACCAGCGATTCGCGAGTTGATTTCAGATGGCATCAACATCAACGTCACGCTACTTTTCTCTGAACAAACATACGAGCGTGTCGCAGACGCTTACATTGCCGGTCTGGAATCATTAGCTTCCAAAGGTGGTGACATCAGCAATGTTGCTAGTGTGGCAAGCTTCTTCATAAGCCGCATTGACACTGATATAGATACAATCGTCAGTGCTCGTCTTGCGCAAACAAAAGATGACACACAAAAACAACTACTCAACAGCGTTCTTGGGAAAGTCGCAATCGCGAACGCCAAGCTGACGTATGAAAGATACACGCAAATCTTTTCTGGCAGCCGCTGGGAAAAATTAAAGGGCAAAGGCGCCCAGTCTCAACGTGTCCTATGGGCGAGCACTTCAACTAAAAATCCCCAGTATCCAGATACCATGTATGTGGATGAGTTGGTTGGACCAGATACTGTCAATACGATTCCACCGGCGACATTCGATGCCTTCCGTGAACACGGCAAACCTCAACAAACGCTAACAGAGAATCTGGAAGATGCTCACCAGGTCATGGACAATCTTGAGAAACTGAATATTTCTATGAAGGATGTGACAGATAGCCTGGTCGTTCAAGGCGTCAGATTGTTTGCCGATGCTTTTCACAAATTGACAGACACCGTCGCCAAACAAAGAAGCGAACTCAAAGCGGCCAAGGACCAATTTAGTTACCGTCTCCCAGAAGAGCAGACGCGTGCTCTGCATGCCTCATTGAAGGAATGGAAAGAAGGGGACAAGGTCAAAAAGCTCTGGGCTAGAGACGCCTCATTGTGGACCAACGAAGACGAAAGCGTTTGGCTAGATTGGCTCACAGTGGCAGACGACCAACAACCTCAGGTAGAGGCAGTAAAGGCATTCGCGGCTGAAATCAAATCTGCAGGATTCACACACACCGTTCTATTGGGGATGGGTGGATCGAGTCTCTGTCCCGAAGTTATGAGTAAGACATTTGGTCACATCGCCGGTTTTCCTGACTTGAAAATTTTGGATTCGACAGACCCAGATCAAATCGCGACTTTGGAAAATTCAATTGATATTGCTAAGACACTCTTTATTGTCTCAAGCAAATCCGGTAGCACTCTTGAGCCGAACATCTACAAACAATACTTCTTCAAGAAAGTGTCGGACCTGGTTGGAAAAGACAAAGCCGGTAAACAGTTCATTGCGATCACAGACCCTGGTTCGAAACTCCAAACCGTGGCAGAGAAAGACAAATTTAGAAAAATCTTCTACGGTTTGCCTGGAATCGGCGGACGCTACTCGGCACTTTCGAATTTTGGAATGGTACCATCTGCGGTACTTGGTATTGATCTTGAGAAGTTTATTGATAAGACAGGCGAGATGGTGCACGCCTGTTCGGCCACAGTCCCAGTGGAGGAAAACCCTGGTGTGGTCCTTGGCACAATGATCGGTCTGATGGCTAAAGCTGGACGAGACAAACTCACTTTGATTGCCTCACCCGGAATCAGTGACATTGGTGCATGGTTGGAACAGCTTCTCGCTGAGTCAACCGGCAAACTGGGCAAAGGCATTGTTCCAGTTGATCGTGAGCCAATCGGATTGCCCACTGTTTATGGCAAGGATAGATTCTTCGCTTATCTTCGCCTCGACAATGCACCCGATGCTGAACAGGACCGCGCCATCGAAGCATTGGAGAAAGCCGGGCAAGCCGTTGTGAGAATCAACGTGCCAGACATTTACTGCCTGGGACAAGAATTCTTCCGCTGGGAAATAGCTACTGCCGTAGCTGGTTCGATCCTGGGCATCAACGCATTCAATCAACCTGATGTCGAAGCGAGCAAAATCGCCACGAAAGAATTGACCGAAGCCTACGAGAAAACTGGTTCTCTTCCTGAAGAAAAAGCATTCTTCGAAGTTGATGGTGTGCAGTTGTTCGCTGACGACAAGAATATCAGCGAGTTGAACGCTGCTCTTGGAACCAACGCCAAATCTTTGGCCGGCTACCTCAAAGCCCACTCGACTCGCGTTAAAGCTGGTGATTATTTCGCCATCCTCGCCTACATCGAGATGAATGAAAAGCACGAGCAGTCTTTGCAAATGGTGCGAGTCGCAGTCCGTGACTTCAAGAAAGCAGCAACTTGCCTGGGTTTTGGCCCTCGCTTCCAACACTCAACTGGTCAAGCTTATAAGGGTGGACCAAACTCGGGAGTCTTTCTCCAAGTGACTTGCGATCATAAGAACGATTTAGCGGTTCCCGATCAGAAATATACTTTTGGCATCGTTGAGGACGCTCAAGCCCGAGGCGATCTACAAGTTTTGGCTGAGAGGGGCAGAAGACTCTTGCGAGTGCACCTCACCGATGTTGAGCAAGGCTTGGTGACACTCGAAGCCGCTGCCAAACAATCACAACAGAAATAAAATAGAGAGAAACTTATGCAGTTAGGCATGGTGGGACTCGGTCGCATGGGCAGCAACATGGTGCGGCGACTGATCAGGGCAGGTCATGAGTGCGTAGTCTACGACCATCTGCCTACAGCTGGCAAAGAACTGGAAAAGGAAGGAGCGATCGCCGCCGATTCACTCCAATCTTTTGTTGAAAAACTGGTTAAGCCGCGCAGAGTTTGGATTATGGTTCCCGCCGGAGAACCGACCGAAGCGTCAGTGACCAATCTGGCAAATCTGATGGATCCCGATGACGTGATCATTGATGGCGGCAACTCCTATTTTAAAGACGATATCAGACGCGCTGAAGAGTTAAAACTCAAGCGTATTCACTTCGTCGACGTTGGCACCAGCGGCGGTGTATGGGGATTAGAACGCGGCTACTGCCTAATGATTGGCGGCGAAAAAGAAATTGTCAGAGAATTGTCCCCAATATTCAAGAGCCTCGCACCTGGCTTAGGAAACATCGAGCCCACGCGCGGCCGGGAAAAAATGGAGGGCACTCCTGAAGAAGGTTATCTTCACTGCGGCCCGGTTGGTTCTGGTCACTTCGTCAAAATGATTCATAACGGTATTGAATACGGATTGATGCAAGCTTACGCGGAGGGATTCGAAATCTTCCGCAACGCCGATTCTGAATTGTTGGATGAAGCGTACCGATACAACCTCAACATCGCTGATATCGCAGAGGTGTGGAGACGAGGCAGCGTCGTTGGATCTTGGCTATTGGATTTAACTGCAACTGCTCTGGCTGAAGATCCAGAGCTGATAGACTACAGCGGCTACGTAGAAGACTCCGGCGAAGGACGATGGACGATCCAGGCGGCCATTGAAGAAGCGGTTCCGGCCGAAGTTCTGTCGGCCGCATTGTACACCAGATTTAGATCACGACAACAGAGTCCCTTCGGCGAAAAACTTTTGTCGGCAATGCGCCATAGTTTTGGTGGACATATTGAGCAAAAACCTGTCAGTGCAAAGAACTGAATCAGCACTGACGTTATACTTCCGTGAGGCAAATCGGTTGTGGTAAAAGTGCTCGATCCAATAATTTTAGCTGGCGACATTGGTGGCACCAAGGCCAACTTGGCCTTCTACAAGCTACATAATGGGAAATTGGAACTAGTTGTTCAAAAGCAATTTCCCAGCCATGATTATGCAAACTTGCATGATCTGATCGCCGAGTTTATAGAAGAATCTGGACTGCGAGCTGATCACGTTTGCGCGGCAGTTGCCGGTCCAGTCGTCAACGGCACCTGTAATGCCACCAATCTGCCCTGGACAATTGACGCAGCAATACTGGCTCAACGACTAGGATTTAAGCAGATTGAATTGATGAATGACTTGGAGGCCAATGCTCACGGAATCTATGAGCTTTCAGAAGAAGACTTCGTCACGATCAATCAAGGCGACAAGAAAATTCACGGCAACGTCGGCGTCATCTCCGCAGGCACTGGGCTGGGAGAAGCCGGCATCATTTGGGAAGATCGAAAAATGAGGCCTTTTGCATCGGAAGGTGGACATTGCGATTTCGCACCAAGCAATCAAATTCAACTCGAGCTTCTTCAATATCTGCGCAAAAAATTAGAGCATGTCAGCTACGAGCGTGTGCTTTCTGGTCAAGGACTGCAGCACATCTATGAATTTCTAAGAGACGAAAACAAATTTCCTGAACCTGCATGGTTAGCTGAGTCTCTCAAAACAAACGATCCACCGGCAGTGATTTCAGAAAATGGTCTACAAAATCAAACTGAAATTTGCTCTGAAGCTCTGAATATTTTCACCGACATTTACGGTGCCGAAGCAGGCAACCTAGCACTAAAACTAATGGCTACAGGTGGCATCTACATTGGCGGGGGCATCGCTCCCAAAATGATCAGAAAATTTTCCGAGCCGCGATTCCTAGAGTCATTCCTGGATAAAGGGCGGCTACGGTCTGTTTTGGAAAGCATACAGATCAAAGTGATAATGAATGACAAGACAGCTCTATTAGGCGCGGCCAGATGCGCGCTTATGCATGCAGGTATTCTTCACCACGTCGACGCAACTTTACTAAGGTCTTAGATGCTGCGGAACGTTGGGGAAATTTTCCACAACTTTGTTGAAGATATAGCCATATTGAATGGAGTCGGAAGTCATCTCATTCGGCAAAAATGAAGCGTCAAGTTTGGCATTTTCATAGGCGGCAGGTAGTTCGAGCGGCAGTTCAGCGGATGGCAAAAATTGCTGTTTCTCGACCAGAAATGAGCCAACGTAGGTTCCCGCATGCACAAAGCTCACCGATATGGTGCCACTGCCATCGGTGGATAAAGTCAGGCAGCCTGTTTGTCCACGTTTGCGGAATTGATCCAGCAATTCAATCGCATTGGATGGTGTATTTGACTCGCCTAGCCCTTCGATAGGGCAACCTAAAAACAAAGCAGACATAGAAAGGATAATTTCTTCCGGCAATGAATATAGCTGTATTTCAGTGCCGGCTTTTTGCAGATCACCAATCATCAAGTAAAGCGCAGTTTCAGTGGTATAGGGCTCCGGCTTAGAACTCTTAGTACCGTAGATACAACCAACTACTCTACCGTCATATAGCAATGCAGCGGCGCGCGATAGTCGCTCTTCTGACTGAGCCTTCAAACAACCTGTAAATTTAGTATTTTCAATATGGGACATGAGCTCATCAAGTGTTCGCTCATTGCTTGTCATCGTTTGAATATTTCCATCAAGAGATGGCATGACAATGTCGATAGCTCTTCGCAACTTCATGTTCGTCGGGTAAGAATCTGCCCAGACTGCAAACGCATTAATTGAATCGCTGCTGGTGCTCAACTGCACCCTCTCAGTCGTGCCAATCATATACGCGAATGTGAGCAAGGCACGATCACCATTCATGCATACAAAAGTGGCGGGCACTTGTCGCCCAATATCGAGGGGGTCCTGACTCGGTAGAAAGCCTTTGACACCAGTCGGAAGAAGCGAAACTAAGTATCCACCGGCTTCCGGTGCCTCAACGCGACACAGAACGCTTTGTCCGGGACGATAACTTTTCGAATCGCCAGAAGTCATGATTTGAGGATTCTAGCATCTTATCTACGGTTCAAACTAGTCTGCTCGACTCCTGCAGCAAGCTGCCCAACCTATCTTCTAACGTAACTGCTATTCTTTTAGAGAGATCTATTGCCTGGCATCATCGCTCATTGGGGTGGTATCGTGTCAGAGTTGAACTCCAAGCATCGCAATCTTAAGCGGGAGATAGGTTATGGGAAAAGAACAAGACGCGAAAAAAGAAACAAAGAAAAAGCCCACAAAGACCAAGGCCGAGAAAAAAGTGGCGAAAGCTGAAAAGAAGGCCAGAAATAAGTGACACTGAATTAAATGCCGGTTGCCTAGCGCAACCGGTTTTTTTCACTTTTACTGGGGTTAGCCCTCTCCGCAATCAACAACAGAAGTTACCTGCTTGAGCAGATGCTTAATTGCTCTTACATCTACTGAATTGCCAACTAGTTTCCACTGAGTTGGCAAGTCGATCCTCTGGGGAAACACAAAGTTGTTTTGAAAACCGAGCAATCTTAAAATCTCGCTGGGCGAGATTCTTCTGAGCCGATTATCACTCATACGCAAAATGGTGCCACTAGCTTTCATACACCGCGCATACTCTTTTGTAAAACAGATCAGCGTTCCATGTAAATCACCTTCGCTCACAATATCGAATCCGTCTCCGTACTTATTGATTATCTGATCATCCAAGATGAGCTCAGTCAAGGACTCTTGTAGAAATGATGAGACTGGACTAGTTGGAATTGGTTCTGGATCTATCAATACAAAAGGCTTGTTCGAAGCAATCATAAAATAACGGCGTCGACGCATCGGAACACCGAATTGAGTCGAGCACATTGAGACTTCGTTTAAATGATAGCCACATTTAATCAGGGAGTGACGCAGAAAAGCATGCACCTGAGACTGCTGAAACGCCGCGACGTTTTCAATCAAAATTGCCTGAGGCATCTTTTTCGGTATTTTTTCGATCAAATTCAGGAATGATTTTGCTCTGGCGTCGTGTTGGTCTAACTGCTTACCACGAACACTAAAAGGAGTGCACGGTGGGCTCATCCACCAAATATCAGCGCTCTCAATTTCTTGCTCTGAAATCGAATCTAGATTTTTGGACTTAGGTCGCAATTGATAATTTAGCGCGAATGTTTCATTCGCTGCTTCACTTTGATCAAACGCTGCGATCACTTCTACTGAAGAATTTCTAGCTGCTTGAGAAAACGCGCCTATTCCTGAAAAAAATTCGATTGCCCGGATCATAGCGTTCAATCAGCCTAGGTAGATAGAATCGCTTGAGCTCGATGCCGCAAGTCCTCAGCCTCGATTGTTCGCCCCTGCGCGCTGTACAATTCCGCTAAATCTTTCAACGCCGAACCGACCGTTTTATGATCTGGACCATAATTCTTTTCATAGATTTGCACGGCCAAGTTTGTGAGAGTGGCGGCTTTATCGAACTTCTTGCGTTCCTCGTAGAACTTTGCCATTGATAGAAGCGTGGTCGCCACTTCGGGATGCTCTGTGCCAAGTACGGTCGAAAAGAGCTCGAGGGCACGCCTATAAAGCATTGCAGCTTCTCCATCGCGACCCATCTTGTAATACAAAACAGCAAGATTGTGCAAGTTCGTGGCAATCTCGGAATGATCCGGATCAGGATTTTTCTCGTAAATTTCCAGGGATCGCTTGTAGAGTGGCTCAGCCTCAGCATATTTGCCTTGATAAGAGTAGTTGTTGGCCAGACTCCTAAGTGTTTCAGCCACTTCCTCGTTGTCCGGTCCTAGCAACTGTTCTTTAACTTCAAGCGTCTTCAGATAGAATTGGTCGGCTTCGTTGAAACGACCCTGCTTGCGATAGATTCTTGCCAGCGTCTTGAGGCTGCTGGCAACTTCTCGACTCAAAAGTCCCGAGGTTGATTCTTTGATGGACAGCGAGCGAAGCAACAGCGGTTCACACTCAGCAAAATTTCCAATCGAGGCATAAAAGTTAGCCAGTTCTTGCAGGCTGTCGGCCACATCAGTGTGCTCGGCTCCCAACGTCGCTTCTTTGGTTTGCAAGGAGCGCAGGTAGAGCTGCTCGCACTCATGCATCTTGCCCTGAAAACCCTGATTTTTTGCCAAGGCTGTCAGGCACTCGGCAACTTCTAAACTTTGATCACCGAGATTTCTCGCCCGCAGCTCTAGAGAATGAGTGATGTGCGGCTCAGCCTGCTGATATTGTGCGACAACATTGTAGAGAGCGGCCAAATCCAAATCGGTGGTCGCCTCCTGGAGCTCATTGTTGCTATGCTTCGCGTCTTCGAGCGCTTCTAGCCAAATTTGCTCACAATCTTCGTAACGCTGCTCTTCAAAAGCCAGTTGACCCGCTTTACGCAGTTCTTCCCAGTCTAATTTGACGTTCTGCATGTTCGATCCCGCTAAGCCTGCCAAGTAATCTCTACCCAACCCACTACTTTAATCCAAAATCCGACAACTTTGACGCGCCATTAAGCGGAGTAACGTAGAACCTGTGGCCCATCAGGGTATCAAAATGGAAGAAAAGCCTTTACATGCCTTTTGTTCGGACTAAGTGTCAACGTACTCACCGAGTTTAGTATCAACGCGAATTTTGTCACGTCGCTTTACTTTACGGGGCACAAAAATGGTGGCACCAGTTTCAAGCTCCGCTGACAATTTGCCATCGTCATTAGTATCACCTTCTTCTTTTGAAACTTCGGAAATTGAAACTATTTCCAGTTCGACAATCAGCGGAAGTTCCACTGAGATGATACGTTCCCCGCCAAACGTTCTTATTAATCCCTCGTCGAAGTTAACAACCGTCGGAAGGTTGGCTGATCTATGGACGATAATTCCTTCAAGTCCTTCCTTCAAAAATCTCGCTGCAGGACCGATCATGCTCGCGTCAAGCTCAAATTGGTCGTAACTGCTTGAACACATCATCACAAAACGGTCGCCAGATTTGTACAAATACATTGCCTCAAACACGGCAAGTTTCTTTCCCGCAATTTTTTGTTCTTTTTCTGAGTAATAGAATGATTTACTATTCGAAAATTCGTCAGTCGGCATAGCTACAACCTGTTGATCATTGTCACTATAAGCGTACATTAGTCGAGCAAACTCAGTTGAGGAGTTGACTCCTTCTGGAACCGTATTAATTCAACCGCGCAGAACCGCTGATCCAACGGAACTACAATCGCGCTCACTGCCAGAAAATATTTGATTAAAAGGTTGGCTACCCTTCAACTTTTCAGGATCCAAGATCAGGTAAAGTAATATTACATCAGCGTCTCGGGACAATTCAGATCCTGAAAGAGATTGATAGACAAAGAATAGCAGGATCACCCAAGTCCGCGTTTTTTGCTTAACATATTAAATGGAAGCAAAAAGATCAAAGGATCTCCCCACCCTTTAATGTAATAGAGGGGCGTCTACAAATTCTCAGGTCTGAATCTTCTTGAGGTTGATACTCTTTCCAGAAATCATAAATATGCCATGGCCTTAATGGTGGATCAATCTCAGCTCAGGTCGTGTTGCCAATGCCGACTACCTCATTCACGAGATCGTCCGTTGGAATATTGATCACACATTCTTTGCTAGATCGAATCATTTCAAAACTGTGGTTGGCAGCGGTGATCATGCAACCAACCAGAGAGGGTGAAAATTCCATGACCGTTTGCCAGCCCATCGTCATAATGTTCGACTGTCCTTTCCAGGCTGAACTGACTAGAACAATTGGGCCCGGCTCGAGAAACCGACGAATTTTGGCGACTTGAAAATTGCTCTTGTTGTAAGTGCGACGCATTTCTTTCCTGACTGATTAATGATCGCATGTTATCGTAATCGAGGTTCCACACCACATTTTTTATATAAGATGCAAAAACTCTACGAAATTCCATTGCTGTATGACATTGCTTTTCGGCGACCTGCGGTCGGATACCATGTGGATGGTCTGATTGAGTGTCATCGGCGCTTTCGTAAAGATTATCAATTGGAACGTATACTGGAACTTGCTGCTGGTCCAGGACGCCACTCACTCGAATTTGCGGCGCGAAACTATAAATCAGCTGCGCTGGACTATGCTGCTGATATGTGCCGCTATGCCTCTGCTCTCGCAAAGCAAAACTCAGTACCACTGGATGTTTATCAGGCGAACATGCGAGATTTTGCCATTCCGCACAAATATGATTTGGCCATGATTTTGCTCAATTCGATTGGACACTTGTATACAGATGACGATCTCCTCAAACATTTGTTTGCAGTTTGGCGGCATTTAAATGTGAATGGACTCTACGTTATCGAAGCACACTTTCCTCCATGGACCAATCGCGATTCGCTGCACGCAGCCTCATGGCTCTTGGAGATGCAAGAGCTACAAATGAGAGTAGATTTCGGCAGATCAGATGATCAGTTTGATCAAGATATGCACATTCGCAAAGTATTTGTGCATATTGTTGGTCAACTTCGCGGAGAGCCAGTCGACTTCCAAGATTACTTGACGATTCGCTCATGGTCAGGCGAAGCGCTTGAACATGTGATTCGTGAAAGTGCGGCCTTTGAAATTGTCTGCAAGTTGGGTGAGTTAAATCCTGACACAGAATTCAAAGAGCATGACGCTCAAAGGCTTGTATACGTACTTCGTCGTCTTGATTAAATACACAATTCACATGAGCATTTTGAAAAATTCGAATATCAGATCACAAAAGCGGATCTGACTTCTGTTACTTGTTAGTCAGCTTCATGATCAACGCATGGTGCGCTGGATACTGACGCAATAAAGTTTCCCAATGCCCGTGCTCGTAATCGTCTGGGTCGAACCCCGGCGCCACCGTGCAACCCATCAGCGCGAATTGACCACCGGGCATAAGAGTAGATCCTTGCCACACACCTTTGGGAACAGCGTATTGCAGCTGATGCCCTGCGTATATATCCGAGCCTAAAGTGACATTCGTAAGGGATCCGTCAATGTTGAGTAGCACCAGGTCGACGGGGTCGCCAAGATAGAAATGATAGATTTCGTCGGATTGCAATCTATGAAAAGCAGAAAAGATACCAGGTTCAAGCAAATAGAAAATCGAAGTCATCGTTGACTTGTCACTTTTGTATCGCTCGGGTAACGCCGACTGCATGAGAATCTCTGGTGACCTGAAAAATTCCCTAAAGTAACCGCCTTCCAATGGAAGCGGTTTAAGATCAAAAAATACTTTCAACTCCTCAGGTGTCATACTGAAGTCTCAGTTCCTTATTGCTATTCGTCAAGGATACACGTTCAATCATCGCCTTTCAGGGAGAATTCAAGTTGGCCAAGATTGCGTTAGTGACCGGAGCTTCTGAAGGGATCGGCTTCGAACTATGCAAACTACTTGCTCAAGATGGTTATTTCATTGTTTTGACAGCTCGCAATCAGCACCAACTTGAACGACGAGCAGAAGAGTTAAGAAAGCAATCTATTGAAACATATGTTATCGTCCAAGATCTTTCGGTACCGGGCGCATGCGAGAAGATAATGGAGCAGCTCGCGGCGCAGAATTTGGAGATCGAAGTGCTAATCAACAATGCAGGCTTTGCCAATTATGGAAATTTTTCTGAAAATTCACTTGAGGCAGAGATAGCACTTTTGCAAGTCAACATCGTCGCCTTAACGAAACTAACCAAACTAATTCTTCCGTCAATGATCAAAAACAGAAGTGGGAAAATAATGAATTTGGCTTCTATGGCTGCTTTTGTCGCTGGTCCACAGATGGCAGTTTATTATGCAAGCAAAGCGTATGTTTTGTCTTTCTCTGAAGCACTGGCTTGCGAACTTGAAGGCACGGGTATTACAGTTACTGTAGTGTGTCCTGGCGCTACTCAAACAGAGTTTCAGGAAAGGGCAGGTTTGGGGAGATCGAAACTGTTTTCGATGGTTAAACCGATGGACTCTAACACAGTTGCCAAAGAAGGCTATCGAGGCATGATGCATGGTGAGACGATCGTTATAACCGGAGCGATGAACAAGTTGATGGCGTTCGCGACCAAATTAACACCGAGAAGCTTGTCGACAAAACTTATAAAACGGATCCAAGCGGCTCGATGACGGATTAATCAAAGAATCTTCGGATTGGGTCACTGGCTAACAGGGCACAATGGCTCTGCAGGTCGAGGGCAGACAAAGTGGCTAGTGAATCTGACCACAGCAAAGATGGGAAGAGCAAGCCCGCCCAGGGCGCAGATCCGCTGAAATTGATTGCCGACTTTGCAGGTCAAGCTGTGAACTCGGCTCTCAGTGTAGTCACAGGATTTGACGCAAAAACACTGGTGGCACAATTGTCGCCTGAAAGTATCGTCAGTTATATGCGGGGCAAAAACATTGATCCCAATGATGCAAACCTGAATGCACAACAGAAAGCTGACTTGAAAATCTACTCATCGCTGCACGATTCGCTTACAGCGAGTATTCCATTTTACGATCACACCGCTTTTGTCAAAAGCATGGAGCAAGAAATTAGTGAACGCTCAAAACAACAAGACATAGTTGATTTTAAAAGACTGGGCACCGAAACAAGCAACCCACGAACTTCAGACTCAAGCAAACTGCAAGACTCAGGCCAATGCCCTGTAGAAGACAAAGGTTTCCAGATTTCTGCTGAGAAGCAGCCTCCAACAAATCTTCCCTCGTCGGATAATTTAGGCAATCCAACGCAAGCGCAGTCACAAAGCCATAACGAAGCGAACTCGTCGAATCCAATTTCAACTACCAATGATCACAAGCTCGCTCAACCTAAACAGCAGTCCAGCGAACTCGACAAATTAATTGAAAATCGAAATTCCTCCAGTCGTTCAAGTTCCTCTGATTTACTTGCCGACCCTAGTCATATCGTCAAGCCTTTCAAGAGCATCGAACTCCAGGAAGTGAATTCTCAAAAAGGCACCAATAGAGAAGCCAGCGGTGGCAAAATAGAGCACGCTGAATTTGGCAGCCAAAAAAGCAACCCGATTACTTGGGACAATGTAGTTAAGAATAATGCGCAAAGTCCTGAAACATCAGCGTCGGCGCCGCAATATTCCATGCCAGATCAAAGCAAGGCGGAACGCCTAAACAGCATCCCAAAGTCCCTAAATGCTTCAGACTCAGTTCAGTCCATCACAAGAGACAAAGGTACTCTGCGTTCCGCTGTTAACCGTGATTCGGACTCGCACCCAACTCAACTGCCACCTAAGGATTCGCTAATTAAAGTTAGTTCGAGTCAGGAACAATCAGATTGTAAATTCTCGATCCAAAACACTAGGCAAGCAGAGCCGCATGACAACATCCCCGCTTGGCAACAACCACGCTTGACTAAAGACAAAGACCTTCCAGGTTCTGATCAAAAAAACTCACTGTCTTCCACGCACCTAGGATCGCCGAATTCCAAGCCTGACAGGGTCACCCAGCCGATCGAGAAAAACCAACCGTTGACGGTTCATTTTCAGAATACGAACCACAGCTCGGACGTCATGGACTCCGGAAGCACAAGAGAATTTGCTACAAAACCATTGTCAGAAGGTACGATTGACCAAATCAAACTTTCTAGTGGACCCCAAAAAGCAACTCAGGAATCAACGTCAGGACCAAATGAGATTAAACGGGCCTGGAGAAATGAAGGTGTTGATCAAAACAGCCACATCGCCGTTCCACAAACTAATCTTCCAAAAATTCATGATTCGATAACTACAAAACTTTCGGCTGCTAGCCTGTCAGACTTAAAAGCCAATAAGCAAGATAACCTTGGTGTACCGTCGAAACTAAGGGAAAGCGCCGAAAGCTTCATGCATCTTTTGAACACTCACGGCATCTCAGAGCTGCGCTGGCAATCAGCACTCAATCATAGCCACTCAGAGTTTTCAAAAGTTTTCACGTATCGCTCTACTGGAAATTGGTCCACCCAACCTACTCCACTTCGTTCTGACGGCAGCCCTGAAGGTAGAACCAGCGTTACTAGCGGTCCTAAAGTAGCTGTCACTACAGGCAATAGGAGTGCAGGTTCTAGCATTGGTAACATCAACGATACAAGCACCGAACTTACATCGCTTGCTGGCATGGACAAAAGACGATTTAATCCAAACAATAAGCGATACATTTTGGGCAGCGAGATTGCTTTGGCCATTATTATTGCGGCAGCTGGTGCAACTCGTATTCGGACTTCAGTGTCGAACGTGGGTCCTAATATTGAGCTCATTCCTGGTACCAAGCCAACAGACTCGAGCACAGTAGACACCAAGCAAGGAAATCTAGTTCAAGATGGTGCATCCTCACAACAAGCAGAAATAAAAAATCGCCCCATCGAAAAATTCACATGCTCGCAAGAGTTTATTGGGAAGACGTTCATCTCAGGAGCTGAAATTGCACTTGCAGTAATTATCGGTCGAATGGGAACGAACAGAATCCGAGCCAACTTCTCGCCAGCAAATACTTCTGTGTTCGAGCAAAGCCACTGCATTACTTCTGCAGTTAATCAGATCGCCGATCCACCGATATACGAGTTAGCCGCCAAATCAACTACAAAGGACGAACATCAAGAGAAAACATCAAGAGCAATGGATAATGATACTGAATCATCAGATCAAAGGCGAGTAAAACCGAAACAAAAGAAAAAGCTCGCCAACCCTGCGATCATAAGGCCGAAGACCTTGGTTGCATCCACAGATACTTTGATCAGTATCGCTGAGGCATTCTTTTACGATAGGAATGTCGCTTGGTTGATAGCTGATCTGAATCAATCAACTTTGAAAGAGACTTGGATGGATGGAAAACGTATAATCGAGCTGAAGTCGCGACAACAAATTGAGCTACCCGTGTGGGATGACATTGACAAATTTTACAGTTCTAGACCTAAATATGCGCGTCCTGAGAATCTAATTACGATTGTCGACCAATCCACAATTGATAGTGAATTGCTAAACAGCACTCTGCGTAAGTTACTCGACCCAAACCAGGATTAAGCGGCACCAGCTGTAATACTAATTAATAGCTCAGTCATTTTACCCGCTGTCACTCAGCGAACTCGCAAGGCTTGACGTGGCAACGCTTTCTAAGAACGCTATCACCACCGACCCGACCTTGATCTGTTATCGAAGCCTATTTCACGGGCATGTGTTAAAAGACATCAATAACCCCTGGAACAATAGGTGTTGACGTATGAAATCCGTCCTAATCACGGAGCAATGATGATCAATCAAACTTTAGACGAATGGTTGGAAGAAGCAAACAAGCGTTATGGGGCCCTTGAGCAGGCACGATTCTGCTGTCCTAAATGCGGCAATGTTTCGACGCTGGAAGATTTCAGGACGAAAGGTTTAGACGAACAATTGGCATATCAAGAATGCATTGGTCGCTTTGACAACACGAAAGGATGCGATTGGAGCTCATCTGGAATCGGTGGCACTCTCGGGAAAGGGCGCCTAATCAGTTTGCCAGAAGCTCGACAGTTGGAAGTGTTTGACTTCGCTTAAAATGCAGTGTGGAGCTCGAGCGGCTCTGGATTGATTTTAAATGCAATAATCATGACTCCCACCCACAGCTAAGTAAATGTCAAAAATAAATCACGTAGACTTGGGCGCCATGGCTCATGACGCAATGATAGAAGCAGGCTTTGCTCCTGACCTCCCAGCCACAGTTTTGGAACAGCTCAAGAAATTGAAATCAAATCCTCCAACCGGTGACTGTGGCACCAAGGATTTGAGAAAGTTGCTCTGGTCTTCTATCGACAACAGAGAATCTCAAGACTTAGACCAGATAGAGTGGTCTGAACGGCTTCCGGACGGCAATATGAGACTGTTAATAGGCATCGCAGATGTCGATGCCTATGTAATCAAAGACTCTGCAGTTGATCAACTGGCAAAACTCAACACAACATCTGTCTACATGGGCATCATGACGTACCCCATGTTGCCCGAAAAGCTGTCGTTTGACATCAGCTCACTTTTGCCGAATGTCGATCGACTGGCGATCATAATCGATTTGGTGGTCGATAAAGCAGGAAAAGTTAGTTCCACAGATTTGTATCGGGCCCTTGTCAGAAATCACGCCAAACTGGCTTATCCCGACATCGGTCCGTGGTTAGACAGCACTGAAAATTTACCCGATAAGATAGCGGTCGAAGGTCTAGCAGATCAACTTAGAATGCAACAAGAATGTTCCGAATTGCTTAATGACGTGCGAGTTCAAAACGGTGCCCTCAATCTTTCAACTATTGAAGCCACGCCTGTTGCTGTAAATGGAAAAGTTGTAGACATCGTAACAACCGATCATAACTCTGCCCGAGATTTGATCGAAAATCTTATGGTCACAGCAAACACAGCTATGGCAGTACTGTTAGATCAAAAGGGCACCTATTCGATAAGGCGAATAGTTAAAGAACCAAAACGCTGGCCTAAGATCGTCGAAATTGCTAGCGAACTTGGATACACGTTACCGGAGGCACCAGATCCAAAAGCCCTATCAGAATTTCTTGTGCGCAGAAAATCCACCGATCCTGAACACTTCCCAGACTTATCTTTGACCATTGTTAAACTGTTAGGTCCTGGCGAATACGTGGTGGTAAAGTCAGGAGACAGCCATGACGGACACTTTGGACTGGCAGTGCAAGATTATACACATTCAACAGCGCCAAATCGGCGCTATCCTGATCTAGTCACCCAGCGGCTGCTTAAAAGTGTAATCTATAACACGCCCAGTCCATATTCACAAGATGAACTAGAACAGATCGCTGCACATTGCACAGAAATGGCCAGCGCTGCCAACAGAGTTGAACGCTTTATCAGAAAGGCTGCCGCCGCGGTACTGCTGAGCGATAAAATTGGTCAAGTGTTTAAAGGTATCGTCACTGGTGTCAAGGAAGACGGTACTTATATACGCATTTCCAAACCATCCGCTGAAGGTCGGCTCGTGAAGGGACAGCAAGGCGTCGATGTCGGCGATAAAATCAAGGTGCGATTGGTATCCACCAATCCGGCGAAAGGGTTCATAGACTTTCAAAAGCTTTAGTCTATTGTTGCATTTTTTTCAAATATTCCTTCGCAACATCACTCTTCATGAGCTTTTCTTTCAAATCACCATCGAGTCCACCAAGACCGCCAGGAATTTTGTCACCATATTTTTGTCGCAGTTCGTTGATGATCGCATCAGTGGATCGGCGCGGATGACCAGCACCGGAATCCGTCGACACTTGAGTATAATGAGATGCCGATGATGATCCAGCGGGGCGCTGAGTTTTTAGTATTTGACTGCGTTTCAATTGATCTTGCAAGCCATCGGCAATTGAATCGACTCTCGCTTCCAGTTGTGGCCCGGAATTACCTTGTTTAATTTGATCTTCAACTTTATTCAGCTCATTCAAATAGACAGTGATACCAAAACCCTGTTTTTTGGCCATCTTAATGCTGGCCAGTAGCAATTTCCTTTTGGCCTCGTATGGCCCTGGCGCCACATTATCGGCGTAGAGCAACGCGGTGGGGTCTGATGGCAGGGCTGGTTTAGCTAAAGGTGCTGCCACAGGGAGAGGATCTACGGGAGTCACAGGCGTGGCAGCAGCGGGTGTCATAGCCGGAGTCGCCTCTGGCGTGACAGGCGATACCAGAGCTGGGGTCTGAGTCGCTGAGGGAACTGTCTCGTCAGCCCGCGCCCCACTCCATCCAATCAAACACAAAGCCAACAGAGCCATTGTTGAACTTTTCCGACTCGCCATAACTATCCTCCTTGAGGTTAACCAGTCAACGCACTTGGAATAATCTGTCTATGCAATGTTTAGCAAGAAAGCAAATATTTTGTCGCTTATTAGCGTGCGCACTGATTACCAGTGTTATTAGTCCACGAGAATGCGCCGCCCAAACCGCGCCAGCTCGACGGTCCTATGATTTTAAGCAAACAGTTAGCTCTGATGGCGCTCCACGCACATACCTCGTCCATGTGCCGGCTTCTTACGACCGCAAAAAGCCCATGCCCCTGGTCATGGTTTTTCATGGGCTGCACATGAACGGTCAAATCATGTCACCACTAACCAGATTCGATGTCCTCGGCGATCGAAAGAACTTTGTTGTAGTTTATCCGGATGGACTTGGAGGCAGATGGCAAACTTCATACAGTGGGGGTCCTGATGATGTGCGCTTCATCACCGATTTGATTAGCAATCTGTCCAGAACGGTAAACATCGATAGCCGTCGAATTTACGCAGTGGGTATGTCTAACGGCGGATATTTCACAGAGAGATTGGCCTGTGATATGCCTGACAAATTAGCTGCGATAGCCGTTGTCGCGGCATCCATGATGGACGTCACAGCCTCGCATTGCGCGGCAACGAGAAAGATGCCGGCGATTTTTTTCATCGGCTCTGAAGATCCACTTGTACCTTCGGAAGATAGCGACCACAACGCCACTTTGGGCAAACTAGGGGACGCTGTAGGATTGAGCGGATTAGGCGAATTGAGTGTACCAATAGCAAAGATGGGCGGCTTAATGACCGAGCGGGAAGCTGTGGATTTTTGGTGCAGGCACAATCAATGCTCAATCAGTCCATACACGACCAATGAACCAGACAAAGATCCGCGCGATGGAACGCGCGTCAAGCGAGAGACCTTCGGGGCATACAACAGCGAGGTTATTCTGTATTCAATCCAAGGCGGCGGACACACGTGGCCAGGTGCTTTCTACAGTGGTCCGCGCGATTTGTTAGGCAAGACCAGCGGCGATATAGATGCTACTGAGCTGATTACCGACTTTTTTCTGCGACATTCAAATTGAATTGATCGGAAGCCCAGCTCTAAGACCTGAGCTCGTTTTACGCGTGTTAAAATTCATCACTTATTCAAAGAGGTTATAACGAGTTGCACGATGTCGCAGACAAGGTTGGCAACGCCGGACTAATAGGAGCCATAGCCGCGGCTGTTGCCGCACTCGCTCTGGCCTGCAGATCACGAGGCGCGAAGATGGATCGTGACCCAGCTGGCTTTCCACGCGACCCAAACATGGCGCTGAAGAAATATCAAACTGCTTATTCGCAGCTCGTCGCGAAGTCAGCCGATGCCACTGACTTAACTAGAGAGGGTCCCGCCAACGCTAGCGACTACGCTTTGATTGCCTTCGAAGAAGCGAAGGGTCCGAGCCAAATAGATTCAGCAAAACGACCGCAATCCGGTACCGCTTCTCTTAAGATAGGCGGAGACTGAGGTGACAGCCAATCCTGAACTCAAACTGGCAAACACTTGGGGAACTATCCCCCTTGGTCGAAGCCGTTTGCAAGTGCGTTCAGTTGTTTTTTGGTTATCCATTGCAGTCTGGATATTGTGGACATGCATTCGAACCGGTCCCCAAGCTCTTATAGCACTTGCGTACAACACCGCTTTCGTCATTCCGATGATGATCATTTCACGGGCCACCACGACAGTGCCGATTGCCACCATATGTACTATCATTTTATGCGGCGGTTTTATGATGGGTATAGCTGGGTCAGCTGGAGCTGAAATGTCCAAAGCATTGGGCGTTGAAAATCCGTTAGTGCCTTTCTTTCAAGCAACCGTAGAAGAGATTCTGAAGATCGTTCCAGTTGTAATTTTGCTTTGGCGCGGCAGAAAATTTAGCTCGTTAACTTTGGGAGCAACCGATGTGCTGTTGCTAGGTGTAGCCTGTGGTGCAGGTTTTGCCTTCGTCGAAGACGCTTTCATGCACGCCGCAGCCTGGCAAACCCAAGTGCTCTGGTTGCCTTCCGCCGAAGTTATTAATGGACGAATGATCGCCGGTCATTCAATTTGGACTGGCTTGGCAGCAGGCACCATCGGGCTTGCACTAATGCGGCGTCATCACAAAAAGAGCCTGTTCATATTGGCGCCCTTTGGAATTGCCTGGGCGATCATCGATCATGCGATAAACAATTATGCTTCATCGCGCACTGACTTGAGCGCCAATGTTCTTAATTGGATCACTGGGAATGGCTATATCACTATAGTTCTCTTTGTCTCTTGTTACGTTGCAGCTATTCTTCTCGATCGCTTTGTCCTGTTTAAGACACTGCCTAAAATTCCAGAGTTTCGCATTCCATCATCGAAAGACGCAGCCGATAGTTTACAAAATTTTTGGGAATTTGTTCTTGACCGCCGCAGACTGGCCTACGCCCATTACCGCTACTCAAATCGCGTCGGCAACGACAAGCGTGATCCAGCCTTGGTTGTAGCCATTCTAATGCAGCATTTAATTAATTGCCACACGAGCAAAGTGCCCGAGCCAGAGCAAGAAAAAAAAGAGGCAGATCTCTCTTTGCCAGAACCAAAACTCCTATCCGCACCGCAGTCTGCAGAAGCTCCGATACTAGATTTGCCAGACCGATATTTAGTCCTCTCGGTTGTCAGCCAAGGTGGCATGGGCGTGATCTATAAAGCTCAGCACGCCATGACAGGGGCAAAGCTCGCCGTGAAAACGCTGCATCCTCATCTGGCCAAAGAACAGATAAATGTGCTTCGATTCGAACAAGAAGCAAGAGCGGCCAGCGCTCTGAAACATCCAAATCTGGTCGTAGTTCATGACTTCGGATTGACCCCAAGCAAGATTCCGTTCCTTGTAATGGACCTCATAGAAGGAACGAATTTGCAACAAGAAATCAGTGGATGCGGTCCACTTTCGGTGGTTCGTTTTTGCAATATATTTATTCAATCGAGCGACGCACTTGCTCATGCGCACAAACGGGGTGTGATCCATCGGGATATTAAACCAAGCAATATGATTCTTGCTGCTTCCGACGACGGACAAGACTTCATTCGCATTGTTGACTTCGGTATCGCCAAAGTAATCGCCAGTGACGTTCTTAGCACTCAAGAATTAACCCAAACCGGCGACCTCGTCGGCAGCCCTTTATACATGAGCCCAGAGCAGTGCATGGGAATTGCACTTGATGCCCGCTCCGACATTTACTCGCTCGGATGTGTCATGTACGAAGCGATCACCGGAAAAGCACCGTTCCTTGGTGCCAATTCGGTGCAAACCATTTTTAAACATATTCATGAAATGCCTCAGCAGCCACAAATAATGCGTCCAGACATCTTCATTCCGCCGGCATTAGAACAAGTGATCTTCAGAACCTTGCAGAAGGACCCTGCTGCTCGTTATGCGAATATGGATGAACTTCGCATAGATCTGGAATACGTTAGACAGCTGCTTATCGACGAATACGGCGAACTGCAGCCAGAATATCGGTAAAGGGCACAGCCGCTGTTTGAGAGAGAAGGTCATGAATTGACAATCTTCAACGTTCTTGGATTTGTATATTTTAGTTACTAAACTGAAAGTGATCCACAGCAATCTGGTTTCGGAAATACTGCTTGGGCATAATCAAAAGATGCAGCGGCTTTCGTCCTCCTATGAATAGGTTGGAATTTGGCTTTTAAGAAGGCAACGCGCGGTTAATGCGTGCTGTGAGGCTGCTCCCAGACTAATCGGGCGACTACATGCCTGTCTTAGCTTGATTTGTCTTGCAAAATTCGAGGGTAACCATTTTGATAATGAAGCGATCAGTAAAAAAAGAGACTCGGTCTACGAGACACACGGCCACGGTGTGCCGCGAGACACAAGGTGAAGATTTTGAAGACCTCATTGATTTCGAAGATGAGGGAGCCACTGCCACACCCGATCCAGTTGAGGATGTACCTGTAGTTGAAACAGAAGAGCCCGCTCCCTTAGAAGAAGATTCGCTGAAAATCTATTTGCGCGAGATCGGTCGGCACAAGCTGCTCAATGGCACAGAGGAGATCGAGCTAGGACGCGCGGTTCGAGACGGTGATCTAGAGGCTCGAAGAAGATTGATTCAGTCCAATTTGAGATTAGTTGTGAGTATTGCGAAGCGATACAACAATCGCGGCTTAAGCTTTCAGGATCTAATTCAGGAAGGCGGTCTCGGTTTAATCCGTGCCGTGGAAAAGTTTGATCCTGAGCGCGGATATAAGTTCTCGACCTACGCTACCTGGTGGATTCGCCAAGCCATAACCAGAGCTTTGGCAGACAAATCCCGTGGCATTCGCGTGCCAGTCCACGTCGGCGAAAGCATGAGCAAGTTACGAAAGTTGGTGCGGTTAATGGTAGAGGAAATGGGGCGTAAGCCTACAATGGATGAAATTGTGGTGCGTTCTGGATTGAGTCGGGAAAAAGTAATGCTGACGATTGGTGCTTTCAGAGAGCTTCTTTCGTTGGATAGTAAATTGCGCGATGAATCCGAAACCCTGCTCGCTGACATGATTGAAGACAAGTCGCTACCCCACCCTGAAACAGTAGCGGAGGAACGACTACTTAGCAGGCATGTGACCATTTTATTATCGCGCTTAAGTTCCCGCGAACAAGACATCATCAAACTTCGGTATGGGTTGGACTGCGATTCTCCCAAAAGTCTGGAAGAGTTGTCACAGATTTTGGGAGTTTCCAGAGAGCGTGTTAGGCAAATAGAATGCCGGGCCCTGAAAAAACTGCGTAAGGATGGTCAAGCGCGAGATCTAATGGACAACCTCAATTAAGTTGAGGACCTCCCGAAGGTTATCTTTTGGATTTAAGAATTCGCGCGAAAACCGAACTCTAGTTATTTAAGGCACATTTACGACTGAAATACCGACTAAGCTAGCGCCACAATCCCTTATTTGGGTAGTGACCAAGCTAGTGTTTTGGGGCAAGTATATATAGGGAACTGTTTTCTGCAGAAATGGCAGAAAGAGCAAGAACCTTCCGGATGCCTTAGCAGCCTGGCCACAAGCTAAGGTCTTCAAGGGCAAACTACTAAAACTTGAGAAGGGAATGGAGATCCAGCACGATGACAGCCGCAGAATCACCTCCGAGCAAAGTGGAAACATTACCAACTCAGTCGGTCCCTGAAGAGGAGAGCTTTGTCACGGGTCAAGATGCCTCCCTGATGCTTCTAGCCAATGAATTGATCTCCAAAGCCATCGACATTCGATGTTCTGACATGCATGTTGAGCCTGATGAAGAACACACAATTTTGCGCTATCTCAAGAATCGCGAGCTCTTGCTCGAGTCAAAATTGCCCAAACCTGTGCACTTAGAATTGGTCTTTTGCTATAAAGTGATCGCTGGTCTAAACATCAACGAAACATCTAAACCCCAAGACAAAAAGGCTGTTCTTAAAATCAGCGGCTCTGACGTTCAATTTCGTGTCACAACCATTCCCGGCGACTACGGTGAAACAGTGGCGATTTCTTTCAAATTCGCTTGATTAATTCGATTTTGCTGCTTCGGCGCGCCATGCATTCGTATTGGTCGTTTAAGGTTCGATAGGATTTATCTGAATCTAATGTTGCCTATCATACCCTCTGATTCATATGGTAGCGCTGGTGGTGTCATCAACAGAAGGAACCCTTTGACGCTCAACCGTTAACGGTTGATGAGTTTTAAGCAGCAGACTTAATTGAGCATGAACTTGGTCATAAGCTCGTTAGTGCGCGCTCGAATGTCAGCCAATTCTGCCGTGTTAATCTTCCCTTCAAGTGTAGAGAGCACGGCTTGAACCTTACCTGGCGCACGCACAGCTTGTTGAAGGTCCAACGTCTTGCCGACTAGAGAGGTGAGCACTGTAGTTTTGCTGGCAGCAATGTCTAAACCGCTGGCAAGCATCTCTTTATTAACTCCTTTCATAACACTCGTGCCAATTGTTCGAACATTTCCCCTGTGGAAAAATGGAGCCAGCTGGTCGAAATTAATCGCCTTTTCTGTAACGTGATTTGGGTCGATGAAAGCCGTATGAAATCGGTTTAATTTAAGGGATACCGCAGTGCCATCCTCAGTTAGTCCAGTAAGCGGACGCAGCTTATCAATCTCAGTGATCCAAGTGACTTTATGTCCGACGGACTCTAGGGACTCTTTCATAGCTTTGGCTATGAAAGGGGCAGCTTCCACCACCAAGACCTCCTGCGACCGGGGTGCGAACAGGTTAGCTATCCTTCCCTTGGTCAGGTATAGGGAGACCCCGGTAAGAGCGGCCACACCCAAACCGACTTCGATTTTATGCTCGTAGGCCGATTGCCAAATCGATGATGGGCCGGATTCCTGCCTGGCCAGATCGTGAACCGGCGATTGGGTGCCAATCTGCGACTCCAATGGCTGTTTGATATTTGCCTCTAATCCCATAAGATTACCCGCTGAGTAAAGACATAGTAGTTCTATCGGTAGACTTAGTCATTGGGGATAGTACGTAAAGAAACCGGATTAAGAGATGTCCAAACGGTCAGTTAACGATTGGGCTAGTCAGCTCGGTGAACGGGGCAAATCATCTCAAATGAAGAGCGACTATAGCACCACTTGTGGTGCCTGCCAAAGTATGCTAGAACCGAGCTCGCGCCTACATACTTAAATTCAGTGCGGCTGCCCGCCGAAGAATATCCGCAGCCCTCATTCGCCTACAGAGCGCCTCAAATTCCGGGCGAGGTCCCAGCCAACGGAGATCGTTTACTGTGTCGAAGACATTCACGTCGAGTCGCAACGTAGCAAGTGTACGAAACAAAATTGCATCATCCCAAGCATTGAATAAAGTAGGAGCGAGCTTTTTACTATTGCGGATGGATGAGTTCCACAGTTGAGCATCCTTCGGAATATCTTCTAAGTGAGGATACAGAGAAAGAACTGATGCCGCTGCTTTAGCACCCCACCCAGGCAAACCAGGAAAACCATCTGCGGTGTCACCAACAACGGCCAAGTAGTCGGGAATCGATGTCGGTTTCACTCCGAATTTGTCGATTACACCTGCTTCATCGCGGATAACGTCCCGTCGTCGATCAAGTTGCACAATCCTCTCGCCGACTACACATTGACTAAGATCTTTGTCAGGAGTGCAAATGATTACTCTATCTACACTGCTATCTTCTCCTGCCTTAACTGCAGCTGCAGCCAATGCATCGTCAGCCTCAAATTCGATCATCGGCCAGACAACCACACCCATCGCCTCTAACGCTTCTTCCAGGATGGGGAATTGAGACATTAGTTCTGTTGGCACCCCTTCGCCCGTCTTGTAATAGGGGTAAAGCTCGTTGCGGAACGATTCAATCACATGATCCGTAGCAACACCGATATGAGTTGCGCCTCGACTTAGCATAGACAATATGGAAGCAAGCACGCCTCGTACCGCTGCAATCTCCTGACCATTAACGTCTAGGGACTGAGGCAAAGCAAAATAGTGCCGAAACAATTCGTACGTACCATCAACTAGATAAACATCCATCTTCTCATCGCACCGAAATGAAAGCTTACTTCGTTCTATGGAGGCACGGCGCGCTCAATATTCGATCCAGCTTCATTGCCAACCAATGTTATCACGCGACCAATTCCAATCCAGAAATTCGGCTAGACTAGCATCGATGTCTACGGACTTGTCGACTCTGGCAATTCACACAATTCCCCAAAAGTGCCACCACCTCAACGTGGACCTCAAGCCTGAAATTAGAGTTGCAAGTTATGAGGATTTTGAGCCGTTTTGTTCCTAGTCGTTATTGAATTCAATTCGATGTGAATCGGCGTTACTTCAGTAGTAAGTTTCTCCCGATCAACACGAGCACCAAAAAACGTGAAGGCGAGAATTAGCACCAGAACAAACAAAAAGGATAAATAAAGCCGTTTCCAGGGTCGATGATCACTTCTGTACGCTCTTTCTAGTTTCTCGCAGTCAGATATTACGTTCGCTTCTTTTGTACTAGTTTCCATTTCACACTCTCTTTCTGAGTAGAAAGACGGACTGATCGCTTACCTGTTCCCGATATGATTATCAGGCGCCGACTAGTGTTTGCAAAAATGTTCCACCCTCCTAAAGCCGGAGTTGCAAAGATAGATGGAACCGAGCCGCAACAAAATGCGTCAACGGAGCCAGAAGTTGAAATTTTGCGACAGTATGTCGTTGGAGGAAGGATCGATGAAAATGTTCGATTTGATTGAATATCAGAGGGATGCTCGCAACAGAAAACAACCAAAAGAATTGTTCGCGCTTTGGGAAGATGTCTGTCGACATTACGATCAAGGTCTGATCGGTCAATACGAACTGGATGAAATGAAGGCCGTCATTTGGCCTAATTTGCAGGCTCTTAGCGCACTGAAAAACGCAATCGATCATTCCTTCTATCAGACGGCCGCCTAGAATGCTGATAGCAATTTTCGCATGTCCTTGGACGGTCCTCCACACTCTGAGCAGCTCATGCTGAGACTGACGAGTCAGCGTCTAATCTAAGGCAAGCCCAACTTGTCGACCAGCGTTGCCAATGGAAGAGCAAGCTCGGCTCGACCTGGGTGTTGCCTTGTTGCTAGGCTATACTGCTGCCCAACTGGTGCCTGACAAAACAGCACCTGGCGAAAAGAAACCGTGGAAAAGCCCATTGACTGCCAAGCCAAAATTTACTTTCGTAACATACACTGATTTACCAAACCTAGATGCCGACGACCAACTCGTTTTCGCTGAACTTGAAAGAAGAGGGTTCAATTGCGCCGTCGCCATTTGGAACGATGACAACATCTCATGGTCGAACGCAGGCATCTGCGTGTTGCGATCAACATGGGATTATCATTTGCACTACGCGAAATTTCTATATTGGTTGAACAGAGTTTCAGCTCTTACAACTGTTTGGAACGACGTTGAAACAGTGCGTTGGAACAGCAATAAACGATACCTGTTCGATCTGCAACGAGCTTCAATTCCGATTGTGCCAACCGTCCTCTTTGAAAAAGATCAGTCAGTAGAACTGCTCGAAATAATGGACAAACATGGTTGGGACAAAGGGGTTCTCAAACCAGCAATTGGACTCAGTACATTTGGCGTTAAAAAAATCGCACAATCTGAGCCTGGAATTCAAGCACATTTAAACAAAATGCTTGAGTCTGGTGATGTGCTTTTACAACCATTTATTGAGTCCGTATGTGAACGTGGGGAGCGGGCGCTTGTGTTTCTCGGCGGTAAATATTCGCATACCGTGAGAAAATCTGCTTTCCAACCCCTTGCTCAAGCAGGTGAAGCAGGTGAAACGATTGTTAAGCCTGAACAGATTGAACTAGACCTAGCCCATCGAGTTCTTGCTCGGGTTAAAAAGCCTGCCCTGTTTGCCCGAGTAGATATTATCAGAGCTGGCGATGGTCAGGACCTTCTCATGGAACTTGAATTGGTTGAACCATCGTTATATCTAGGCATGCATACAGCAGCGGTATCTGCCTTTGCCGATGCTCTTTGCCAATTGGCAACAAGCGAGCATGAATCAGCTGTGCAATAATCTTGCTCGAAGGCAAGGGAGTGATAGTGTCCGCCATAATTAGACAACTAACAAGCGATGATTATGCCGCAACTGAGCACATAATCAAAACAAGTTTTAGTGAAAAGATTGGCATTCCCGATCCAGATATGTTTTTTGACGGTGGCAGTCTAATGTGCCGCTTTCTGATCGACCCTGATGGCGTATATGGTGCCGAGGAAGACGGCAAACTAATCGGCGTCAATCTGTCGACGACCTGGGGTAGTTTTGGTTATTTTGGACCACTGGCTGTCTCTCCTGACTATTGGGGCAAAGGCGTAGCACAACAGCTGCTCATGCCAGTCATGAGTCTGTTTCACAAACGCAATGTTACTCACGCCGGTCTATTTACCTTCGCACAAAGCCCACAGCACATTCATCTGTACAGAAAATTTGGCTTCATGCCCAGGTTTCTGACAGCGATAATGACGAAGAATTTGGCACACGAGGCGTCAAAAGAAGTGCGCATGTGGCGATACTCTGATTTTAAAGAGATTGAACAGTTCGACTTCCGTCAATCAGCGCGGGAACTGACCGGGGAGATTTACGAGGGACTGGATCTGCAAAAGGAAATTTGCGCCGTGCATGAACTAGGAATTGGTGACACAATTTTCATCGGTTCGGACACTCTTGATGGTTTCGCAATTTGCCACTATGGAACGGGTTCGGAAGCAAAGCGCGATTCGATGTATATCAAATTCGCGGCTGCTCGAATGTGTCCAAACACCACAATACTCTTCAACAGTCTACTGATCGCCTGTGAAGCAACTGCTCGCAAAGCTGGAATGGTTTCAATTTCAGCCGGAATCAGCACCGCTCGTGATGCTGCTTATGACTGCATGCTCTCATCTGGATTCAAAACAGACCATCTTGGTGTCTATATGCAAAAACCAAATGAACCCGGTTTTTGCCGTCCAGATGTCTTCGTGATTGATGACTGGCGATAAGTCGGGCAGCTTTGCTGCATAGACTATCCTAGGATAAGTCGGGCAGCTTTGCTGCATAGACTGTCCTAGGATAAGTCGGGCAGCTTGCTGCAGTAGCCGAGCAGCTTGCTGCACAATAGGTTTCCTCAACATTGTGAGACCGAGCTTTCTTTCACCTTGAACAACATGCAAGAATATTGTCATTTGAGGAAAAAACATGCCCGAGGAAGAGACTCACAATAAGCGTCGCGAAGCGGCTCAGCATGCATTTCAAGATGTGCTTGGTCAGTTGAGAACGACAGAAGCCGATTCGGAGCCTATGACAGGGAACGAAGCTCCATTAGACGGAGCTACAGTTGCAAAGTTACTCGAGAAAAATTTTTCCCGACTAGACCCAAACGGCAATGGCATAACGCGAGAGGAATTGGCACAAGCTCTTCTCAGTCAAGGCAGCTACTCTAAAGACGAATATGCAATGCTGCAATTGATTGGCAAGTATTTTGATACCATTGCCAACATGTGCGAAGACGAACAAGGTCCACAATCGGTGATCACCAGTCTCGATAAGGATGTTCTAAATCAGTTTTTGATCTATTCCAACCTGTCGCTCTCCGATCTTCATAAGTGGCGTTCCGTTGTCGAAAACGTTGATTAGATCTCTTTCACCGACGTTAGGAACCGCCTGCGGTGCCCTTATCAATCATAACGTCCACACGGAATAAGCCACCACCTCTACTCCTTGATATGTTGTATGTAACTTTTCAATATAGTTCACACGCTTACAAACCAATTGTCATGTAGCGCTAACGACTGGAAGCGCTAGTGGATCTTCACAAAATAGCTTAGTATGTTTAGATAATGTTGAGTAAAAAGAGAACCATGGTCAAATACTTCCAGTTTGCTGCACCTTTCGCAATTTGTATCTCCTTACTATCCGGCTGCAATTCCACTACTTCGACAACAACCAGTGAAGTAAAAACAGTACCGGTTGCTGCGCCAGTCGCTATCAGCGGAGAGCGTTGGGGCTACCTGGATCATGCCGGCAAATGGGCAATTAAGCCTCAATTCGATCAAGCCGATACCTTTTCTGAGAAAAAGGCTGCCGTCGAGTTCGGGGATCAATGGGGATTTATAGACAAGACAGGTGCAGTGTCGATCCAGCCTATCTATAAAAGAGTGCGTAAATTTTCCGATGGTATGGCAGCGGTCGTTGACGATTACAAGTGGGGCTACATAGATGGCGCCGGTCAACTTGTGATCAAACCACAATTTAAACAAGCCTCCGAATTTTCGGAAGGATTGGGAGCAATCAAGAGTGATGAACTATGGGGCTTCGTCGATAAAACAGGTGCCGTAGTCGTTAAGCCGCAATACGATGAAGTTGGACCATTTTCTGAAGGTCTTGCTGCCGTCAGACCGAACGGTGGGAAGTGGGGCTACATAGATAAGACTGGACAGGAAATCGTTCCCCAGACCTACGACGAGGCACAACCATTTTCTGGTGGCTATGCAGCTGTATCATCTGAAGGCAAATGGGGCTACGTCAATGCCAAAGGCAAGTTGGTTATTGATAGAAGATTTGAAAAAGCGTGGCCATTTAAGGATTCGATCGCTGAAGTTCGCTCGAACGGGCAAGTTGGCTTTGTTGATAAAGATGGAGTGCTCGTCGTCAAACAGAGCTATGAATCGCGCGAACAATTTCCAGAACACCGCGGTTTACTCGCCGAAGGCGGTAAGTGGGGGTATTTGAACGAAAAGGGCGTGCAAGTGATACCACCCAAATTCATTGAAGCTCTTGATTTTTCAGAAGGTAGGGCGGTTGTCAGAGTGAACGGCAAGTACGGTTTCATTGACCCTAGTGGTGCGCTGAAAATTCCTGCAAAATACACTCATGCTAAAACGTTTGAAGATGGGTTATCTGCTGCGTCTGTTGCCGCATCATCGTTACCCAAAGAAGCGAAAACAGAAGTGAAACCCACGACTACAACCACTACGTCGACGTCTGCATCAGAGTCTAAGTCAAAGTAGATGCTTCGCCAATTGTTTGGCTCACAGTACATCGGGTAGCCGCCCAAACAATTGAAGCGTCTAGGTATCAAATTGCCGCTGCATTTAGATATTGCAACGGCAATAGATGATCGTGTAAACAGGTTAAAGCATTTCGGAAGGATTTGTCATTCCGTTCAGTTGATTCTGGAGAATGTACTGTCCTTCGGCTTCATTGCCTGGCAGCAAGTGCCCGGATTGACCTGAGAAGAATTGTTGAAAGGTTTCGCCGGGCGCCATCCATCCCATGACCTGCCCATTGTGTGTATTCTGAACAGCGATCCAATCCGGTCCGATTTGATATGGAGGTGTTACTGGAGCAGGTTGCCCACTGCCACCATTTGAGCTGCCACCACTACCACCACCCAGTTGGTTGCCAGCGCCGTTGGTTTGACGGTTGCCATTGTTAGCACCCGATTGACTCCACTCTCCAGGAGGCGCTATAAACTCATCCGCACCCCAAGCATCGGGAAGATACGAACCGTGTCCAGTTGTTAATCCTTTGTCTCTGATATCGAAAATTCCATTGTTGATTCTATGTACAGTGCTGAAGCCCATATAAGGTGGAATGTCCGTCGTTCCTTCGTCACCATAAATGTGTTCGGCTTCGCCTGCCGCTTCGTGAACAAAGCTATCCATTGTGCATGGTGGCAAACCGTTGCGCATACCAATTTTTTGACCTTGAGCTAAACATTGCTGAGTGCTGATCAGAGCAAGGGCAGCAAGAGCCATTCCTAACATGGTGTAGCGCATTTGATAGATCCTTCCTTGAGAGCGTGCATTCAAGATAAGGGACTGACGTGACATCAAGATGACACGTTAGTGACATGGTCGTGACACAGTAAACCGAAGAGCTTCAAGCTATCCACACCGAAGAAAGAGCGCGCTGCAAGCCATCTAGGCTATTGATGGTTTGAGTAAATGTTACTGAAACACTATAAGTACTCTATTCAGGATCAGAAAAATCGTGACTCACTTGTGACAAGAAGAGTTTCATCCAATGAAGCTGCTGAGGTTTATCGGACAAAGGTCACTCGTTCGGCCGGGCACAGCCGAGCCAAAGGCTGCACCTAGCCTCATATTGGCCGCATCTGCCCAAAGCGGCAAATTTCATTTTGCCGTAGGTATTTCTAGCATCGACGGGTTTGCTGGAAGTTGGTACGGTTATTGCAATTCCATCAGCAGAAGAAATATAGAAAAATGGCTAATTCAAGCTTCGACTCGGGTCGCGATAATTTTGCTCGACAAAATGGAGTGCAGTCACAAGGGAACGATTGGCATCCAGACCTATCACGTGAACGTAAAGAATGGCGAGCCGCGCACGCCAATCAAAAGAACGCTGATCTAGAGGTTACCCAAGACGGCCTTTATATTGTCAAAGACGGTGACACAATCTATGACATTGCTCGACGGGCACTGAGAGCACAAAATTGTTCAACAGACGCCGCTAGTGTCAAACAAGAAATCAGCCAAATAATCCAGAGCAATGCGGATGCTTACCCCAGACTAATTGATAATCCCGACCTCATCCATGCCGGCGATCAACTTAGGCTCAATTCCAACACCGACGCTGCTGTCAACGTGCCACCATCGAACAGAGATCAGACCTACAGGCAAGTTTCAAGGGAAGCATCTGTCGACCCAGAGTATCGTTCCACAGACATTATCCAATCGCCTGACGCAACCACAGGGTATGAACCAAATCCATCAACAACAGAATCGTCAATAATACAATCATCAATGAGACAATCAACAACACAAAAAATGTAAACAATTCCAGGAGAACGGTTCAGGTGACAGAGCCGGTACACCGTTTGACTGAACCTGCGCCTATTACGGGCATACAGCACGGCAGACAAGATAGACCAGTAATTAATCCGGCTCAGACACTTCCAATCGGTCAACAACCGCGTTTCACTGGTGAGCAACAGCAACCTCATCTCAATGGTCAACAACCGTGAAAGAGGAGTTGTCCAAAACAACCAGAGCACACAACAGCAGCAAGATGCTCCTCGAGAAAGGGCTGCTCAACTCCAACATCAACAAGACGCTGCTCGCGAAAGGGCTGCTCAAGTGCAACACCAGCAGGACGTTCAACACGCCAATGACATGGCTCGCATCAGGGAGTCCCAACAACATCAGCAAGTGCCTTCTGTCGTTTCGCCAGGTCACAAGGCTTGAAACTTTCCGAAAAAATTTAGCCAAAGTTAGGCGTGCAGTTGATCAAGAGTGCCCGGAAATATCGGCACTGTCTGTAGTTATTAATAAGGCAGGCACATTTTGTGTAAGAGGCGGCATCGGATTTGGTGCAGGATTCTACTCTTCCGAAGCTGTAGAACGGTGAGCGTCCAGTTTTGGAAACTCGTGGAAGTAATCCGCGTCTAGTCTTAGGAGAGACAATTACCGCAGGGGGATTTTTGCTCGATAAGTTTGCCATCGCTAACGCTCTGCGCGAAATCGGAGTCTTGCTCGAACTGAAGGGTGAGAACCCGTACAAAGCTCGTGCTTATGAAAATGGTGCCGCGGCAGTTGAGGGCATTGTAGAGGATTTAGGGCAGATTGTGGACGATAAGCAGCTCACTAAAGTGCGAGGTATCGGTGAAGTGCTGGCGGCGAAGATTGCTGAGCTCTATAACACAGGGCGCTCTTCACTGCTCGATGAACTGAGAAACGAACTCCCACCGGGCATAATCGAGCTTTCTCAAATACCTGGGTTGAGCACAAAAAAGGTGCAAGCCCTTCACGACGCGCTTGGCATAAGCAGCATCGCCGAGCTTCAGTCCGCATGCGATCTAGGAGCTGTCAGCAAAATAAAGGGATTTGGAGAAAAGACCCAGCAAAAAATTCTCGAAGGTATTAAGGAATACGAAACTAAAGATGAGAGCATTCTTTTGCTCGACGCACGACACCTATCAAAGCAGCTGACAGATTATTTCAAATGGGCACCAGGGGTAACTTCAGTGACCGTGGCAGGGTCAATGCGTAGGTGGAAGGAAACGATCAAGAACATCAATCTGATCATTACGTCAAACGAGCCGGCCAAGGCGATTGAAGCGCTGGAAAAATTTCCTCTTGTGACCAAAATGGAAATCAGCGAAGAATCACGGGCGGTTGCACGCCTGGCGAACGGGCTGAGGGTTAAACTGTTGATCACGAACTCTGAACAATTCCCCTATGCGGAGTTTATGGAAACTGGCTCCGACAGCCATATTGAGGAGGTCCAAGCCTTAGCCAAGGGAAAAGGACTCAGGCTCGGAGTGACGGGACTGTTTAAGGGCACGAAGAAAATTGCCTGCCAGTCAGAGCAAGACATTTATAAGGAACTGGGATTGCCCTACATTCCACCTGAGTTGAGAGAAGCAAATGGTGAATTGCAGGAAGTAGCCTCAGGAAATGACTTTTCGGATCTAGTCGA
Source organism: Candidatus Melainabacteria bacterium (assembly GCA_003153555.1). Lineage (GTDB taxonomy): Bacteria > Cyanobacteriota > Vampirovibrionia > Obscuribacterales > Obscuribacteraceae > PALSA-1081. Next base: position 100,812 of record PLZS01000048.1, on the reverse strand, counting down.
AATTGAGCATATTCAAGGTATGACTCATTGCCACTCGACTTACTCTGATGGCAAAAACAGCATCGAAGAAATGGCTCTGGCAGCCGAAGCCATGGGTATGAAATATATAACGATCACAGACCACTCACCAGCTGCTCACTATGCAGGTGGAGTGACTATAGAACAGCTAAAGCGGCAGTGGGAAGAAATCGATCAAGTGCAAGAACGAGTCAAGATCAAATTATTGCGCGGTACCGAATCGGATATTTTGGACTCGGGAGCACTGGATTATCCTGATCATGTTTTGGACAAGTTCGATATCTTGATCGGCAGCATCCACTCAAGATTGAAAATGGATGAGGACCAAATGACGAAAAGATTGATTCATTGTATGCGCCTTCCTCAGTTCAAAATTTGGGGACATGCTCTTGGCCGGCTGGTTCTCAGGCGCCCACCGTTGTCGTGCCGCCTAGAAGAGGTGTTAGACGCTGCGGCGGAATCCAATGTCGCAATTGAAGTGAACGGCGACCCTTACAGGTTGGACATGGAGGCTCGCTGGATCAAGCTTGCACGTAAGCGCGGAATCAAATTTGTGATTTCGACAGACGCGCATGGCATCAAAGATCTGCACAATCTCAAGTACGGAATCCACATGGCTCGACGAGGAGGACTGTCCCGGTCGGAAGTGCTCAATACATTGCCTACTGATCAGTTTCAAAAAGCCGTAGCACCAGTTCGCTAGGCCAGCTTGAATCTCTAGGAACACATGCTGTGATCTGAGCGTCTTCCAAATCAGTTCAATCGGAGTGACAGCATCATGAATTACGAAAGCGCACCAAACGGCGTTTCATACGAGGCTTTGCTGAAAGTGATCGAGTCTCGAACAACTATCGGAAAACCTTATGAAGAGCGGTTATACCTCGTTGCACTAACGAATACGTTGGTCAATTTGTCTAAGAAAACAACGACGGATACTGCCGAAATTCGGGATAAACGTTCTGATTGGGGAAACCTCCATTAGCCGTACCATTGACTGAATCGCAGTTTCGACGCAGAATGAATATATGAGGAGCCGTGCGGAAGTAGGACACGCAGTTGAACAGCATTCACACTACCCATAGAAAGTTCACGTCTCGGCGCTTAGTTCAGACCATGGCGTTGCGCTTTCTGGGAGCTTTTCTGCTTTGTTGCGCCGTCTCCATCAACTGCGGAACAAGTGCCCAAGCCGGTGAACTTGCCATCACGCAGATCGGGACTGAGCAAATTAAGACGACTTCCAGAAATCCAGTGTTTTTTGTCTCCGACCGCAAAGAAACAGTTGAAGGAGACAAAGTTCGATTTGTAGATGGGCGCTCACAGACATTGAGTTACGGCATCAGTTATCCGGATGCCGATTCAGGCAATAAGCTAAAAACGCTTATCTTCAGCTCGCCGGAACAGTTCTTCAGCGAACTTGCAAAATTCGATAAAGGTGAGGCAGTCATTTTTCTTCACGGTTATCATCGCGATTTTAAAAGTTCAATCGACTTAGGCTTCGAAACAGCGAATGGTCTAGACCGACCAATCGTCCTATTTACCTGGCCGGCTCGCAATAGTTACCTCAAATATTTTGTCGATGAAACGAATGCCGAATGGGCAGGTCCACACCTCGCCTCCTTTTTGACTGACTTGGGTAGTCACATTCAAAACAAGAACATCACAATCTTGTCTCACAGCATAGGCGCGAAGGTTATGACTTCAGCCTTTCAAACGCTTGCCTTCGATCGAACTCTAACTGACTTCCCAAAATTTGGCCGAGTTTTGATGTGTTCCCCAGACATCGACCGGGATATCTTTGCAGAACAAGCGCCGCTAGTGCGCAGATTGGCGTCTGACGTGCGCATCTATGTCTCCTCCAAAGACAAGAGAATTTCTATCTCCAACTTCGTTCATGGCTCATACCGAGTCGGTTCTGCCACTAAATCACAAACAATCGAAGGCATTGAAATCATCAACTTCGAAGCGGAAGACCATCGCAGATTTGGACATTCAATCCCCTACTTATTGCTATCAAGAGTATTGAAGGGAGAGCTGGCTGCTTCTGCCTTCCGCACTCCGCAACAAGACTTTTTTCGTCCGCGAATCCATTAGTCCGCACCACTTAGACGAACTGCTCATCAATGTCTTCGACTGAGTGCCCAATGCTAGTGCGTATGTGACACCATGGAGATGCTCAACGCCTTCCGCGTAGACTCAATCACTACACCTACGAGTTCTGTATCCCCTCAAAGGTCGGCGACTTTGCGCATGTTAGGCGGAGCCTCGATCAGGACTTTTGCTCCAAGCTATTCGTTGAAGTGCCAAAACGCGAAGCATAAGTTGATATTGAGCGGTTGAAAACTTCCTCTGTTGTATACTGGCATCTTCCACTAACCGAAACGAGATTCCTCAACTTGTTTAAAGCAGTAATTTATCCCTTCGTTGCCGTAAAAGTAGCTGTGGAAATGGCGATTGCGGACGGACGCGCACAACTGAGGAAGACGCTACACGAACTGGTTGCTGATACCCTCTCAGACGCTAAAGAAATCAATGAACTTAAAGCAGAGATTGCTGTTTTGCGTGCTGAAATTAACGAAGTCAAATATAGTGGCACAAAGAGTGGCAGTGGCGCGCAGGTCAGCGTCCCTTAAACGTTTTGCTCAGCGCGATTCCGGCTACTAGAGCGCCAACAAGACCCCCTCCAAAAGCTCTAAGAGTTTTATTTCTCCACGTCTTGTCGAAGTAAGGATGTTGCTCAGACGTCTGTTCGACCAGAGCTTCTGCCTGCGATACCATTCCTGAACGTGTACTTCGTATTGCGCGAACAGCCTGTTCTTCAGTCAATAGACCCTTTTTAATCAAGCCATGGCAGCGCAATGCAAACTGTAGAGTTTGCTCGTCTGTAAGTCCCATGGCAAGAAATACCCGGCCGGACAAAAGTGGATCTTCCAACAAACCGTCGTAAGCCTTCTGGACTTCATGCTGGGTGCATACGCCAGCTTGTTTTAAAAGCTCTATGAGCCTGGGTGTGCTTGACTCAAAAACTTCGCCGTTACTTGCTGCAGTTTCAGCAACGTCAGGAACAGAGAAATCTGAATTGCTCTCAAAAACTTCTTCGTCGCTTGTAAGTCTGTCCGATCTGTCACTGTGAAATCCATTGCTATCTGAGTTCCAAGACTCATCGGCTTTCAACCAAATCAGAAAGGAAGACTTCAATTCGTCGATCGCATCTTCTCTAAGCATTTGCCCGCTGCGGATTTGATCGTGAGCACGCAAAATACTTGGAAAGAAATTCGCCGACAAAACACCTTGCAGCACCAATGCACCACTTAGTGGGATATCAGCTTCATTGCTTGTTTGCAGAGCCAGGTCAAGCTGTTCTTGCGTAACAATATTAGAATCTAGCAAGAGGTCAACGAGATGATTCGACAAATCTTGTTGATAATCAGGTGCTACATTCAACTGCTGAAGAGCTTGCTGTAAGGTTTTCTGGTCGCATACAACCAAGCGCAAAGCCTCGCCTGCAACGTCCACGGAAACCAGCCCCTCATTGATCACAATCTGGGCTTGCAGCGAAGCCTGCAGCAGATGCTCAGTGACTGTGCCCGCCATTATCAATACCCGACCAACCGGGATTTGTAGACGGTGCGAAACCTGAATCGCCTCAATTACATCACTTGTATCAAGCAGTCCTGCACTGACAAGCAATTCGCCGATTTTGATCACTTTCAATTCAGTCACTTGTGTTTCCTCGACAACTTGCCTGACAACTCCTCCGACTGCTCGAAGGAATTCACAACTTTATCTAGGCTAAACATACACCCTAGAGCCGCGAAACATCTTAATTTAAGGACAAAATTAGCGGGACCAGCATCCCATCTAAGCTGATTTGCCTCCCGTGCTAGTATTTTCGCGTCCGTAAACTACGTCTAAGTTTTCCGGAGTGACAGCGGGCATTCCTTTATGCGTTTCTAGGGCGGATGATGCGAGCTGTTTTTTCCCAGCCAAGATCACCTCAGATTTCGTTCCACTCATCAGATCATCGGCAATGCCACGTTGGTCGACCGCTAGTGCCGGCAAAGGAAGAATGAACTGTACCTCGTAACCCTGTTTTTCCATGTGGTTTAACACTTGCTGCATCATTTCAACGCGGATTTGATTGACTTTCCATTCAAACATCTAGGGACCTCCTGAGACATCCACAACTCAATACCCATATGTTTGTATGGTATTCAAGAAAGATTGAACAAGCAAGTTATATCTTCGCTAATCAGCACTATTTTTCGAGCTGTATATACCGTCTTAAGTCGACAGACTATTGTGAAGGCACCAATACTGGTGCCGAATCCTTAGATGACTCTCTCTCCAACTAGCCATCCTCGTTATCATTTCTAGATCTTGGAACAATACTCGACCTCATACCGCCTAAAGAGCAGCACCCGACAAATGAGGATTAGGTCAATGACAACGATAGTACAAAACGGAAGCGATTCAGGTTCAAGCGCTGTAATGGTGATTATGGCCCTCGTAATAGTGGCAGTAGTTGGATTTGCTATTTACTTCTTCAGCAATGGCACTGTATCTGGTCCATCATCCGTCACAAATACAACGATCTCGGCTCCAGCCGCCCCAGCGCCATCGATGCCGGCACCGACACCAGCTCAATAATAGAACTGGAACAGTATTAATTCTATTACGTCACCAAGCGAGACACGCACAAGAGCAGGATTGACATCAAACCCAGGAGGTTAAAATGGTCACCATTTATACAGAAAACGGACGAGTTGGAGAAGCATCAACATGTACAGATGAGTGCAAAAAGACAAGAACAATGCGCCTTGCTGCGGTTAGTCTGGGAACTGCTTTGTTATTGTCTATGATCGGCGCTTATAATCTGAACTCCGACGTTAAAGACTTGACGAACAACAAAGTCGCTTACATTGAAAATCGAGTAAGCAACCTAGAATCAAAAATGTAAAACGAGCTAGCACAAGCTAAGCGTGGCGCAGTTTGACTGCGCCTTTTGCGCGTCAAATATCAATTACCAACAGTGTCCGGGTTATTATCCGATTTAATCAAAGGTGCAGCTTGCTCAGCTATCGGTCGAAGACTTGCCACCGGAAAGAATAGTCCAACATACTTTCGCTTCCACCAAACACCATTTCTAGTCAACTCATTCCAATCGCTAAATTCGTAGTCATAGAGTGAAGCACGCACAAATTTCGGAATGCGACCACTGAAAGGTTCCTTCTGCATTAGTAAGCGAACGTCTGGAGCGCCTTGCAACAATCGATAGACGAAGTGAGCGAACCACGGACTATCCCGCCGAGTGCCAAGAGCAGCAAACCACATTTGCCAATCTAATCTCGGCTGGTATGGTGCCACCCATGGTGGTGCTCGCTGTACATCACCTGGCTTAAAGTAAAACTGATAAGGCTCCCAATTATCTCCATCTTCGCTTGCTTCCACAATTATCTCTTTGCGCGATGTGGTCATCACAGCGAACAGCCCATATCCGTTTGCAAGACACCAAGGAGAAAGCAGATAGGTAAAATACTTGATCGGTGCCGGGGTAATAGGGATAGTGCGCCCCAAAGTTAGCAGCACAATGGTTGCAACCAATACTGAAAGTTTGACCCTGCTGATTAGGGTTGGTGGTTTGGCCACTGTCGCAGAAATAATTGAAAGCGCAAATTGACGCGGCATAATCTTTTGAAGAGTGCCATCGTCTAACAAGAGCACGCACAAAATGATTGTGAGGAGATTGAAAAAAGTGTAGTTTCCGGTCAATGAGATGATCACCTGAAGAAACACAAACAACGAAGCAGCAATCAGTCTTAATCGTCCGGGTGCGAAAATAAACCAGGGAACAACAAGCTCAATGAAAAACATGCAAGCTACAGAAAGTTTTTGAAACCAGTCTGGAAGTTGTGCTGCAAACCAACCTAAAGGAGTCGGTAGTGGTTGAGTCCAATAGTGATAATTGAGAGCAGTTAGATTTTGCCAAAAAACATCTCCACTCAAAAGTTTCACGCAACCAGAGGCGAACATCAACTTGAACAACAAAAATCTCAACAGCCAGAGCACTACAGGAGATGGAGGCGGGAGCATGGGCGAATTTGAGAGTCTCCATGGCAAATCGAGCAATTTAAAATGCGAGTAAAAGATAGATAAAAACCCTACCTCAAGCAAAAGAACATCCCATTGGAAGCTCATAAAGTCACCACCGACAGTGACTATGGACAAATACATAAGCCAGAGCAAAAACAACAGTGGTCCCGTGCATACTCCTGCCATAACGAGCCCGGAAAAGAACATCCCAGCTCCGGTAAGAAGATGAAGGGCAGTGTCAGAACAGTTTAGCCAAAACAAAGTGGGGCAGATTAGAAACGGCATCGGCCCGGCATTTTGAGCCGCTTCTTTCAAAAACAAATTGGCGGGCAGGATGCCTTGTGAGCCAATTAAACCTAGCACTTGCACAAAAACAGAAGCAAAGGCAATGAAATAAACTAATCCTATGCCGCGTAGAAAAATCCAACGAACAATTGTGTGAGACGAAAGTGGTGAAGCATTATTCATGGCTGTTTCCAAATCTGCCACTGGCCACTCACCTTGACTCGGACTCGGACTCGGACTCGGACTCGGACTCGGACTCGGACTCGGACTCCAACAGCATATCTGCCATGTTCCTTTTGATCAACCTACACGTATAGGTATGCTGGCTATGATGCGTTGCCTCAAAAGCTTTACAATAGGATTTGCATCCGTTCAGGAGGAGTGATGGTCCGCAGCAAACTGGCGCTATTCGTAACTACTGGATTAGCCATTTCCCTTAATCTGTCTTTTGGATCGCAAGCGTTTTGCCAACCAGGTTTTCGTCCTGACAATCAGGCTATTCTTCTGTACAACGAGGGTGTAAAGCTGATCACTGCCCACGATCTTGATAACGCCGCATCCAAATTTAGAGAAGCAATCGCCATTTCGCCGAAATTTGCCGACGCGCACAGCAATTTGGGTACAGCCTTAGTCCAATCCGGCAAATACGATGAAGCAATGGCAGAACTAGAAAAAGCGACACAGCTGAAACCCTCCTCCGCTCCGGCCTGGGGCACACTGGCAACCTGCTACCAATCGCTAGGTCGCACAGAGGAAGCAGTGCAAGCGTTCAAAACATTCTTGCAACTCAGTCCAAATGCACCTGAGGCTCCTCAAGTGCGCAGCGGCATTGCAATGTTGGAAAATGAGCTAAAGCGCACGGCTGGGTCAAAACCTGTCAGTGTTAATGCCAATGATTATTTCGATGACGCCACTCAGAATGGGATTGCGCGTTGGCCGCAATCAAGAATGCCCATCACTATCTCGATAAAGCCGGACCCTGCTGTGCCAGGTTTTCGGCAAGAATACGTTGATGTGCTGAAGCAAGCATTTTCGGACTGGGAAAAGGTCTCACAAGGCGTGTTGAAATTTGAATACACCAATGATGCAGCGGCTAAAGTGAGTTGCACCTGGACGGACGACGTCAAACAAATGATTTCTTCTGCTGAAGGCGGTCACGCAATAGTTGTGCCGGATTCGAAAGGCATACTAAAAGTGAACATCATCCTCTTGTCTGTGCCACCACTTGGTACGCAAAAGCTTTCAAACAATTACGCACGTCGCATTGATTTGCATGAAATCGGGCATGCTCTCGGTATTTTAGGACACAGTAAATATCCAAACGACATCATGTTTAGCACCGTACTGCCTGCCGATACTCCAGCTGAACTGTCCAACCGCGACAAAAACACATTGACGAAGATCTACACGACAAGTGCAGAATTGGTGAATAGCCATCCGTTGAACATGTCAAAAATGATTATGTCTGGCGACCCAAACAGCAATGTCAACCAACTTTTGAAATTGAATTCCGAGGCAGCTGATGCGATGAAAGCGGGTCAGGTAGCGCTTGCGATCCAAAAACTTGAGGCGGCACAAAAGTTAGATCCAACATCCGAGATTGTCAGTCAAAATTTAGGCAGCGCCTACGCAAATTCTGGAATGATGGCCGGAGCAGTTCGAAACTGGCCCGCGGCCGAGTCCTATTTCCTTCGGGCAATACCTTTGTTAAACAAAAACCCCGATAAGACTAATCTGATTGCTGTTTTGAAGAGCTACTCGTTCATCCTGAAAGTGACAGGCAGACAAACCGATTCTCAGAAGATCGAAACAAGGCTCAAGAGCTTGACTGGAACCTCCAAGTAAGCCTCTAGAAATTAAGGTTTGAAGCCAACTCCCGCTTACTCGCATGGAATCCGGGTTAACGCAGATCCTCAAGGCAAGCGCCTTGGCGTCGAGACTTGACAACAGCATTACCTGCGTGAGAGCGTGTTAGCATGGGCTGTTGCTCTCCTGAAACCGTCCAGCCGATCTGAGTAAGATCGGCTGATGTCGAATGGAATCTGAGCTCCTGTGGCAGTGGTTAGGTGTGTGAATGAATGCAGAGGACCATGCCCGAATGGCTTATGAGCAAGCAATGGACTTGCTTATGCGAGGGCGTTATCCAGAAGCACTTCTGTTTTTTAGCCAGGCTCTGCAGATGAAGCCTGACTTTGCCACTGTTTACTTCAATAGAGCATTCACGTACAACTTGCTTGGTGAGCCGCAGAAGGCAATCCAAGATTATACTCAAGCAATTGATCTTGATTCGGGAAATGCTTGGGCGTATGTCTACAGAGCTTATGCACACGGCGTCTTGGGTCGTCATATAGATGTAGTCAACGACTGCGGCAAGGCAATCGAGATAAATCCCAAACTGGCGCTTGCCTATACAGAGCGTGGTTACGCTTATTTTCAACAAGGCTTGTTCAGAGAAGCTGCTGCTGACTTCGGAGAGTTCATCAATCTCACTCCGGGAGATTCAAGTGCCTATTTCTGTCGGGCAATCGCTTACAGTGAGCTGGAATTGCACGATCTGGCCATCGCCGACCTGAGCAACGCGATTGAAGTTAATCCAAAAGACTGCGGGGCTTACTTCTGTCGAGGCATTTCCTATCACAATCTCAATAAATATCAGCAAGCAATTGAGGACTACACGCGAGCCCTTGACTTGAATCCTGAGTGCAAGGAAGCATTCGAGAACCGGCAAATCGCTTACTCTCAGCTAGCGACGGCCCTGCACCAAATCATGGATTCCAGTAGTGTTAAGAAGGCTCGCACTCGCACTAAAGTGCAGGCTCTGTTGTGGAAATTAGACGTTGCAATGCGTGAAAAGCAAGGTCTTAAGCATCCTGCAGATGAAGACGACCGAATGGATAATAAGCTTTTACGCTCACCTTCCAAATAACCAATTCACAACTCATCGCAGAACGTGGCGATCACTTCGGTTGCCAGTTTATAATCTACGTCGCTGAATTCCTAGTTGGGCAACCTGCAAATCGAGGCGCTCAGTCGGACGAACAGCAGCAAATGCATAGGTTTCTCCGTGCACTTTCTCAGGACAATGGACTATGGCCAAGGCTCTAACAATTCTTTCGGGTGGACAAGATAGTACTACGTGTCTCTATTGGGCAAAGGAGCACTACGACGAGGTCGTGGCACTAACTTTCAACTACAATCAGCGACACATTCGTGAGATCGAAAGCGCTAAAATTATCGCCAAACTGGCAAAGGTGCCACACGAAATAATCGACATGGGTTCGATCTTTGCCGGTCTGAGTCCGCTTACCGACTCGAGACAATCGGTCGAGAAATATGAGTCTTTGAACGATTTGCCTTGCGGATTGGAAAAAACATTTGTGCCTGGACGGAACATTCTTTTCTTGTGCGTGGCGGCCAATCGGGCATACGTTATGGGTTGCGAAGATATGATCATAGGCGTGTCTGAAGAAGACTTCGGTGGCTATCCAGATTGCCGATCTGACTTCATCCGAAAAATGGAGGAAGCTTTAGCGAGCGGATTGGACCGAAGAATCGCCATTAAGACGCCTTTGATTAACTTGACCAAGCGCATGACTGTAGAACTAGCCCAGTCTCTGGAAGGATGCATGGAAGCATTAGCCCATTCGACTACTTGTTACAACGGTGACGTGCCACCATGTGGTCACTGCCATTCTTGCTTGTTAAGACAAAAAGGATTCACCGAAGCAGGCGTTAGTGATCCATTGCTATCGCGGGGACAACTTGATGCTCGGTAAAAATCCGGTTCGACCACAAGATCTAACTGACGGACAAAACCTCTGGATCCAGTCAGTCTTTTACACTCTGCAAGGTGAAGGACCATTTACTGGAAAACCGGCTCTGTTTGTCAGATTGGCTGGTTGCAACTTGAAGTGCTTTTGGTGTGATACAGATTTCGAATCATCTCAATGGCACCCCAGTTTGGATGAATTATTTGAGCGCATTCATGCCGAAAGACCGGAACATTGCAGCCTCGTCATCATCACTGGTGGTGAACCATTTCGACAGAATATCGCACCACTGGTGGAGCGCCTACTAAAGTGTAATCTGAGCGTCCAAATCGAGACTAATGGCACTTTGTGGGTTGATCTTCCTGTTGATCCGAATCTACACATTGTCTGCAGTCCGAAATCGAGCTATATCCACGAGAAACTTTTGCCAAGAATCACAACTTTTAAGTACGTGATCGGTTCGGATGATATTGATGCCACAGATGGTTTGCCAAACCAATCCACTCAGAGTGCAAACGTGCCAGCTCGGATAGCTCGACCTCCACTTGGGAGTGAGATCTACGTAATGCCCTTGGATGCCGGTGAGGCGGCACAGAACGAACTGAACAAAAATGTCTGCGTTGATGTGGCGATGCGGTTTGGCTATAGATTGACTCTGCAAAGTCATAAGCTACTGAATATCGATTGAGAGGGATGAAGTGACCGCACCTGAATTAAAGCACCTTGGGAAGAAAACAGAATACATATATATCGATCCCTCGGTAGAAGTCCTTGAACACGTGCCGAACCCGTTTTCTGATGCCGAACAAAATCCGCATCAAGTGGCCGGAACAGTGCACATTGAAGCGTCGGAGTTCACAAGTTTGTGTCCGATTACAGGTCAACCTGATTTCGCCACAATTGTCATCGACTACATTCCGCGTGAACGACTGGTAGAGAGCAAATCACTCAAGCTGTATCTTGGGAGATTTCGCCAATTTGGTGAATTTCACGAGTCTTGCGTAAATCGCATCGCCAACGACTTGATTAAATTACTGGACCCGTCCTATATAAAAGTTGAAGGGCGGTTCACCCCTCGCGGTGGCATATCAATCTGGCCGGTAGCAGAATTTCACCGTTGAATAAGCTTGTCTATTCTCACAGCTGTGTTGTTTCTGCCTAGCGTTTCTTCCAAATATTCCAGCATTGATGGCGAGATTTGCGAATTATATCGAATGTCCAGAAAAATCAGTGATTTCATTTTGCTAAGCGGTTGTACACCGCGGTTGGTAAAATCACAGTCTCCCAAAAATAGTTTTTTAAGATGCATTTTTGAAAGAGTCTTCAATACCCCATCGGTAACCTGTGTTGAATCGAGGAGCGCCGTATTATCAGTGTATTTAGGTGCATAAACATTGTTTGGATCATCGTGTCCGCTTGCAGTGGCGGTTTACCTGTTAATACCTCGTACATCAAACAACCAAGTGAATAGCAGGCTGCTTTTGCTTCCTAATGAAAGCGAGCCAGAGCATGCTGGTTAGCTGTATGGAGGTTCAACATTTTTATCGCATAGTGTGAGGATTTTCTGCGATTACTTGTAGTAATGAAGGATTGCCATCCTCGCACAATCCGCGCCAGGCGTTCTACGCTCGTTCACCAGTTTCTGCACCAATTATGGTGCACCTGCACCAAGTTGAAATTCCAAGAAATCGACTCTTGGCACTTGAAAGGCCAATTCTTCATGATCGCGTCTCACGGTTAGGTTTGCGATGGTGCCAGGCGTTCCATGGATCTTACCAACAAATCCTGAACGCTTTCCATCAACGGAAGTTATGACATCTCCCGGTCGAATGCCGACAATGTCGGCAGGAGATTTCGAATGAACCTTAAAAACGCGACCAGAATGGTTGATGCGCACACCAATTCGTCCCTCCGCATGCCGATACTGGACCATGCCTATTAGCGTTGTAGCGTCAGCTGGGGCTGTATGCAGGAAGGTAACCATCAAAAGAACAATCACAAATTTCATGGCAAACCTCTACATCAGAGCGCAAAATTGAGTATTTATGCGGGTTATGACTGAAAATCGCGCACTTTGGTTCCCGATACTTTGGGAGCTTCAATCACGCTGCTCCATGAGCTCTGAGGATTTCTTGAGTACTTGCTGATCGCAATCGCTTGCTGCAAGTCTTGAGCAATCTAGTAGGCAATGCGGTGCGTTATTCTCCAGCAGGCTCGACAATTGGTGTGTACAAAAAAGAGGACACAGCCCTGTTCTCAGTCTCTGATCAAGGTCCTGGCATTGACCAAGAATCACATGCGGGTTTAGTCTGAAACTGGATCAAGATGAGGAAGAGTAGATTCGGCCAGGGTGCGAAGAACGTGATCATCACCAACTGTCTGGTAGCAGATATGGTATCAGTCCACGACTCTCTGTTGATCAGTTATCCGCCAAAAGTCGCAATTCCCAAATTAGTCAATAGCTTGAAAGGCGTTTCTTCCCTGCTTTCTAAGGAATGAATTTCCAGACTTAAGGAAGAACAATACAAGAGTGTTCTGTGGTCACCGAGTTACTTTGCCGCATCCCGTGAAGGAGCACCAATTTCCCAATTGAAGCAATACATCCAATCTCAAAGTACACCAGACTGACCGCTTGCGCATCGCTCCTTACATCCCCGCCCTAAACGACGGGCTTTACGGAGCATTCGGTAAACTTCGGTCCGCAACCGCCCCTAATTAGGAGCAGGAGACAGTAATCTATATACAAGTATATGACCACAGTCTAAGAGGTCCGGGCTTTGTTGAACAAATCAATGTGTCGAATCACCCTAGCAGTGATGAGTTTGAGCTATCTAGGGCAAGAGGTTGGAGCTGCCAACGCCGTTGGGCAACCGGCGCCAAAGGCAACACCGGTCAGCATTAAGAAGGCTTCACCGTCCTTGACCTCCAAAGTAGTGCCGACAGGGGCAAAATCTATACCAGTTGGCGCTAACACTGTGACGCCTTTAGCCAAGGACTTGCCCCGCGAGGCCAAATTGGCGCCAGTCAAAGACTCTTTAGTGCAAGATCATCAAAAGATTCCCTTTGTATCATGGGTAGACAACTCCCAACCGGTCGATGCGGTTCTCTTGTGCGTCCACGGCTTAGGATTGCATAAAGGCACATATGAAGCTTTCGGCAAAAAAATGTCTAAGATCGGCGTGCCTACGTATGCCCTGGACATTCGAGGCTTTGGTGAGTGGAAGGACGATTACCGAACTGGCATCGATTTTGAAGGCGCTCTTGCCGATATAAAGATCGTTCTCCAGTCCATCAAGAAAAATTATCCCAATAAGCCGGTTGTGATTCTCGGAGAATCTATGGGTGGAGCAATCGCCTTACGAGCCACGGCTATGTATCCCGAACTAATATCAGGCTTAGTTTCGTCCGTTCCATCTGGGGATCGATTTGGCGCAGGCGACACAAAATTAAAAGTAGGTTTGCACGGTTTCTTCCATGGTTTCAATAAACCAATGAACATTGGCACTGATGTTGTCGGCAAAGCAACGCAAAAGGAAGACTTGAGGAAGACATGGTCTAACGACAAACTCGGTCGTATGAACATGACGCCGAAAGAACTGATGCAATTTCAGTCTTTCATGGAGAAGAATTTCCTTGTCGCCAAAGAAATCAAAACAGCTCCAGTCCTCTTTATTCAGGGTGCGAACGACAAACTCGTTCGGCCAGCCGGCACATGGAAACTTTTTGACAATCTAACAACAGATAAGCGCCAGCTTGTTTTCAGCAAAAACGCTGAGCATTTGATTTTCGAAGAAGGACAATTTAGTGATGAAGACATAAGCTTTGTCGAAAAGTGGATCAATAAAAATGTTGCTCCTTTAACAACTGTAGCCATCGCCTCAGACAAGTCGCAACCATCGGTAGCCAGTAATGGCGAAGGCACTGATTCGGCCACTTCGGACACTAAGGTTGCCGATGCAACGTCAACTGCCGACACCAAAGTTGCTAATTCGATCGCAACTACTGATAACAGTTCACCTTCTAATCAACACAATAGAATGATCGCTGCGACTCAGCAAGTTGCGAATGCTCTCGGCAAACAAGATCCACAAAATGTGGCATTCAGTCAGCCGACTAGCGGTGTACGGACAGCTGATTTTTCAGGAGATCAAGCTCGCATTTCGTATTGGATCGAATTAGCGAGAAATGGAAAAGTGTATCGCTGCAATAACAAAACATCGTTTAAATCTGGTGATGCAATCAAATTCCACATCATTCCACAAACCGATGGTTACGCCTACGTAGTCATGAATAAGAGTAGCAGAGGCAAGAGCGCGACGCTTTTCCCATCAGCTGAAACCGGCACGAATAACTTCTTGACCAAGGGTGAAGATTATCCATTGCCTAGTAAGACTTGGTTGAAGTTTGACGAACACCCGGGCATTGAAAAAGTCAGTCTCGTTTTTTCACAAAAGAAAATCGAACCGCGCAAAGAGCTTGAAGAGCAACGCTATCTGACGGCGTTTGTCTCACCGTCGGAAACAGGATCCAAAGACTTAGTGCCGACAAGAATGCAGCTAAGTTGGGACGATCCAACGCCGGTGATCATTCCATCCGACTTCTCTGGAAACTCGCAGCTCGGCAGCGCAAGCAGCTTGGTCAAAGTATCTTTTAATGGACCCGGTGGAGTGTTGGCCGTTGATATTGCACTTGCACATCAGTAAAAGGTAGAGAGCATGATCATGACAAAACCGATCGCTAGTTTATTCAGCGTCTTAGCTTTGGTCCTCAATATTCCAGCCGGTTTTTGTGCCGATCAGATAGCACCATCTCCGGTGCCCGGTGTCGAGTTCACACAAATCCAAGATCTCAATCCGAATGCCAAACCAACCAACAAGCCGATTAAGCAAAAATGGGCTGTCGTGATCGGTGCGTCCAAATTCAAGGAGAAGCGCCTTGAAGGTTCTGAAGTTTCTATGGACAAAGCGGCCCAGCAATTTTACGACTACCTCGTAGATCCCCATGGTGGACGCTTCCAGCCTGATCACGTCAAACTGCTTCTGAACGCATCGGCGACAAGACAAAATATCGTCTCTTCGCTGACAAGCCCTTGGTTAGGATCTCTAGCTGGCCCGGATGATCTGGTATTAGTCTTCATTGCCACAAATGGTTTTCCCACTACGGATGGTTCTACCTATTTGTGCGCCTACGATTGCGCCATCGATAATGTCTATTCAACTTGCATATCCATGCAGACGCTGATGGATACGCTTAAAAAGGATGTGAAGTCAGAGAGAATAATGTTGGTTCTGCAGTCTTGCTATAGCGGCGCTGCTGAACTGACCGCCGGTGCAAAAGCTCTCTTTAGCGGCTTCAATATAAACTTGGATAAAGTTGCTCTCGGCAAAGGCTATGTAATCCTGTCGTCAAGCCGACCAGATCAAATGACATGGAGCGATGCGTTCTCGAGAAACCTGGTTAAGGCATTGCGTCAACAAGACGGACTCATTCCTTTGAAAGAAGCGTTCGAGTTAGCTAAGAAGCAAACCGAAATTGACACTAGCATTATCAGTCCGAACAAAAGACAATCCCCTGTGATGAAGACTGATTGGACTGGCAACGAACTGGTGCTTGGAACCCCTTCTGTTGAAAAGGTTTCAGAGATACCGGATAACGTAAGAAACTTTCTATCAGCTGAAGCTTATTACCTCAATGGCACCAATAAGATCACTGCAGGTGACATGGATGGCGCCGCAAAGGAATATCAAGCCGCCATTTCTGTGGATCCAAACTATGCAGATGCACTTGCTGATTTTGGTGCACTCAAATCAATTCAAGGTGATTGGCAAGCAGCGGCCGATCTATATCGACGGGCTATCACAGCCAGACCGAGCGATTCTCTGTTTCATGCAAACTACGCTCGTGTTCTTGAAAAGTTGGGACAACCAGATTTAAGTCGTAAAGAGCTTGAACAATCTTATCTCCTGAATCCAAGAGATCGAGTTGTATTACAAGCTCTGGCATCGAAGTGTTTGCAGGAAGGTGATCCAGAACGAGCCGTCAAGTTGTTACAAGGCGCTGTGCAGCTTTTCCCAACCAATGAAACCTTACATGAAAGATTGAGCTATGCATTTGTAAAAGCAGGTGACATCGATAATGCACTTGCACAAGCAAAAGAGGCTGTCAGTATCGCTCCTAGTTCGGCTTCGGCCAAGATGAATCTGGGGTCCAGCCTGCTTATGTCAGGCGATAAGAAGTCGGCAATCGATGCCTACAAGCAAGCCGTATCTATGGCTCCAACAAATCCGGATGCTCATTTTTTATTGAGTAACACGTTCGAAAGCGTGGGGGATAAGAAGTCAGCGATAGGCGAATTGAACAAATTCTTAGAGCTATGCCCAACCAATGATCCAAGAGCCGCCAAGGCACGCGCCCATTTGGAAGACCTGGGGTCAGCGACAGAGACTTCAACTAGCCGTTAGAGGTTGCACTTTTACGACACCGCATATATAACGGTGTAGCTAGAAGAAGCAGCTGTTCTTCACTATAATGTGTAGGGACTATTGGCGGAGGAAATGTAATGGCTGAAAAAGGTGCGAAGGCTGACAAGGCGGATAAGGGACAAACTGATCCTGAATCTCCAGCGACATTGATACTTGAGGTGAAGACACCATCGGGAGAACCATGGGGCCAAATTATTGCCTCTGCCAAAGAGTTCAAAACAGGCTCAGTTGGCTTCTATGCAAACGGCAAAGTGACAAACCCGAATACCGGAGCCCGTTACCAATTGGGCGCCAATATCATCTTGATTGGCAGCAAGAAATAGCCTGCGGGCCGCAAAATGGCTAAAATCCTCGTTGTCGAAGATGACTTGACGGTTTGCACAATAATTGAAGATTGGCTCACGCACCAACACCACACCGTCGAGGTTTCTCACAACGGTTTGGAAGCCGATCATTATCTGAAAACATATCAATACGACGTGGTTGTACTGGATTGGGGTCTGCCCGATTTAAGTGGCGTGGAAATATGCAAACGATACAAATCAAGTGGTGGTCGTGCACCGGTGTTGATGCTTACCGGGAAACATGACATTGAGGACAAAGAGGAAGGCTTTAACGCCGGCGCTGACGATTATCTTACTAAGCCATTTGATATCAAAGAATTGTCAGCTCGAATAAGAGCTTTGTTGCGGCGGCCGACAAACGTTTACGACAATATTCTAAGTATTCGCAACGTTTCTCTTGATCCTAACAATCACATAGTCACCAAGGACGGTGAGACGATTAAGCTGACTCCAAAAGAGTTTGCTGTGTTGGAGTTCTTCATGCGCAATCCCAACAAAGTCTTCAAGGCGGATGCGCTGCTTGATCATGTCTGGAATTCAGAAGCCGGTTCTGGTCCAGAAACCGTGCGAACCTGTATAAAGCGTCTGCGTCGACAAATAGATACGCAGGGGCAGTCTTCGATTATCGAAAACGTGCATGGTGTCGGTTACAAACTAGCTTCTGAATAATACCGGGTCGTTAATAAACACCGGGGTTATCCCAGTATTTCTCTAGTGATGACTGCCTATGTCTTGTCATGGAACGCGCTTATGCTTAGTCATACGGCGTATTACCATGAACAGGAAGGGCAGTCAGATGTCGACAATAGACGATAAGCAAATGCAGACTCGACAGAAGCTGGAGTTCCTGCTTACTGATGAGAAAATAGCCTACAAGCAGCCAATAACACCTCCACCAGTGGCGCAAAACCATTCATGGTCTTCGTTCTATGCAGGTGCCGGCGCCTCATTATTGCTGCTTGCGGGAGGTGCGTTAGGAGGTTACTTTTTCCTGCAAGCACACTCTGACCAAGCATCTAGCATCCTTTCGCCCAAGAGCTTTGCTATTCCTGCGCAAATTCCAATCGTCGTCTCCATTCCGCCGCGCATCGATGCAAAACCAGTCAAGACTCTTCACGCAAATGGATTGAGTGCTTCGCGTTCGGTATTGACCGGGGTGGCGGATCCAGAATCTCTGAGCGCTTCATATTATTGGACGTTTTCGCTGCGCAACAGTACGTCTGTCAAAAAAGAAGCTCAAATGCAAATGGTGTTGCCTGCAGGCGCTGTAGTTTCCAGGGCAACTTTGTGGATCAATGGAAAGGCTCAGGAGGCTGCATTCAACTCAACAGAAAACGTTCAGCGTGCCTACGATTGGGTTGTGAATGGTCGTCGTGATCCACTGATCATCACACAAATAAGTGCCAATCGAGTGTTGATTAAGGCATGGCCTGTGATGCCTGGACAAAACATGAAGTTGCGAATTGGCATGACCGTGCCGATGAAATTGACGACGGACAATCAAGCCGAGCTCACCCTTCCGTATATTGATGACTCAAATGTGAGCATCTCATGCAAGCAAGACGTTCACTTGACCGGGCCATCCACAATGAGTTCAAATCAGGTTGGAGTTCAAAATGAGAGCACCAATAGCGGTTCATTGCTGAGAGGTAATATTGACGCAAAAAGCTTAGAAAAACTCACTGTTTCCATGGCTCGCGCCGGCAACTCCACTCGTTTCGCCACACGCGCCACTCACTCGGATCCTCCTGGGTTCATCGTTGCGAGTGTTGCGCGCGATTCTCAGAACAACGCCGGTCAAATGACTTTAACAAAAACTTTTGACAGACCCGATTGTCCGGTACTAGCATCAGAACACACGGCCTATCGTATTTCATACATGTGGGCAAAACAAGAAATTGACCGATTGCTGCAAGAAGATCAGCGCTCACAAGCTGTCGAACTTGCCAGTGTCTATCGAGTCGTTTCTCCCGTCTCCGGAGCTGTGGTGTTGGAGCGCAGTTCAGACTACTATCAAATGGGGCTGGATCGCAGCATGGGCCGCACTCTCTCATATACTGAGCGACGACTTGCACAAAAACCGAGCCCGGAATATGAAAGAGAGTACTCAACTAATGTCCGGGCAAGCGCTCAGCCAAGCCCTAAGGCTGTGTCCAGACGGGCAACGGAAAACAAGCAATCTCCCGGTATAGAAGATGATCTAGCTCGTGATAAGAGCGGCAGTTCTGACTCAGTAATTTTGGCAGAAGCACCAATTTCCACACCAAACAATGTCGCACACTACGCTGTGCCAGACGCTAGAGCATTTGATCAAGCATCACCAGCACCAAATCCACCACATGCCGACCAGATCACCTCAACTGCGCACACGGTGACGCCATTAATGATGGCACTTACAGCTTTCAATTTTGCAGGACCAATCGCATTTCTCTTGTTCGCCATGTCGCAAATATCTCGCTCCCGGCGCAAAGCAGCGCTAACAGCGGCAATCGCTGGTGCTTGGTCAATATGCGCCTTATACAGTCCGTTCTTGAGCCAATCGGCCGCTATCTTAGCAGCGGCAATTTGGACACTTAGTCGACTGTACAAGATGCTGGATTTATCCAAACCAACACAGGAGTGAGTGGCAACCCAGTTGTTCAGAGAGATCCTACTTTCGACTGCTTGCAGTTGAGCTCGAACAGCAACGAAGAACATCTTCTTGTGCGGAATTTCTGGTTGGCTGCCAGCCTAGTTCTCGGCTCTTTACTCCGCGAATTCTGGAGTTGGAGCCGAGCCCGAAAATGGCCATTCCAGCACCAAATTTAGCGCTCGCATCTTCAATTGGCCAATTTACAACAGGTGTTTTCAGATCAAGTCCTTCTTTTACCTTCTCAACGAGTTGCTTGAAAGTCACTTCTCCATTTTCAGCAAATAGGAAGAGTCCACCGCTTGGCGCCTTCTCGATGACGAGCAAGTAAAGATCGGCAAGGTCCTCGATGTGTACCGTGGACCAAATGTTTTCTCCACGACCGATGTGTTTTGCCGCGCCGCTTTCAATAGCGAGTCTAATCAAACCAGGAATTTGCTGGCTCTCAGAATTTACACCGAGTCCCTTTCCATAAATTAGACAAGGACAAATCACAACAGCGCGAATCCCATCTTTTGCAGACTCAATAACCATGTTATCGATGTCCACTCTCGCCTGTTTTTGAGGCTCAGGTTTGTATTTGGTCGTTTCGTCAAAAATTCGATCCGAGGGTTCACCATTAGCCTGGTCCGCAACAATGCTCGAACCACTTGTGTGGATCAGCACTTTGTCACTGCCCTTTAGCGCTGAAATAAGTGTCTTGACGGCTTCTTCATTGTCAGAGTCCGCAGCATCGACAACGATGTCAGCCTCCCGAGCACATTTGGTCACCAAGTCGACATCGGACAAGTCACCTAACACCGGTTCCACACCAAGACCGCGAAGTTTGTCGGCGCTTGCTTGCGAACGTGTTAGTCCCTTGACTTGATAACCAGCTTTTAAAAGCCTAACGGCGACTGAACCGCCTATATAGCCTGCTGCTCCAGTGACGAAAACTTTCTTTGACATAACTCACCTGAATTTGTAACCGCTTGCTGGCGGTCCTTGATTATGTACATCAGCTTGTGACTGCTACAGTTCACAATACAATAGTACGAAAACAATCGTACTATCTTGGCGATTAGTATGTCAACCGTCGACAGATCGATTAATCACTTATTGAAATCAAGATTAAAAGTGAATTGGATATCCACTTCTGCTTCGGCGGCAGCCGGAAGCGCAGGGAATGGAGCCTCTTTCTCAATCACTTGGACGGCAATTAAATCCGTAGCGGGATCACCAGAACTGCGCGCGATCCGTATATTGGAAACACTGCCGTCTTCTTTATGCACCTTAAATTCAACTATTGGGAACCTCTGATTTTCCACATGGCAATTCATCCATCTATCTAGCAGCTTCTTTTGCATGACTTTCATAAATGGTCGGAAGTCGGTGTTAGCTACTGCTCCCATTGTTTTTTCAACCTTAGGATGCGTGCTCACCACCGGTTTTGTAAAATTCGGTGGCTGAGGATGCATCGGAAAACGCACCGGCAACGGTGCTAATAGTGATTGATTATTTGCAGGAGTTTGAGCCCGTGCAGGTAACACAGAAACTAGCATCGATACAACGCTGACCACGGCTGTATTCAGCATTGCAGTTAGGCGACGAATTTTCCTCAGTCCAACTGGGCAATCTTCAGTAATAATTGTTCCATCATGGCGACGAAAGAACCGCACACAAACGCGCTCATTAGATACACGACTCTGCAGAAATTCTTCAGCGTCTTTAGAACCCATAGCTGAAAGATCGTAAACGTTTAAGTGACAGAGACCACAAAAGCGGGTGATATCGTCTCCTTCCATGGAGTCCCAAGAGACCCTGCAAGGAGAGGCGATCTGAATGGCTATTGCAACAGCTTCGTTTCTGTAAATCATCTATATGGGAAGCTCTGGGTGCCTACCATCACACTATGACAAAGTCCAAAAGCAGACTGCTACAGGCTATACCCTAGAATATTCCGGTTGTTTGCACCGCCAGCAGTGACTTCCGGGAAAGTCTGATTTAAGAAGCAACCGCTTACCCTTGAATACCCGCCGACGGCAGCTCTGTCAATATTCCAGATACGAGCTATGATGATTAGTAGAGCAATGTCAACGAGAGCCCATTGGCATGGAAGAAAACAATTACTCACAGGAGAAGACCCCCCTCAAGGCGGTCGGCGATTGGAATGGTGCGGCATTGAGAAGCGTTCAAAGCGACAGCGATGACGACAAGCATAATGTGCAATTGGAAAGGGCTATTCGTTTCGCGAAAGAAGAATCCCTTCGCCTGGGCCACAGATTCGTGGGCTCGGAACACCTCTTGATTGGAATTCTAAGGCAAGATAAACGAGTCGCAGCGATGGTATTAAACTCGCTCGGTGTCTCTACAGACAAAGCTCGTCGAGAAGTGAAGAGCATAATCGGCTATGGTGCCAGCGTAGGCGAAATCAACGAAGAAGACCTCCACTCGACCCATCTTTTCAGACAAGTGGTGGAGACCTCCTTTGAAGTAGCAAGAAAGTTTCGATCCAACGATGTGCGTACCGAGCACTTGTTGCTCGCCTTGATAGCCAACGAAAAAGGAGTCGCCCTTCGCGTGCTGGAAACTCTAAACGTCGACTTGAATCGACTACTATTTCTCATCAACGAAGTCGACAAGTAGCAATATCCTTCCTGCACTGATCGCAGTGGCACCCACTCCACTGAACCTTGGAGCACTTCGGAAAAATCAACCGTTGACGGTTGGATTTTAAATGAAGCGCCCGTCTCAAGCGTTACGGGTTGTCCATATGTTGTAGGGGTTTTGGTTCGTCTTAAGATCGGCCAACCGTCCACGGTTCGTCTTCGGATTCAGCCTCCGCCAAATGCTCAACCGTCAACGGTTGGTTTTCTAACTGAGTGCCAATCTAACGCTCAACCGTCAACGGTTGGTTTTTGAAGAGAGCCCCAACCCAAACCCTAGTGGTCGATTCCGCCGATCGCCCATTTTGAAAATAACCCCTTAAAGCGAGCTACCCAGGATCTAAGATCCTGGGAGCCTCTTGCCCAAACTTGTTGTAGTGGCTTCGGTACTAGCTAATTGCTATTTGATTAGCGCTTCAAATGCGCCCGCCGCCTTCCATGTGTATACAATACGATAGGTCTTGTGACAACTCCGTGACAACCAAAATTCTTTTTTCAAAGAGTCAAAACCGAACAGGTATCAGGCGCTAGGGGTAGCGCACGGCCCTTGTATGTGCAAGGCAGAAGTTCTTGTTGAGGGCGTAATACAGTCATACCACTAATAGTTGGATTCGAACCCAGATTTGGCGGTTTTTTCAAGATTTAATTTGACCGGCGAGGTATAAGAGCATAGAGCACCGTAGCCAGCCTTGGTTTGATATGAGTCAGTTTTATAAAGTCGAATATTATTTTGTAGCTCCAAGGTTCAGCCGGGCGGCGGACCTTTGCTGGCCGGCATAATGTTCAACCGGCTCAAACTTTCACATCGAATCCTCATATTGGTAGTAGTGCCAATGATCTTCGAATTGGCCCTCGTCGCTCGCGTCGGACAACTATTGACCGAATCCGAATTAGAAGCAAAGCGTGAAGCGCACGCACGCGCTATTACATCGCAGATCAACCAGATTTTGAGAACTTTGCTTACGTCTGCCGGCGGTATGGGCGCGTACGTCGTTTCGACAGAACATGGCTATGTAGATCGATCTGAGAGAGACCAACACCACTTTATGCAAGATTTCGATGTTCTTGAAAATCTGGTGCGGGACGACCCTCAAACATACGTCCGTGTTAAAAAGATGAGAGCCCTAGCCGAAGATGGCGTTATTGTATTGGCGCGAATCAAAAGAATTGTAAAAGAAGACAATCGCATGATGGCTTACTTTGAAATGCGTAAAGTCAGTCCAATGCTGTCCACCCTGACGGCACAAGCAGACATGATCACAACGGAACAAGCCGCAATCGAAACAGCAAGTCCGCAAATCCAGGAGGCAAAACGCGCCCAGCTGCATCAAGCCCTAATGGTAGGGGCAGTCCTGAACGTATTGCTGGCAGTAAGCGTTGCTCTAATATTCAATAGAGAATTTACAAGACGCCTTAAAGTACTGATGGACAACAGCTACCGATTCGCAATTGGAATGCCTCTGAATCCGGAGTTAACCGGCACCGATGAGCTGGTTAAGTTAGACCAAGTTTTTCACAAAATGGCTCACGTGGTCGAAGAATCAGCGCGAAAAGAAAGAGCGGTGATTGAAAATTCGGTAGACGTAATTTGCTCGCTTGATGCCGATGAAAAATTCAGCAAAGTTAGTCCAGCATCGCTTACTGTGTGGGGATTCGAACCCTATGAATTGGTGGGAAAACGATTCAGTGAAATTATTTCTCCAGATCAACGCGATCCAACCAGAAAGACGATAAAAGAATTGATTCGAGACGCTCAGGATCGCCAGGTTGAATGTCGCGTTGTCAAAAAAGACGGATCCACAATCGACGTGCTGTGGTCGATGCACTGGTCACCCGAAGAACAAAGTCTGTTTTGTGTCGCACACGATATTACTGAACAACGAAGAATCGATCGAGTCAAACAAGAATTCGTGGCAATGGTTAGCCACGATCTGCGTACGCCTCTGTCCTCGATCAAGGGTACGCTTTCGCTCATATCGGAGGGGGTTTACGATCCGAAGTCGGATATGGGCAAGAAACGAATCAACGATGCTGAAATAAGCATAGATAGATTGGTGAACTTAATTGGTGATGTTTTAGACATTGAAAAATTAGAAGCGGGACAAATGACAGTTGAACACAATGTAGTCAGTCTCGTAGAAGTTGTGGACGAATCCATTGAGGCAGTGCGTGGCGTTGCCGAACAGAACAGGATTTCACTAGTAACTAAATTCGCTGACAATTCAGATGCCGACGTGCTTGGAGATAATGATCGACTTGTTCAAGTAATGGTCAATCTTCTGTCAAACGCGATCAAATTTTCTCCGGAAGGAAGCAGCGTCGAAATTAAAGTCAACGTAGATAACGGCGTCAACGAGGTACGTGTAATCGACCACGGTAGGGGAATCCCACCAAATAATGTGGAAATTGTCTTTGAACGGTTCAAACAAATTCAGTCTGCAGACGGCAAAAGAGGCAAAGGCACTGGGCTTGGTCTGGCGATCTGCAAAGCGATCGTAGAAGCTCATGCAGGTTCAATCGGCGTTGAAAGCAAAGAAGGCTTGGGAAGCATCTTCTGGTTTAAACTGCCCCGATATCAGGATCCCGAAGACTTAAGAACAAGTGAAGAGGCAATGGCAAATACGCAAGCTGCAACTATAGATATTCAAGAGTCCAAAGCATAATCACATCCGCAGTTGCGTCGTTGACACTGCCTGTGGTGCAATACTTTATGCAATGGGCGGCAGGAAAAGCAACAGGAGAAAGATACACTTCCAGGAACGAAGTCAGTACCTCCTCAAGTTAGTCGCCGAACGCGTCTCTTAGAACAATGAGCCAAGTGAAATTTCAGGCAGACCAACTGATTGAACAAATGGCTGAAGCTCAGCTGCGTCGGTGAAAACAAATGAATTGATGCCTAACTGTGCCGCCGCATCGACATTCATCTGGCGATCATCCAAAAACAAAACTTCAGACGGCTTCAATTCAAGCTTTTCCAGGCAGTATAGATAAATTTCGGATGCGGGTTTAACTGAATTAACTTCACAGGAAAAGGTGTATTGGTCGAAAACTGGCAACCACTCGCACGAGCGAAGATATTCGCGAATATCGCTAGGCATATTTGAAACGATCGCAGTTATGATGCCACTATTTCTGAGCCTGTCTGCCCAGGCCGCCATTGTCAAATTGGGACGAGACCAGCCGACGTTGTCCAACTCAATTACGATTTTAAGTTGTTCTTCGCGAATTTCTTGACCGCCCTTTTTAGCGATTTTGGTCCAATAGTTTGTGCCGTCTAAAGAACCGACGTCGTACTCGTCACGCAATTGCCAATAAAGTGTTTTGAAACGGTTTAGTTCAAGCTGCAAACACTCAGCCATTGCCTCAACATCCGATTCCAACTGCGGCATACAGAGAACGTTTCCATAATCGAACAACACAGCTTTGTAGCTCGGCATCTCAACCCCACGAAATTCTTGAAACTTATAATAGCCCATTGAGCGTAGACGCATTCGATGCGAATCCAAACGACGTAAATCCATGGTTCCTGGCTACAGCAATTCATCTCGCTAAAAAGAAAACAATTTGGCTTTTAGCGAGTTCGAAAATGCGATCAACAAAGCGCCCAACCCATCTTTTGCCTATAACCACCGAGCGGATATGCATATCTTGACCTGAAAAACTGGTTTGCGGCAATTTCAGATTTTGACGAAGCACTCGCGATCGATCCTAATAAAGCCCGTATCATGTCAAACAAGCCTTACTGTTTGAGCGAATTAGGGCGCTACGCAGAGACGTTGACTGTCATCAAGCAGGCACTCGCCATCGAACCTAATAATGAAAGACCAGAAACGATATTTCCAAAGGCAACTGAGAATCGATTCCACCGACTAAGGAATCACTGCAACCGCTTCAGCGGCTCGCTTTACATTATCCAAGCGCCTATCGATTTTCTTCTTAGTGAGCACATCAATGATCGCTTGCGAGTAGGCCATACCAGTATCCAAGTGTGAGGAAAGGGCTAACACAGTGGTCTGCCCATCCGGGGAGGGAGTGAGAACCCAACTTCCATTCAAAGCCTTAAATTTGTCGGACTTGACGAGCTTGTAATCGATACGTTCGAGTGGAATCTCTCTTTGTATGAGCTGACAAGTCGCAGCGCCTATGACGGGCAAAGCGTTAAATTTCTGCTCGATTAATGATTGGTTGCCATGCTGTTCGATAACTTTGCTGTACTCCAGGTCAGGATCGTTCTGGCGCTCCGTGTGAACGGCTTCCCAAACGACTTTAGAGGGAGCGTTGATTGTTACGGAGCCTGAGACGATATCCGAGCCCTGTGCCCAAACTGGGGCGATGGACATTGAGGCAAAAGCCGCCAGAGCTAGTAATTTGCGCATAAACACCCTCAAGTCGACGATACAGCGAGGTTAACACCTGTCCCAAGAGACGCCGGGAAATAAAGCAAGTTCCTGAGCCCAAACCCCAAAACTATAATTGAGGTAAGGCTTTTATCTCAAGGCTGTCCTCGTTATCATTACTAGGTAAACCTAGAAAAGTTTGGTATGAAGTCGATCGTCAAAGCTGATGACAAGACTATGGTCGTAATTCGCCCAATGTCTCCGCTACTTGGAGCCCTGAATCGCCTTGGGGTTCGGATTCTTGTCTGCTTTTTAATTTCACTGCCGATCGCTTTTGTGATTTCTAACGCAGTCTCCCCGTTACTTGTGCCGACCTTGTCTACAGGACTGGCAGAAGAAATTGCCGCTGAAATGGGAATGCAAACCGCCGGCAGTTTTCAAACCCTCAAAATAATTTCTCACCACGATTTAGCCTGGTGCTACGTCACCAATGGTAGTGGCACTGTGTTGCCGCGAACGAGACCGTTCGCACCAAACTTGCGTCAATTCGATGAAAATTCGCGCGAAGTAGTTGTTAACAACGCTCGATATTACGAAACTGTTCTTCGCATGAATGGCACTGAAGTGCTGCACGTTGGTGTTCCCTATGAGCAAACATGGGAATCCTTTGCCCCTCAAGCCTTCATGTTCAATTTTCTCACTCCAGTCAGATTTGGAATAATTCTCAGCACCATTGCCATTGTTTTCTTTATCTTGCTAGCATTGATTGAACTTTTGGTCTCTCGTCCTCTCGCACAATTCACCAAGACAATTGTTGCGGCATCGGCCTCACCGAGCAAAGCAAAACATTTGATGGCACCGACAGGTTCATCAACTGAAGTAGTTCAACTTGCCGGCGCAATCAAGGACTTTGCTGTGCTCAACGACACATCGCGCTTTGGCAAGACGAGAGATGACGATGGGAAGAGGGATGAAAAGGCGCGCAAAACCGATGCGGCGCGAGGCGCAAACACACCTTCAAATCCGATCCCTGCTGTGCAAACGCAAAGAACCAAAGTCAGTCCTCTGATGCGCTCATTCGAGTATGAACTAAGTTCCGCGCAGTCAACTAAAATGTTTGCCGAGCAGGCCCTGGGTGGATTGCAGGAAAGATATCCTGAAGTCGTGTCGCTAGCCGCATTCTTTAAACTCGACAGGGATTATCAACCGACAATCTTAGCTTCACTGGGATTGGACGATGAATCACTGCAGTTACTGCGTGAAATAGATCATCGAGAAATTGCCAGAGGCAGTTTCGCAAACGCAAAATCTGCGGACATTGGACCAATGCTAATTCGTCGTCTCGGCTTTGAAGAATTGGCGGCTGGAAATGATATCCGCCGAATTCTCTATTTCCCCATCAAACACCGTGATGCCGACCTTGCAGCGATCATTGTCTTCTTGAAAGATGAAGAACAGATCAACGCAGATCAGCTCAAATCTGTTGAACGATTCCGCGATCAAATATCCAACTTCTTCCACAAACTGTTAATTTTGGAGGAAACCGAAGAAGCAGATTGGACGGACCAATTAACAGGATTGCGCAATCGTCAATTCTTCCAAGAACTAATGGGGCACGTTATCGAACGAGCAATGCGAACTGACAATCAGCCATTTTCTTTGTTCATGATATCGGGTGATTTTCTGGACGCAAGCTTGCAGCATCACGGCTCGGACGTCAGAGACCGATGGATGCAAGAATTGGCTCGGATACTGCGTAACAACATAGACGTGAAAGATCGATTGGAACAATCTGTTGAGCCTGCCAACTATGTGATTCGCTACCAAGGCGATGAATTCGCCGCAGTGCTTGAAGATTGCAGCATGCCGCAAGCCATGGAGCTAGCCCTGCAAATCCGCGCCGCTGTAGAAGCTACTGAGCAGTGGGCCGGAGGTGTCAAGGGACTTACGGTGTCGATCGGCTGCTCAACTTATCCAGCAGATGGCACTACCAGCGATGACATGGTCGCTAAGGCAAGAAATGCTCTGCTTTACCTCAATGAACAGATGGGGCCGAATCAGATTTGCCACATTCAGAGAGTCCCTGCTGGCTTTAAGCCATCGAAACGTGGTTCTGCTTTTAGTGGCGAACTCGGCGTGTTGGACTGTGCAGGACTATTGCAATCCATTGCCACAAGCCAGAAGACGGGGCTGTTAAGCGTGCAAGATGACACAGGAAGGCAATTGCTAGTCAGCTGGGAGAAAGGGCGTCCCAAGCAAGCTAAATTGGACAAAATCGTCGGCGTACCTGCAGTTATAGAATTCGTAGTCACATTCGAGACTGGCACATTTACGTTCCAACAGCGCGCCAATTCAGCTATCGATAACGCTGGGCAAGAAATCGTAGACTCATTGGAGCGTATTCTTATGGAGGGCGCTCTGGCCGAAGATCACGTTCGCGCTGCCAAACGGTTGATACCGAATATGGAGCTACTAGTTCGCGCTGTACCGGGTATCGAAAACGCCTATCGTTGGTTGAGGCTGCAAGAAGATCGCGAAGTGACAAAAGACGAACTGAGTGTGATGCGCACTTTGATCAAGCTTGCAGATGGCAACAAAAGTCTGACAAAAATATTTGTCGAGATGAAAGACAGTCCGTCGTACATAATCTGGCGCGCCGCTGGAGTGTTGGTAGAAAACAGATTATTGCAGGTCAAAAAGGTCTAACTATAACTAGAAGATTCCAGGGAAAGGATTTGTGAGCCTGGGCGCTATTAGTTGAAAACCAAACCTACCATGCGCTGGAAATGAGTTAGGCATTATCATTGCAAGCGCAGGACACCGGGTCCGAATCACCGAGGAGAGGGGGATTTGTCATCCAACCTAATGTTTCCCGAAGGAGTCTCATAGTGAGGCGCAGTATGATTTTTCCAAAGCATGTTGCCAAGATAACAGATCATCATAAAAATGATGATACGCCTCGCTACTCGGAAAAACTTAGGGTTCATTGGCGATTCTCCATAATCATTATACCGTTCACTAAAACTCGTTGGCAATGATTGTTTTATATCTTGTCACCATGGGTGGTGCAGTACCTACCACAAATTGTGACATAAACCTGACAGTAAGGCAGCTCGAACTCGTCAATATTTTGCTCAATGACAAGCTGCTCCGAAGCCCGCTGAATCGGCATTAACTCTTGAATCGTCTACTTTAAGTTACGAGTGGTTTGCAAAGCAGTCAAATAATTAGAGTACGACAAGGCAATCTGGTATCTTTTTAAGAATCAAAATCATCGTGGAGCCAGGGTCGAGCCATGTCCCAGCAAACAGAGAGTGTAGAAAGTCCTGTCGCCTCAAAGAAACGCTGTCACAGCATGCGTTTTGGCACAGCAGTTGAGCCTAACAACTCGTTCTCCTTTCGCCTATGGGCGCCAAATAGCAAAAACGTTCAGCTCGCATTGTTTGATGGAGCGCAAGAATCGCGCCATAGCATGGCTGCGGATGGAAGTGGCTGGTATAGTTTCGCGGCGCAATGCAGACCCGGAATGGAATATCAATTTATTATCGACGATGGGTTGGCAGTCCCAGATCCTGCCTCCCGGTATCAACCAAACGATGTTCACGGTCGCAGTCAAATTATTGATCCAGCTTCTTTTCAATGGAGCGATGGTGATTGGCATGGCCGACCATGGAATGAAACCGTACTCTATGAAATCCACGTTGGCACTTTCACTGAAGAAGGTACCTTCGCCGGCGTTGCAAACAAATTAGACTACTTGAAAGATTTAGGTGTCACAGCGATCGAGCTAATGCCAGTAGCGGATTTTCCAGGAAGATACGGCTGGGGGTATGATGGCGTTCTTCCTTATGCCCCTGAAAGTCAGTATGGAGCCCCTAACGATTTCAAAGCCCTAATTCAGCAGGCTCATCAAAAAGGAATGCAAGTATTTCTCGATGTGGTTTACAACCACTTCGGTCCTGAAGGAAATTATTTGCATGCCTACGCAAAAGAGTTTTTCACCGATAAACACAAAACACCTTGGGGCGCCGCGTTAAACTTTGAAGGAAGTCGGGAAGTACGAGAATTCTTTATCGAGAATGCGCTCTATTGGCTAAACGAATACAACATAGATGGACTTAGACTTGATGCTGTTCATGCCATTAAAGACGACTCGGAAAAGCATATTCTGATCGAACTCGCGAACAGAGTTGCCGAGGGTCCCGGTCGCCTAAGACCTCGTCACTTGGTTCTCGAAAACGAAGCTAACGGTGCCAGTTTTTTAGAACGCGACCATGAAAACAAACCTAAGATGTATTCCGCACAATGGAATGATGACATTCACCATGCCTACCATGTTCTAGCAACTGGTGAATCTGGGGGATATTATGCGGACTATGTAAAAAGCCAAAATGGTAAAAACGCAATAGCACTACTTGGACGAGCTCTCGCGGAAGGATTTATCTATCAAGACGAACCTTCAGAATATAGAGATGGCGAGATCAGAGGCGAAAAAAGCGACCATCTGCCGCCATCAGCCTTTGTGTCATTTTTACAAAATCACGATCAAGTTGGAAATCGGGCCTTTGGAGACAGAATCGCTTCCATTTCAGATCCTGAAGTTCTAAACGCACTCTCTACGATTCAACTTCTTGCTCCCAGTGTGCCACTTCTCTTTATGGGAGAAGAGTGGGGATGCAAAACCTCTTTCTTGTATTTCTGCGACCTCGGTCCCGAACTGGCACCACTTGTTACCGAGGGACGTCGAAGCGAGTTCGCTAACTTCCCAGAATTCTCAGATCCTAAAACGCGCGATTCCATTCCTGATCCATGCAAAGTTGAAACATTTAAGCAATCGAAATTGGATTGGTCTGATTTAGATAAGGCACCTCATTTTGAAAACCTTCGATTGACTAAATTTATGCTTGCCTTGCGAAAAAGAGAGATAGTACCCCTGTTAAGTAAAATCGATTCCGGTAAAGCAAAGCTGGATGGTGAACTTCTGATTGTCGAATGGAATGCCCGTTCCAAGCCGATTTTGGTGTTGGTGGCTAACCTGACTAAAGAAACACATAAAGTGACAGACAACAAACTTGGGCAAAATAGCAAGTTTAAGGTTCTCTATAACACCAGCTGTATCACTTCCCGAGAAATTGAACATGGCACGTTGCCCCCACAGTCGGTGCTCTGGCTGATCGAGAAATAGAGGAGTTCGCAATTGAGAACCACAGCTCCAGTAACTTCATCTCCACTAACCACGAATAAGACCTGGGGATTGCATGTTCGGATAGCGTCGCTTAAATCCAAACGAAACTGGGGCGTGGGAGATTTCACTGACCTGAAAAATTTGGCAGTTTATGCAGACGACAAGCACGCGCACGTTATTTCTATCGAGCCCATTCAACCAATTTTTTCAACTGAAGATTGGAACCAAATTTCTTACGCATCCAGATCATTCATAAGTCCAACCTACATCGATATTGAGTTGGTTCCTGATTACATTGAGTCAGAAGACATCCACAGACACGTATTAGCACCGGCATTCCAGGCGAAATTAGCGGCACTGCGCGCCGAAACATATGTCAACTTGGCTGACTCATTAACGCTAAAGCTTTCAGTACTGCAACTTTGCTATCAACACTTCCGCGAAGTGCATCTGTCTGCAAATACAGAAAGAGCAGTGGCATTCAGATCATTTCAGAATCAAATGGGTGAGCAGTTACGATTATTCGCTTTGTTCGAAGCGCTCAGGGAGAAGCTCGAACCAGCAGGGGCGAAAAGCCCAGGCTGGAAGAATTGGCCGACTGCGTATTTAAAAGTGGACTCTGAAGGTACTACCGAATTTGCCCAGTCCAACTTAGAACGCATCGAATATTTCGAGTACTTGCAGTGGATTGCGGATCTGCAACTGAACAACTTGATAGATTTTTGTTTGGACAAACAAAATTTCTCAGTGCTTGTGTTCCAACAAGCGAACAGCCTTGATGCGTCGGGACCGGATTCTTGGACGAACCAGACTGAGGATGCGGAATCCAATTTATCTACAGAAACTAGCCGTGTCCAACTTACAGCAATGATGGATCGTGCCAATGTTGCATCCGAGGACAACATCCATATGGTCACGGACTATGAAAATATCAAATCAATTAAAGCCGAAGATGCAAAAATTCTTCTGCTACCGCTAATAAACTTTTTACGCGGACCCAACGAGCCTGCACTTGCAGATTGGCGGGCCAAACTAGCTTTGGACATCGAGAATTTGCAGGATGAACCAAATCTGGAAAAATTGCTCCGCGAGTTAAACAAAATACGACCGCGGATCAACGAACAAATACTGACAAAATCCGAGCCAAAACCCATCACGGTCTTGCCCAGCTCAACCTATCGATTCCAATTCAACAAGGAGTTTACATTTGAAGACGCAACCGCTCTAGTCCCTTACCTGGCTAAGTTGGGAGTCAGCCACTGTTATGCTTCGCCTTTTCTTAAGGCTCGCCCAGGCAGTATGCATGGCTATGACATTATCGACCATAAAATGATCAATCCTGAAATAGGCACACCTGAAGAGTTAGACAAATTTGTTGCAGAATTGCATGCATATGGATTGGGACTGATACTAGATATAGTGCCCAACCACATGGGCATCGGAAAAGTGAATAAGTGGTGGATGGATGTTCTAGAAAACGGTCCGGCATCAATATTCGCTGACTATTTCGATATTGACTGGACGCCTGTTAAACCGGAGCTTTACGGAAAAGTAACACTGCCAGTGCTCGGTGAGTCTTACGGTTCAATTCTAAAAGGCGGCCATCTAAAACTACAATTCACTCCCGAAAGCGGCTCTCTTGCCATCAGATATTACGACAACGAATTCCCGGTCAACCCAGCCACCTATCCTAAAATCCTGGCTAATCGACTCGATGTTTTAAAAGAGCGTCTCGGGAAAAACAACGCCGATGTGATGGAGTATGAAAGCATCATAACGGCGCTCGACCGTTTACCGTCTCATACAGAGCGCCAGGGATTTTCTGGACGTGTGCGAGAGAAACAAGTACAACTGAATCGTTTGTCTCATCTTTGCAAACAAAATCCAGAAATCACGAATTTTATCGAACAAAACTTACTTGAGTTCGAAATTCGTTCGGACGATAAAATATCATTTGAGCGAATGCACAATTTGCTGGAAGCACAAGCTTACAGGCTCGTCTTCTGGCGTGTTGCATCAGACGAAATTAACTACAGACGATTTTTTGATATCAACGAACTGGCTGCCGTGCGCACGGAAGATCCGCGTGTTTTTGGTGAGATGCATGATTTGGTTTTCAATTTAATTGGTGAAGGCAAGTTGTCCGGTCTCAGAATTGATCATCCAGATGGTCTGTTTGATCCGGCAACATATTTCGCGCAATTACAACTCAAAGCCGCCGAGCGATTGCATCGCCCCGTTCCGACTGACAACGAGTTGGCGCTAGGTAAAGAATCACTGCCCATATACATAGTTGTGGAAAAAATTCTGGCCCCGTTTGAGCACCTAGAAGACGATTGGGCCGTTCATGGCACAGTCGGATATGAGTTCTTGAATAGCTTGCTAAACGTGTTCGTATCCATCGACAACGAACACGCCGTGGAATCAACGTATGAAGCGTTTATTGGACGTGTAGTTGACTATGAAAGCATGAAACGAGAATGTAAAGGTCTGATACTAGATACGGTGCTGGCTAGCGAACTGCACGTTCTTGCCCACAGACTCAGTCAAATCGCAGAAATGAGTTGGAACTATAGAGACTTCACTCTTAACTCATTGCGCAAAGCTCTTCGACACATCGTCACTTACTTCCCTGTCTACAGAACGTACGTTACCCCAAAGAAAGTTGACAAAACCGCCAAACAATACATCGATTGGGCCGTGCGACTGGCAAAACGATTTGGTTCCTCCGTGACACCAGAAGTTTACGATTTCGTTCGCAACGTGCTCTGCCTTGAAGCAGCCGAGTCACCCGGTGACAATTTGAACGAGGAGACGGCGACACAGTTTCAACAAGCGATCCAAACAATTGCTATGAAATTCCAACAATTTACCGGACCGGTGATGGCGAAAAGCGTGGAAGATACACTGTTCTATCGATTCAACCGATTTGTTTGCTTGAACGAAGTTGGCGGAGAGCCGGATCGGTTTGGTATCACGGTAGCTAGTTTCCATCACCAGAATTTGCAGAGACAGCAGCGCAGATCGCATGAGATGCTGGCTTCGTCCACACACGACACCAAGCGATCCGAGGACGTCCGCGCACGTTTGGCGGTGCTTTCCGAGATCCCAAAAATTTGGGAACAAAAAACATCTCAATGGTCCCGCATGAACAGAAGCAGGAAAGTAACCATTGATGAAGAACAAATGCCCGATGCAAATGACGAATACTTGATTTATCAAACTCTCGTAGGCGCATGCCCGCCTGCAATCTCGGGAACTGAATGGGTCGAGTCATTTAAGCAAAGAGTAATCGAATACACACTTAAAGCTGCACGTGAATCAAAATCACATACCAGTTGGGTAAACAAAAATTCCGAGTATGAAAACGCACTGACTTCCTTCATCGAAAAGATCTTGACAGTGTCACAAACCAATCCATTTCTGGATGATTTCGTACAATTTCACAACGCCATTTATCCTCTCGGCTTGGTCAACAGCGTCGCTCAAACGGCGCTGAAGTTCACCTCACCGGGAGTGCCTGACATATATCAAGGCAACGAACTTTTCGATTTTAGTTTGGTTGATCCTGATAATCGACGTGCGGTAGACTTCAATCAGCGCACGCGCTTGCTTGATAGCTTAAGCGACTACATCAGGATTGGTGAAAGCGGATCGAGAGACAAGGCTGCGCAACAAAACGAATTTCTGAAGAAGTGTTTGAATCAAATTAACGACGGTCAATGCAAGCTTCTGATTACAGCAGTAGCTGTCGCCTGTCGTAAACGATACGAAGGTTTGTATACAAAAGGGCGATACATTCCCTTAGAAGTTAAAGGTCCAGCCGACCAACACGTAATTGCTTTTGCTCGAGAATTTCAAGATAACTGGTCCATCACAGTGGTACCACGCTTAGTGTCGACGCTACTTAAAATTGACGAATCTCTGAAGCTGGATAGCTATGGTGTATGGAGTATATTGACACCGGAAAGCGGCGAGCACATCTGGGGCGACACGGCGGTTGTCTTACCACCAGAGCTGGCTGATCGCAAGCTCGTTGATAATTTCAGCATGCAAATCTTAAACAAGTCAGACGATGTTCTTAAGGTGTCTGACCTCTTTAAGTGTTTCCCAGTTGCGATAATAACAACGACCAGTTAGCATTCAAAGGTAGCCAAGTTCTATGCAGATATCAGAAGGAAAGCCCTATCCGCTAGGTGCGACTTGGGATGGATTGGGAGTCAACTTCGCCCTCTTCTCCGAAAACGCCACAAAGGTAGAGCTTTGCCTCTTCGACTCAGCTGAATCCACGCAAGAAACCCACCGCATCACACTGCCCGAATATAACGCGCACGTGTGGCATGGATTTGTCAGGGATATTCGGCCAGGGCAGTTGTACGGATACCGAGTCTACGGTCCCTACGATCCTGACAAAGGCATGCGTTTCAATCCAAACAAAGTGCTCAGTGATCCCTACGCTAAATCAATTCCCCGCTCGGTTAAGTGGGACGATTCCTTGTTCGGCTACACAATCGGGCATAAAAACTTGGATCTTTCCATGGATACGAGAGACAGCGCAGCCTTTGCTCCGCTATGTGCGGTTATCGATCCATCCTTCATCTGGGGGGAAGACAAGTTACCGCAAACTCCTTGGAACAAAACGATTATTTACGAAGCACATGTCAAAGGTTTGACGATGTTGAACCCAGATGTGCCTGAAGAACTGCGTGGCACATACGCCGGTGTGGCTAGTGCGCCAGTAATCGAACACCTTACTAATCTTGGTATCACCGCCATAGAATTGATGCCCGTTCATCATCGAGTCAATAACAGATCTTTTATAGACCGCGGATTGACCGATTATTGGGGCTACAACACTCTTTCCTTTTTTGCACCAGATACAAGATTCTCGTCAATGAAAGGACCAAACGAGAATGTTCAGGAATTTAAGATGATGGTGCGTGCTCTTCACGCGGCAGGCATCGAGGTGATTCTTGATGTCGTCTATAACCACACCGTGGAAGGCAGTCATATGGGTCCGACTTTGTCATTTCGTGGAGTGGATAATTTTTCTTATTACCGAACGGTCGAGAAAGACCCTCGGTATTACATGGACTACACAGGTTGCGGTAACACACTAAATATGGTGCACCCGCGAGTAATCCAGTTGATTATGGACAGCCTTCGTTACTGGATTCAGGAAATGCACGTGGATGGATTCAGATTTGATCTTGCCAGCGCACTTGCTAGAGAGCTGTACGACGTTAACAACCTGTCCGCCTTCTTCGATGTCATCCAACAAGACCCAATCATCTCTCAGACTAAGTTGATTGCTGAGCCTTGGGATCTTGGTGCAGGTGGCTATCAGGTTGGTAACTTCCCTGTCTTGTGGACGGAATGGAACGGTAAGTATCGAGACACCATGCGCCAATTCATTAAAGGTGATTTCGGTCAAATGGGGCAGGTAGCATCGCGCATGACCGGCAGCAGCGATTTGTATGAACATAGTGGACGCAAACCTCACGCTAGCATCAACTTCGTGACCTGCCATGATGGATTTCCATTGCAGGATCTTGTTAGCTATAACGAAAAGCATAATGAACCAAACGGCGAACAGAGCCGTGACGGCGAAAGTCACAACATATCTTGGAACAGTGGAGCAGAGGGCGAAACGGACGACGGAAAAATTATCAAATTGCGTTATCAGCAAAAGCGTAATTTCATGGCATTACTGTTCTTGTCTTTAGGTGTACCGATGCTGAGCGGCGGAGATGAGCTTGGCCGCACACAAAAAGGCAATAACAATGCCTACTGTCAGGACAATGAGATCAGTTGGTACCAATGGGATCTGAACGAGGCCGACAAAGACTTCCTTCAATTTATTCAAAAACTGATCGCTATTCGCAAAGAGCAATTAGTCATCCATAGAAAAACATTTTTCAAAGGTTCCGGCGCAGACGGAAGCATAAAGGACATCTTTTGGCTGAACGTTGATGGAAAGCCAATGGAAGAGAAAGATTGGACCGACGCAAGCAAGCGCGTGCTGGGAGTTTTGCTCGAGGGTGGTGCACTTGTGGAAACGGATACTTTAGGCAGAACCGTGAATGGCAACACCGTCCTCCTCCTCTGCAACTCGCACCACGAAGACGTTCCATTTGTCTTACCCTCACATGATGAAGGTGACTTTTGGCGCCTGGTTTTGGATACTTCAGAAAGCATCAAGAAGACAACGTTCCCAATGGCTAAGCGATTCACATTGAAAGCGCGAAGCGTTGTGCTGCTGCAATTGGACAAAAATTTATAGCGCGTTAACTCTCACTCTTGCCGAGTATACGGTACATTCGAGCCCAATCGGCGTTAGTCCAAGAGTCCTGCAGCTGAGACGAGTGAAGCCTTTCAGCAGCTGTGCGAAGGGAAGAATAGACTGGTGGAACCGCTCCTGAAGCGTCTCCCGCGGCGTTCCACAGCGCATGAAACTCCTCGCTCGGAAGCACCTTCTCTGGCGCTTGTCCAGAAACAGTTATTACTCGAAAATCTCCGGTTCTTCCCCTAAAGTTACTCGATCCAAAAAGCACTCTGCCTGGGCTGACGATATCTGATTCAATAATTTCTCCGCCCAGAGTGTTTAAAGCAGGCTTTGCTTCGGCAGAGGCTGAAGCTACCGCTCCACTCGTCTCGCCCAGGAATCTCTGCACAGCGGCTTCGGCCATTTTGGTTGTCTCTGGTGCCACTGATTCCGCAATCGTTGCTGCCAACTCGCCACCCTTAAATGGATTCATGTACCTGTAACCTCAAACCGCTGATTTTCAGTCAATTATTACGGGTCGACCTTACCAAGTTGTTTCCAGCAATTGGGCAACTACGTAAGGTTGAAGCCAACGCAATCCGCCAAGATGCAGTTGCCACTGTGACGTGCGCTTAGACCCTCGTCTAGCGGCAAGTGGTTCAAACCGAGTGGTTTAGTTTGAAGCTGTACAATGGACTACGGACTAAGCAACTGGCGCAGCGGATTGGGCCCACATGAACAGAGTATTCTTGGATAAAGCACGAGTCGATGTGATCGCTAGAGTGGTGTCACGCGGATCCGGGCATGCATTGCGTGATGTCCTCCAGGTGGAAGCGTAATTGCATTTTTATCTACGTTAGCCGTCTCCACGCAAACCATTTGCTTCCAACCGTCAGGGTCCATGTCTGAAAGCTTGGCAGTCTGCTCTGTCCATGGATTCCACACTACTGTCGATTGAGAATTCAATTTGTCTACTGAAATCTTTCGCTGCCAGGCTTGATCTTCAATGTCGATTTTGGATTCGGTATACAGATAAGGTCGGTCAGTCTCACCCGTTAGTCGCAGCACTTTCTCCGTTTGCTTTTTGGCTTGGAAATTGTCTGTCTTGTCGAGATATTCAGTATCACTTAAGCCACTCAAAGTAATTTGTTCAGCATCACTAACTGCAAAATATGTGTGAAATGCTTCTTCAATTTGCATGGAATCGTTGGCTTGATTTTCGACTATCAATTCCAACTCCAACTCATCGCCAACGGACACTTTGTATGTCACTTTGAAATGGCGAAATCCCAGTGCTGTGGAGTCCTCGTTCTCAGTCAATTCAAACGTCATCATAAAATCATCTTTGCTGCGCCCCACAGAGACTAGCAGCCACTGATTAGAAGTTCGAGCGAATCCGTGCGAGGGAGCATCGGGTTGCGTGCCAGCCGGTATATTCTTTCTGGCACCGAACCAAGGAAAAATCAACGGTACGCCACCCCGAATTGCTTTGCCTGGATGAAACCCAGAGCGCTCGCTTAGGAACAGAACGGGTTTCTCACCGTTCGGTTGCCACCGCGTGAGGTGCGCACCCTGCATATAAATTTCTGCGGTGCAGGTCGGTGTAGTGACATTCGCGCGAATCAATCCATGTTCGTTTTCACTAAAAACAAGAATTTCTTCGGTGCCAAATTGTTTGGTCAACTGCTGAGTAGTCTGCTGATTCATGAGTTTTCATTCCAAAATTGTGAGCAACAAATCATAGACGATTTGCTGGATGATGTCTGACTATGGCTGACGAACGAATGTCAGTATTTCGTCCAAGTACTCATTAATGCCTGCAACCGCAGCGCGAACATCTTCTAGCATCGGGATGCGGTCTCTGAGCAGGTCAATCGTGATTTCCTTGTGCAGAGGGATAGTGCCAGCTAAAGCTGCTAAATGATGGGGGCTAGTCGGTTTTTCTAGCGACTCAATATAATTCAATTTGATCCACCGATCAATTAATTGTTCACGCCTATTTTTTTTCTGCCCTGGCTCGTGGTCATTAATATAGTTCCATACCAATGGGGGATATTTATTTGGCTCTACCGGCTTTAATCCAAAAATCGGCGCCAGCATATTCGGTTCTCGCTCAGCATCTCGCTTGGCACCGCCTTGTAACTTAATCGTATATGCACCTAGAACAGCGCTTAAAGCACCGGCAATTGCACAAAGTTCGTTGCCGGCGTTTTGATACTTCATTTTCGTTCCCACGGAGATACCACCTTGGGTACTTGCCAGTGCACCACCGCTGGTAAAGTTCAAAATGTTGTTGTTTCGGACCGTTTGATCTCGTTTTTCCTCCAAGACGCGAGCAACAGCATCGTAACCAGACACTTGTCTATCCAATTCGGAGACCACTCGCCGAGTTGCAAGGAAAGCACTAAACAAGGTTTCATCGAGGTCCTGGCGAACAGATATGACTTCCAAGCGATGCACCCTTTGTCCCGGCACATATAATCCATCACGCTTCAGATCATTCAGTTCAGCAATTAAATTCAACATTTCTAGGTCCTTAGCCACCTTGACGGCACCTAATGAAATCGGACCCTTGTTGTTGATTGAAACGTCGGCATTCTTCGGAGGATTTGGTTGAGCGGAACCTTTATCCTCTGTCACCGGTTTAATCAGCTTTGCATCGTCCGTTACTGGACCAGTTTTGGAGCTGTTGCGTTGATCGGCATCGTCCATTTCTGCAGGCGTGTCGTTCTTTGTGTGGGAGCTGCTGTTAGGTTGATTCTTCGTATCCTTTGCGATGGGCTTGATCAGTTTCTGATCATCAGTAACCGGACCAGTTTTAAAATCGCTGCCAGAAGTAAACGGTTTGCGATCAGTCGAAGCAGGAGCAGCAGAACTTTTCTCGGACGCACTCTTGGCAGCCTCTATGGCCGGCTCAGCCGCCAACGCCGCATTACGGCAACACGGGAAAACGCTCGCCGATAAAAATGATGCGAGCAGCGCCAAACTCTTTAAGCGTGCAGCCGTAGTCTTCACCCAGAAACCCATGTGGAAAAGCAATCAACGTATAGGTTAGTCGACAAGTAGCGTTTGATCTAGATGATGAGAATTACTTTCTATCATCGTCATATACAAGTCATATTCAAGCGACATGCCTTGGATGGACCTGAAATAGAGATGCGGACTTTCGTGTTGTTTGAGGCGAGTTGGGAAATCCGTGCTCCGTTTTGCCATATTACAAGACGGTGTGGACCCTCCGAA
Source organism: Candidatus Melainabacteria bacterium (assembly GCA_003153555.1). GTDB lineage: Bacteria > Cyanobacteriota > Vampirovibrionia > Obscuribacterales > Obscuribacteraceae > PALSA-1081. The sequence continues at coordinate 59,522 of PLZS01000048.1, read as the reverse complement.
ATGGAACGCCTCAGTCCTAGATGCTTATGACCACAGGAACAAAGTTATTGATCGGCAGCAAAAGCCTGCTCCGACGTCAACCCTGATGTTTAAACACAACTGTTGAAAGTGGTGGCAAAGTCAGCACCAGTGCATTGCGACGTCCGTGGAAAGAGACAGGGCTGGCCTCAACGCCACCAAAATTGCCTTTACCGCTGCCGCCATAAATTGTGGCATCGCTGTTCAAGATTTCCTTCCAGTAACCACCATGCGGCACGCCAACCATATAGTTATCTCGAGGCACAGGAGTGAAGTTGCAGACAACGACAAGACTATCTTTCGGATTGCGACCGTTTCTCATGTAAGTAAAGATGCTTTGCTCATAATCGGTGCAATCAATCCACTCAAATCCGTTGCCTTCTTTGTCGAGTTCGTATAAAGCCGGTTCCTCTTTATAAACGCGGTTCAGATCTTTCATCCATTGCTGCAAGCCGTGGTGCAAAGGATATGCGAGCAAATGCCAATCCAAACTAGCTTCGTGATACCACTCGTTTGTTTGGCCAAACTCGCCGCCCATGAAGATCAGCTTTTTTCCCTGAATCGTGTACATGTATCCATAAAGAAGTCGCAAGTTAGCAAACTGTTGCCACTCATCACCAGGCATTTTTCGCAAAAGCGAGCGTTTACCATAAACAACTTCATCGTGAGAAAGGGCCAGAACGAAGTTTTCAGAATACGCGTAAAGTCCTCTGAAGGTCAGCTTATTGTGATGATATTTGCGATGAATGGGCTCGTTTTGCATGTACTCGAGAGTGTCATGCATCCAACCCATATCCCACTTCAATCCGAAACCGAGACCACCCAAATATGTTGGTCTGGATACTTGCGGCCAAGCAGTTGATTCTTCTGCCACCACCAAAACGTCAGGATGTTCCAGATAGACGCGCTCGTTCAAGCGTTTTACGAACTGAACTGCTTCGATATTCTCCCTGCCACCATATTGATTTGGCAACCACTCCCCATCTTTCCGTCCATAGTCGAGATAAAGCATTGAGGCTACGGCATCAACCCGTAAACCATCAATGTGATATTTCTCCAGCCAGAACAACGCATTGCTGATCAGGAAATTACTGACTTCATAGCGACCATAATTGAAGACATAAGTGCCCCACTCTTTGTGCTCACCTTGCCGCTCATCCGCGTGCTCGTACAAGTGAGTTCCGTCGAACATACCCAGACCATGCCCATCTCGCGGGTAATGAGAAGGAACCCAATCGATGATCACACCAATCCCATTTTGGTGCAGCGTGTCAACAAAGTAAGCAAAATCATCCGGCGTTCCAAATCTGCTAGTCGGTGCAAAATAACCGACCGTCTGATACCCCCATGAAAGGTCCAGTGGATGCTCGGAGATCGGCATCAGCTCAACATGCGTAAAGTTCATTTCAACAAGATACTTACTGAGCTGATCGGCCAGTTCGCGATAGGTCAGCCAGCGATTATTTTCTTCCGGTACACGCATCCAAGATCCTGGATGCATCTCGTAAATAGAGATTGGCGAATCCAGCGAATTATTGCCAGCGCGAGTATCCATCCACTTCTTGTCTTTCCACTTATACTTATCCATTTGCCAAACAACAGAGGCCGTCTTCGGTCTGACTTCAGACGCAAAGCCAAATGGATCGGATTTCTCGGCTCGATAGCCATGAGCGCCTTTAACAAAATACTTATAAGTGGCGCCTTCATGCACTCCTGGAATGAATGTTGCCCAAATTCCTGAACCGTCGATTGGTCGCATCTCGTTGGCATCAGCTTTCCAGTTATTGAAGTCACCAATTACAGAGATGCCCTCAGCGCTTGGTGCCCATACGGCGAAGTGAGTTCCTTTCTTACCGTTTCTTTCAAAAGGGTGCGCACCCAGCTTTTCGAAGATTCTGTAGTGCGTGCCTTCTCCATAAAGATGGACATCGTACTCAGTAATTAAAGCCGTATCAGTATCGATCATTGCACACCTCTTCAGTCGTCACGAAACGCAATTCCACTTCAATAATCCTCATTGTAAAAAGCACCAGCCTTTAGATACTCGAGCACACTACTGACAGGCACTCGCAACCAGTCCGGTCTGTTGTTGACCTCATAGAATATTTCATAAAACGCTTTATCAATCATAAACGGAAGCAAGGCCCGGAAGAAATCACTTCTATCCGAAGGCACCAGCTCTGAACCTTCCATTGCCGCGAGATATCCTTTCAAGAATGAGGCTGACGACCAGGCTTCGCAAGCCTTTGCCCAGGGCAAGAAAGCCTCCAGATCCTCAGCGCGATTATGGGTGAACAAGAACAGGCTGGCGTATGTCGCATAACTAAATGATCTCACCATTCCGGCTACATCTTTAAGAGGAGTCTGCTTAGCAGTTCTCTGTTGTAAGGGCTTGGATGGCTCGCCTTCAAAATCGAGAATAAAAAAGTCACCGCCTGAGTATAAAACCTGCCCGAGATGATAGTCACCATGACAGCGAATTTTCAAAAGCTCTTGATTGATGGTTGGCAGGCGGTCCAACAAATCGACAACCTTCGGGCGAAAAAGCAGAAGCGACTTAATTGATTTAGCCAGGTCTGGTTCTGCAACACGCAGTTTTTGCTCCAGCAACTTGAAGACGCGCACGACGTCGTATCGCATCGCTGCCGAGATATCGATCAACTCGTTGCGAGTAATCGTCTCCGGTTGGAAGGCTGGACTGTCCGTTGGCTTGCCCAAGGCTATATGCATCTCTGCTGTACGCGCACCAAGCTTGGCCGCATCCTTAATATAGACACCAAGCAACGCGAAGACTTCTTCAGGTACTTCAACGTTTACCAAGTCAGCCAGAGGCACCGCAGGAGGTGTAACCTTGCTCAATAAGGGAGCTTTGGTGCCGCACCGCTCGTAATATCTACGGAATTCGGCAATAGTGTAAGTCCAGGCATCCCCTTGATTTGGAACAAACTCTTGAAGTAAGCCCAAAGTGTAAAGGCTCGCCATTCGAGGATTTGTATAACCAATGACACCAGCAGCCGCTGGCACTTGTGAAAATGGAGAAGTCTCGGTGAGATATCTCGATATTTCGTAGTCGGGATTCAATCCGGGCTCAAGATGTCTGAACAATTTCAGGATGAATCGATTACCGTAGATAATGGACGAATTGCTTTGTTCGCTCTCGACACGTTTGACTGGACTGACGTGCTCAGCTTTCTTTTCAATCAAATCGTACGCCGGCAACTTATACGACTCAACGAAACCGACCTGCCCACGAACGCGCTTGTCTTCGGCGATGTAGGAAAGCAGCGCTGCGTTGAATTTCTCATTATCGAGGGCGTCAAACAGAACTGCCCTTTTACCTTTGTCTGATAGCTCGGCAATCACGGATGATCCGCTCTTTGTAGTAGGCTCTAATTCGGCGTCTTCCACTTCGAGAGCAACAAACATCGTATAGAGATCCATTTCTGAGTCGTCATAATGAATCTCAAGTACAAGCATGCCTGCCTGTAGTCCCGTAATCGCAGAAAAATCGATCCAGTCGTTAACCCTGGTAAAACTAACGTCTTTTGATTTTTTGCCGAACCATCTCTGCCCTCGAACGAATAGAGGCAGAATGCGATTTTCCAGAATCTTTCGAAATGGTCCCGTGAGCAATATATTAATTGAAGTGACATTGTCTGTAACATAGATGCTCTGTGTTTCCACACCTTTAATAGGGGTCGGAGTTGCTGCAAACGGACTAACTTTTTGCGTCGTAAGCTGCAACCAGTAGAACGAGTGTCCAGCCAATGTTAACGTGTACTTCTCTTCTGTAATTGGATGAAATGGCATCAGACCAAACATTTCAATTGGAGTAACTCCAGCATGGTCGGGAAGATCCAAACTAACTGATTGAGGGTGACGCGAAAGGTTGGCGACGCACAATATTGTCTCGCCTTCAAAACTACGAGTGTAAGCAAGAATGTGCCTGTTTTCAGGATAGAGCAGCTCAATGGTGCCTCTACCAAAAACCTGGTGCTGCTTTCGCAATTTGATAATCGAGCGCATCCAATTTAGTAAAGACGATGGATCTAAATTCTGGGCTTCCACATTGATGGACTGGTATCCAGTGACCGGATCCATAATCGGAGCTGAATAAAGCCTGGCAAACACTGCTTTCGAAAAGCCCGCATTGCGGTCAGAATTCCACTGCATCGGTGTTCGCACGCCATGGCGATCGCCGAGAAAAATATTCTCGCCCATACCGATTTCATCACCATAATAAACAATCGGAGTTCCAGGCATTGAAAACAAAATACTGTTCAACAGCTTAATCTTGTCTCTGCTGTAGTCTAGCAATGGAGCTAATCTTCTGCGAATGCCGACGTTGATACGCATCATAGGATCATGCGCGTAAGCGTTGTACATGTAATCACGCTCAGCGTCAGTGACCATCTCTAAAGTCAATTCGTCATGATTGCGCAAGAACATCGCCCATTGGCAATCGTGTGGAATATCAGGAGTCTGTCTGAGAATTTCGGTGATCGGGTGGCGATCTTCCTGATGCACCGCCAGGTAGATGCGCGGCATGACGGGGAAGTGGAATGCCATATGACACTCATCACTGTCACCAAAATATTGGATTACCTCTGTTGGCCATTGATTCGCTTCGGCTAAAAATATCCTACCTGGATACTCTTCATCTAGAACTTTGCGCAATTCCTTCAGAACTGTGTGGGTGTCCGGCAAATTTTCACAGTTGGTGCCTTCTCGTTCGATTAAGTACGGAATTGCATCCAGACGCAATCCATCGACACCCAAATCAAGCCAAAATTTCATAATTTTGATGATCGCTCGACGAACATTCGGGTTGTCGAAATTCAAATCCGGCTGGTGATAGAAAAATCTATGCCAGTAAAATTGATTAGCAATGGGATCCCAGGTCCAATTTGATTTTTCTGAATCAACAAAGATGATCCGGGCATCTTCATACTTTTTATCGGTATCGCTCCAGACATAGAAGTCTCTCTTACTGGATCCGGCTGGCGCTCGACGAGACGCATCAAACCAGGGATGCTGATCCGAAGTATGATTAATCACCAACTCGGTGATTACTTTTAAATTTCGACGATGTGCTTCTCGAACGAAATTTCGAAAATCTTTGCGATCACCATAGACTGGATTGATGCCTTCATAGTCGGCGATATCGTATCCATCATCCCTCAATGGTGAAGGATAAAAAGGCAAAAGCCAAACAGTGTTAACTCCCAACTCTTGCACATAATCAAGCTTTTCCATCAGTCCCTGGAAATCGCCATAGCCATCGTCATTGCTATCGAAAAACGACTTTACATGCAGCTGATAAATTACAGCGTCTTTGTACCAGAGTGGATCCGCTTCTGAATAACTCACCGATACTCCCTACACGAAGTAGTCAAAATCACGTTCCGATTTGAGCTTACGAAGCACTTTGAAAACGTAAGCCGGCGAAACACTAGGATCTAATTGAACAAAGTTCGTGTCACCATTCCAAAAGAAACGAACACCCGTAATCAAATCATGAACCTGATAAGTTTGATCAGCTCCAAGTTCGGCAAATGGAATATGCAGATAGCCGGACTGAACGTGATGTGGATCCAAATTAACTACCACTAAAATTGTATTGGCACCATCGCCAGTGCTCTTGGTGTAGGCGATCATTTCGCGGTTGTCGATGTTTAAAAACTTGAGATTACGATTGCCATGCAGAGCAATGTTTGCTCGCCTGATTTTGTTCAGACGACTAATGAAATCACGAATAGAATGAGGGTCCTCAAGATTCCAAGTACGGATTTCGTACTTCTCTGAGTCCTTATACTCTTCGGCACCCGGCATGGCATCTGTGACACAAAGTTCGAAAGGCGGCCCGTAAACTCCATACGACGCACCTAGAGTGGCAGCCAAAGCGGCTCTGATCATAAACGCAGATCGACCGCCGTACTGCAAGTAATCCGGCAAAATGTCGGGCGTGTTAGCAAAGAGATTGGGACGTAAATAATCGGCGATTTCTGTGTTGTACATCTCGTTGAAGTACTGAGTCAACTCTTCCTTATTGTTGCGCCACGTGAAATAAGTGTACGACTGAGAGAATCCACACTTAGCGAGATAGGTCATCACCTTCGGTCTGGCAAAAGCTTCAGACAAAAAGACAGTCTCCGGAAAAATTCGTTTGACTTCACGAATCAAATAATGCCAGAAGGGATATGGTTTGGTGTGAGGATTATCGACACGAAAAACTTTGACACCTTGTTGCGCCCAATAAACGACGACGTCTTTCAATTCATCCCACAGAGCTTGCCAATCATCGCATTCAAAGTCGATTGGATAGATGTCTTCATAACGTTTTGGAGGATTTTCCGCGCAACGAATTGTGCCATCCGGGCGTCGATAAAACCACTCGGGATGCTCACTTACGTATGGGTGATCTGGCGAACACTGGAAAGCAATATCCAGGGCGATGTCAATACCTCGTATGGCTGCCGCATTAATCAATTCATGAAAGTCCGAAAGAGAGCCAAGCTCTGGGTGAATTGATTTATGACCACCTTCCTGCGAACCGATTGCCCAGGGGCTGCCAGTGTCGAGCGGACCGGCCGTCAATGTATTGTTTGGTCCTTTGCGCGCAGTGCTGCCGATCGGGTGAATCGGCGGCATATAAACAACGTCAAAGCCCATTTCCTCAATATATGGCAAATGAGCGATCACATCTTTGAACGTTCCATGCCGCCCCTTCTTATCCGTGACGGAGCGAGGGAAAAGCTCGTACCATGCGCCATACAGCGCACGTTCGGACTCGACCATAACACTCAAAATCTTCTTAAACTCGCGCACTCGACCGCGGCGGCTATAAGCCAACATCAATTCGTGCAGCGGAGTACTGGAAATAGCCAACTGATATTCATAGGTTTCGAGCATCGAAGCATATTTCACCAATTCGGCTTTATCGCCCGTGCTTGCCTCTTTGAGCGCGTCGTTGATCAGTACTGAACCTTCGGTCAGCTCCAAAGTCACATCTTGACCTGCGGCCAGTTTTTTCCTCGTATCACGCGCCCAATTACCGTAAGCATCGATCCATGCGCATAACGTAAACTCATAGTAACCAAGCTCCGAAACCTGAAATTCTCCTTCAAAGAGGTCCAACCCAGGCTGCTTCAGCACCATTTTTGTCTGTTGCCAGTCAGCATCCCCAGTTTTACGGTAAAGGAGAGTGGCGCCAATAGCGTTATGACCGTCTGTGTGGATACTCGCCGTAACCTGAACCGTCTCGCCGATCACACGTTTGGCAGGGAAGGCACCCTCATCGACTTGCGGCTGAACGTTCTCAATCGTCACTCTCGACTCGCTCAACATATCGGGAGCCGCATATTTAGACGCTTGACTTGTTTCAGGGTTTGGCATAATTGTTAAGCTTGACCAGTAAACGGTTTCGACCCTGTATCGTACGCGATTATAGGCACTTCATTCTAGTCTCCACGAGGCTCTGACGACCAACTGTTCACAATAGTCAACATGCTGCGAGAGCTTACTGAGGGGAATTGAGAAGCAAAACCGTCAGCTGAAGAATTGGGGGATCAGACGAGCCTCAGGATCTGAGAGAATGGATCGTTCCCTATGGATCATCGTCCGGTTCGTCGCACTAAGTTACGCAGGAGCATGAGCATTCCATGTCAACGATCGCATTGCAGCTACGCGAAAGCACGAGAAGTGCGCACAACTCAGCCGAGGGACACAAGTTCCAAAAGGAGTTGGGCTCAGGCACATTGTCGAAAACTCTGTACACAGAATATTTAGGGCAGTTGTATTTGACGCACAAAGCCCTTGAAAATGCGATGTCGAGGCAATCCTACATGGGGCTGGTTGTTTCACCGGAACAGCTGCAGACTGAATTTCTGAAGAGCGATTTGATTGCCCTGGATGTTGATCCAGCTTCGGTTAAACCAATTGAAATCACGGCTCGCATGCTGGAGAGAATAAAAACATTGGCGCAGCAAAACCCCATTGCTTTGTTAGGATTTCATTATGTACTTCTAGGCAGCAAGCATGGTGGCAAGTTCATTGCCAGCATCAGCAAAAAAACGTATTCGTTAGAAAACGGCGGTTGCACATATTTTGATCCTTATGGTCCAGAGTTTCAAAAACATTGGCAGCATTTTGTGAATGGTATAAACACATTCAATATCGAAGAAAAACAGGTCGAACCACTGCTAACTGCCGCAAGCGAAATGTTCGAATTTGTCGAACAGTTGGGCGGAGACTTGCTCAAACTAAGCGCTGTTAAGCAACCTCAATAAAAGTTCGGCTCTAAATCTTCAGCAGTTTGAATCTGGGGATGCCGATTTTGCACAATCGCTGAACAACCAGGCTTGCTCTAGACAGTCAAGGGCGATACTCGGCTAACCAACAGAAACAATCGTGCCAAGATTTTGCTGTCGTCCACGAGACATGCGGATGTTTGCCATGTTCATGAGAGATTCTATGGTCACTTCGTCCCCTGGAACGCCAGCCAAACCTGCGCTAAAACTTGTTTTAAAGTTGACATGCTGATCACTCAAAAATGTGAAAGTACAAAATTCATCCAACATTTTCTGAACAGCTTCGGTGATCGTCATCTTACTCTCTCCCGGCACTGTCAGTGCGAATCCACCGTCGCCCCATTTTGCCCTCAAAGCCTCAGCTTTGAAGTGTACTCGCAGCAACTCACCTAAAGCTACTTCTGCTTTCTCAGCCGCGTACATACCATGTAAGATGCTCAAATTCAGCATGTCATCGATCAGCATTAGACACAGAGCCAATTCGCTCCCGCTAGCTTTCGCGGCTTGCGCCATCGAACGAGCTGTTTCAATAAATTCTCTGCGATCGATCAGACCAAGGTCATTACCTCGCTTTGATGCGTCACGTTTAACTCCGACTTGTCCCAAGTGCGCCTGCACCCTTGCCACAAGTTCCGGTGCCAATACAGGCTTGCTAAGAAAGTCGCTGGCACCAGCCTGAAAAGCAGAGGCACGTCCGTCTGCGTCACTTTTGGATGTTAGAAAAAGAACAGGTAAATGCGCCCATTTGTCAGTAGCACGCAGCATTCGGCAGACGTCATATCCACTTAATCCGGGCATCATTACATCCAGCAAAATCAAGTCGGGTTGGAACTGTTCTACTACGGTGAGAATTTGAATTGGTTTGTTTAGAGTTTCTACACGCATGCCTTCACCGGTCAAGATTGTCTGAATGAATCTGGTGAGAACATCATCGTCATCAACTGTCAGCACTTTTGGTTTTTTAGTGCCACCTATCACAATCATTTTTTGAACAGTCTCCACCAAATCAGCACCTGGCACTGGACTCCATAAAAATGAAGATGCGCCTGCATATGCCATCAACGCCTCATCAGGAGCGTTCTGACCAGACGATATAAAGGAAAGCGGAATAGGCTTACCCCGTTGAACTTCGCGCACCTGAGAAGCGAGTTTAAATACTCGAGCCTCATCATCTAGACTGAGATCGAATACCGCCGCGTCAAAACGCGCTCGTTTTGCCCGTCCAAGTACGCTAGCAATGCTATCGCACATTGTTGTTTCAATTCTCGATGAGGCAAGAGCTTGCAACTGCTCGGTGTAACTAGCAGAACGTGCGAATACGAGAATGCTTGATTCAAAAATCTGACCTCGTTCAGTCGAGCCGGCTAATCCGGATTGCTCTCTGACCGCGACTTCTCCATCGGCTAATCCTCTAAAGATCTCAGTCCAAATAACTTCTTGAAGAGTGTCAGTTGGATCAAAACTACGCAAAAGATCCTCAATTTTACCTGCAGCATGACCGATGTTTTGAAAGCCCATCGATCCAGCTGTGCCGCGGATACGGTGCGCGATCTGCATAGCTTCGTTCAGCGCAACCCTATTTTCGGGTTCAAGCTGAGTCAAGGCAACAGCTTCAGAAAGAGACTTCCAATGTTCGGTTAGTTCGTTTGCGTAAGAATTTTTAGCTTCAGCCAAACTCTGTTGAACAGCAAGCTTGGCACGCATAGCCACCAGTTGATCCCAAAGAGGAGAATCAGGGGATGACTTTCGAAGCGCTTCATCTATCCGCTTTATCTGTGTTTCCAAATCATTTGCCGTCACAGGTGGTGGAGCTACAAACTGAGCCTTCGCCACTGCGCCAGTTTGTGGGATCGCGGGTGATACCGAAAAAGGTGGCGGAGGCAGTAGTCCTTCAATTTGTTGAATAAATAGTTCGGGCACGATTGGTTTTCGAAGAATGAGGGAGACCTTAAGGATATTGCGTAACCAGTTGAATGTCTTCTCATCGCACCAAGTTCCCGAGCAAAACACAACGGGAAAGTTGCGCCCGCTTTCTCTAAGCCAAGTGATCCAACTGATGCCATCCGATTCGGGCAGACGATAATCCACGATCGCCAAACCAGGATCGGTTTCCGCAAAGGCAGCCGAAGCATCCTTCGCTGACCGAGCCTCGAAGACCTCATAGCCTCTCGCTTGAAGTAAGCTAGCAATCAATTGTCGGAAGGAGACGTCATCATCAAGGATTAGAATCGGTTTGGTCATTCTGCATCTTCCTTAAGGAGTGGTTGATTATCCAAGTTACTAATCAGGGTTTTAAGCAAACTTTTTACAGTACTGAGAAATTCAGACTCGGATGTGCGCGACTTAACAAGATATGCAGTAAGTCCTAACGTTAACTTCTCTTTTTCTTGGATGGACAGGTCTGTAGCAGAATAAACCAACATCGGCGTGTGTCTTAGCTCGTGCAATCGTAGACTTTTGACCACGTCGTAACCGTCAGGAAGCGGAATGGCGAGGTCCAAAATAATTAAATCAGGCTCTTTGTGCTCTGCCAGTTCGAGTGCGGAAGTGCCATCACCGGCCTCGAAACATTCTATGTTCATTCCTTCCAAATAGTGTTTAATCAACTGTCTGGTGTTCACATCATCCTCAACCAGGAGGATGCGAGGCACACCCGCACGTCTGCATGCTGACCTTAGAGTCGATGCAAGAATTTCGTTATCAATTGGTTTCTTTAACCAGCTCACCAACATAGTTGAGCCGTGAGACTCAGCATCTCCAGAGAGCACCACAACTGGTACTTCTTTTAAATTATCTATGCCAACGAACCACTCCATAAACTCAAAACCATTTCCCTCAGGCAAACCAATATCGAGCAGAATTACATCCGGAGCAGAGTGATTTAGCAGATATTCTTTGCTTTTAGCTACATCGTCATGAATTACAGTTGCGAAGCCTTGTTCTTTAAACACAGACTTGAGGCTTTCGTCCAAGCGCAGATCAGTTTCAACAACCAGGGCCGTTTTTAGTTTATGATTCGGACTAATAGCTTTTGGCGGCACCACTGCAAGTGGCAAAATAAAAGAGAATGTCGACCCATGACCGATTTCCGATGCCACTGAAATGTTCCCGCCATGTTGTTCAACAATGGCTTTTGAGATCGCTAGTCCTAGCCCTGTGCCACCCTTAGATCGTGAATCACTGACATCCAACTGCTGAAATAGTCCAAACAATTTATGAACTTTTTCAGGCGCTATACCGATTCCTTTATCAGTGACTGAAAATCTACACTGCTTTTGATTTGGATAATCAACAGCCAAAACTATTTCGCTGTTACGAGGTGAGAACTTGATTGCGTTCGAAAGTAAATTTGTTAGAACTTGAACGATTCGATCTGGATCACCTTTCAAAGGCAAAGACTTCTCTATCTCAGTCTTGATATGGATTTCGTTTGCAGAAATGAGACTTGCCATGGCATCGATGGTTTGCCGAACTATTTGGTCAGGGCTCAGCTCTTTCAAATTTAATTCGAGTTTCCCGGCCTCAATCTTTCTCATATCGAGAATGTCGTTGATCAATCGAATCAATCGATCAGACTCTAAGCGAGCGATACTAACTAATTGAGTTGCTCGCTCAGACAAACTGCCTGCCCGTCCCCCCTCAAGAAGTCCTAATGACCCGCGAATTGATGTCAGCGGGGTTCTTAATTCATGTGACACTGTGGAATAGAATTCACTGACTCGTCGTTCAACTTCTTTTCGCTCGGTGATATCACGTACAATACCAGTAACAATATTGCGATTACTTAGACTGACGACGCTCATCGTCAATTCTACAGGAATTTGCTCGCCGTTTTTGCTCATGCCATTCATTTCCAAACCTGCACTGAAACGGCGTTCACCAGTATGGAGTTCAGACGTTTTACTGAGCGCGAATTCAGGCAAGAGCGAACTGATGTTCATACCTATCAATTCACCACTGCTGTAACCAAACAAGTGATGAGCAGCGCGATTAGCAGTCTCTATTACACCTTCGCCTGCGACAGTAAATATGCCGTCAGCGGCAAAATCAACGATCGCACTAATGCGCGCCTCTCGCTCGGCAAGTTCCAATTCTGATTGGTGAACTTCGGTGATATCCTGAAACGATATGACAGCACCTTCGTAGGCATCTCCATCGTTAATAGGTGCGCCGGTGTATTGAACGAACATCCTCACGCCATCAAAATTGACAATCTGCCCTTCATTCCCCCTGATCAGATGCTCACGATTTATCTCAGGTTCCGACTTGTCTTCTGTATCATCTACGATTTTAAATACTTCGCTCAGAGCCAGACCACGTGCTTTTTGCTTTGTAAGAGCAAGCATCCGTTCGGCTGCTGGATTGATATAAGTTACATTGCCGCTTGAATCAGTTTGGATTAAGCCTTCGTCCATACTATTTAACACTGCTTTCAATTTCGCCAATGCGCGTTGACGTGATTTCAACGACACAGCACCGAGAATGGCAAGAATTGACTGAAATATCGCCGCCGCTACTGTGAACATCAGAAGTTGGTTCGATGCTCGACGCAATTGTTCTTCCGCTTTTTCTGTGCGCTCTCTTAACAAAATATTTTCATCTTCTACTAGCTCGGCAATCTTGTTGCGAATGTTTTCCATCTGAGCGCTACCACCATCGCTGATTACACGCGCCCTTGCAGCTTCAAAACCGGTTTTCCGTTGAATCTGAATAAGCTCTTCAAGAAGATCAATCTTGGACTTGATCAGTTGTCGAAGCACCTTGAATTGATTGGTCTTCTGCGGATTATCAACTGTCAAAGCAATCAAATGTTCAACCAAATCTTCAACTTTTGACTTCGCTTCAGTGTACGGTTCAAGATAATTCAAATCGTTGGTTACGAGATAGCCTCGCTGACCTGCTTCAGCTTCCTCTATCGTTGCCCGTAATTTATAAAGAGCACCAATCACCTCATGTGTGTGCGTAACCCACGTTCTCGCTGAGGTAAGCTCCTCCATCTGTTTACGATTGTTGATGCCCATCAGAGCAACTACGCTCATCATCAGCACCAAACCTGCGACCATAAACAGATTGAACGAAGACTTCATGTAATCAGCTATCGGGAAGGCTGCTAAGAACCCTTTTGATATCCGCCGACAAAGTGATCGGATCAAAGGGTTTGGAAATCACGCCAGCGGCGCCCAGCGCCAAATAGCTCTCTAACTCTTGTGTCTGCACTTTGGCGGTCATAAAAATTATCGGAATGTGACTCGTCGACTCATTTGCGCGCAATTTGACGAGAGTAGACTTACCGTCCATTCCTGGCATCATCATGTCCAGCAAAATCAGATCTGGTGGGTCAGCAGTCGCTTTCGCAATCGCCTCCGCCCCCGACTCTGCAGTGGTAACAATCCAGTCAGGAGTGTCTTCAAGTCCAATTTGAGCGATCAGACGAATGTTCTTGTCATCATCAACTAAAAGCACTTTTTCAATGTTCATTGAAATCTCAGGTTGTGACTTACTCGCACTGCAAACAGCAGATGGGTTAAACATCTCTAGAAGACGAACCTAGTTACATTTTACAGGTAAACGTTCAAGGTTCGATCAGAGACTTCGCTTCCAACTCGAAGTTGGCAAGACATCTATATTGGCCGCACATTAGCCTTTACTGCCTCCAAACCCTCATGCCTTATTACTTGGCGCACTCAAACCCGCTCCGTAAATATCGGATATAAGAGACATTACCGGATTGACTGCTGAGCTTCGAGTGTCGAATTGTCGACATCTTTAAAACCAGAACCGGATTTCTAGTATGACTGGGGCGGTTCAAGTTCTATAATGGCTCCTCTTTAGAAAGCTAGCGATGTTTCGAATCCAATGAAATTACGTTTGGCAATCTTTTCTAGCTTGATCCTATGTCTAGCCAATATGTTTTGTAGCGCTTTTGGAGCAACCCAGCGCCTTACCATCGCCGTTGTTCCGATGGCCACAACCGACGAGTATTGGAAAGCAATTCACGCGGGTGCGATGAAGGCGGCAAAGGAATTCGATGTCGACATTTTATGGAAAGGTCCTCTGCGTCTCGACGATCGCAATTCCCAAGTGGATATTGTCGAAAACATGATCGTCCGTCAAGTTGCCGGTGTTGTTCTTGCTCCAATCGATGACACGTCCATGCGCGGTGCAGTAGAGAATTGTGTGCGCAGCGGAATTCCAGTCGTCATTATTGATTCGGCGCTCAAGAGTGGCAGTCGCATCAGTTTCATCGCCACCGACAACCACAAGGGTGGTGAGGTCGCAGGCGATTATTTAGCACGATTACTAAACTATAAGGGTAGAGTGGCGATGCTGAGAACAATTGAAGGAAATTCGAGCGGCAATAATCGTGAGCGCGGTTTTTTGGATTCGATGAAAAAATTTCACAACATCAAAGTGGTAAGCTCGAATCAACACAGTGGTGGCACAATTGAAGAAGCTTACAAAGCTAGTGAGAATCTGTTGTCACCCCTGAAAGGGCAAGATGGCAAACTGAATCTTGACGGTATGTTCTGTCCCAATGAATCAACAACCTTTGCCATGTTGCGCGCACTTGAGGATAGTGGCATGGCTGGCAAGGTGAAGTTCGTTGGCTTCGATACTTCTACGAAACTAAACGCGGCTCTTTATTCCGGCAAAATTAATGGACTGATTGTTCAGAACCCGATGAAAATGTCATACCTTGCCGTCAAAGCAATCGTCGATTATCTCAATCATAAGAAGGTGGAGGAAATCGTAGACACAGGTGTGTCCCTAATTACTACAGAGAATGCAAAGACAGAAGCGATGCATGAACTTCTGGAACCTGATACGGCAAAGTGGCTGAAATAGACAACAAATATCGATTAATTGTCAGTGGTGTCAAAAAACATTATGGTGCCACGATAGCACTGGACGGTGTTGATTTTTCGGTAGCACCAGGGGAAGTGCACGCCCTAATCGGAGAGAATGGAGCCGGGAAAAGCACTCTCATGAAAGTTCTATCCGGTGTAGTCAAGCCGGATGCCGGAACGATGTACCTGGATGGCGTAGCGTACATTCCTACTAATCCAAAAGAGGCCAGACAACTTGGTATCGCGATGATCTACCAGGAGCTGGCATTAACACCGCATCAAACTGTAGCTGAGAATATTTTTCTTGGACTCGAACCAACCAGCAACGGTTTTCTCAATCGGAGGGAAATGAAAGAGCGGGCTAAAGCTGCGCTCGAAGAGTTGGGGCATCCTGAAATCGACCTAAACGCAACAGTTCAGAGCCTCTCGATTTCAGCCCAGCAACTAGTTGAAATCGCCAGATCGACGGCGTTTGGTTGCAAGGTTCTGATTCTGGATGAACCTACCAGCAGTCTAACTCAGCAAGATGTGCAGCACCTGTTCAAGATGATCAATGATCTTAAATCACGCGGATACTCGATCATTTACATATCCCACTTCATTGAGGAGCTGAAAGAGATCGCTCAAAGTTTCACGGTCTTGCGTGATGGCAAAACAGTCGGCACCGGCGTAATGGCGGAGGCAAGCGCGGAACAAATTGTAGGCATGATGATCGGTCGAGATCTGAAAGACATTTATCCTCGCTCTCCCCACGAAGCGACCGAGCCCATTCTTCAGATCAGCTCATTGAAAGGCGATCCCAAACTAAAAAACGCTGATCTGGTTTTGCGACGCGGTGAAGTGGTGGGCATCGCCGGTCTAATCGGCAGCGGTCGAACGGATTTGATTAGAACAATATTTGGGCTCGACAAAGTTCTATCGGGTGAAGTAAAAGTAGCGAACTACACGGGCAGAGCAACGCCAGGACAGCGTTGGAAACAAGGAGTTGGATTTCTTAGTGAGAATCGAAAAGAAGAAGGGCTCGCAATAACAATGAGCATCGCTGAGAATCTAATTTTGTCTGACGTTGGCTCGGTAGAGAAAAACGGCTTCATATCACCTCGACTCGTTAAAGAGGCAGCCCGCAACTGGATAGAGCGCTTATCAACGAAATGCCGGGAACCAATGCAAAAAATAGGCGAGTTATCTGGTGGCAATCAACAAAAAATCGCCTTTGCCAGACTTTTGTACCACGACGTTGACGTGCTGTTGCTGGACGAACCAACCAGAGGAATCGACGTCGGGAGCAAAAGCCAGATCTATAAACTGATCGATGATTTGGCAACAAAACAAAAGGCGATAATCATCATTAGCAGCTATTTACCCGAACTGATGGGTGTCTGTGATCGAATCGCAGTAATGTCACGTGGTCGTCTCGGTGTGGCAAGACCGGTGAGCGAAGTGAACGAGCACAGCCTGATGCTTGAGGCAACTGCCACCCCAACAGGAGAAGGAGAGTGAAATTTCGCCAATCTATGCTACTGCTCACTAAGTTGGGACCAGCCCTCGGACTGATTCTTGTCTATATATTATTCATTGCAATTGGTCCACCCAGTTTTTCCTCTTTCCGCAATGTGGAAGCGATCGTTCGACAGACTACGATAGTCGGGATCGCAGCATTGGGTATGACGCTGGTCATCATATCCGGTGGCATCGATTTGTCGATTGGTTCTATAGTGGCGCTAGTAACGGTAGCCATCGCACTTCTGCTTCAATCTGGTATCAACCCAATTCTGGCGTGTTTAGGCGGCGTTCTGGCCGGTATGGCATGTGGTGCCTTCAATGGAATCCTGATTACCAAGTTGAAAGTGGTGCCATTTATTATTACACTAGGAACACTGCTCTTATTTAGAGGAGTAGCTAAAGGTTTTGCCAATGAGCAAAAAGTAGACGCCCCTTTGACGTGGTTGACCGAACTTCTTGC
This sequence comes from Candidatus Melainabacteria bacterium, assembly GCA_003153555.1. Taxonomy (GTDB): domain Bacteria; phylum Cyanobacteriota; class Vampirovibrionia; order Obscuribacterales; family Obscuribacteraceae; genus PALSA-1081. The sequence goes on along the minus strand of PLZS01000048.1, from coordinate 42,384 downwards.
TGTTCTACCGCCCGAGCGGCAATGGATGATTTTTCCGCCGGGAGTTTGGATTATGATCGTTCTTGCGATCGTAGTCTTTATCCTCTTGCGCTACACACGATTTGGTTTACACGTAATTGCTGTCGGTTCGAATGAACAAACAGCTAGGTTATGCGGAATTCCAGTCGAAAGGGTCAAAGTTCTTGTCTACGTTATCAGCGCGCTGGCTGCATCGATCGCAGGCATCATGCAATTCTCGCGGCTTACTGTGGGTGATCCGACCGTTGCAGCTGGACTAGAGTTGGATGTGATCGCTGCAGTCGTAATCGGTGGTGGCAGCTTAAGCGGTGGTGAGGGATCGGTTGTCGGCACCCTGGTTGGTGCCTTGATCATGACAGTAATCAGATCGGGCTGCACCCAAATCGGACTGCCAAACTGGGTTCAAGAAATAGTTACCGGCATTATCATCATTCTCGCCGTGACTTTGGATGGTCTCAGACACAGGTTAGCGAACCGAAATACTTAATTGGCACGAAGCCCCAGAAACCGTAAGCCAATACGGCGTACGTCCCCCCTTCAAGAGCGTGGCCGGTAATCTTGCCTGAAGCTGTCAGCTCAGCAGTTTCGGAAGCAATGCTTTGTGCGGCAATCTCAGGCGGTTCGATTGTCATAGGACTAACCTGCGGAGCAGTCTCCTGCCGGTGCGGTTCAAGTCTTATAGGACTAATCCGCGGAGCAGTCTCCTGCCGGTGCGGTTCAAGTCTTATAGGACTAATCCGCAGGAGCAGTCTCCTGGCCGCGGCGATTGGCAGCATACATTATGGCGCCGCCCATTGGGAATTAAGGTTGGTTCGTATATCCCCCATGGTGGAATCACTAATGAGATCGTAAACTTCGTGGACTGGCTGAAACTTCGCCTTCAGCTCAAACACCTCGCACCTAACGGTGCAGAACCGCAGTATGCCGTCCGTACAGGAATAAACAGTGGCAGTCACCCCGTCAACTGAAATTGAATCCAACAGCCGCGACAAAGTGCCGTCGCCGCAAAGTGCACATGATTCAAGCCCGCTTCACTTTGCCGCAGTCTTGGGCGAATCGGCCTTACGGTCCGGCATTCAAGATTCTTACAATGGACTTGGACAGCTTATTAACGTCGGCACTAAGGCGGCAGGTCTGGGAAGTGTTTTGCCAGAGATGCACGTTTTTTCCCAACCGGAAAATGCGAAATTTGGCTCGTCTGATTGGTTCGCTCAAACCATCGGCTCTGGAGTCGGAATGGTGGTTCCTTTTCTAGCTGCTGAATATGGCGTGGGCAAAGTTGTAACCGGTGACCGTCTTGCAGCATTGGAAGCTCGCGGTGGCATGGCATCCTCAATAGCGCCGCTTCTCAAACCAACACTTAGTGGCGCAACTTATGGATTTGTCTTTACTCCGACTGACGGTAACGGTAACTTCTTTGAACAACGTGGCATCAACGCAGTTGTCGGTGGCGTCACATTTGGTGCCCAAAGAGCCGCAACGCTGGGCATAATGAGAGGTCTTTCGGCATCAGGCGTGCCACTTGCCGAGACGGCATTCCAAAATTCCGTTAGTGGACATCTGACCAGAATCGGCTCAAATGCCCTCGGTGGCACTTTGGCTGGTGGCGTAAACGCTGAGTCACATTCCTTATTGTCTGGAAATGGATTTGCCACAACGGAACAGCTCGCTCAATCGGCTGCAGCTTTTGCCGTCACCGGTGGTGCAATCGATGTAGCTCACATAGCAGGCGGATTCGTCCAAGGCAAATTGGCTGGAAACCGCCCGATGCTTGTACCAAATGGTGAGGGAACCAAATCAAAAGGTGAAAATACACCACTAGATACTGAACCACCAAAAGGTGGCTCAATGGACGTGCAATCTCGCATCAAAGACGGCACTGAAAGAAAGTCGAATTTAGAAGTTGTCATTCAAAGCAGTGCAAAGGTATCAGAGATAGCCAATCAACGTATTGATTCAGTGTTTAACTCGGCTGATGCAACAACACAAAAACAACAATTCGAACAGCTTTTATCAGACGTCGCCGCAAGAGAACACATCGATGAAGTTGGTACTGATGGCAGACATCTCGCTAAAACTCTCGAAGCTGTGAATCGGTTGCTCTCATCTAACAAGATCGATGCTCGCACCAGCATTGGTTTGGCCAAACAAATCTTATACGAAACCGCGCACATCAATGACATTGAAACGGGCAACAACAAAACCGCAGAAGCAAAAGGCGTGCAGCTACTTCTGGCCGACCGCGTACCTGGTCATCTTGCTGATGGGGTTGTGGACCTTGCCTTGACAGGAAGATACACAACAAATCGCTCTACTCCAATTGCTGTTGATTTATCTCCATCAAGATTGGCCAACCTTCCGGCTGAGTTTCAAAACACGTTGCGTCCAGATCCAGAAGCTCAACAAACCCTGGCACACACTCTCAGTTCTGACGGCAACAATCCGTTGCCAGGCGTGCGCAGTTATGCAAGCCAACTTGCACAAACCATGCTGAGTAATATCAAAGCACAGGGAACGGATGCCACCACCTTATATGTCAAAGGTAATCCTGATCCATCGATTCCACAGGACACAGGTGAGCGCTTGCTTCGTAAGAACGCAAATGGTCAGTATGAGCAAGTCACTGAACAGGGGAAACCAAAGATTGGTGCCGACCTGAAAACACCAGATGTTCAACCGCTGTTCGATCACGTTAGTGGCGTGGACAACGACAGTCTCGTGATCAAGAACGGAAATACATTCATGATCACAAACACAGAAGGGCGCATCACAAGCGGTGACAACATTGCTCGATTCGGAGTTTACAACAGCGATCAACGATTCCTGAGCAACCTCGATGTTCGAATAAACGGAGTCGAACCGAAATTCCAAAGTGCCTCCGTTGACCAAGCCTACGCAGCTAAGTTCCAATATAACAATGCCGAAGCCACCAACCTTCCGGCTGACACAGTCAAGTTGACCAGAGACGTCGTCATTAACGGCGAGAAAGTAACAGAACAATTGGATTTAAAAAATACAACCGACCTGCCTCAAACAGTTCACCTCACGGTCGGTTATGGATCAGACTTTGCTGACATGTTTGAAGTTCGCGGATGGATGCGCAGCCAACGCGGTCTCACCAATGAGCCCATAGTCTCTCCCGAATCTGGAAAAGTTCTGCTGTCTCACAAAGGTTTGGATGGCGAAACAGTACACACTGAGATAGGCGTAAACGGTAAAGATAATCCCACGCAAGTCACCAAGGATGGCGTGCATTTCACTGTAACGTTGCCACCACAGGCACAACGCAGCGTCGAGCTTTCAATCAAACCAGGCATCGGAGAGCGGGTGAATACACCTGACGAAAGTCATCCTTTCACGCAAGAACTGGCACAAGCCGATAGAGCTTACGAACAATGGCGCAACAGTGGTGCTTTGGTATCCAGTGATAATCCGCAATTCAATCAAATCATGGAACGTGCTTTTAAAGACCTCTACATGTTGCGTATAACTACCCCAAATGGTGATGGCATCGCAGCGGGTATTCCTTGGTACGTCGCTGCATTTGGAAGAGATCAATTGATCACAAGTTTGCAAACTCTACCCTATCATCCAGAGCTGGCAAAGGGAGTGCTCGAACAGATGGCGGCCTATCAAGGCAAAGCAGAGAATGCCACCACCGCAGAAAAGCCAGGCAAGATGATGCACGAATTGCGTACTGGCGAGATGGGCAGAAACAAGGAAATTCCATTCACGCCATATTACGGCACCGTTGATGCCACACCACTTTGGCTAACGCTTCTCGGTAGATATGTCGAACAAACAGGCGACGTAGAATTGGCTCGCAAGTTGCAGCCGAACGTGGACCGAGTGCTGGAATACCTCGACAACGAAACGAAGCGCAACGGCTATCTAAGTTACGGTGGCAATGGAGCGGAAGCTCTGTCCAACCAAGGTTGGAAAGATTCTGGTAATTCAGTGTCGGACGCACAAGGAAGAAACGTCAAGGCACCAATTGCTCTCGCTGAGCCGCAAGGTTATCTCTATTCAGCATGGCGGCAGGCAGCCAAGCTGTATGAACTTCAGGGACAGCCAGAGAAGGCAGCTGAGCTGCAGGCTAAAGCTGATAGTTTAAAGGAGCGTTTCAACAAAGACTTCTGGATGCCGGATCAAGATTTCGCCGCGATGGCCTTAGATGGCAATATGAATCAGGCATCGGCGATTGCTTCAAATCCAGGACATCTTCTTTCGACTGGACTTCTGACTCCGGAGCACGCCTTCGCCGTAGCTAACAGATTGATGCAATCCGATATGTATTCAGGATATGGTGTCAGAACACTTTCGGATAAAATGCCAAACTACAACCCTGGAAGCTACCATAATGGTACGGTTTGGCCTCACGACAACGGTATGATCGCCGAAGGTCTGCATGACCTGGTGCCCTACTCAGGCTACTCAGAACGAATGTTGACTGACTTCATGACGGTCGCTCAAAAGTTTCCCGGTGCACGTTTGCCAGAATTATTCAGCGGCTTTTCTAGCGAGAAAAATCCAGAGCCGATCATATACCCAGAACAAAGTTCGCCTCAAGCATGGGCAGCCGGAACCATTCCACAACTGCTAACTAGCGCCCTGGCGATACATCCAAACGGCGCAAAAAATGAATTGCTAGTCTTCAAGCCTTCTTTGCCGTCTGCATTGGGCGATGTTACAATCAAAGGCTATCGCGTCGGAAAATCTAGTTTGGACCTGCAATTCTCAAACATAGATGGACTTACAAAAATGACTGTTCTATCAAATCCCGGTAACGTCAAAGTAAACTATGTGCCTAATGAACACCATGTGCAATCCTAAAGATTGAGTGATTTCTGTTTGAGACACATCCTAAAACGTATCGTTCCGAATAACTATTCAAGCTTGCTTGTCAGCTTGCTGCTTCTTGTTTTGCTCACTCCATTTGCGGATACAACCGAAGGCGGTCACATAGGTGTTAGCCTCGGAGTTTTGTATTTGACCGTAAGCGCAGCACTGGTGATCAGCCCGAATAAAATGGCTTCAATGAAACTAATCGGCATTGCCGCAGTGGGTTCATTGTTGTGGACGTGCTCGAAATCAATTCCATTTGAACCGTTCCACACCAGCATCTTTCAATGCATTGCCAACGGCAGTATTATTCTTTTTCTTGCCACCACTGCCTGGTTGATGCTTACTCATATACTTTTTACAGAAGCAGACCATAACACTATATGCGGTGCTATTTGCGTTTATTTGCTGATCGGTGTGGTTTTCGCGCTTGTCTATCTGACCTGTACTGAAGTTTGTCCCGGCAGCATCAGCTTTGAACATATGGTCAATGCATCAGCCAATGAACGAGAAAAGCTTTCCCGGCTCATCTATTTCAGCATGTGTACCCTGACCACATTGGGATTTGGCGATATAATCCCTGTGACAAGATTTACTCGCACCTTAGCATGGCTCGAAGCAGTTGTGGGTCAGCTGTACTTAGCGATTTTGGTTGCTCGCTTAGTAGGTCTTCAAATCGCTGCCATCGCATTGCACAATACAGGTACTGAAAATCAGACGAATAAGGAAAATCACGGCTTGTGATTGTTCGACTCTTACTTCTTTTCAGTAACCGTTTTGAGATTATTGAGACCGACTTGGAAATCCTTGCCGAGCAGGGAATCCATGTTAACGAATAGACCCATGACCTTCATCATTACGGGACATGGGCCATGCATGGCCCATTTGATCATTCGCTCCACCACACCCAGTTTAACCATACGGTTGAATAATATATCAAACTCGTTTCTACAGCATTAGATAGCACTTAGGACGGTAGGCTTGGGCATAAGTTCTGGATCTCATGACCTTCCTTATACAGTCAAAGTGCACGACCAAGGTCTGAAGCCTGTTTGCGAATTAGGGGAAACCCTATCGATTTGTTCGGGGCGTTTTAGTAAAGTCAATGTTGCCGGCACTTAGGCAGGCTTTGAAAATATCTTACTAACACAAAATTGCTGCTTCGGCAGTTTGTCGAGTGCATCTTTGTGCACTTGGGGGACGCCAGCCATTCCATCCGCAAGTTCCCCCGCGGATGGAGAGGTGCAGCACCGCTAAAATGGAGTTGAACTATGTCTACAGCAGATATGGACGTTGAACAACGCCCTGACTCGAAAAATGGCTCAGGAAGCGAAAAAAATGATGAACAGCCGCCCAATTGTCTGGCTCAAGCCGACGTCAAGACACCCTGGCTCGATATCAACGCTCGCTTTCAGCTAAGAAGCAACAGTAGAGAAGAGACCAAGAAAAAGGAGAAGACTGACAAGTCAGCGCGACCTTCATTCTTTAGTCTTCCAAAATTCAAAACCAAAGGCGCTTCTAAATCAAATGGAAACGGAAACAAGAATGGGAATGGAAAGGCCGCAGAAGGCTCGACCACCGCAGATGGTGCTGCTGCTGGTGGTGAAGAGTGGCAAGATCTGACAGTTCCGAAGAAAAGACAAATATGGCAAGGCTGGGAAGGATTAGCAATCACGATATTCGGCATAGCGATGCCAGCACTCGTAATAATGCTCAGCTGCATATCGATGCCGAAACGGTTGACCCTAGTGATTCTAAATCATCCGCTGGAGACGATCGCCGAATTACTTCTTTTGGTTTCTATACCTTTAGCAAACTACATCGTTTGGTCGGCAATCTGTAATAACAATCTGCGCTATTCACTGCGACGAGGCATTTCATTAGGCGGATCAATTGCCTCATGTTTGATCGTAGCTGGAATTTGTATTGCCGGTATCTTTGCCGGATCAGTTGGGCTCGAGTCAGAAATTGGCAGTGATTTCGCCGGAGGATTTACCGGACTGGCGCTGATGGCGGTAATCGCCGGAGGTGTATCCGCGTACTTAGTAAACCGCATTCGGCTGACACGAGACTTCAAAAATTCTCGCGCTCAAGTGATGGCATTCACCGCCATTGGTGCCGTGCTCTCACTAGTTACTGTTTTAGGCGCCGAATTTCGACCATGGTCAATACGGCTAGCTGAGAAAAAAGCGGCTTCTACTTCCACCTCTGAACGCAAGATAGGGCTGAAGGAATTGCGTGCTCTTGATCCAGAACGAGAATTACTCATGGAGTGTTCTGATCAAAAAGCTGCTGGAATCTCCGGATTATTTATTCCATTGAAGTCATCCTCACAGCATGAGCTGTACTTTGCTCTAACCGGGAAACCATACAGCTTTAATGACATTTCAGACTCCAAAGACTTTTCTTCCATGCCAGACGACTATCTGAGTCGTCATGTGGTTGGAGAAAGAATTCCCGGACTGACAATGCGTAGGTCCTATTTAAGTGGCATCGTTCATTCCAAGACCCTTTCGTCCACAATTGAGTGGACTTATGTGTTTAAGAATGATTCCTCTTCAGCCTCTCAAGAAGCCAGAGCTGAGATCGGATTGCCACCAGGGGCAGTAATTACAGGATTGAAGCTCTGGAAGAAAGGCGAAGCTGTAGACGCAAAATTTGTCGCGTCAGGCAAAGCCGAAGGAGCCGCGGGCTTCACTGAGGTGGGACACGATAGTCCGGCAATCGTTTCGGATTTAGGACATGGCAGGGCCCTCCTCCATTGCTATCCGATCAATCAAAATGAGGAGGTAAAACTACAGCTGACCATGGTGATGCCATTAAAAGCTGATGGTGACAAAACAGCCTCGCTTTCCTTGCCTAAGTTCATTGCCACCAACTTTGAATTATCTGGTGACCATTTGCTCAGACTCAGGTCAGACAAGAATATAACCAGCACGGTCAAGAACCTGAAAACGGGATCGAGTCCGGGTGGTCAAAGAGCCATCTCCGGAATATTAACCCCGAAACAGCTGGAAAATTCCAGTCTGATTTTAAGCGCTGAACGATCACCGAACCTTGCACCTATTGTAGTTCTTGATAAATTGGCGATCAAAATGGAACAACAAGACGCACGGGCCAAAGAATTACTTCGGAGAAAAAATGCCCACAATACACGTCCCCAAGAACAGGTCGTCGTTATGATCGATGGCTCTAAGGGCATTCAGAGCCAATTTGATAACCTGCGCAAAGTTATGGCAATGAAGGCCGCTGGTACCAACCATGGCCATGCCGCCAAAAAACGGATCAAGACAATTCAGCCCAAATATGTCCTCCAGAAAGTGGTACTCACATCTGCACCAGCGCCTAAAGAATTGGTCATTGTTGTGGACGGATCGGCCAGCATGCAAGCCCACATCAAAGATCTAACAGAGGCACTGAATCGATTACCTAAAGGAATTCCTGCGCATCTAATTGTGGCATCTCAGGAGCACCCGGAGATGCTGCAACCGATGTTGCTCAAAGATGCACTGCCGAAATTACAGACCATGACATTTGCAGGAGGGCAAGACAATCTTCAAGCTGTCGTCAAAGCAGCCGAAATAGCCGGTGAAACTAAGGGTGGTGCGGTGTTATGGGCACACGGACCACTGCCCGTATTGAACGAAGAAATCTACATTATGCCTCCATATGTTGCCGCACCGACTTTTTATGAACTGCCGCTAGGTAGTGGTGAAACAGACACTTATGATTTCTTCAAGAATCACACAGAGATTGGCCCATTTCTCTCTGTACCGAGAAACACTACCGAAATGGTTAACGACCTCGGGGCCTTTTTCTCCAAATGGAAACTTGATCAAAACGGATACGCAGTTTCACTGACCCAGACCTCGGCTAAGCCAGACAAGAGCGTTCTTGCAACACCTGCAGAAGAAACGGAATTACTTGCCTTGCACGCAAATGAACAAATTGCCGCACTTCTAAACACGAGACACATAACTAAGGCTGCTAGAATCGCGGTGGAATACGGACTGCTTTCCCCTGTCAGTTGCGCCCTAATACAAGAAAACAGCAACGATAACGTCGATACCGCCGACAGTACTGACAACGGCAACGATACCAGTGTCACTACAGACGCGGACAAAACCAACTCTACCGAAACTGAAACTCTTGCAGAAGGAGAGGAATCGAAAAATGAAGCGCTCAGCGGTAAGGCGCCACCTGCACTTCAGGGTGCTACCAATGGCACTATCGGGCCTCAAGGCGCAGACGCGACGTATGTAACCGGTGTGAACACAGCTGGCACAGTGAGAGTGAACAACCTCGCAAACCTTGAAGCTTTGCTCAACATCTTTGCCAACCTGTTTGAAGTTGGCGGCGCACTCATCGGTGCAATCATCATTCTGCATAGCCTTGCTAACAAGAGCTTCGCCATGGAAATGATGGGACAGGAACTCGAGATCTCACAAGGTCAGCGGATTGCGATAGGAGTAGCACTTCTTCTCTTCGGACTCGCATTCCCTGGATTGGTAAACTGGTTCGTCGCCTCTGCTCGCGACGCAAATTTGTTCAGCTAATCAAGATCTCACAACAAAAGGGGAAGGGCAATCGAAGGCTGCCCTTCCCTTTTTTCACGACCGTTGCCCAGCTTGATTGATGCGAAGATTCGTCCAACGCATATTTAGATTGATAGAGATTTCATTCAACACTATTGAAAGTGTTGAGCGCAAAATTTTTCTGAAAAATAAAGACATACCATACCAGTACTGTGACACACGCTACCTAGCGAGGAGGATGTATTGGTGCATTTTAAAAGTTTGGCAAGTGCAATGGCCCTCATGACACTCTCCAACTTTTGTAATTTTGCATGGGCGAAAAGTTTAGCTCCGAATGTAGCCGTGCAAAATCCCTCAATTGGAATTTTAAAAGACCAAGAGCTGACCTTTCCGAAAGCGAAATCTAACTTGCAAGCCCAGTCAACGCGTAGAAAAAAGACGCGAACTCCGCTAGTGGAAAAATACCTTATAGAAGGCAAGCTTGCAGAAGGCGAAAGGGCGTTGATAGCGCACTTAGAAAAACACGGCACCGATGATCAGGCACGATTTGGGTTAGGTGCCCTTCAATTCATGCGCGCAGTCGAACGATTGGGTCAAGATCTATATCGTCACGGTTTGCGCGACTCATCCACGCATGGAATCGCTGGTCCACTCCTTCATTTGCCGGTACCACATAATCCCAAACCAGAGATTCTTACATATCAGGATGGTCGCGCTATCATCGACACCTTTAGCAAAAGCATGCTAAACGCGGAAGCCACACTATCTTTGATCACTGATCCCAAAGTGAAACTTCCGTTGCATTTCCAAATCATCCGCTTGGACCTGAACGGTGACGGAATAGCGGACGACGACGAGAGTCTTTGGAAAGTGTATGCCGACGTGACTGACAACAGACAAATGAATGCTGATCAGTCCAAAGATTTCATTATCTGTTTTGATCGTGGAGATGTACATTGGTTGCGGGGTTATTGTCATCTTCTCGCGGCGATCTGTAATGTCTATCTTGCGCACGATAGCAAAGAGACTTTTGATTGCACTGCTCACATCTTTTTCGCCAAAGTCGACTCGCCATATCCATTCCTAAGGAAGGGCAAGCATGTTCACAACATGGCTCATGACGATATAGACCTGCTCGACCTTATCGAATTAGTTCACTCGATCAGGTGGACTGTCGTGGAACCGAAACGAATGGAGGAAGCACTTCACCATTTGGAAGCAGTGGTGGCACAGAGTAATGAGTCTTGGAAGTGGATCATGGCGGAAACAGATGACGATCATGAGTGGCTTCCAAATCCAAAACAGACTGGTGTGATTCCAAATGTTCGCGTGACTCAGGAAATGGTCGACACATGGACAGAAATCATGAATGAGATTGACAAGTTGCTTTCGGCAAAACTATTGGTCCCATTTTGGCGCGGTGACGATGATAGCGGTGTCAATGTGCGGAAGGTATTTCTGGAGCCACGCACACTAGATCTCATACTTTGGGTGCAGGGTTCGGCTGCGGCACCATATTTGCAAAAAGGTGATCTGACCGATCATAAAATTTGGGGACGCTTGCGTGACGTGTTCGGACACAATTTCCCCGGATTTGCACTGTGGTTTAACTGAGCAATAAAGAATGGTCTGCTCCAAATCCCCTTACCCATCAAGGTGCTATCATGGCATTTGAGAAAAACCGACTCAGTTCAAATGAACAACTAGGAGATTTGCATGACAAAGCTGACAAAGTACGCTGTCTTGACCGCTGCATTATCTATTCTTTCCGCTTCATGCCTGATGCCTTCTGCCCATGCACAGGCTACCGGAACGACGACGACCACCACGACTGCGGCCGAAAAACCGGCACCACATAAATCAAAAACTGCGAAAAGACGGAATGCCAGAAAAAGAGCCAAGCTAAAATCCGATGCGAGCAAGGTAATTGAAAAAGGTGTTGATAAAGCTGGAGCAAATTTAACGAAATAACCGTCAGAAAGAGAATTGCATGGAGTCGGTGACACCAAATCTAGTGTCGTCGACTCCATTTAGCATTTGCCACAAAAATTTCGCCATTGCATCACCAGATTTGGTGCCGGTCGTCAAGTAGAAGAATTTTATATTTGGATTAATATGTAATTGCCCTTTCTAATATAATTGTGGAATATAATGACAACGCTTAGCAACGGGATTGTCATAAAAGATAAATCGACATCCCCATAGGCGTCTCGTCAGATCAAGCCAAGAGTTGGCTGATACCGGCTTAGACAGGCATCATAAAAGCACTAAGCCTCGACACGGAACACTCAATGCGCATGTCCTCCAATTGGATCACCAAGCTCGGTCAGCTTAGTTGCTTATCATTTTTGCGCACCAATCTCAAAAGATTGGTTTTTGTTCATCTGGCGGCTTCACTCTTGGTGGCGCCTGTGGCTGCACCTGTTTCGGCACTTGCCAACGAGACTGCAACCCTTTCCACCACGATAAATGCAGGCGTCCAAGTCTATGAGTGGCGGACGAAATCGACTCGCCCCAGAGGCACTGTCTTGGCCGTTCACGGCACAACACAGCAAGCTGGCTGTTTTGAGAGTCTGGCACGATATCTCAATGCAGCTGGATTTAACGTAGTAGCGATGGATCTGCGTGGGCACGGACGTTCTTACTTCTCTCATGATCCGCATAACACGCGCCATGAAATAAGTTATTCGAAGAGCGCAGAAGACCTCGCGCGCATCTCCAAACACTTGAAAAATGTCTCTCCCCGATTGCCTCTTTTCTGTATAGGCGAAAGCGTCGGTGCAGGTGTCGTTGTTCGAGCAGCAAGCGATCATCCAGACTTATTTGACGGCATCATTCTTGCTGCAGCGGGAACGAGTCCACACGTCTTCAGCCTGCACATGGTGGCACATGATTTAGTAAAAGGCTTATCCGACCTCGATCGACCACTGGATATTGCTGATTACATCCGCAAGTATTCTTCGGATGATCCGCGCGTAACTAAAGAAATGATCGATGATCCACTATCGCGCACAATGCTTACCGGCAAGGAAATTCTACAGACTGGTGCATTCATCCACAGAACTCCACATCAGGCAAAGATGCTAGCGCCGAACATCTCAGTGCTTCTAATCAATGGTGAGGAAGACGGCATAGTGAAAGCTGAATCCACGCAAGCTATTCTCAATAACATTCCATCCCATGACAAAAAATTGGTTACTGTTCCTGGGTGCGGTCATGTATTGCTCGGCACATCATATTTGAAAAAAGCTATCGTTAGCCCAGTGACTGATTGGCTGATCTATCAGACAGACTCCAGTCAAACTGCGGCAATCGGGCACAGACGAATCCAGTAGCCATTCAAATAACATTCGTAGCTGTATTCGAGCAGCATTCGTATCAGATCCAGATCTCTGATCGGCGCCGATATTGAAAATGCTGAGTACAATTAGATCTGTCTCTCCCTCTCGTTTAATAGTTTGAATAACGTTCTGAAAATCGGCCGAGCTTTATTCATTGGTGCATTAGTTTGCACGCAGTCACAATTTTGCATACGGTCAACTTCCGCAGCTAGTGCAGATGACGTTTATGCGGGCATCGCAGCTTACAACAGAAATGACTTTGGAACAGCTGTAACGATTCTGAACAAGGTGTTGCTAGCAGGCAGGGAGAGCGCCGTTGGACACTGCTACCTCGCTAATGCTTACATCAGACTCGGAAATCGCGCCGAAGCAATCAGGCATTATCAAATCGCCTTAACGCAACATCCGTCACCTGAAATCAACGCCTACTGCCTGAAGGCGATCAAGGATTATGGCATCGCCTCTTCTAGTACCGCCTCTTCCAGTACCTCAGCTTCCAGCAGCGTCTCATCTGGCACAACGACGGCATCGCCAACGGCGACAAGAGGAACTGGGGCCGATCCCAAAAACGGCTATTTAGGAATTGAATTGCAAGACGGTACTATCTCGAAGGTTTTTCCTGGATCGCCAGCTGACAAAGCAAAACTCGCGGTCAAGGATCGAATTTTGATGATTAACGGAGTTTCGACTCACTCCTTAACCCCAGAGCGCATAATCGGAATGCTTCGAGGTGATGTCGGAACGTCCACCAATCTAACCATCGATCGATCGGGGATTAGACTGCAAGTGCCAATCACTCGAGCTCAACCAGTGTCCGAAATGAGTGCGAATATAAGTAGATATGCGGAAATCAGAAAGTCGCAGTCCCGGGCTGCGGCGGACGACCTAGATCAAAAAATGATCGTCATTCACAAGCGCACAGATGACACAGACGCTGTCTACGCTCAGGTCATTAATGCACTGTCACTGATACCACGCCATGTCAAAGAAGAGCTGTCAAATTTTGGCACCAAAATCGTTATTGCCCGCACATTGTTAGATGTAAATCCAGAGATGGCTCATGATAAGCCTCGCGGCTACATCCACGGTGGTGGCTACGACAATTGTCCTGGCATGTACACGCCAGCCAACAATCAGATATTCGTTGGAGAGCGCGCTTCTTGGCATAATAGTCCGCCCCAGTTGAACCACTGGGTGAAAAGCACCATGCTGCATGAGATGGGGCACGCTTACGATCACTGTAGATCTGATGAGTCAAGATCATCTGCCTTTACGGCAGCGTATCAAAAGGACTTTCAACATCTAAGCGTGAGCGAAAAGAATGAGCACTATTATTACTGCCAGGAAGGTGACGCTGGTCCGTGCGAATTGTTCGCCGAATTGTTTGCGTTGAATCTAAGCTCAGCAGGTGGCATCGATCAGCGGTCACCGTCCCTGGCTAAAGCCTTCCCTACTTGCTTTAATCACATACAAACCTTTGTCGGCAAGTAATTCTGGAACCAAAACTGATACCATGACGACAATGAAACAGCTCGCCTGAACTGCAGGAATCTCATGCCATATCATCCCTCGGAAGCTAGCGTCGATCTCCAGACATCATCCTCGTATTTTACGCTTATAAAGGCGGCGAATACGATTGGCTATTTTTACCTGATTCATTTATCCTGGCGATTTGTCACTCATCATCTGGATTGGCAACTCTCGGGTGGATGTGTAGTGCTCAGCGCCTGTTGGTTGATCTTAACTCGCATCAAAGTCGACCATCTACTACAAACTTACTTTGATTTTCTCTCTCGTATCGAACTGCAAATGCCAGTCGTGTTTGGAATAGTACTGAGCGTGGTGGCACTGCTCGCCAAGGCGTATCATCCAATTATTCATGTGATTGCCCTAGCTGAAATGTGCGGTTGGATCTACATTTTCGCGCTTTACCGTCGCAATAAACATAAATTCAAACGTCAAGGATACGGACCCGTGCCGCTGAATACTTGGGTGAATCCTCCTGCTGCAGTACTACTTCCTGGTGACCTCATTCTCACAAGCGGAAACATCGCCAAAGAATTGCATGAGAGCGTTGGTCATGCCGAAATGGTATTACAAATGCCAGATGACCGCATGATGTTGTTTAGCTCTTACATGGACAAAGGAACTTGCTTTCACCCGATAGAAGAATTGACCGGTCCAGATTACAAAGGACATTATGTTGCGTTGCATTTGAAAAAGCCTTGGTCAGCAGAACAATCAACGAAAGCCGCAACAATAGCCGAGGCAATGGTGTCGACTGATAAACAGTGGGCAGCGGAGGAGAACATCCGCGTTGCTCAGCGAATTGATTTTCTACCTGTGTCCGCAGATGTCAAAGCGAGACTTTGCACGTTCTTTCACGCGACTGGGTACGATTGGTTTGGCACCTTCATGGGTCGTGTTGCTGATAATCGCTGGACATGTATCGGCGCTTGCGTTGAATTGTATGAACGGATGGATGTGCAAATAAATCACTACGGCACAGGTTTACTTGGAGTAGGCACCACTTTGTTCGATCCGATATTACCAGTCAGATTTCTGGCAGATCCAGCGTTCACCCTGATTACAAAGAATGAGGAGCCGGTAAAGGCAGAAGTTCAACGCTGACCTTCACAACATGATTTGTATTTTCAAGAATCACCTTCACATACATGCTTTAACACAAATGTCAGGTGGTATACGCGGCTAATATCATCAGATTAGAATAAGTAGGAGTACGCATGCGAGCACTCATTATAAGTGAGTACGGACGATCCGATGTTTTTAAGTTGCAGGACATAGACCAACCAAAACCTGGTAGTCATCAAGTTTTGATTGAGTTAAAGTGCGCATCTATCAACCCGGTTGACTGGAAAATCCGTGCCGGTCACCTCTCACTAATTATTCCAAAACATTGGCCTCGTGTTTTGGGGGTTGATTGCTCCGGCATTGTTAGCGAAGTAGGTAGTGCAGTAAAAACTTTTCAACCAGGCGACACAGTCTTCGGCATGTCGAATCCTCTTCGTTCGCAATACGGTTCCTACGCGCAATTTTCGCTTGTAGAAAAAGACAGCATAGCCAGAAAGCCAGACGGATTGTCATTCTCAGATGCGGCATCGATTCCAGTAGCCGGATTGACCGCGTATAAAGCGCTTAAGTTGCAAATCAAGTTGAAGCCTGGTCAGAGTGTTTTAATCAATGGTGCCTCTGGTGGCGTCGGAAGTTTTGCGGTACAAATCGCTAAAGTGCTTGGCGCAAAAATTACCGCAACATGTGGTGCAGACAATATTGAATTCGTTAAATCTCTTGGTGCCGATCAAGTAATAGATTACCAAGTCCAAGATGTACGAAGCATCAAAGAAAGGTTTGATGGCATATTCGACGCAAGCGCAAAACTGAATTTCTCATTAGCAAAACCGATGCTAAACAGGAATGGCGTCTATGTGACGACGGTACCAGATCCACAAACAATTCTCGGAATGGCCACATGCGCACTATTTGGTGGGAAGAAAGCTTACATTGTTAGCGCAGGTAGTGGTGCACACGTGCCGGAGGAATTGTCAGCTATCGCAGATATGATTGTTTCTGGTCAAATTCATCCAATCATTGCCAAGACTATTAAACTGGAAGACGTAGCCAAAGCGCATGAAGATTCCGAGCAAGGTCATGCTCGCGGGAAAACTGTGGTCGAGATTTAGGGAAATAACTCCTCATTAGTGCGACTGAGTGTTTAGCGCCCCATCTGCGGCTGCGGGGTCCGTGCGATTCGTCATTCAGGGAAAACCCCATCGACATTGAAGGGGTTTAAACGATAAATTATCTTCAGCCGCTTTAGGCTGATGGAATCACTTACTAAACAACACAGACACTAACCGCATAGCCATAGCGATGCGCCCGCTTTTTGTGGGCACCAGCAACGGTGACGGATTATCATGCTTCAGGAGAGATGGCTATGTTAGATCTTGAGAACAAAAAGCCGAGCGGCTTCGCGTCGGCTAGACAACAGGCGAACAGCGACGGGTCGAACCTTAATTCGGACTTTCTTCTGGCGCGGAACATGGATGAGAGCGATATGACCAGTCAAGACAAAAAAGATAGTCTCAATCTTTTGCGAAGATTAGACTGCGAAAAAGATTTGAACATGGATATAGCGGACATCCGCACAGGTGGGTTATCGGCTATTTTTTTGTCAATTCCGCCAAGCGAGCGCCGACAAATCTACTTTGCGGTGACAGGTAAACCTTACAACGACAACAAAGGAGGCGTCGAAACAATCTCAAACATGCCTGATTCCTACTTGGGCTATCACGTTGTCGGCAATTCGATACCTGGTCTCTCGTTAGTGAGATCAGAGTTGAGCGGCACCGTTAACGGTCAATCCCTGACGTCAAGCCTGGACTGGACTTACGTTTTCAGAAACAATACTTCTAATTTACAGGAGGCTCGAGCAGAACTGGCCTTGCCACCAGAAGCGGTGGTATCCAATTTGACTCTTTGGGAAAATGGAGAGCCCAAAGATTCAAGCATCGGCATTACCGAACAAGCGTCAAAGGCATACAAATGGGTAGTACGAGATCAACGCAGAGACCCAGCCATGGTCACGGATCTGGGACGTGGACGCGTGCTCGTGCAATGCTACCCCGTGCCTGCCCGTGGAGAGCTGAAGTTACGCATTTCCATGAAAGCACCTCTTAAGCTACACTCCGGCGTTCAATCGACGATAACCTTGCCCAGATTCATTGGCACCAACTTTAAAGTCTCCGGACAGCACGACTTGCGTTTAAAGTCAGACGAAACGCTCTCAATGAGCATCACGCATGCACATGCACATGCCCTTACCACCGCTGCAGGCAATAAGTTATTCATATGTTCGTTGAAAGACGAAGACATGACATCAAATTCAATTTCTATCGGCGTATCACGCGCCAATACATTTATTGCCGTAGCGGCACCAGATTATAAACTAGGTGGATACGTGGTTGAATCCATAAAACACACAATGGTGAGACCACCATCGCATCTGGTCGTATGTGTAGACGGTTCAGAAACCATGAAAGATCATCTCCGCGACATAAAAAGCGCTCTAAAGAGCTTGCCCAAGAATTTACCGACCTCAGTGATCATCGCCAACTCAGAATCTGGCGGAGATCTTGAACCAACTACAAAAGACATAGGTCTGGCCAGACTAAGGAGCGAAAATTTCTCAGGTGGACACGACAATCTGTTAGCGGTTATCAAAGCGGCTTCGGCCGCAGGCGACACACCGAAGGGTGCGGTTTTGTGGATACATGGTCCGCAACCAATCTTGAACCGAGAGATTTTTATTACCTCCAAATTCGTTAGCACGCCAGAATTCTACGAGATGGCCATAGATGACGCAGTGACGAAGACAAGTGAAATATTCAAGAATCACCATGACATTGGTCCATTCGTTCCGGTATCGAGAAACAGTTCGGTGTCAGACGACCTAAGTCACTTCATTGCACAATGGAGACCAGACAGCAGAGACTATTACTTGCACTACTCACACATGAAGGATAAGCCGAGCTGTGAAGTTGTCACCGCTCTCGATACCGCTCAAGATTTGGCCGCTCTGTACGCTGCTCAGGATGCAAGGCAACTTGTGCAACTGCACCATCCATACGAAGCCGCGCAGATCGCAGCTCAGTATCACGTTGTCACGCCAGTAACCGCTGCAATTGTGCTAGAGAGATCAACCGATTACGAACGCTTTAATTTGAAAGAGGACAACCATAACGATAACGACACGCAATTAGCAAATAACGGAAGCAGTAGCGGCAATGGAGGTGGAGGCTTGTCTAGTGGCTCAAGTAACATTTCAATGGGCGCCACTGGTACGCAAGGTCTCACCAACAGTATGCTCAGCCGCCTCGGTCAAGACGCGACATTCGTAACGGGCATCAACACTGCGGGCACGGTGCGAGTCAACAATCTGGCAAACTTAGAAGCTATGATCAACCTCTTTGCCAACAGTGCCGAAGTGCTCGGTATCGCGCTCGGTGCCGCGCTTTTTGCCAATGCGATCTGCGGAGCGAAACCGATAGCAATTCTTGGTCTCACTTTTGGAAACAAGCGCTCCACTCGCTTCGCAATCGCAGCTTTGTTCGCTCTCATCGGTCTAGCGGTTCCGGGGTTAGTAAATGGACTCGTCGCCTCTGCGCGCGATGCCAATCTATTTAGCTAATCCACAACAATCTGAGCCAAAGAAGCCGCCACCAAGCTGGCGGCTTCTTTGCACGTTTGAGTAGAGTATTGGTGCTGAGGATTCATCCAGTGCAGGATCAAGTGGGAGCTACGGTAAAACGTGATGACATTTCAGCAAAAGCCACCGCTTACGACATATTTTTACCGGAGAGCATGGACTCAGCTGATAAAGGACCTGATGCAAACTCTGATAATTTCAAGTAGACGTAGGAAGACTTGCTGATAAACTAAACTAGACCGATCAGGCATTTTGAGGAAACGAACGTGAGCTGTCCAATTGCATGACCCAATCAACATTAAGTGATTTGCTCCAAGAAATATCGAATCTGGCGGCATCGAACGATGCCGAACAGTTAGTTTGTACGGCCGAAGTGCTTGGCCAAACAATTTCTCTAACAAAAACTCCTCTTCCGTCCGAAGCGAAGAAACCTCTACTCTCTCTTCTTAAACAACTTCACAAGATAGCGCCTTCGGCACTGGAACAATTTGCCGAACAGGTCACAGAATGCTGCCTGCTTTCTCTCAACAACACTGATCTTCAACGCTCCATTGCAGACGCAACCAACCGATTTTGTCGGCTGCGTTGCGCAAAAAATGACTATGATGCTGTTCTGTCATTGCGTCTCACTCTTTTAGAAATGCTCTTCGAGAAAAGCACACCGGCATCTACCAATTGCACTGAGTTTTTTATTACGTTGTGCAAGAACTTCACTCAAGCTTCAGATATTGATGATCTCGACATGTTCTGGAAAGAAGCAATCGATTTTTCATCCCGAGTTTACGGTCCTTTTCATCGCAATACCGCTGAAGCCTTCGATTTGCTTGGGCGCTGGATGAGAATTAAATGTGACTTTTCAGGCGCTTGTGAGGAATTGCTTAAATCGATCGAGATCTTCACCAGATCGCCAGAGCACGTAGAAATCCTGCTCGAAAATCTTCTTAATCTAGCTGAAACGGCTGTCGATGGGCATCTAGGCGATACCGTATTCAGTGCGCTAGAAAGAGCTCGTCCAATCATTAACCAGCTAAATCTCAAAGAGAGTTTTCAGTCAGCCAGGCTATTGAATATTCTTGGTATTCAATACTTTAACGAAGACAAGCATGAATACTCTATTTACAATTTCAAACAAGCTCTGACAATTTATCGCAAACTTGACGCGTATCCTCTCTACCAGCACAGAATCTTGCTCTGGTTAGCGAGAATCTATTCAGAAAGAGACGAACCAGATCTAGTCAATAACTGCTACATAGAAGCTCTCAGCCTGGAGCCTGAGATTCCACTCGATCACGCCGACGAAATTGGGGACAACTTTTATTCAATCGCTTCTTTTTACAGCAGTCGTCACGACCCAACTCGAGCCGCCGTACTTTTAGAGCGAGCCCTCCAGCTCAAAATGCTGGCGCCGAAACATCTACACACAGCTATCGAAGTGTTGGAGAAAGAGTTGGCTCGGGTGCGCAAATCTATTGATCAAGTTACGAAAAGTTCGAGCCGACCGCTGAACAATGTTTTGGGTGAAATTGAACAAATGGTCGGTCTCGATGACGTCAAAAAGGCTCTCAAAGAGCATGGTGTCTACATGGATTTTTTGCGACTGCGCAAAAAGCGCGGATTTGATGCCAATGAAAAACCAGTTTTGCACGCGGTGTTCACCGGTAATCCAGGTACTGGCAAAACTACGGTGGCGAAACTATTGGGTCAGATTTATCACGGCCTTGGCTTACTGACTACGGGACATGTGCACGTGGTGGTTAGGGCCGATCTAGTCGGACCGGCTTATGGTTCTTCTGAGGACCTAACGCGCAAGGCGCTCGCCGCAGCCAAAGGAGGAGTGTTATTCATTGACGAGGCCTACGGCTTGGTAAGACGTTATGAACTTGGTGGTGTGGATGAGCGCGATCCTGGGCAACAAGTAATTGAGACATTGCTTCCTGTTTTGACTGATCCTGAATGCGATATCGCGATCGTGCTGGCAGGTTACCCCAAAGAGATGGAAGATTTGCTCAATTCAAATCCCGGCGTTCGTTCGCGCTTCAAGTTAAACATTAGATTCAATGACTACACGCCGCCGCAGTTGTTACAAATTGCAGTTAACAAGACAAACCGCGACTCATTTCAGCTCTCTGATGATGCTACTAATTTGCTTCGCGAAAGTTTAGAGAAAGCTTATCAGTCGCGAAACAAATCATTTGGCAACGCTCGCTACGTTCATTCACTCATTGATGACTGTCAGCGCGCGCTCGGACTGCGGTGCATGGCCCGAACGGATGCGTCTAAGCTATCTGATGAAGAATTGTCTCTGATCACTGGAACTGATGTTCGCGCCGTAATTGGTGCTCGTCAATCAATTATCTACCATGCGCCACTAAATGAAAAAGAGCTTTCCCAAGCTCTTGCAGAGCTGAATTCTCTAATTGGATTGACAAGCGTCAAAGAATTTGTCACCGAGCTCGTCAAAGTGGTGCGCGTCTATAGACAGTTGGGCAAAGACGTACTCAGCGAATTTAAGCTTCACTTGGTCTTTGCGGGCAACCCTGGAACTGGCAAAACCACAGTGGCACGAATAATTTCCCGCATCTACAGTGCGCTGGGCATATTGGATAAAGGACATCTTGTCGAATGCGATAGATCGACGTTGATTGGACAGTACATCGGACAATCCGAAGTTGTCACCAGACAAAAAATTGACGAAGCTATTGGCGGTGTGCTTTTTATTGATGAGGCTTACGCGTTGATGGGCGGCCAAAATGATTTTGGCATGCGCGTGATCGAAGTACTTCTGAAAGAGATGGAGGATCGGCGTGCTCAATTTTTTGTCGTCTTCGCCGGCTATAAAGTTGAAATGGACCAGCTGCTGGATAGTAATCCCGGTCTTCGTTCGCGCATAGATAAAATCGTCAACTTCGAAGACTATTCAATTGAAGAGATGAAGGAAATTGCTCTGCACTTGATCAAGCGTCAGGAACTCTCATTTTCACCTGCAGCTCTCGATGTGTTAGTCAAAAAGCTCCACGTTATGAAAGCCAGCAAAGGTTTTGCAAATGGTCGCTCTGTCCGCACGTTCATCGAACGGGTTGCACTAAAACACTTCGCCGCGTTAGCAGAAATTTCAGCCGCACAAAGAACACCCGAAATGCTTTCTACAATTGAGCCGCAGATTGTAGAACAAGTAGACGCAGCTGACTCAGTTGGTTCCGCCAAGCGACTCGGTTTTTAACTGACCACACCTCTTGGACCGAGCCAAAAAGTCTTTACTCCAGAAGACCTTGCCCAAAAGCATTTCACAATCGCTTTTCTCAATCGTGATCTGGAGACAGCTTCAACCATCTTGGTGGCGGAATAGTTGGCATCGTTTCAAGCGGTCCTGATGAGTCGTCAGTTAGCTCTGGCTTCGCAAGTGACTTCATCGCTTGAAAGAGATCCTCTATTGGTACTCCTTTTTCCATTCGATCGGAAGCTTCATCCCATTGGTTTGAGTAACGCACAAGTCTCGTCGCCGGATCGTAATCATAGACATTGATGACATGCCAACCCGATCTCACCTGTCCAAATAAAGGTTGACCAACGTTGACGACGACAATGGCTGGCAGTTTGTTCTCGTGACCGAGCTTAAGAAGTGACTCTCCTAGCAGTTCTGAGCTGCCCGACTCGTAGTGATTTTGCGAAAAAACAAATGATTGTTTGGTTGTGGTGCCAGTAGTGTTATCGTACATAGACGTGTAAATAGGATAACTTATCTGAGGTCCGTCCAAAAGCTGGCTATCAGCAACCATGAAGTATGAGTTACCAGCGGGCGCAGATATTTGAACACAACGCTAGATTAGCAAGGCATACTAGTGTTAGTAGATCCGTTCGCCAGTTGTTGCAAAACTTCTGGAGGGCTTAGTTTTATGTATAAACTCTGCTTTCCAGAGATCAGAGTCAGAGATTGACGGGAATTCTCCACAAGTCCTCGATTCTAACTGGAATCCAACACTTTGATAAGGTCTGCAGCCTGACAACAATGAGAGAATTAATTAGCATCACTAACGGTGCCATCAGCAAGGCGTACTTTCTTTCCTTTGCCGTGCATTGTATCCAATTCGAGTTGATCCAAATTCTTAGCAGCTTCGTATAACTTTGGACTTTGCTGCCGCAAGTTCTCGCGACTAGATGCATTCATGCGATAGTCAGTCAGAGCCTCTGCCGTCATTTCGCTGGGATTGTCGAAGTAACGAGTAATCGGTTTTACCTCAGGACGATCCATCATCTGAACGTTGTCAATCTGAGTTGTATTGCTTTTTATGACGCCAGCGGGCTACTGGTTCAGGATCTAATAAATAATGGTCGGGTACCGATACTAACCGGACACATAGACTACCGGAAGACAAGTGACAATTTAGGGACAACCCAGATCAAAAGCCAAAAGTCCCCAGTTAGTGGCAACATAACGACCTACTGCTACAAAAAAAGAAACGACGCTTATAATGATAAAACTATTCCTGCACTCTATTTTTTTACAATCAGCGTGCATAAAAGCCGTCGGCACTTCGGTTTCAGAGTGGTTTTATGGCATCTAATCGGATCGGTAAAATCAACCCGCCAGCTGTTCGCAAGCAGTTGACTAGTGCTCAACTCTTTCCAGTCAAACTGGCATTTCTCTTGTGTGCGACTGCTCCACCGATGCTCACCGATTTTGGTATGGATAAAGTCCAATGCATGATCTTGGCGTTTTTGTCAGGAATGGTCATTCCTGCAGCAGTTGCGCGCTTTGTCTGTAAATCTTCGATAAAAGACGCTATTAGCGCATGCCTAATGGGAACCATTGGCTGTGCCGTTCTATCCGCACTTATTTTATCAGCAGCCCAGGGCCCGATCTCGAAATTTCTGGTGCATTATCTGCACATTCCTTTGATGGTATTGATTGTAGTGGCATGCTGGACTCCCATATTTTGCATTGAGTGGTTGATTTATGCACTTTGGGACGCAAACGGTGTCGGCGTCTTAGCACGGACTTCCAACACAGCCTTGCTCAACCATTCGAAATCATGTAATTTAGAAACTGTACAATCGGATGACGCTTCGATCGACAGTGATAACAGACTATAGAAACCAGGCAAGATTCTCTTTCGGCGCTGTTGGCTTCGCGATCATCTTAGACACCTATGTACTTACCCCATCATATTGCTCCGGCACTGTCCAAGCGGGGGAAGGAGTCACTTTGGATGGTGCTGGATAGACTAAAACTTCGCTATAGAGTTAACGCGATCACAGCTTTCTGCGCATGCAATCTATTTTCCGCTTGATCGAAAACTACGGATTGATTCCCGTCAAGAACGTCATCCGTGATTTCGTAACCGCGATGCGCGGGTAAGCAGTGCATCGCAATCACATTTGATTTTGCATTTGCCAATAAAGCAGAGTTGACCTGAAATCCCTTAAAATCCTTGATTCGTTTTTCTGATTCTGATTCCTGCCCCATCGAAACCCAAGTGTCTGTGTAGACAGCGTCTGCATCTTTCACAGCATCAATTGGATCATCAGTGAGCACGATTTTAGATCCAGTCGTTTTCGCTAACTCTAGTGTTATATCCCACAACTCTTTAACCGGCTCATAACCGCGTGGACAGGCAATCGAAAAATGCATGCCGATTTTCGCAGCAAAGAGCATCAGCGAATTGACTACGTTATTGCCATCACCAATAAACGCAAGTTTGAGACCTTCCAACTTTCCTTTGTGTTCTTGCAGCGTCAGAAAGTCAGCGAAAGCTTGGCACGGATGCTCACGATCACTTAATCCGTTGATCACCGGCACCTTGGCATTGGCAGCCAACTGCAATACAGTCTCATGGTCAAAGGTACGGGCCATAATTCCATCTAACCAACGATCCAAATTCTTGGCTACATCGGAAACAGACTCACGAATACCGAGTTGTCCTTCCAAATAAATGGCACTGCCACCAAGCTGCGTCATACCGGCTTCAAACGTCACTCTTGTTCGCAACGACGGTTTCTCAAAAAGCATCGCTAGCGTTTGCCCTTTTGAGAATTGAGTTTGCGTGCTGTCAAATTTGTTTTGTTTGAGGTCGGAAGCAACTTGCACAATCAACAGAAGTTCTTCTTTGGAAAGATCCTCGATACCGATGATGTCGCGACCTCGCAGCTGATCGGCACCAAAAATGTAGTTCAAAGGCGATCGCCCATGAGGCGCGGACATCCGTTGCGAGCCTTGAGCATTTAGCGCAGCAGCAGATTCGTCATTCATTGCAAAATAAACTCCATAAATTGTCGAAAGAAAAATCCCCAAGCAATAGCCAGGGGATCAAACTCGTAAGCTTTACTGGGAAACTGTGTGCTTGACAGTTGTGGATGTGCTGGTTTTCTTAGGCGCGGCTGTTTTTTTGGTCGTTGTCTCCTTCTTTGTCACACCTGATTTCGCTGCTGAGCTTGCGGAGGAAGATGCTCCTGAATTCGCAGGCTCTGCGGTGGTGGCGGGTGTTGTCTTGCTAGATGCACTACTTAAGTCTTCGTTGAACTTGGTGGTCATTTTGTCAAGATTAGCGATGTCGGCAGCGGCATAACCGTTGTGACTGGCAGCTGATTCAACTGAACGCAGCTCGCTCAGCCGAGTTTTGAATGTCTCTGCCTGGTCAGCTTTCAACCAGCCTTTTGAGATTCCCATGTCAATTTGCTGAGCATAGTTATCAAAGCGCTGCTTATATTTGAAGGCATAACCTTTGATTGTGGCTTCTGTGGTGGTCGATGAACTGGAAGAATGACCACTTTCAACCTGAGCCCTCACAGAGATTGTGGAAGCCGCGCCCAATAGGGCAACTAGTGCCAGAGGTAACCAAAACATAGATGAACCTTTCATGTGCAATCTCCTCAAATCATACGCTTGATAACCGGCAATTCCGACTATCGGCTTCATGATATACCGATCGACCCACTCTTATTAGTCGTTGGCGTGCAATTGGGCAAGATCTGGTGCAAAAGTTAGTTCGAGATCGGGAATGGCGTCTGGATGTTGCAGCTCGGCAAGTGGCACAACTTGCCAGAATCGCGACACATGTTCATCCCACTTTTCTAAAATCATCTGAGCCCGCAAACTACCTGTGAATGAAAGGTGCTCTTCAATGTGCCGCTTGAGGGAATTTGCCGCCGCAGTGGATAACCGTTGCAAGGTTTTACCTTCATCGTTATTGATCAGGGCAGCAACCGATTCCGCCTCATCAAATACATAAGCGATGCCTCCGGTCATTCCTGCTGCAAAATTTCTGCCCAGGGCACCAAGGATAACAACTGTTCCACCAGTCATATACTCGCAGCAGTGATCGCCTGCGCCTTCTATCACCGCAAGTGCACCAGAGTTCCGAACAGCAAACCGCTCACCGGCTTGTCCAGCGACATATAGAGCACCACCTGTGGCACCGTACAAACACGTGTTTCCTACGAGCACGTTTTGCCAAGAGTTATATTGAATTCCCTGAAGCGGTTTAATTGTTATGCGTCCGCCATTCATTCCTTTGCCAACGTAATCGTTAGCTTCACCTGTTAGTTCCAGGCGAAGATTTTTGATGTTGAAGGCACCAAAACTTTGTCCAGCAGAACCGGTAAATTTCAAATCTATCGATCCCTGAAATCCATCGTTGCCCCAGCGTCGCGCAATCTCACCGCTAATTCGGGCGCCAATGGTCCGATCGGTGTTGGAGATGGAATAGCTCTTGCTCGCGATTTGCTGATTTTCGATGGCGTTTTTGATCTCGTCATCGCTCAAGATATCGTCGTTCAGCGTTCTTTCTGGGGTTATGGGGAGTTCTGCCGGCCCACGCTCCATTTTAGACACGCGCAACAAGAAATCCAAATCCAATGATGCAACCTTGTGGGGATGCGCATCAGAGCGACCTTGCAGCAAATCCGCGCGACCGACAACTTCAGCGATTGTTTTATAGCCAAGCTGAGCAAGCGTATGTCTAACTTCCTCTGCGATAAACAAAAAGAATTCGACTACAGGCTCAGGCGTGCCTGGAAATTTCTTACGCAAGGATTCTTTCTGGCTAGTAATGCCCACTGGACAATTGTTCGTGTGACAAACTCGCGCCATGATGCAGCCTTCAGCTATTAAGGCTATTGAACCGAAGCCAAATTCATCGGCTCCTAACATTGCAGCGGTAACAACTTCCCACCCGGATCTCAAGCCACCATCAACACGCAAGCGCACACGTTCACGCAATTGATTGGTACGCAACACTTGGTGCGTTTCGGCCAATCCTAATTCCCACGGAACGCCTGCATTTTTAATTGAACCGAGAGGAGATGCACCGGTGCCACCGTCGTGACCTGAAATTTGAACAATGTCAGCATCGGCTTTGGCAACACCGGCCGCAACAGTGCCGATGCCGATTTGCGAAACCAACTTGACTGATATTTTGGCTTCCTTATTAACCTGGCGCAAATCAAAAATGAGCTGAGCAAGATCCTCAATAGAATAAATATCGTGGTGCGGAGGTGGGGAAATCAGCGACATGCCAGGCTTCGCGCGCCTTAGCCAAGCAATGTACTCAGAAACTTTGTGAGCGGGAAGTTGTCCCCCTTCACCCGGCTTTGCCCCTTGAGCAATTTTGATTTCCAGCTGCTTTGATGTGACTAGATATTCTGGAGTGACACCAAATCGAGCCGAGGCAACCTGTCGAATTGCCGAGGCAGCATGATCACCAGTTTTAAGGCCAACGAGACCAGGAAACTCCGGACTTGTACCATCTTCTTGTATATTCTTAATCGGATAATAGCGATTAGGATCCTCGCCGCCCTCACCAGAATTAGACATGGCACCAAGCCTGTTCATAGCGATTGCAAGAACTTCATGCGCTTCTTTCGACAAGGCTCCAAGAGACATGCCTCCAGTGCAAAACCTGTGCACTATATCCAGTGCTGACTCCACTTGATCGATGTCGATGGCAGCTCTGTCGGATTTAAACTCCAACAAATCACGCAATGCATAAGGATCACGATTGCGGATCAGCTCAGAATATTTACGGAAACTCTCTTCTTTTGTTACTTTTTTGTCGCGCTTCGAGTTCAGACCGAGACCGGCATGAAGAGCGCGCACCACTTCAGGATTGTTGCCGTGGAATTCGCCACCGTTGCGGTAAACCATATTCCCGAAATCGACAATGGAGGCATTTTCGGAATAGGCAGACTGATGGAATCGCAAACATTCCCGGGCTATTTCTTCTATCTCAAGCCCACCCAAACGTGACGTAGTCCCGTTGAAACATCTTTCGGTGACTTTAGGGCCAATTCCAACACATTCAAAAATTTGGGCACCAATATAACTCATGAGCACCGAAATGCCCATTTTAGAGATAATCTTGAGAATGCCGTCCTCAACAGCTTTTACATAGTTCAGCTGAGCTTTGTGCACAGTAAGACCTATAAAAGGTGTTATTTTCAAATTCGGCTGATCGGTACCCACGTAAAGGGCTTCGTTGACCTGAGCTTGAACGGGACCACTGTAGAACCAGTCGCGGACTGTCTCTAAGGCAAGGTATGGGCAAATTGCTTGAGCACCATAACCGAGCAAACAGGCAAAATGGTGCGTGCTCCAACACTGTCCAGTTTCAATTATGATTGAACAGCCAAGCCGTAGGCCTTCTCGAATCAAATGATGATGAACAGCACCCACAGCCAACAACGCTGGAATAGGTGCTTGCTTCGAATTTACACCGCGATCAGTGAGAATGAGAATAGTCTTGCCATTCTTGACTGCCTCAGCGGCTTCGCTGCAGACTCGAGAGATGGCGGCGTCAAGATCAACGGGATCTATGTCAAACAGCAGCGAAATTCGTTGGCAAACATAATCAGCACCAATTGAATCTAGGCTTTCCAGCTCTAGTTCGTTGAGAATTGGTGTAGTCAGATGAAGCGCTTTAGCGGCGTACTGAGCGGGATGCAGCAAGTTAGTTCGGCGCCCCAAGTAAGTGTCGAGAGACATCACCAGCTTCTCTCGCAATGGGTCGATCGGTGGATTAGTTACCTGGGCAAACCGCTGTTTGAAGTAATCATAAAGAACGCGTGGCTGTTTGGAAAGCACCGCTACAGGTGTATCATCACCCATCGAAAATATTGGTTCACTGGCCGTCTGTGCCATGCCACCAACAATGCTGAAAATGTCTTCCTTTCCATAGCCGAAAGCGAGCTGCTCCTGAAGCAATTGCTCGGCAGGAATCGCCCGATCCGGTCTACTGAATTCTTGACGGACAAGTGACTTTCGTTCAGTCTGAATCCACTTGCCGTAAGGATGCGCGAGAGCAACTGACTTTTTGACCTGCCAATTCTTTTTAATTTCGCCTGTTTCAAGATCCACGACAATCATTTGTCCTGGACCTAAACGTCCTTTCTCAATCGCTGACTCCACAGGAAATGGCACCACACCAGTTTCAGAACTAAGAATGAAAGAGCCATCGGCATGAATACTGTAGCGAGCCGGCCTTAGCCCGTTTCGATCGAGAATTGCGCCGGCTGTTTTACCGTCCGAATAGACTATCAAGGCTGGGCCATCCCAAGGCTCTTGCAGCGCACTGTAATAATCATAAAAATCAGCGATTTCGGGATGGTCGTCCAACGCGGGCTGATGACGATACGCTTCAGGCATGAGCTGCATCAGAGCACCCTCTGGAGAGTGCCCCGCATTCACGAGCATCTCAAGAGCGTTATCAAGATTCCCTGAGTCTGAGCCACTTGCAGATAGAACGTTCTGCAGGTCTTTTTCTCGACCATAGTAGGCTGGATGCTCTAGAACTGGCTCACGGGCCCGCATCCAAGTGCGATTACCCAATAGAGTATTAATTTCCCCATTGTGTCCAAGCATGCGAAAAGGCTGAGCGAGAGCCCACCGGGGAAAAGTATTAGTACTGAATCTTCGGTGGAAGACTGCAAAATTCGATGCGAACAACGGATTCTGCAAGTCCAAATAGAACTCGCGTAAAACTGATGCACGAACCATTCCCTTATAGACAATCGTTCTTGTTGAGAGTGATGCGAGATAGAAATCGTCGCAGCCATCCTTAGTACGAACGTAGTTGATCAGGCTTTTACGGGAGATCATCAGGCGACTTTCGAGTTCGGCGTCCTCGATTGCGCTCAGTCGACCGATGAAAATCTGTTCAATAGTAGGGCAAGTAGACAAAGCGAGAGGTCCAAGAACATCTGTCTTTGTAGGCACCACGCGCCAACCAAGAACTTCTAGACCTTCCTCGCGGAAAAACTTCTCAGCTTCAGCTCTGCAATCAGCCTCGTAACCACGGGGCATATAAACAACACCAACAGCTGCAAGTCCTTGCTTTTTAAATCCATCCGCTTCGAAGACCTGCCAAGGAATGGCAGTCAAAATGCCGGCACCATCACCGCTGTCTCTGTCCGCACCACAGGCACCACGGTGCTCCATGCAGGATAACGCGGTCAAAGCGGATTCAACAACTTCGTGACTGGCTCGGGTCCTGTATATTAAGCCAACACCACAAGCATCGCGCTCGGTAAACAGGGAATCGAATTTTGATTGGTCTGATGCTGGCATCGGAGTGTTGTTTCTCGGAATTATTTCTGAGGAATGGGCTTACTGACTTGAGGCAATTGGTTCAAAGTCGTCGCTACGTTTACCAGTCATGTTTCGTTCTTGAGCACTCTTAACTGAATCTAGCCGGACCAATACCGCTTCGCCCAGAGAGCCGATGGCGCTAGTGTCATGGTAAGCCTCTTCGCCGTGGGCATGACGGTCAAGCCCTTCAAGTTCTTCCCTCAATCCTGCCCTAATTGGCATCACCAACCTGACGAAAGCCACCAGCACCGCCGACGCTAGCGCCGTGTACAACACAGTCGCTGAAACCGCGAGCGCCTGCACCCCTAAAAGAGATGGATTTCCGTAAAGTAAACCATCTGCTCCTGCAGCATTCACAGCTTTGGCGGCAAAGACTCCAGTCAGAAGCGCACCGCACATGCCACCTATTCCATGACACGCGAACACGTCAAGCGTATCGTCGAGTGTAGTTTTTGAGCGTAGTTGTAATACTGAGAACGAAACTACGGCAGTAATCACTCCAATCAGCAATGCCGCCCACGGATAGACAAACCCAGCTGCAGGAGTGATACCGACCAGTCCGACAACCGTCCCTGTGGCAGAACCAACAGCCGTCGGCTTTCCGCTGCGCACAGTCTCAAGAAGCAACCACGTAAGCATTGCTGCTGCTGCCGCGATATTAGTATTAAACGCGGCAAGCGCTGCCACACCATTTGCTGCCAAAGCAGACCCAGCGTTGAAGCCGAACCAACCAAACCAGAGGAGTCCCGCACCAAGCAGAACGAAAGGAACATTGTGTGGAATCAGCGGTGCACGCCGATGATCATGCCTTGCACCTAGAAGCCACGCGCACATCAGGGCGGCGATACCAGCCGTGATGTGGACCACGGTGCCGCCTGCGAAATCAAGCGCTCCGAGATTGTGAATCCATCCTCCATCACCCCAAACCCAATGCGCTACCGGTGCGTACACCACGATTGACCATAAAGATAGAAACAGCAAATAGGCCGTAAACTTCATGCGCTCGACTATGGCACCAGATATGATGGCAGGAGTAATACATGCAAACATCCCTTGAAAAAGGGCGAAGACTAAAGCTGGTACGGTCGCAGCATATGCGATGGGCTCAGCTCCTACGCCATTGAACAAAGCGAAGGAGAGACCACCTAAAAAAGGTGTCCCAGGCGCAAAAGCCAGCGAATAACCTAGGAGCATCCAAATTAAAGAGCCGATCGATATCGCCACGCACGTCATCATCAGAGTATTAAGAGCATTCTTTCTTCGAACAAGCCCTGAGTAGAAAAATGCTAACCCTGGACTCATTAGAAAAACCAGCGCCGAACTAGTCAGCATCCAAGCAGTATCACCCGCCGAAATTTGCATAAAATCTCCTTTGCTAAGCCGGGTCCGAAGACAATGTTCGACCGGCAGAAAGCGGAATCGGGGACAGAGCTAAGTTATCTTCTTCGCCTGTTCGGATTCTTACCACACGCTCAATAGCTTGAACAAAAATTTTCCCGTCGCCCACCGAGCCGGTTTGAGCTGACTTCAAAATTGTGGCAATCGTTTTATCAACAAGATGGTTGGCAACGGCAATCTCAATTTTGACTTTCTCGACAAACTCAAAGACAACAGCGCTGCCTCTGTAGTGCTCCACCGTGTCCTGTTCACCGCCATGACCGAGCACTGTGCTCAAGGACATACCGGTTATGCCTTCGCGGAACAAACTGGTTTTGACATCCGGCAATCGCTCAGGACGTATGATGGCCGTGATCATCTTCATGAGCACCCCCGGTTCGTGTTCGTTTGCTTGCCGATGTGTATCACAGCACGACGCATATTCTATCTCCAACGGACATCAGGCCCACCCTTTGCCCTTGCAGGTAAATGGCTCGACCTCACAACTCGATTATATGTAGAAATGATTAAGATGCAAGCTTTTGTTAAGTGACACCGTCTCACAATGAAGCAAGCCAATTGGATCCTAGCGTATATACGATAGGACACCACCGTTCAGGCTCCGAAATCATCCCCTTAGCCGATAGCCGCATGCCCTGTGCCGTTCACGAGAATTAGGGATGCCAGTTGCAGCACCGCATGCGATACCGGAAGCGCACAATGCTGTGGCTTGAAAAAATGAGTTAGCTTACTTTCAGCGTTTACATTTACTTAGATTTCTTTACCAATACAGGTGGCAAAGTTGTGAAACATGGGGAAATATGAGGCTACATAGGGTATTTCGGCTCAAAAATACAGAGAAGAAATAAAAATTCGTTACAAGACAGGAATCGTTAATTGGAATGATGATACCACATACAGTGTCAACCAAATAGCACTCAGCGTCTCTGTTGCTACTCGGTAACGTGTGAATTGATACTTGGTAGCATCTCTGGTGCTACTCGGTAGGGCGTGCATTGATACTCGGTAGCATCTCTGTGACTACTAATAACGTTTGCGTTGTTACCCGAAAGAGTGGACAAAATGTCCAAAGAAAATCCGCAGTTATTAGAACATTTCCCTAGCAGTGTAAGAAAGGCCAATAATTTGTCTTGGTATAGAGTATCCAGCCAAGAGTCCGGGAACAACATTGTGTAATACTTCGGCCAAAAAGTGATGGATCCAACACCGTTTCAACCAGTAGAGCCTGCATTTGCCTGTGCGCAATGTGGTCAATTGCATGGTTCTCAACCGTGCCTGGGAGGCATAGATCTCGAATCATCAGAAATCCTGGATGGCGCTCTGTCGACATCAGCCAAATCGCCTCCGAATGACGGTGCACGGGCAGATCCGCTAGCAAACTGTCAGTACGTGGGTGGTCGTTACGAAGTTTTAGAACTACTAGGTCAGGGTGGCATGGGGGCTGTGTATAAAGTAAATCATCAGGCTTTAAACAAGATATTTGCTCTTAAGGCTCTCAATCCAGGTGTAATGACTGATGAGAAGGCATTGCGCCGTTTTGATGCTGAAGCCAAAGCAGTCGGCAATCTGAGCAGTCCTTACCTCATCCAAGTTCATGATTATGGACTAACTGATAGCGGCACACCGTATTTGGTGCTCGATTATGTCGAGGGCACCAATCTCGCAGACGAGATTAAAAAACTTGGACACATTGAGGAAAAGCGCGTATTAGAAATTTTCTCAAAGGTTTGCGAAGGGCTGGATCACGCCCATCACAACAAGATAGTTCATCGCGATCTTAAACCCAGCAACATAATGTTGACCAAAGATGAAAAGGGAAATGAAATCCCGAAAGTTGTTGATTTCGGTATTGCAAAACGCCAAGCTGCAGAAAATTCCCTGACGCAAACGGGCGAAGTATTTGGTACACCTTTGTATATGAGCCCTGAACAATGCATGGGCAAGCCGATCGATAACCGGACCGATATCTACTCACTGGGATGCGTCATGTATGAGGCGTTATCGGGCTCTCCACCTCTGTATGGGCAAAACCCAATCGAGACTGTGTTCCGCCATATCAACGACACGCCAACGCCGTTAAGAAAGCAGTGTAAGGACTGGGTCGTTAGTCCTGAATTGGAACAGATAGTTATGAGTTGTCTTGAAAAAGATCCAACCAGAAGACCTACGAATGCCAGTGAAATACAAGAAAATCTCAAACGCATTTCACAAGGAAAGAAACCACAAGTTCGAAGATTCTTCCCCCGGCTGAAACAAAACCACGTGGTTATTATTCTCCTGCCAATTATCACAGTCCTAATCGGGCTAGCAGTCATTTGGTTTACTTTTTGGCAAAGCGGCCAGAACAAACCCCTTTTCCAAAAAGACATAGACAAAGCTGTTGCAGCAGAACAGAGACACGACTACGAAACGGCTATCAAATTTGGATTGGCGGCGCTAAAGGACGGAGAATCAACTATGCCTTTTGTGCAAAAGATTGAAACTTATCATTCTCTGGCGGACATCTACAATTCAGCGAATAAAATAGAATTATCCGCTGACTATTTCGAAAAAGCAGCAAAGCTAGCGCACGAGAATAGTAGAGATGACATAGCATTTGGTTATTATTCTGCAGCTGGGGACAAATCTCGAGCTTTGTTGCGGAAAGTAGAACTCAATGAAAAGGCGGTTGCTCTGTGGCCGACAGCGTCAGTTAACGCTAATGCTTTAATGCCGCCGCTTTTAGATCTAAGCCGAGAATATTGTCGTTTAGGAAGATGGGACAAAGCGGAAGAACGCTTAAATTATGCGCTTTCAATAATTCAAAAAGATGCCAGCGTCTATAAGCAGTATCAGATGAAAGCTAATGAATGGTTAGGCGCAGTTTTCGCTAATACGGAGCGACCGGCTCAGGCTCTGACTTATTATCGAATCGCCGAAAAATTAGCCAAAGAACTAAAAGAATTTGATAGATACGTCTTAACCATAAAGACCGAGGAAGCACATGTTCTGAGAAAATTAGGCAGAACTTCCGAAGCAAATCGACTCAACCCCAAGGATTTCGATCTGCTGCCAGGTTACTAAAGTCCCACATTCATCACTCCACAGGCTGGTTAGAGCGGCTGTTAACATCACTTACTCGCGGTTTCAAGAAGTTCTTCTGACTCCAACCACCGTTTGCACTCGACCATATCATCGTGCATGTAGCGATCATCTTCTACTGATGTTGAGATGCGCTTCTGCATCCAGTCAAAAGCGGCTTGCGTGCCGGCACCTAATTGGGGATTTTGGAGAGCTGCTTGCGTTAAACCTATAGCCTGATTTGCGAGCAACATTTCTACTGCGATGATCTGTTTTGTATTATCAATTATTCGGAGGGCTTTGCGAGATGCCCATGTGCTGTTAGATACATGGTCCTCGACATTGCCCTTTGCTGGAATTGAATCAACACTGGCAGGCATACTCAAGGTGCGATTTTCCATCACAAGTGCTGCCATCGAGCATGTGACCACTGAATAACCAGTGTTTATTCCGGGATCTCGCCCGACCAAATTGGCTGGCATACCTAAGCTCATAACAGGATCGATCAGACGCGCCAAGCGGCGTTCCGATATTCCGCCAAGATCCGCCATAACGATGGAGAGGAGATCCGACGCTTGAGCAAGATATTGCCCATGAAAATTGCCACCACTGATGGCAACGTATCCTTCACCTTCAGGGAATATCAACGGATTGTCTGTCGCCGAGTTCATTTCAATCTGAATAATATTTTCGATATAGCGGAGGGCATCATATACGGGACCGTGCACTTGCGGAGTGCATCGATATGAATAGACGTCCTGAACTCTAGGTGGTTGATTGTTTGGCTTTCCCTGATCGGGCCCAGACATAGTAAGCTGGCGCGTTTTCTCGGTACAGCGTTCAGTGCCTGACAGCAGTCGACGCAAATTTTTGGCACACTCTATTTGACCGGGATGTCGCCGAGCCTGATGAACACGATCATCAAAAGCGGCAAGCTCGCCACGAATTGCTTCAATCGAAAGTGCCGCAGAAATGTTTGCATACTCCAAAAGTCTCTTCGCTTCAGAGACAGCTATGCAAAGCACCGCGAGGCTGGCTGTGGATCCGTTTATCAACGCGACAGCATCCTTCGCCTCATAAACAAATTCTGGTGGCTGACCAACTTTGCGCCAAGCCTGATCGGCTGTCATTATTTCATTCTTGAATTCCACCTGCGCGTGCTGGTCTCCCATCAGCGCCGCGGACAAATAAGCGAGTGGTGCCAAATCACCACTTGCACCAACCGAGCCCTGACTGTAGACAACAGGATGAATGCCGAAATTCAACATGGACAGTAACCGTTCAACAACTTTCAAACGAGGTCCAGAAAAATCCGAAGCAAAAGCGTTGGCACGCAAGAGCATTAGCGCGCGTACTATCTCACGCGAGAATGGCTCGCCACAACCAGCAGCGTGCGATCGAATCAAATTGGATTGAAACCTGGACATCTCTTCGCTTGGAATTCGCGTGTTCTTCAGGTTACCAACGCCAGTGTTAAACGAGTAGATCAAGGGCGCATCGTCCTTCAACCAGTTCGCTTCAATGTAATCCCGAGTGCGTTGGAGGTTCTTCGCGGAATTATCAGATAGGCGAACAGTGATAGACGGATTCAACGCCACAGACACTACGTCAGCCAGGGAAAGGGTGACGCCGTCAATTGTTAAAGTAGTTGGACAGTCACTATTACTGGGCTGAGAAGTCAAAGTCCGTCCTTTCAATACTCAACATTGTTCACCATCCAAATTCTCACCACAAATGGTGCGCACATCACGAGTGCTTTAGTCTGCCCAATTGTTCCTGACCAAACTTAACCATCTCATTTCGTTGAGGAAAATCTGGTGCTTTCTTTGCGTTCTCGACTGCTTGTTTATAGTTTTCTTTTGCCCGTCGATGGTCATTGGAGTTAAAGTAAATGGTGGCATTGTTGAAATAAGCCGCGGCTAGTTGCATTCTCAATTGTCCAAGTGCTTGAGCCGATTGAGTGGATGCGAATCTTGCTACCAATCCCTTTTGTGGTTTCGAGAGTTGCTCTAACGACAGATTGAGTATCTCAATCGCGCGCTCATTCCACATTTGAGATTCTTTGATACTGCCGATACCCTGTTGCGCTAATCCAGCTGTGAACGCCAGCGTGCCCAAGTTTGTCCGCTGTTTATCGTCTTTAGAATAGTAGTCCCATTCATCTTGAGCGGCTACCAGAGCTTCTTTATATTGACCACGGTTGACCAAACTCTGCACAAGGGCGGTCGTCAACCAGGGACTTCCACCCGGCAAAACCTTCCTGAACAGCGGTCCCTTGCTTCCAACGGTCTCCACCATTTTCCACGAGCCCATGCGAGAGGCCAAAGCAACCGTTCCAAACATACTCAGCCAGGCAACGCTTCTGGCAAGCATGAAACTAGCAACGATTACGAGTGACATCGCGATGCATTGCACCCAGTCTTTGGGACTCTGAATAAACGCGGCATGAAATCCGGTGATTCCCCAGTAAATGCCACCGACCAATACTGTCGCCGAAAGAATCAAAAGGGCAAGCAACAGTGCGGTGCTGAGCTGGTCGCCACGAGGATTGCTTTCATCTGTGTTCACCGGCATGCTCGGAGACTCCGGTCCCCTCTTCATTCGCCGACCCTGCTGTTTCATCTGATTCTTCATTGAGGCGTCTCTAGCTCGCGGTTGCAAAGTTCTACTGATGCTAATGTATCAAGCTTCAGCCCCATAGTACTGAGCGCGCCATAATCTATTTAATAACTGCGTTTGAGCAGAATCGGCGATCGGACCTTCCGCGAGTCCAGCGCGGCAGTGACCAAGATTTAAAGCAAAATCGAGAATCTCTCCGATCTGTAGATTTGTTTTGTGAGTTCGGCTTAAGGTTCAAGCAAGCGTCGAAGACATGTCGGCAGGATGCCTGCGCGCACAGGCCGCACTCACAGGACGCCGCGCTTACAGGTGCCCCGGTCAGGATTAACCAGCCTCACCTCGTCACAATCCGGTTGTCAGTATAAACTGGTTAATGGGTGCCCCTGTGAGATGCCAACTTCCAAGCTACTGAGGTTTTCCTATGTTAATGGCCGACACTATGGCAATTTTCTTCTCCGTTTTAGGCTTACTGATTGCCTGCCCGGCATTGTGGTTGCTCTGTCGAGGACTTTGGCCTGATGTGGTTGACTCCTCCAAAGGGGATTGTGCAGTAACGCTCTTCAAACCATTTTTGGTCGGTCTGCCCCTAACGCTAGCAGCGTTTTTTGCAGTGGCATCCCTCGGTAAACTTCCACAACCGGCTGGCGGCATAAGCAGTCTCGCCCTGATTTGCCTTTTCATAACATATGCAAGTTCAGGAGTGGCCGGTCTTGCTACGGTAGTAGGCGAAAGACTACCTTCACCGGCTGATGCACAATGTCCCTGGAAAGCAACCATCCGTGGTGGCATCGTGTTAGAACTCTCGTATCTTTTGCCATTTTTAGGTTGGTTTGTGCTCCTACCTGTGTCCATTATCATTGGAGCAGGTGCGACAACCAGAGCGCTGATCAGAAGCAGAAAGCAAAAGCCTGCCGGTATTAAAACTGGTGACCTATCGATCCACGGAGACAATCAGATGGGTGGTACTGTTTCCGCACCAGTATAACTTCAATGCAATCAGAAAATGAGCTTGCACTTACCAGGAGGTCGCTGTTAAAGACGGCAGCCTTACTTGGAGGCTCCTTGACCTTGAGCAGTTGCGAACATCTGGTTAGCGTTGCCACTGAACACCTGGGAGAAACAATTCCTGAACACGTAAGTGTGTCTACAAGTGCAGAAATTGATCCCACATTCCATCTTCTCTCACGCGCGGCATATGGAGCCTGGCCGGGAGATATTGAACGAGTGCGGAATATGGGAGCGTCGGCATGGATAGATGAACAGCTGCACCCCGAGTCAATCGATGACCGCGTTTGTAGATTGCGAGCCGGTCGATTTGAATCAGTGCATCTCGATCCAGGCACATCATTCGAATTCAAGAAACCAGTTCTGAAAGAGGAATTAGTCCGGCACACTCTTTTGCAAAGCGTATACAGCAAAAAACAATTGCTGCAAGTGATGTGCGAATTTTGGACGGACCATTTAAATATTGATATCAACAAAGGCGATTGCATTTACATGAAAGGCAGCGATGACAGGCTGGTGATCAGAAAGCACGCACTAGGTAATTTTCGAGACCTGATTCGAGCTTCTGCGACTTCGCCTGCCATGCTCGTTTACCTGGATGGAAATCAAAACAAGAAAGCAAAGCCCGAAGACGTGCCCAATGAAAATTATGGGCGCGAATTGCTCGAATTGCACACACTAGGCGTAAATGGTGGCTATAGCCAAAAGGACGTTTATGAGGCGGCACGATGTCTGACTGGCTGGCGAGTCCACGATAAATGGGAACGGGGCAAAGTTTATTTTGATTCCGAACTCCACGACAAGGGGAGCAAAAGCGTTCTAGGTCACACGATACACGCAGGTGGCAGTGAAAAAGATTTGGAGCAATTAATTGATATCGTGTGCAATCATCCTTCCACAGCTAAGCACATCGCCACCAAAATGGTGCGGCGCTTTGTATCTGAATCGCCACCAAAAAGATTAGTGAATGAAATTACGCAAATATTCATAGACACCCAGGGCGATATCAAACCTATGGTTCGAGCAATAGTGCTATCACAAGAATTTAAAGATTCAAGCGGTCAGAAAATCAAACGTCCATTTCAATATATCGTCACTTGTTTACGCAGTCTGGGTGCGGATACTTATGCCCATCAGGAGTTAGTGCAATATCTAGTCAGAATGGGCCAAGGTCCGTTCCAATATCCCACACCTGACGGCTATCCCGACGAAGCCAAACCGTGGCTTGGCACTTTGCTTTGGCGTTGGAATTTTGCCCTAGCACTAGTGACTAACAAAGTACCGTCGGTCAACGTATCTGTTGAAAAATTAGCAAAGGCGATTTATCCAAACGCAGAATCAGAAGTCTCTCCAGCACAATTGATGCCGCACTTCGTGGGACGTCTGGCATCCGAACACGAAATAAAAACGTTCCAAAAATATGTTTCAAGATCGAACAACAAAGACCTCAAGCTACCAGAGCTAGTTGGGTTAATTCTGTCCTCACCTGCTTTTCAGAGGTGCTGAATGCCTAAAGTTGGCAGACGATCATTTTTGAAGCAATTAACATTTGGCACAGAGAAAGCTGCGCCGAACAATGGTAAGGTGCTCGTCTGCATCTTTTTACGCGGTGGCGCGGATACGCTGAACATGTTCGTTCCATACGCTGATCACGACTATTACAAACAACGACCAACAATCGCAATTCCGCCACCGAACAAGTCGCGTCCGAATGCTGAAGCTTCAATCAAACTAAACGACCTTTACGCACTTCACCCGCGATTGAAATCATTACTGCCAATTTTTAAATCCGAACGGCTAGCAGTGATTCAATCAGTAGGGTCAGACAATCCTACTGGCTCTCATTTCGACACTCAAGATCAAATCGAACATGGCGAGGCTTACGGTAAAATCATAGGTGGTGGATGGATCGGCAGGCATCTTCGGGCGCAATCTTCTATACACCAGACGCCACTGTCCGCAGTATCGATCGGAACAAGCGTGTGTGAATCATTGAGTGGTGCTCCAAGCGTAAGCGCTCTAGATTCTATAAATGAGGTGCAACTAAAGGCGGTGCCGAGCGAGAGCACCGCCATCGTCGACGCGCTGGCAAGTTTATATGGAGCCGAAGTGGGACTTCTAAGCCAACCAGGTAGGGACACCATTCAGCTACTAAGCAAAGTGCAACATTTACATAGCGGTCCTTACATTCCCGAAAATGGTGCCCAATATGGCGACGACCCGTTGTCCAAAGGATTGAAAGAGATCGCGCGACTGGTAAAAGCAAATGTTGGCTTGCAGGTCGCGTGCATTGATTTTGGTGGTTGGGATACGCATTTCTTTCAAGGGTCATCTGAGGGATTACAAGCTGACAATATCACTCAGCTAGGAAAAGCTTTAACGGCATTTGATGCGGATATGATCAAGTATCACAGCAAAGTTACGACGATCGTAATGACAGAATTCGGCCGACGGACCTACGAAAACGGGTCTCTTGGCACAGATCACGGACAAGGGTCCGCTATGATCATTATCGGTGGTGGCGTGCACGGTGGCAAGGTTTACGGGGAATTTACTGGTATCAATGATCAAGAGACTGATTTATTAGGGCCGAGTGGTTTGCGCGTTAAGCACGATTATCGAGCTGTGTTGGCTGAGGTACTGACAGGCATGTTAAACAGTAGAGACGTCGACA
Source organism: Candidatus Melainabacteria bacterium (assembly GCA_003153555.1). GTDB lineage: Bacteria > Cyanobacteriota > Vampirovibrionia > Obscuribacterales > Obscuribacteraceae > PALSA-1081. Next base: position 1,088 of record PLZS01000048.1, on the reverse strand, counting down.
AAGTTTTTCCTGGATTTAATCCATCGCCAATAGGCTTCGCGCCTTCGACCAAGTTGCTATAGACGTTGTTGATCCATTCCCGCCCCATCCGCGAGTTCAGCGTCGAACAGTCAAATTGGATCGACATTAAGCGATTCGAACAACAAACCCGTATTCCGAAATTTGTAAGCAAGAGGTTTTTTTAGACCAATGAAAATGACAATGATCATGGCAGCTGTTTTGATTCTTTACTCTGGCAGTGCTTTCGCAAAGGATTTGTCGGTGCCGCAAAAGGCTGTCATAGCAGTGGCAAATTTTCAGGTAAGTGGGGGGCGTCCAATCCATTTTGCCAGGTGGACTTAGTCCAGAAGGGCAACGCACTCACAGGTGAGTATTCTACTTCTCCCTATGAAGACGGACGCAAAGTTCAAGGCGGAAAATTTGAAGGTAGCGTCAATGGAAATCATGCTCGTGTAAAGTATTCCAGTAGTTGGGCCGACGAGGACGCGCGCGGACTGGTAGATCTTGATCTCGTCAATAACCAGCTCAAGTGGACTTTGGTCAAGTCGGCAGGCAAAACCGAAGAATATGCGCCGGACAAAGTAACTCTCAAGCGGACACGCACGACTAAGAAAGTCGAGTAACGGTGCCAGTCCTTCACCGACTACGGTGGCGAAATCATCTGCCTCGTTTTTAACGAAGCTTTTGTTGTTTCTGGGTATATTTGAATAGCCCTGAGGCAGTGAGAGGCTGGTGAGATGACAACGATACGCACAAACGAAGATGGTATCACTTTTGCAGTACATACTGTCCAGCCCGCGGAAAGTGCTCTTCCCACCTAGAAAACCAGAGATGGCATCAGCCGGCTCCTCGCGACTTCGGTCGGCAGGGCTGATCGCGTAATAAGCTCGAAGTCATACCTTCGCATGGCAAAAGCATGTTTCTATTTTTTAGGCACCATGCTAATCCAGCCGCTGTTGAGTTTGGTCGTTGATACAAGGCTTTGGAGATGTTGCTTGGTCTCCGCAATGCCAGCGGTTGGGTCGCCCCAATAAACGGCGTATAGAAAGACAACTCTGTTATTTGGATATTTGAGATAGCTCAGTATT
>PLZS01000001.1:6497-6733 GCA_003153555.1 Candidatus Melainabacteria bacterium | reverse complement strand
CCGATGCGATGCGCTCTCTGGAGGCAGGCGGCACCCGTTTGTTCATCATGCACTGCAACCGCGACCTGCTGATGTGCAAGGCGCTGTAACTAACCAGCGGGGCCACGCTACTGTCCGATCCCACGCTGATTGACCTGTATGGCAAGCCAACGCTGCTCAGCCACGGCGATGCACTATGCACGGACGATGTTGCCTACCAAACCTGGCGCAGTCAGGTGCACGAAGCGGGATGGCAA
>PLZS01000001.1:0-6420 GCA_003153555.1 Candidatus Melainabacteria bacterium | reverse complement strand
CCTGCGAACGCTGGGTGCTGGGGGACTGGCACGAGACGGGAAATGTTTTGCGGTGTGGGATAGAGGGATGCGAGTATTTAACGGTTAGTTTGCCGTCCTGACAGGACGGTAAAGCAAGAACGCCGCGTTCAAAGACAACTTCGCCGGTGGTAGACCGGCTNNGCTGCGCAACTCGCCCTGGCGTGGCGCACACCCCGCGCCACACTGCGGAACTCGAACAGTGCTCGCCTAAATCTCCGCCTGCTTGCGGCTGATCGAGGCGGCGCACAGGGGAAAGAAAAGCAAAAAACCAAAACCGTTCGTCAAGCTCTGCTATGTGCCAGTTGCGGTCATAGGCAAGCAGAATGCAGAACGAGTACAATCGGCCAGGAACCGTCCTTCGTACGTGTCCGTTATGGAGTAGCGAAATAAAGTAGCGTCACGTTACAATTTGCAAAACCGGAAGGACATGCTGAATTCACACAGAGATGGGAATACAGTACAGATGATATGCAAATTTATTGCCTAAAGAGATTGTTCACGGTGGTGATGTGCCACCGTGAACAAAACGTCATAATTACACAGCTTAGGCTGTGACCGATAACCCGGAACTACCTGAACTACTGTTAGTGCTACTGTAAGCATGCATCAAATCCATGATCTGCTTCATTATTCTGGCATCGCTGCCAGTTGAAGTTGCTGATGCAGTATTGCCACTGTTGCTTGATGTCGATGATGCAGCTTTACTGGTGTTGCTTGATGTTGAAGATGCCTGACTCTGCATCAGAAGGTCGTAAGCAATTTGTTCCTTCTCGCTAACTTTTCCGTCCTGATTAGTATCGGCTGCTTGATATATTTTCGTAGCACTGCTTGACTGTGTAGAACTCGTACTGTTCGAGCTGGATGAAGACGGCGATGATCCGCCAGAAGGTGGAGGGCCGCCCGGAGGTGGGCCACCCCTGCCAGTTTTGTTGATTTGGCCTTGGAGTGAGCTGGCAAGACTTTTCATACCGCTAGTCATTTCATCCTTGGTTATTTTTCCGTCGCCATTGGTATCAATCTTCTTGAATATCTCGTCTACACTGGTCGAACTGCCTGAACTGTTAGTGCCACTTGAGCTGCCTGAGCCTGGCAACTGGCTCATGGCCGACTGCAAGTCACTCTTGGTGATATAGCCTTTACCCGTTGGGTCAAGTTTTGCAAAAAGCTTGTCCACCATCTTCGATGGATCAGGAGGTTGCATGCTGGACGAATACACGCTCCCGCTTATGCTATTGATACTGCTCATGATTTATTCCTTTCATTTGCTAATAATTTTATGGTTAGCTGTGTTTCCAGCGCCTAGATCCAAGGACTCATCTTTTTAATCATTACTTTCTATTTGCACCCTTGTGATGATTCCCTTGAGTTATGTATCGGCATAATGAAATTTAAGCGCAGTCCCCTTTGTGCAAAAGCGTGTAAATACAAGTTAAGAATTTTATCCTGACCCGGATGTACCTGGAATCGAACGCGCATTTCATCAACCTGTTTGCGTTGCTCAGGTGTCAACAACGCTCTAAATTTTGCGTCTGCTGCGGTGTGCAGCACAACCATATTAGCGATGGCACTTGCCAATTTGTCCAAACAGGTCGGTCACGAGGGGCCGCTATCTGGCAGGCAATATGGCAGAATGAAGCTTGGCTTTGTGCCAAGAACGGCACTTCGAATATTTGATTAGTGATGAAGGACACAGCAGAAACGCCGTAGCACATTTCAATGCTACGGCGTAACTGTCGATTCTAAATATTTAAGCTTTGGTGCTAACTACTGCTCCAGCAACAGACTGACCACCACTCAAGTCTTGCATAAAATTCTGCAAGAATGACTGCAAGGATGGTGCTGTACTAGAGGAACTAGGAGTCCCTTGTCCTTGTGCTGCGCCTATTGCACTAATCAAGTTTTGGAAACTTGTTTGCAACTCACTGAGCGCACTGGAACTTGTAGTGCTGCTGGCTGCCGTGCTGGAAGCTGTTGAAGATGGTGCACTTGCAGTAGCAGAGGACAATTGCTGCAACAGGTTCTGTATGCCAGCAATTAGATTTGAGTTATTGCTGGTGCCACTCGCACCTGTTGCACCTGTAGCTGCAGCAACGCCGCTTCCATCGCTATCGCCATCAGAATCAGCGCCACTGCTGGACGACGATGTTCCACTGCTTTGACCATTTGCAGAATGCAGTGCAGCAAACAGGCTGTGCATAAATGCATGTAGTGCAGCTTGCACGCTCTGCGTAGAGCTAGAGGATGAAGTTGCGGCTGAAGTAGAGCTTGAAGCTGAAGATGAACTAGATGCAGAGGTGGCGGACGACGTGCTTGCACTGCTCAGTGATTGCCCCAATGCCTGTATGATTGACTGCATAAGATTGGAGCCATTGCCTGTTTGCCCCGTCCGTCCTGCACCACCGCTACCATCATTGTCACCATCAGAATCGGTGCCCCCAACGGATTGGGTTGATTTCGTTGTTGGCTGCAAGAACGACAGATTGCTCAAACTGGAAATATTGTTAATTGAACTCATGACTATTCTCCTGAATTGTGAATTGAAATAGAACAAAAATCTGGATTAGTTATCGTCATGGAAAATTTTAACTACAGCGTCCATTGTGTAAAAACAGGTAAAAGCCTGTTAAGAAGTGATCTGTATTCTCAGTTACCGTTGCTTAGTGTAAAGATTGGTAAAGGCCAGTGTTCTGACTGTTCTATACAACCTGGCTTGATTAGAATTGGCTAAATCGTAGGAATGTGAATTTGCAACATTATGAAAACAAAAGTTTTGCTGGTTGACGACGACGTCGAGCTTTCCGAAATGCTCCGGGTTTATCTGGAGCGGGAAGGCTTCGAGGTGAAGGTTGTACACGATGGTGAGATTGGCATTGCCGAGGCACTGCATGGACACCATGATATTGCAGTACTTGACGTAATGATGTCTGGAAAAAGCGGCATTGATGTTCTTGTCCAGATACGTGCACATGGAGCGATGCCGGTGTTGATGTTGACTGCGAAGGGAGATGATGCCGACCGTATTGTCGGTCTTGAATTAGGTGCGGATGACTATGTGCCCAAGCCATGTACCCCGCGTGAATTGACGGCGCGTATCCGCGCCATTTTGCGTCGCAGTAGCGCAGCAGAGTCCAATCCTTCGTTGTCACAAATAACTGTTGACGCCTTGATTATATGGCCGGAGCAAAGACGCGCCGAGATGGCCGGCAAGCCGCTAGAACTGACTAGCACCGAGTTTAATTTGCTTGAAGTTTTGGCGCGTGCCGCCGGACATGTGGTGAACAAATCAGAGTTGTCTGAACATGCCTTGGGACGCCCTCTTGCGCGCTTTGATCGTAGCATTGATGTCCACATAAGCAGCATTCGCCGCAAACTGGAACCTTTGCCGGATGGCCGTTCTCGCATACAGGCAGTGTTCAACAAGGGTTACCAGTTCATCAGGGAGTAAGGCGTGGGGCGACTATTCTGGAAATTCTTCATTTTCTTCTGGCTGGCACAGACCACAACCGTCATCGGTGTCGGTTTAGCGATATGGCTGAAATCTCCTGAGAGAGATCAACCGCGCGCCAATATGTTTTGGCATCCACCCCAAGCTTTTCTGGTTGCATCGGCAGCCTCGACACTTCGCTACGGCGGGCACGAGGCGTTGCGGGGTTTGTTGCAGGAACAATACCGTGAACCGATTCCTCCTATCTTCGTTGTGGATGAAAACAACCACGAACTATTGGATCGCCCTGTTTCAGCGGAAATGATTGAACAAGCGAATCGGCTTATAGGCTCACAAAATAGTGGAGGGATAGTGGAAAGAGTGGCCAATGATGGACATACCTATTTGCTTTTTGTGCCGTCCTTCGCCAATCTGCCTCCGGATGGACACCGGATGCCACCGAGAGGTATGTTTCCACCGCTCATGCCGTTGCTGGCAGGTTGGCTGGTCAGCCTTATTTTCGCAGCCTTGCTGGCTTGGTATTTCTCCAAGCCGATACGCAAGCTCCGCGCGGCTTTTGAAGCGGTTGCCAATGGACATCTGGACGAGCGTCTTGAGCCAGTCATGGGAAAAAGGCGTGACGAGTTGGCCGACCTCGGCCGAGATTTCGACAGAATGGTATATCGGATTCAGCAATTGATGGATGGACAAAAAAGAGTGCTGCACGATGTTTCGCATGAATTGCGTTCGCCACTTGCACGGCTTCAGGCGGCAATTGGTTTGGCACGACAACAGCCGGAACGGGTCGAGGATTCAATGACGCGTATTGAACGGGAGGCCTTTCTCATGGATAACTTGGTCAACGAGTTGCTGACGATTTCCAGGCTTGAGGCAGGTATGGCGGGCAAGCTGGATGAAAACGTTGATTTGAACGAATTGATTTCCAACGTAATGGAAGATGCTCGCTTTGAGGCAGAAGCCAGCTGCTGCCGCATTGAGTTTGAGGAGCATGGTCGGGTTATTGTCCTAGGTAATGCAGAGTTGCTTCATCGTGCGGTGGAAAATGTTGTTCGCAATGCGGTAACACATTCTCCGGTTGGGGGTTTGGTCACCATTAAAATGCAGAAAAACGGGGAACAAACGGTTTGCGTTTACATTTTTGACGAAGGAACGGGCGTTCCGGAAGCTGAGATCGAATCCATATTCGAACCATTTTTTCGTAGCGATGCACCTAAAAATTCAAATGGACATGGCTTGGGACTGGCCATTTCGCACCGTGTCATTAGTGCGCACCAAGGAAGTATTAGCGCCAAAAACCGTTCGAGTGGGGGACTGTGCGTAACCATTACTTTGCCTGCAAGGCCATTTGCATAATATAGCTTTTCCCTAGCACTGACCCAATTTTGCCTTGTGAACAAGTGCGAAACTTGAAAAATCCTGGTGTAAATTCCAGTTAAAACTGTAAAGAGTTGTAAAGACTTGTACAGGTTGGTTAATAGACGGATGTTTATCCCTTAATTCGTTTTTTGTCTCTATTATTAAGCTGACTATATTGATCATCACTTATCTTTTCTAATAAATTGATGAGCAATTAATTAACTTCATAAGGAGACTTCCATGTCTACAATCAGTGGTGTATCAAGCGCCAGCGCACTATCAAGTTTGCAATCAACATCCAGCACGAATTCCGTCAGAGGAAACGATTCTGATGGTGATGATAGCGGGACGAGCAATGTTAAAAGCAAAGGCTCCAGTTTTCTTCAAGCTATTGGGAAGGCCCTTGCTCAACTAGGTGTCAGTGGTACCAGTTCTTCTTCAACTTCCTCGACTTCTTCTTCGACTTCTGCGACCAATTCCGCCAATTCCTCTCAGGATGCTCAGGCGGCAACAGTACAAGCCTTCATGCAAAACTTGATAGCGGCGCTGCATGCGGCGGGGCAGAGCAACGGAACGGGGGCGACCAGTAACGGCACCGATACAGATGGGGATAGTGATGGTAGTTCGAGCATATCTTCAGGCAGTTCGAGTACGTCAGTGTATCAGGGCGGATCGAATATTGAAGCTGATATTCAGAACTTGATTCAGCAGCTGTCTTCTTCTACGTCCAGCTCCGGTACTACTTCTTCATCTAGTTCTGGCAATACAAGTTCAACTCAGTCTGATTTGCAAAGTAGCTTCCAGAATTTGATTAGTGCGCTGGGTGGGTCAAGCAGCTCAAGTAGTTCATCAACTTCATCGCTGGAGAGTTTCCTTAGTGCTTTGGCAAACAATCTTCAGGGGGCATCCAGCACTGGAAATGTCGTAAATACTAAAGTGTACTAATTAAATACATCCCCCTTACCAGCTTGGCAATTTATGCCAAGCTGGTTTTTGTCCAACGTATAACATCCGAATCAGTTAAACATGTCTAGTTCTAATCTCATATACAAAAGATGATAAAACTACCTGATAGATGACCGCTTTGGAGAAGTTGCTATGTCTCCTTTGGGTTAGCAGGTGATATGGTTTATTCTCAAATCTTAGTCCGCTTCGTGTCGTGAGCGGATGTTCGCGTTTTTCAATAGTGGTCGTTGATCTTGATACACTCTTTGCGTACCTCCCCTTCCCCTGTGCGCCGCCTCGATCAGATGCAAGCAGGCGGGGATTTAGGCGAGCACTGTTTGAGCTCCGCAGTTGGGCGCGGGGTATGCGCCCAGCCAGGGCGAGTTGCGCAGCCCCGCTTGCTTGCGGCTGATCGAGGNNTCTGCCACCGGCGAAGTTGCCTTTGGTTGGCCCTCAGCGCAAAAATCCCGCGTGGACACAAAAAGCGTGCCCATCCTACAACAGAATACTTTTCACCAACGCCAGACACAACAACGTATAACCCGCCGCAAGGATGTCATCGAACATCACGCCGAGGCCGCCGTGCCATGCCCGGTCAAAATGGCTAATGGGCGGCGGCTTGACGATGTCGAAGAAGCGGAACAGCGAAAACG
>PLZS01000063.1 GCA_003153555.1 Candidatus Melainabacteria bacterium | reverse complement strand
GAACAAAATCACCAAGTGGCGTTCCTTTATCCCGTCCACCAGCGATTAGAACGACTTTATCGGAAGGGAAGGACTGAAGCGCTTTAATGGCAGAATCAGTGTTTGTCGCTTTCGAATCGTTGTAGTATTTCACACCATTTATGGTGGCTACATATTCGAGCCGATGCTCAAGACCTGTGAACTCTTTCAAATACAGCTCGATTTCAGATTGCTCAACGCCAATGACCGCGCAAACACTAACAGCTGCAAGAGCATTTTCAAGATTGTGTTGGCCAAGAATTTGCAACTCGGACTGGTGACAGACGAGCCTGGTGCGACCTCCAATTCTGTAAGCCAAGTAGCCATCCTTCATGAAAGCGCCTTGAACAGCGGCGTCGAGCTCTGTCGAGGCACTAAACGGAAAGATTTCAGAACGACCAGGGGTGGCCGCAACAATTGGATCGTCCATGTTCAAAACTGAGTATTGGTCAGGTCTTTGATTGGTGAATAGCTTACGTTTATCTTTTACATATTCATCAAGGGTACCGTGCCAATCGAGATGGTCAGGGGTCAAATTCAGCCAGACACCGATATACGGCGCGAAGTTTTTGCAGTAGTGCAGTTGATACGAACTCACTTCCATTACAAGAAAGTCTGGGCGTCGTTCCAACTGATCTAGAACTGGATTGCCTATGTTGCCACACGCCGGAGCGACTCGGCCGCTCTTCTCAAGAATGTGACTGATCATCGCAGTGGTAGTCGATTTGCCATTGGTGCCGGTGATCGCGATAATCGGCACGCGCGTCTCGCGATAAGCTAGCTCGACATCAGAAATTACTTCCTTGCCAAGTTGTTTCGCGCGTTGAAAGATCTCGTGATCTGGTTTGATGCCGGGGCTGGTAACGATGAATTCACCGAAGGTCGCCACTTCGTCGGAAGGTTTACCAAACTCGACTCTCACACCAAGAGCCCTCAGGCTCTTTGCCTTCTGCGATTTCTCAGGCGTTTCTTCAGCTTCAGAAAGCAGCACACTGGCGCCGAGTCCAGCCAGATACTTGGCAGTTGCGATGCCGCTCCTGCCCAACCCCATGATCGTAATTTTTCTTTTTTCCCAGTCTGCCACTGCGGTAATTCTACCAGCACCTCGGCTTATCAGTGCCTAGTATAAAATCAACAAGCAATTTCGGCTAGCGCCTACCCGAATCAGCCTCGTGTGTTCCGAGATGCAGGCACGGATGCCGGCGCTCCCAAGTTAGGAGCAGTCAAAAGAGTGAACCAGAAAGCGCTGCCCGGCAAAACATCCGAGTGCCTGACAGCAATTTTGCCACCATGACCTTCGACAACCAACTTGCAGATCGCCAGCCCCAGTCCCGTTCCCAGCGCCGCAGTGGGGCGGTGAGAAATTTGCTCAAATGGCGCGAAGATTTTTTCAGCAAATTCATCAGGCACACCTGGTCCCTGATCGTGGATGGAAAGTTCCAACATGCCATCAACTAAACGTGTTTGAACTTTGATCACCCCACCTTCAGGCGAGTGCTTGAGTGCGTTTGAAAGCAGATTGACGAGTACTTGAATCAATTTGCGCTGATCACCTGCGACTGCGAAATCCTTGGTTGGGGACTCAATGCTGACGTGTCTTTGATCGCTTAGGGCTTGGACCATTCGCACAGATTCGTTCACAATCTCGTTGATATGAATAGGAACGATGTCGAAATCCATTCTTCCCGCTTCGAGTTTTTCAAAATCGAGCAAATCATTCACCAGTTCAATCAGATGATCCACGCTCCGTTCAGCACTGTTCAACTCTCTTTCTACCGGCGCGCTAACTTCTCCTGTCGCTCCGCTTTGCACCAAGTTGATAGAACTCAAAACTGACATTAGCGGAGTGCGCAAATCGTGACTGATCATGGCTATGAAATCTTGTTTCAAACGCTCAACATGCTTACGCTCAGTGACATCGTGCGCAACACAGAAAAAACTATCTTCTCGCTGTGACCAGATCGCAGACCAAGATGTGTCGATTACTTCCTGATCTCTTTTTTGCATCCTGATTTCGAATGAAAGCGTCTCATTCTCTTTGTAATAACTGCTGAAATATTGAGTAGCCGTCTCGCGATCCTCTTTAGGAATTAACAGCAAGACCGAAGTTCCAATCAACTCTGCAGGATCGAAACCAAGCATCGTCTTGGAATATGGATTTAGGCTTTGAAAAATGCCACTGCGATCGATCGAAAAAACCAGATCCGCGGCATAGTTGATCAAGTTTCTTTCATTAGTCAAAGCTTCCTCGATCGCCAAATTGACGGAATGTAAAACTCGATCGAGATTGGCCAACTCATCATTGCCGACCATCTGTGGCTCAAGTGCTTGTCGCTGCGAGATACGCTGCGCGTTCTTAACCATTCGCTCTAATGGTTTTCTAATCGTCATGGAACTGAAATAAGCCAAACCGACAGCGGCGAGAGCACTGAATCCAACAGCGGCAAGAAGCCAAAGGCGAATCACTAAGCGCCCTTTCTCTCGTTGCTCGGGTTGTTCAGGATGGGTTTGGTTTTCGATTGCAATCATGTTATTGAATATGTCGAATAGATGTCCTCCGGTGACAAACAATTTCAGTTGCAGGAGGTCTTGGCTTCCGTGATCTGGCCGCGCAGGATCATCAGCTTCCCTTGCCGCCTGTAATTGGCGAATGAATTTTTCGGTAAATTGAGAAAGACGCTGTATGTTTTTGGCTTCCTCCGGTTGATCCAACAATTTTTGCTGCAAAGCCTGGACGCTGGTTCGAATAAAGTCGAAATCAGCTTGTTGCAATGGGCGTCGCGGAGAACCCGGTTCGCTATTGGATGAAAATACAGATTGCATCGTCGAACCAAGATTGGTGGCTACGCGATTACACTCAGCAATAATGTCTTTCACTCTGGCTTCTCGTGAGGCCAACTCTTGTGCTTGCCAAAGAAGCACTGCTAATACAGAGACGATAATTAGCTGAAATATCAGAGGAACGCTTACGACTAGCAATCCTTTTGTCGCTAGTTTCATGCCTCCTCCTCGTCATTCTCATCTTCGTCCTTAAAATTAGGAATGCGAATGTAAAAGCGACTGCCTTGCCCCTCCGCACTATCGACACCGATGCTTCCACCATGAGCTTCAGCAATCAATTTGGAGATTGCCAAACCCAATCCAGTACCTTTTACCGCAGTGCTGGAAGTCGATTTTGATTGTCTGAATTTTTCGAAGATTAGTTCTCGATCTTCCACCGGGATACCAGGACCTTGGTCTATGACACTTATTTCCGTCATGAGGCCCATGTCTTGAATCGTCAACTTTACAGTGGAGCCACGTGGAGAAAATTTGATGGCATTGGATATCAAGTTGATTAAGACACGCACGAGACTGCGTTCGTCTGCATACAAGGCCGCATCACCAAATGGCCTGGCGATCTGAACACCAAGAGACTTAGCGAGAAATTCCAATGAGTCGCACGAGGCCGAACAAACGTCCATTGCGCTGACGACACTCATACTGATCACAACCTTACCGGCTTCCAGCTTTTCAAGATCAAGCAGATCTCTGATCAAGTCCATCAATCTCTCGAGGCTGTTGTCAGCTTTTTGCAGAACTTGTTGAGTATTTTGAGGCAGCTCACCCTTGCCACCAGCAGTCAGGACGGATAGCGTCGCCGATATCGAAGAAAGCGGAGTTCTTAAATCGTGACTAGCTATCGAAATGAAGCGCTGTTTCATTCTTTCTGCGGCCCGTCGCTCACTTATGTCGTGCGCAACGCAATAGAAGGACTGACCTGATTGAGCCCAATTTACCTTCCAGAGAATGTCTTTGATGCTGCCATCCTTGCAGAGCAACTGACTCTCAAACTCAGCATCGACAGAGGATTGAGCGATTGCTTCAAGAGAAGCGCGAATGTGTGGTTCGTTCTCTTTTACATGCAAGGAAAAAAGCGATTCTGCCAACAGCTGATCTGGCTCATACCCCCAGGATGGCAAGGAAGCAGCACCAACTGCGGTGAATCGAAATCGCTTATCCAGAGAGCAAATCACGTCTGCTGCCACATCTAGAATAGCCAACTCCTTTCTTCGAGTCTCAGCAAGAACATGGTTGGCTTCTTCCAATGCCTGTGTTAGTTTGCCAATTTCGTCGTATTCAACTGCACTTGCTTTAAATGGTGCACGCATAGCCAGGAGCTGAGCGTTCTCCTCAATCACCTGCAGACGCCTCAAAATATTTCTTGAAAAGATCATGGCAGCAACTATAGAGATAATTATGCTGAACAATATTCCAACTGCCAAAATGACAATCACCGCCAGACGAATTGAATCCAACTCTCGCGGAGCAACCACGCGCATGTCATCTTCAGCAAGCAACAAATTGCCGGCGATTGGTTGAAATTCAAAAAGCAGAGGCAACAAAGATTGGCGTATAAATTTAGGACGTTTACGGTACCCTATATTTGGATTAGTCATTATTGCCCTACCTTCGGCACTCATCGAAAGAGCGCGATCAAGCAATTTGGGTACAGGCGCAATCGCGTCTGCAAGCTCAGGTCTAATGTCTACTGTACTGGCAATCATGTTTCGGCTGTCACGCATCGATACGATGGCGCGATCAAATTCAGCGCTAAGGTCGGTAGAACCTCGAGTAAAACTTAAAACAACTGCGGTCATGCTGCGCAGAAGTGCGGCTTGCGACATATGAAATCGCAAGACCACCTCTTTGGACTTCTCATATTTATCCGTCTGCTCTTCTGCGTAACCCAGTAGCAACGCGAGGGATGAAACGAAAATGATTTCAAATACAAGCGGCACCAAAACGAGCAAGAGCAGCTTATGCCAAACTGAGAATTTTAGGCGCAAGCTTACAAACTCCAAAATCTCGCTACAGACGCGTCGCTTGTATTTTAGCAGCGATTTACCAGGCTATGCTTCGCTCGTGCTTCAAGGCGCTTTGACCGTAAACCAAAAAGCACTTCCGTTTAGAAGGTGGGATGGTCTAACACCAATTTTGCCCCCTTGCCCTTCTACAATCAGCTTGCATATTGCCAGTCCCAAACCAGTTCCCAGCGCCGCTGTTGGTCGATGAGAAATTTGCTCAAAGGGTGCAAAGATAGATTCCGCGTATTCTGCCGGTACACCTGGACCCTGGTCATGCACTGAAATCTCCACCTGATCTCCGATTTTTGTACTCTCCAATCTAACCGAGCCGTTGTTGGGCGAGTGCTTGAGAGCGTTTGAAAGCAGGTTAACGACAACCTGTACCAACTTCCGGTGGTCACCTATAGCAAGGACTGTTTGATCAGGGATGAGGATCTGCACCTGATGTTCGTCGCTCAATGCTTTCACCAACTGTGCAGCCTCATCGAACACATCATTGAATGACACCGTAGTCAGGTCAAAGTCCATTCGTCCGGCTTCCAATTTTTCAAAATCGAGCAAATCATTAACTAAATCAATCAAGTGTTCGGCGCTCCGACTCGCACTATTCAACTGCCTTTCAGTCTGTGGCTGAAGTGGACCCGTGGCGCCGCTTTGCACTAGATCGATCGAGCTGTTCACTGACATAAGTGGAGTACGCAAATCGTGAGAAATCATGGCGATAAAGTCTTGTTTCAGACGTTCCAAATGCTTGCGCTCTGTAACATCGTGAATGACGCAAAACAAGCTGTTGTCGCGCTCGGACCAAATAGCTGACCAGGAGGTGTCGATTACGTGTTTCGTGCTTGATTGCATGCGAACTTCTAAAGTAATTGTGCCACCATTTTGATTGCGTGCGGTGATCAATCTATCCACTTTGTCGCAATCATCGGAAAGAACGACATCGAGAACTGAAGTACCAATCAGATCATCAGGTTGATAACCAAGAAGCGAAGCAGCAAAAGGATTTGCACTTCTAAAAATTCCATGTTGATCTACAGAGCAAACAAGATCGCCGGCATAACTAATCAAATTACGTTCGCTTGTCAGAGCTTCGTCGATGGACTCGTCGACCTGATGCAACAAACTATCCAGATCGGCAAGTTCGTCTCGACCGCCGATTGGCGGCTCAAGAGCTATTCCTTGGGAAATATTGGCCGCATTTTTCGCCATCAGCTCAAGCGGTTTGCGGATGCTAATGGAAGCAAAATAAGCCAAAGCCAAAGTCAAGATAATGCTGACGATAACAAAGCCGATGAGAGAATATTTGATCGCTTCCGCAGCTTTAGCTCTCTCTTCTGGATCATTTCGGTGCATAGTATTTACTGATGCAATAACTGAGTCGATGCTAGTGTATGTTTGCTCGAGCGCCTTGAACAAGTATTTTTCTGAACGAAATTTACTGCCTCCGCTTTCAAGTTTATGGTCTCTTGCGGCATACAAAAGCGGAATGAAACTAGAACCTAGCTTGGTCAGTTGCTCAACCCCAGCGCTTTGACCTTTCTCAGCGCCTAACTTCTGCTTCAGCTCCGTCACATTTCTCTGAAGGAGAGTGATGTCATCGTTAGACAAGGGCGTCGAATCACCATCGATTCCGTAAACGCGCTTAAATAGTCGGAACGCGTTTTGAGTTAGCAAATTGCAATCAGCGATAATGTCCTTGGCGCTGGCTTCTTGAAGAGCAAGATTGTGCGCTTGCCAAAGCAGCATTGACATGGTGACAATTAGTATCACCTGCATCACAACCGGCACGCTAACCAGCAGGATTCCCTTGGTAGCCAGTTTCATTCAGGCTCTCCTTGATCGTAATTCGGTATACGAATAAAAAATCGACTGCCTTTTCCGACTGTGCTGTCCACTCCAATTTCGCCGTTATGCCCTTCGGCGATCAACTTAGCGATTGCAAGACCTAACCCAGTTCCCTTTACAGCAGTGGTGGCGGTGTTTTTCGATTGTCTGAATTTTTCAAAAATGAGCTCCTGGTCATCAGCGGGAATTCCAGGACCTTGATCGCTGACACTAATTTCACTGACGGCGCCCTGGTCTTCGATCGTTATGGTGACAGCAGATCCGCGCGGGGAAAATTTAATCGCGTTTGAAATCAGATTTATTAGTACACGCACAAGTCTCCGTTCATCACCCAACAAAGCAGCATCTCTATTGGTTCGAACAATTTTTACACCAAGCGATTGAGCCAGAAACTCAACTGAATCGCAAGCGGCCGTGCACACATCCAATGCGCTAACAGCGCCAAGATCGAGAACGACTTTGCCAGCCTCCAATTTCTCTAGATCCAGTAAATCCCGAATCAAATCCATCAATCGCTCGAGGCTTGCTTCTGCTTTGCGCAAAATTGATTGCGCTTGTTCAGAAAGACCACCTGCACCAGCAAGAAGAACTGACAATGTGGCTGAGATAGAAGATAGTGGTGTGCGTAAATCATGACTAACAATGGCTATAAAACGTTGTTTCATGCGATCAGCAGCACGTCGCTCGCTAATATCATGAGCGACGCAATAAAATGATTGGTTATCAGGAGACCAATTTACTTTCCAAAGAAAATCCTTCACTGAGCCGTTGTCACAGATTAATTGTGATTCGAATTCGCTACTCTGCCCTGAGTGTGCAATTTCTTCAAGAGCAACACGAAAAGCCGGCTCACTCTCTTTTGTTTGCAACGCAAGAATTGAGCGACCTAACAATTCTTCTGATGGATAGCCCCAAGCCTGAAGCGATGCGGCACCGGCTGCAGTGATCCTGAATCTCTTATCCGCAGAACATATCACATCTGTGGCGACGTCCAGAATAGCTAGTTCCTTTCTTCTTGCATCGTCGAGCACACCCTCAGCCTGTTTCAAGGCGGTGTCTAGACTAGCGATTTCGTCATTGCCCATCGGGAAATTCTTTAGAGGTGTACGCATTGCTAACAAACGCGCATTTTCCTCAATAACTCTCAATCGTTTCAAAATATCATGCAAGAAAAACCATGCCGCAGCGATGGAGATACCTATGCTCGTCACCGTGCCAAGAACTAGAAGCCAGCATACATAATCTCTTATCCTTTCCAGTTCTTTAGGGGCAGCGGTCTTCATTTGCGACTCGACACTGAGCAGGTTTTTGGAAAATTGCTCAAAATCCAGCATTACAGGCAAGGCTGCTTTTCGCATCCGACTCAGTTGAACTTCGGATGGTTGTCCACTGAGAAAATCTTGCTTTGCTCGTTGAACAACATGAACAGCAGACTCAAAGAGTTCTGATGCCGGCGCCATAACTTCTTTCATCTCGGGGCGCAACTTAACGGACTTGCCCATGCTGGCAACGGCCCTGCGTCCTTCCACAATGGCACTGTCTACGCGGTCAAATCGGGACGGATCATGACTGCCGCTGACCACGATAGTGGTCATGGTGCGCACAACTGCACTCTGCACAACATTGAACTGCAGAAGCATATCTTTAGATTGTTCGTATCGATCACTTTCTTGTTCAGCGTAGCGCAAGAGCCCTGCCAACAAAACAACAAAAGAAATTTCGAACAACAGTGGTATCAAAACAAGTAAGAGCAACTTGTGCCATATCGACAGTCTGATGCTCAAAACGTTGTCTCCGGGCGCTACGGCAAAATAAAAGCGCCAGAGATATTTTCCGGCGCTTCAATATTTACTTTCCTTTTTTTTCCTTCAACTCGAGCTTGTAGGCTTTGTTTTCTAGAGAGGTGATTTTTTTGTTCATTTTCTCCAGCTCTTTAGGCGGCAAATCAGGAGAAAGCGAGATATAAGCGCGGTATTGAACAATCGCTTCTCGCAAATCTTTGGACGCCGATGGTGACAATTTTTCTAGCGTTTGCCCAATGCCAAGTCTGGAAGCGGCAATTTTTGGATTGCCATAGATTGATGAGTGATACTTATCGATAGCACTAGCTAATTGCTTTTTACGTGACAAATCATCAGCCAGAGTCAAATCTTGCTTAGCAGCATCCTGTGCTTTTGATACCAAATCCAAACCACGCTTCGCTCTCTCTTCGCCACCAGGGTAGGCGCCGGCCTTTTTATAAGCGGACTCAGCGTTTGGCAGATCCTTGATCATCAAAGCAAGATCGGCAACAGCAAAAGTCTGTTTGGCATCGGTTGCACTGCCAATCACTTGACTAAGTTGGGCATCAGCATCTTTGAATTTGTTCTGAGCAAGCAATGCTTCCGCATAGGCGATGCGCTCGCCATTGTTTGTCGGAGTGCCAATCGACGCAAGGTCGACCTTCTCACCTGACATAGAACGCAATTTTGCTTGGGCAAGTCGCAACTCCATATCATTTGGATTCATTTTGACGGCCTGGTCGATCATCTTCTTTGCAGACTCGTATTCGTTCGAGACAAAAAAGGCACCAGTAGCCTCTTTATTCGCCTTCAAATAATATGCGCGAGTCAGTCCCTTCGCGGCTACTGCGTTGTTTGGATCTGTATCGAGCACCGTGCGATACTCTTTGATCGCGTCGTCCAACTTCTCTAACTTAAGACTTTCGTCTGCGACGCGAGCATGGAGCACAGCGTTGTTCGGCATCATTTCTAAACCAGAACGCAAATCTGCAATTGAATGTTCGAGGTCGCCGCGTGCTTCGCGAATGTCCGCAATGCCCAAATATGCATCTGGATTTTCAGGCTTGATTCGAATCGATTCTTGAAACTCTTTGATGCCGGCGACAGTATTGCCTTGCTGTGTATAAGCTTGCCCCATGGACAATCTTGCCGGTGCACTGTTTGGATTTTGATACAAAGATGTATTCAACTCTTTGATTGCATCATCCAATTGCCCTTGCCTGAGGTAGGTGGTGCCCAGTCCATAATGAGCAGTTGAATTGCCGGAGTTGAGCGCGATTGCTTGTTTGAACGCCGTCATTGCGTCGACCAAATTACTTTGCTGGAGTTTTACAACACCCAAACCAGCAAAAGCTTCCGAGTACTGCGGATCGATTTGGGTTGCTTGTTTGAACTCGTTTACCGAATCATCAAGGCGTCCCTGCTCTTTGTAGATCATACCGAGGGTATAGTGAGCTTCCGGCATGCCTGGATCGATTGCCAATCCTTGTTTGCACTCGGCTTCAGCGCTCTTCAGCAAAGACTCTTTGTTCTTGATAATTGTGTTTGACGATGATTGTAGGCGGTTGAACTGCACCATAGCTTTGCCACTGTGGGCCATGGCATTGCGGGGATCCATGGACAACGCCTTATCAAACTGATCCGATGCGGCGTCCAATTTAAACTGCTTAGCGTAAGCCATTCCCAGACCAACTAAAGCCGGCACGCTTTTGGTGTTCTTGCCGACGACAGCTCTGTACAAGTCTGCGGCGTCAGCGTACTTTCCTTTCAACATAAGATCATCTGCCATTACAACTTCGCGATCGATCTTTATCTTCAGTAATTTCTTTGCGATCAAACGACCGTCATTATTTCCAGAAGCGATTCCCGGTAGCTCTGCTTGTACTAAACCGAAAGTACTTGCAACTACAAGACCTAACTTTAGAAACGAAACTCTAGCCTTCATAAAATCTCCCACGAGCTATAACTGACATCCGGACTTTTGATCGCTTACAAGCACATCATATAGTTGTACCAGGACACCAAAACTAATGCGTCAGGATAACTTGCTGGTATGTCATCCTGCCAGTTTTTCAACAGGCTCGGTCAACAAAGCTTACGACATGCTAGCGACCCGTTCCTTAATAATGTGGTGTTTTGTACTGAAGAAGAGGTAATTGCATTGCTGGGTTCGCTGTAAATTCGAGATTCGTTGCCACTTTGGGTTTCAAAGAATCCCAGCAGCGGAACGGTTAAATCATATAATTGAATTAGCGCTTGCATTCCATATAGGAGGATATCGTGTCCGGTCATTCCAAGTGGGCTACTATCAAACGGGAAAAAGCGGTCACTGACGGCAAAAAAGGCGCCGTCTATGCGCGTATGGGGCGTGAAATCATCGTCTCCGCGAAATCAGGTGGTGGCGATCCTGCCGCGAATTTTCGCTTGAGACAAGCGATCGAGCGCGCCAAGGCAGCCGGCGTCCCGAATGACAACATCCAAAGGGCTGTCGAAAAAGGCACCGGTGCGGGCACCGCAGATGCTTATGAAGAGCTGACCTATGAGGGATACGGACCTGGCGGAGTGGCAGTGATGGTGCGATGCACGACTGATAATCGCAACCGCACCGCAGGAGACATTCGCAGTTATTTCACAAAGTATGGTGGGAATCTCGGCGCCACCGGCAGTGTCGGCTGGAATTTCAAAGAACGTGGCGAAGTTCAAGTAATGAAAAGTGATGCTCTCGATGAGGACAAGTTGCTTGCTGCTGCTGTGGACGCTGGCGCAGAAGATCTCGAAACTGATGCAGCCGATTGCATATTAGTAGTCTGCGAACCGTTCAAACTCGAACCGGTTCGAAACGCTTTGGAAAAATCCGGCTACAAAATTACTTCAGCGCAAGTTTCTATGGCACCAAATTCGACTGTTGAGGTGGTAACTGCAGACACCGCAAAACAGCTTCTCAGGCTGCTCGACGCGCTTGAAAATCACGACGACGTGCAAAATGTGTACGCGAATTTTGACATGGACGAGAAGTGGCTGCAGGAACTAGTCAGTTAAAAACGGCTTGTTAAGCCGGTCGCATGCTGCATCGATAAGGCCAAGTATTTGCAAAGAAACGTTACCTGATTCTTACGCATGCTTGGCAACGAGCATATAGCTTCAAGCGGCAAGTGGATATGCAGGTTGCGCCGATCGCAGTCGACGCGAATACGTGAAAACGGACAGAATTAGGCGCAGTTAAGAGATCTTTTTACACAGCGTTACTTTTCCCACATGACTACCGACTCTTGTCATTCTTGTGAGTTCGACTTCATGTTCCGAGGTTGTGCGCAGCACTATCGATATGCAGAAAATATAGTTTCCGGGCCGGTTTCGAAGAGCTGTCAACCCCTCGGAATTTAGAGATTTGCCATAAAGCGGCTAACCATCACAGACTCGACGAAACTCAATTTGTCAGGAGATCTTTGACGCGCCACCAGAAGGTTTGGTAACGTACGCCTGCTTCGAGAACCAACTGCAAGTTTGGCGTAAGGGAAGCAGATCAGCTCTAGTACCACCACATAGTGCGTACTAATAGAAGGTCTCTAATCCAGAGAAATCGGTGAAATCTGTGAATACAGGAAACAAGGTTAGTCTGTCCGTTGCTGTCGTTGCATTGACCTTAGGGTGTGGCTTTCTTACACAGCCCGCAAATGCATTTCAGGCTAGCGACATACAACCAGAAGTAGTTTCGAACGTCTGGGAGGAAAACAACGCTGAATACGCGTCAGTTTCTCTGAACGGCAAAGACCTCCTTACCTATAAAGCGAATATCGACAATCATGTTGCTGAAGAAAAGGCCGAAGATTTGGCCGACAAGATCAAAGACATGATGCAAGAAGACAAATTTGATGCCACCAAGTTGCTGCCTGCCAAAGAAGGCGAAATGGCTGCACTTAAGTTGGATGGATCTACCGTTCTTAAATTTGACGTTTCTGAGACTGTTGACGGCAATAAGCCAAATGCCGGTTCGGCCATCGAACAAAGCTTGAAGATGGTAAATGTGATTCGCTTAGCAATGGGCGCACCCGCTTTGCCTAACTCATTCTTGAAAACGGGTGAAGTTCCGGTGGCAGCCCCGAGCGCCACTGCTGCAACTCCAGCTCCTAAGTTAGATATGCTCAGGTTTGCTAAGGCAATCGGAAGCAAATTCAGTGGACATGCCTCTTGGTATGGTGGCAAATTCCATGGACGGAAAACATCTGATGGAAGTAGATTCGATCAAGATGGCTTAACGGCTGCACATCGAAGTTTGCCTTTCGGCACAAAATTGCTGGTCATGAACAGAAAGACCGGCGATTCATGTGTTGTTCAAGTTAACGATCGCGGACCTTTCATCGGTGATCGGGTCATCGATTTATCGAGAGGGGCTGCTCGCCGACTGAACATGCTTGGGTCGGGAGTCGCAATCGTAGACTGCCTCGTGCTTCGCCCAGATGGTACCGAACTTTAAGCTAGAATCTGGGAGTGTCGGCAAAGATACCGGCACAATCTTTGTGTCTAGCTGACATACCGATCATGGCGGGAAATTGCAGACAGTCATTTCGTTGCAAATGTGTAGCGCGTAAAGCACTACACATCTGCGCTGCCAGCACGTTTAGGAAGAGAAGCCGAAAGGCACTGAGGGCAACGCAGTGCTTATAAGAGCATTTCTGTTAGAATTCAATCACTTTAATGCATTCCAGAACGTCAATCGCTCCCCGGAGTGCTGCCAGCCTGGCGGCTTTGCGGACAAAAGAGTGGTTTTCAATGCCGGCTGGAAGCCGGCGCTCCCAGGAGATAACTGTGTCGACCTCAGTTCGAGTAAGAATTGCGCCTAGCCCCACGGGCACTTTGCACTTGGGCACAGCCAGAACTGCTCTTTACAATTTCCTGTTTGCACGCCGCCACGACGGTGCCTTCATCTTGCGCCTTGAAGACACTGACGAAGAGCGTTCCAAAGAGGAATACACCGACGACATCATTGCCGGTTTGAAATGGCTCGGCATCAATTGGGACGAAGGTCCAGACATTGGCGGTCCGCATGCGCCTTATCGTCAAACGCAAAAAATTGATCATTACAGCAATCTGGCCAACACCTTGATCTCCAAAGGCTTGGCTTATCTTGCATACGAAAGTCCGGCTGAACTGGAAGCATTGCGCGAACAACAAAAAAACACCAATCACGCTCACCGCTATGATAACAGTGGGCGTCATTTAAGCGACGCTGATTTGAAAAAGTATGAGCAAGAAGGTCGCGCCCCGATGATTCGCTTTAAGGTCGAGGAACCACGGATAGTGTCATGGAATGACGCGATAAAGGGCGAGATATCCGTCGATACCGCTGACCTAGGTGGCGACATGGTGATTGTCAAATCAAACGGTGTGGCGATCTACAATTTCGCAGTTGTAATCGACGACATCGATATGAAGATGACGCACGTCATCCGCGGAGAAGATCATATCCACAACACCGCCAAACAAATTCTTTTGTACGAAGCGCTCGGATACGAACATCCAGTCTTCGGTCATACTGCACTAATTCAAGACACAGAGCACCGCAAGCTATCCAAACGCTTGCACGGGGAATCTGTGCACATCGACAACTATCGAATATTGGGATACATGCCTGAGGCGATGGTAAATTATCTCGCTCAAATGAGTTGGACACCGCACGTCGAAACCGGCGAGGCAAAAGAAATATTCACCCTTGAAGAAGCGAGCAAGTTGTTTGAGCTCGAGAGAGTCAGTAAGAGTGCAGCCGTGTTTGATCTGCATCGATTGAATTGGTTCAACGCGCACTACATTCGCAGTTTGCCTTTGTCTGTAATCACTGACAGAGCGGCTCCATTTTTGGAGCAATTCAATCTTTCCGAGTACTCGCGTGAGCAGCTAGAACAGCTAATCGACACAGGGCGTTCCGGATTATCCGTATTAAGCGAACTAACCGATGCCGTGCGCTTCTACTTCGGCGAAACCTTGGCGATTCCGCAGGAATTGAAAGACGAACACTTATGCACCGACTCAGCAAGAAAAATCATGACCCAGACTTTAAAGAGCTTGAACGACATGCCATGGCACGAACCTGCTGGCTGCAAAAAATTCGTCGACAAAGTCGGAAAAGAATTGGCAATCAAGGGCAAGGATTTGTATTGGCCGTTGCGCGTTGCCATGTCTGGCTCAACGCATGGACCAGACATGGGCTTGATGATTTCAATACTTGGTGAAAAGCGCGTCAAAGCCAGATTAGAGTCAGCTTTGAATCTGTGTAATCAGGTCTGATACAAATAGTGTCACTCCCTATTACCTAGATAACCTTATGACTTCGCTTTACTTATTCAACACACTTTCTGGCAAGAAAGAGCAGTTTATTCCACTCGATGGCAAGACTGTTCGCATGTACGCTTGCGGTCCAACGGTCTATGATTCGAGTCATCTCGGACACGCTCGCATGGCAATTGTGTGGGATGTAATTCAACGTTATTTGCGCTCGATCGGCTATAACGTTATTTTCGTTCGCAATATTACGGACGTAGACGACAAGATCATCAATCGTGCAAAAGAGCTGGGCATCAGCCCCGATCAACTCTCCCGACAGTACACTTACGAGTTCTGGCGCGACATGTACGCGTTGAATGTGATGCCACCAGATTTTGAACCGAAGGCCACTGAGTTCATCGGACCGATGATTCAATTCATCAAAGAATTGATAGAAAAAGGTCATGCTTATGAAGCCGATGGCGACGTTTACTTTGATGTAGCCTCATTTAAAGAATACGGAAAGCTAAGCAAACAAAATCTCGAGCAGCTACAAAGCGGTGCGCGAGAGCAAGTTCGCGCGCAGGAAGAACTTCAAAACGTGAAGAGAAATCCGGTTGATTTTGCACTCTGGAAAGGCTCAAACAAGGATGAACTCGGATGGCCAAGCCCCTGGGGATATGGTAGACCAGGTTGGCACTTGGAGTGCTCCACAATGATTCGCACGGTGCTTGGTGAGACCATCGACATTCACGGTGGTGGCGAGGATCTAGTTTTTCCACATCACGAAAACGAAATTGCACAGTCCGAGTCTCTCTTCAACAAGAGCCTGGCAAAGTATTGGATGCATAACAGCTTCGTGCAAGTCAGCGCCGAAAAAATGTCAAAGTCACTAGGCAACTTTAAAACGATCAACGATTTGCTGCAAAATTACTCGGCGGATACGTTGCGCTTGCTGGTGCTGCAAACGCATTATAGGAATCCGATCGACTTCACCGCTGAGAGTCTCGCAGGCGCTAAAACTGCCGTGTTGAGGCTGGTCAGAGCTGCCGCTTTCGCCGTTCAAAGTAATGACAATTCCAGCAGCGTTCCAGCAAAAGCAACTAAGGTTATTGCCGAGGCTGAAACGCAATTCACAGAAGCGATGGACAACGACTTCAACACTGCGGTCGCCATCTCTACACTCTTTAGCCTGTCCGATAAAGTGTTCCAAACAAAGGATTCTGCTGAGCAAAGAGCCTATGCCAGTGCGCTAGTTAAACACGCGAAAATTCTTGGTTTCACTCTCGCGGATACGCGCACTGAGGTGCAGCCAGAAACGGCGAGAGGCGTAATGGCTCTTGTTCTTGAGTTGCGAAAAAATGCCAGAGAAAGCAAAGACTACGCTACGTCAGACCTAATTCGCACTCAACTGGCGCAACTTGGAATTAATGTTATGGACAGCCCTGGGGGAGCCACCTGGGAAAAGACTTAATTTAGAGAAGTTTTTCGTCCTTTTATACGTAGATTTCCCACTATCTCTGGGGAATTTTCGTGTTTTGCGATTTTCATTGCCTGCGGAGAAGCGTATCGTTTTGAGTGTAGAGTAGTAATACTCACATCCCTGCTTCAGCGTAACCAAATTCATTAGCCGACTGATTCATCAGTTTGTCAAAAGCTTGGACGAAAAGTGCAATCAATTCCCGAAGGAGCCTTTTATGAGCGAGCGTGAAGTTTCCAGAATAGCCCGTGACCTTCAGACAGGCAACGCGGAAGATGCATCCAACGTTATTCGTCAAGAGATGCAGGTTCACCCGCAATCAGCCTTGCAAGAGGTGCGTCAGGCAAACCAGATAGCCGGACCCAATGCGCGCTTACACGTCGGACATAAGCAAGATGGGGATATGGCGATTGTCGATAACACAGGACGGCCTATAGTCCACCTGGGACACCTGGGTCAGCAAAATCTAAATAATCAGAACGGTCGGTACCAGGACCAATCCTATCTAAACAATCAGACCGGCCGTCCTCAGGACCAGTCATTCCTGAACAATCAGACCGGCCGTCCTCAGGACCTGTCCTACCTGAACAATCAGACCGGTCAGAACGGTCGCTATCAGGACCAGTCATTCCTGAACAATCAGAATGGTCGCTATCAGGACCAGTCTTTCCTGAACAATCAGAATGGTCGCTTTCAGGACCAGTCCTTCCTGAACAGTCAGAACGGTCGCTACCAGGACCAATCCTATCTAAACAGTCAGAATGGTCGCTATCAGGACGGAGCAGGTCAAGGACAAGCCATCGGCAGACTGGCTAACGACTTAACCCGTGGCGACGCCCGAGATGCTGCAAACGTTTTGAACTATGTATTACGCAGTTCAAATGATCCCACTCGAGTAATTCAAGAAGCGAATCGTAGCGCCGATCAACAAGCAGCTCGCATGGGCTACAGATCAGCAATGGAACACATTGGAATCAATAGAAGTGGAGACATCGCTGTAGTTGACCAATCTGGACGACCAATTGTCCGCGCCGGCAACATCAACGACAGTCAAAATTACGTTCCGACCTCGAATAGCTCCAGCTACTATCAGGATCGGCAACAGAGCAACTATTATGACAATAGTAACTCCTACGTCCCCCAACAAAACACCAATAACTATTACGACAACGGCTACCAACAACAGCAGCAGCAGCAATGGCAGCAGCAACAGCGCTTTAACGGCAATATGAATGGTGGCAACGCTGCACTAGTTGGAACAGCTTTGCTTAGCGGCTTGATTTTGTCCAACATTGGCAGAAACAACAACAACAACAACTATCATCGCGGACGCCATTAACCGCATCTTTTATCGCGGCTATTTGGAAATCAACTTTTGCACGTCGGCGACACTAGAACTGGTGGCAGCAACCCTGCCGAAGTCACCTCTATAAGTGATGAAAGCATTCGTGTAACTAGATTTGAACGAAGGTTGTTCCAAAAACAAGATCCAACCTGAGCCCTTTTGAGGCATTTTCGCGTCAGAAAACGTCCAATTTCGTTCGGCTAGACACGCTGAACCGTCGTGAAATGCATAAGAGACATTTATTTTCGGATCTTTGACTTCTGGACCCTTCAAGATTTTCGTGATTTGATATTCTGCCATCACCCCATCAAAGTAAGTAACTGGCAACTGGAATGGTTTATAGCCCACATATTTAGCCAGCAAAATCCATTTACTTTGAGCCGCTTCCTTCTTGGTGGGAGCCATCATTGGTTCAGCGGCACACGGATGAATGACTGCGCCAAGCAGAAATACGATGGTGGCAATTTTGCAAAAGTTCATGCTCTGCGTATCTCCAAGTAGAGTTCACTGACAGCAGCAGCAGTTTGATAAAGGAAAAACTGCAATTATGCGATAAGAACACTCTTTTATCGTATATTACACAAACCTTGTAGACCTTGTGGTATCCAATCGTATCGACATGATCGAATCTTTCCTTGGTATCTGTCTGGTAGCCCTGGTTCTCTTTGATGTTTTCCAGACAATTGTCGTGCCGCGTATAACTCCGCGCTCCCTGCGTATCGCCCCTTTTTTGATAGGCGATATTTTTTGGCCGCCATACCGCCTGCTTACAAAGTGGAAGATTCTTGAAAAATATCAGCGCGATCTTCTGGATTTATTCGCACCAGTCACCTTTGTAGCGATAGTGCTTATCTGGCTAATTTTTCTGACGCTAGGATATGCGCTAATCCTCTACAGCTTACGCTTCAACGTCACTCCAATTATCCATTCGTTTTTTGAAGCATTTTATTTTGCTGGTACGTCAGTGCTAACACTTGGTTTTGGCGATGTTGTTGCGTTGGGTGTACGAGCACGCTTCGTTGTGCTTGCAGCTGCCACAAGCGGATTGATTTTTATGGCGCTGGCTGTGTCATATTTATTTTCCCTGCAAACTTTGGTGCAACAAAGAGAACAACTAGTCAATACGGTGATCAGTAGAGCAGGCGCTCCGGCCTCAGGGCTGGTACTTATGCTGCGCTACAAAGAACTGAATATATTGCCCGTCTTATACACAGATTTTTTGCAATGGGAATCCTGGATTGCGGGCATTCTCGAAAGTCATCGCGCCTATCCAATGTTGTTGTATTTCCGCTCCTCCAACAGCACCGATTCATGGATAAGCGTTGTCGGTGCGATGCTGGATGCCTCATCTCTTATTGTCACCACAATTAAGGACGTCTCTCACGGAGAAGCCGAGCTCTTTTATTGGTTAGCCTGCAGCACCGTTAAATCCATGTGTACCTACTTGCGCCTGAATGTCGTCCAAGGAGAAACACTAACCGTCGAACAATTCACTGACGGCACAGCACTTTTACGTGACGCCGGCTACTATGTCGCAGACGAAGACTTAGCCTGGAAGTTATTCAAAGTTCGGCGCACGGGCTATCTGCCATATTTGCGTGCACTATCCGAATACTTCTTGCTACCAAGACAAACTTGGTTGCACGAATTAGCAATTAGCCAAATATCAATCAAGGATAGTGTTGAAGATTCAGTATTTCAACCACGAGTGTAGAACTGAGCAGGCGAAGATGCACCCCTCCAGGCTCATCAGGGCTGCACAGTCACTAATTCAACTTGGATAGGATGGCGCGAGGCATACTAGGCGGACCAAACGCTGGAGCGATCTTTGACACGCCAGATGAATCCATCCAAAAGGTAATGTGTTGACTGTGGCAAGGCAAGGAAAGGCACCAGGAGTGCCAAAATAGCAGCATCACCAACGGGCGGCAACCATGCAAACGGAGCAAACAAATTCAAATGCTCACGCCAGACTAGCCCGTCCCACAAACCTTCTTCAAGGTAGGCAAGAAAAACGATGAAGGCAAAAAATATCAACACATTGGAAATCAAGACTTTCTTCCAAGCACCGTTACTCACAAGTTGTTTTGTGCTTTCACCGCTCTTCTGATGGTGATAAAGCCAGATCAGAGCCATGTATGGAATGCCGTGACTGACAACGTTGGTGATTGTAAAAGCCATGTCCGAATTCAAAGCGATTATTCCAGTCCACCAGCTTAGAGCCGTTCCAACAATTAGCAAGTTTCGCGGAACGTTGAAAAATCGCGTCGTTTTTGCCAGCGCGATCTCTTTGATGCCATACGCGACTGCCACCAGAACATAGACCCAGAGTGCGATCTGAGTAAAGATAACTGGAACAGACTCAATGAAGTCACCAGCAATAAACCATGAAAAATTTCGCGGCATATTCGTGTGCCAAAAGAGCATTGGATAAATTGTCGCCATGTACACTGCAGCACAATCCAGCCATTTGAACTGCTTCAGCGCGGGTGGATCTTTTCTCGAATAGAGAATTACAAATCCAAATTGCTGCCGAATAAAGTGGAACACAGCTAGATAAGCGAGAGCACGCCAAAAGAAAAGTCCATCAATCGAGTAGAGGAGACTGCCACCAATCCAAGCGATAGCAGGTATAGCGAGTAAAACAGTTCTGTTTTTTTCGAAGGCTTGCGGGTCAAGATAAGTACGAAAAAGAGTAGCGTAAACGTGAGCAACATCGATCAACAGAACGAAACATACCCAAACCCAGAGGGGTACGTTTTGACTTGCTGCCATCTGATTGCGGAATAGCAGAACGAATGCAGAAGATAAAAAAGCAGGCGAAATTATCCACAAACAGTCCCATCTGGCCGACGATAGCCAAGCCTGTGACGAGGTCTTGGCGGCTATTGCAACAGTTGGATGACTAGTCTGCATACACTCCCGTTATCAGGTACTGGCGCTCACAACACTTACGATTTCCCTTGCTGGATGCTTGCGAGGATTATTTTTGCAGCTTCAACACCGTGGTATTGAGCCTCCTCAAAATTGGACATGCCGCTCATGTCGGAGTGTGCAAATATTATATTCCCGTTGCGCTCCTTCATTTGTCTGCGCGTATCGCCCCAGATGAAGCCGACTGAAGGACGAATCATGCCATGCCCCCATGGCCACAAGTCCATGGAAATAATCTCGTCTGCAATGGACGGATGCATTTTTTGAAGATCGTCGACAATGGTTTGAGACCACTGCTCAGGCGAGGAACCATAAAGCTTCTCTCTGGACGCCTTAGGCTCACTTTGGGACAAGGGATAATAATAAGTAATGACGTTCGGCTTTTGCCTCGTAGTTATGTCCTGGTGGTTTGCCATCACGTAGCCGAGAGAATCACTGTAATAACTTACATTGTCCCAAGCAGGAGCGAGCCCGCGCGCATCAGGCAGGTTCTTCAAGCTGATATTCGCTACCATCCACGGTGCATATCTTAGATCCCTACTGATAGCTGAAGCAGTCTTATGATCGGCGATCACACGTCCGGCCACAAATCGCGGCGCAGCAAATATGACGAACTCTGATTCGAAAGCCTTGTATTTCTTGCTCTGCGAGTTCATACAGGTTGTAGTAATTTTATCTCCATACTGTTTAACTTCAGTGACAAGCGAGTGCACCTGGATCTGATCTTTCAAAGGCTGTTTCAACTTTTCCACCAAAAAACCATTGCCCTGCGGCCAGGTAATCACTGAATTCGGCTCTGAGTTAGCGGCGACTCCGCGGCGACCGGCAAAGTAATGGATGCCCGCCCAAGCGGATACTTTTTGCAGCGTCGAGCCGTAGTCGTCGCGGCAGCAATAGTTCACGTACCAAAGTAATGGCTTTGATTGAAAGTCATTGTCTTTCATCCATTGATCCATCGTAATAGAGTCTAACGATGTGTATTTAGAATCCTCGGAGCTAAGATCCAGGGGAATGGCAAAGGCAAGTTTGCCATCACTACCGGTGGCATTTCGGAAAGCCACTATGGTTTTAAAAAAGCGAGCCATTTCCTCGTTTTCATTCCTTTGCAGTCCTCGTTTAGGAACCAGCCCGTCATGAAAGGAACCGTCCTTAAACAAGCGCTCCTGCGGCTCATGACACAGCATCAATTCGTCATAGACAGCCAGCCCATCCTTGTTATAACTCTGAATAATGCCTAGCTCTTGAAACAATTCACGAACGTACTCCGATTCCGAGTTGGCAATAGGAACATAATGAGCGCCCCAGGGATACGAGCCGATCTCGTTTTTACCCGAAGACGAATTGCCACCCACATCCTTTTCCAAATCCAAAAGAACAAAATCAGTAACGCCGTGTTTCTTGAGCCACCATGCTGCAGACAAGCCGGCCATACCGCCTCCAACTATAGTTACTTTGGTGGCGACTGAAGGCACATCTCCACTCGGTCGAAGAGCTTTGGGATCGCGCAATAGGTGGCCAACGTCTCTTGAAGGTCCCAGCATGCGACAAGGAAATTGTGGTGAGGGATGAATCCACTCGATATAAGTCTTGCCAACCAGTGCGGCTACACCACAACCAGCCAAACCTTTAAGGAACGTAGCCCGGCTAATGGGCATCGACATATTCGCTCCACTCTGACTCGAAAAGATGAACCAGAGATTGGTTGTTCAATTTATTGATCGTGCTAACCGTAGGCAGCATGTCCTTTGCAAAACAGAGCATCTGGGCAACAGTGGCGTCAGACACATAGCGAAGCCCAAGTGGATAGCGCTTCTCATCGGCCGGCTTAAACGGCTCCAACGAGCCGATAACGTAACCCCAGTCCCCGAAAGACGGTACATATGCGTGGTATGGCGTGGTGTGAAAACCAACCGACGCCAAAGTCTTATCGACACACCAAAATGAATTCTTTGCATAATACGGCGATGTGCTCTGCACAACGACCATTCCAGCTGGCTTCAGAGTTTTCTTCAAAGCTTTGTAGAAGGTGTCGCTGTACAATTTCCCAAGCGAATAATTGCTCGGGTCCGGAAAATCCACAATTGCCAGATCAAATTTCTGCGACGTTGTTCGCAACCAAACAAATGCATCATTGATTATCACTGCAACTTTCGGATTATTCAGAGAGCCGTCATTCAGCCTGGTAAGCAACTCCTGCTCTTTGAACAGATTGATCATCTGCTTATCTAAATCGACAAGAGTTATAGACCGCACCGAAGGATATTTAAGAAGTTCGCGAACCGCAAGTCCATCGCCACCACCGAGAACGAGGATGTCCTGTGGATCCTGGATGCTTGCCATGGCTGGATGCACAAGAGCCTCGTGATAGCGATACTCATCACGCGAGCTAAATTGCAAATTGCCGTTTAAGAACAAACGTAGATCTTTGGTATTACCAGTAATGACAATGCGTTGATAAGGAGTCGTCGTTGAGTAAATTATGGGATCGGGATAGGTCGATGCCTCAGCTATACCAGTGAGCTTATCAGCGAAAGCAAAACCGCACACTAGCAGAACGACCAAAAAATACGCAGTCGTCTTTAACGAATTTTTCCACGGCAATTGCTCACGGAATAAGTGAATCGTCCAGATCGCAACGCCCAAATTGAATAGTCCGAACAGGAAAGATGTTCGAATCAAACCTAGATAGGGAACCAACACTAAAGGGAAGAGCAAAGAAGCAAGTAGCGCACCGACATAATCAAAAGTGAAGACTTGCGATACCAAATCCTTGAAATCCAATCGTTCCTTGAGAATTCTCATCAACAATGGTATTTCTAATCCGATCAAAATACCGATGATAGAAACGAGGCTGTAGAGCAAGATCCGAAAGTTGTCGATGTGTTCGAACAGCAAGAACAAGAGCGACGCAGACGAACCACCAATCAATCCAATTAAAAGTTCGACCTGAACAAAAGTAAAAGCGATATTTTTTTCTACGTATCTAGAAAGAAAAGAGCCGATGCCCATAGAAAACAAATAAACACCAATCACGGTTGAGAACTGCGTGATCGAGTCTCCAAGCAAATAACTCGCGATTGTGCCGGCAATTAGTTCGTAAATCAAACCGCATGTCGAAATGACAAATGCGGTAATCAGAAGCGCATAGGTCAAGCTAGATTACCCATGAATCGCGGCGGCGATAATGCTACCGACTGCGATCGTCACCGCGGCAAGCACTATTGCCAGAGGCAGATTTTTTTCAACTACGATGTCCTTCCACAAATCACCGGGCGTAAGCCAGTCAAAGACGACCGTCGAAAAACACAAAATTGCAATGCCCACAACCGAATAAATGACCGCAGCACCAATGTAATGTAAAGATAAAACTTGTTCCACGAACTCTCCTCCTGATTACTTGTGATAATGCCCGCCCGGGCCTGTAGGTTTTGATGAACCAACACCAAATGGGTCTATAACTTTCCAACCAGTCATTCCTGCATAGACGAAGAGTGCGCAGAGAAGGATTCCGACAATGAGATAGGCGCGTACCATACTGTTTAAACCTCAACTGTCTGCAGTTATGTAGGGACTGTAATCACTGTTTGCCCACCGGGCAACTTCATCGCGTCGCATTAGCGCCCAACACCACACAGGCATTATCGAGAGGAAGAATGCAAACCACCCAAAATTCGCAAAGGACGGAACATCCCGTCTGACACTTACAGTAAATTGCTTTGGCGTAATGTCTTTAAAGTCACCGCTCTCGGTATCAATGTTGAGGTAATACTGACCTCCTGGAACTGCAGATATTTCTAGGTCGTGGCTTGCACTACCTTCGCTCCAATAACCGTCGCTATCGGTGCCGAAGTAAAACTCGGACGTCATTTCAAATGGATAACTTGTGCCAGTTGTGTCATTCACTAATTCGCCAGATACATAAAACCAGCTGTTACTAACAGGAGCCTGCAGGTTGATTAAGACGTTGGCTGAGTTCTTTTCCAAATTGAAAACAGGAATTGTTATATCGTTGACTTTGGTGTTAGGAACAAAATTGCCAATATATTGAGCTGCCATCTCATTCTTCGCAGTTGCCAGAAAAAAATATTGAGCGCATGTTAGGAACACCAAAAAAAGCACCCATATCATCCAAATCTTTTTCCAATTTGCAGTTGCCGCAGATGGCTCAATTGCGCCCATCACAGAAGATTTAGCGAGCCTTCCCTTTACATTGAATGCTTCTTCGATCTCGCTGGGGTCAATGTGCTCTGAAAGACTCCAGACGACCTCATTGTCATTCTTTTCCATGGACAGCATTTGAGGTGGATCGATGTAGTCAGCCATGAGAACTTCACTGCCGACGGAAACTCTCCAATAGAATTCGCCGATGACAAAGTCGACACGTGCCTTCCCCTTGTTATAAAGGCGAAATTTTCTATCGCCTAAATACTCCAAATTTGCGCTTTCAAAACTCTTGAACCCCATGGTTGATTGAGTAATTTCAGGCTTTCTTTTAATCGTGTTGACGAGG
Source organism: Candidatus Melainabacteria bacterium (assembly GCA_003153555.1). Taxonomy (GTDB): domain Bacteria; phylum Cyanobacteriota; class Vampirovibrionia; order Obscuribacterales; family Obscuribacteraceae; genus PALSA-1081. The sequence goes on along the minus strand of PLZS01000063.1, from coordinate 68,752 downwards.
GTCCAATTGCCTTTATCTTCGGTCAACCACCTATAACCGTAATAAGGATTAAACAGCAAATATTCCATCCAATAATATTTACTGGCAACGTCTGAGCGCACCATGAAACCAATCACTTCAAAAGTTTTGCCCCGCAGCTTGGCGCGCGTGCCCAACGGAAATTTGGGCGAGTACATATCAAATTTTTTGTAATATTCAGTAAGAATTTTGTAGTTCGGATTGGAAACATCGATGATCGAACTGCAACTGCCACAGACGATGGACATTGATGCGCCTGGATACCTTAGCGTTATCGAGGCACCACAACTGGGGCAAGCAAATGTCTTAACGCGTGGCTTAGTAGTCGGCGGCGGATCAGGCACCGCAGACTTATCTCCAGGAAGCTCAGGATCACCGGGATTACCAGCCATCGATATGCCTCAAGTTCTTAAACTGGAATTCGTCGAAGTCTTTATACGCGCCTAAAAACATGCGCGTCTCATTGGACGCATACTCAATTGTGGCCATCTCATCTTCGAAGCCCGTTAAATCCACGCTTGTAGACTCACGACCTTGCACTGCGTTGAATGGCAGTTCTCCTTCGCTAAAAAGACACTTTACGGGTCGAAGATCCTCAACCTCGAAAATTCCCTTAGAACCAAAGTCAACCGTCTTACCTACGCTCAGACTAGCTTTGCTTGGCACCTGAACCTCGAAGAACGGAAAGCACAAAGCATAAAAACCTTGCGCTTCTGCGAGCCAACCAACTTTTCCATCACCAAACATGGTGAACCATTCATTCCAAAATCCATCGGCATAGCCGACTTTCAATCGACCGATCACTTCAAATTTTTCTTTGGAAAACATACCAGATGTACCGATTTGAATCGGGGTTAAATCATCCAAAAGGTCAGCTACAGTGCCAATTTTCTCCAAATCCATATCTTGACGAACAAGACTGGATTTGCAAAAACTGCAAACAGCATAAACTGATACTTTTGATTTAAATTCGACGTTTGCCCCACAAGAGGGGCAACTCAGAGTCAACATTTACGAAATGCTCTTGAGTAGTTCGGCCTTCTTTTTATCGAACTCTTCTTGAGTGAGCACGCCTTTTGTCACTAACCCATGCAACTTCTCAAGTTTCGCGTAAACATCCTCTTCAGCAGCGCCGCCAGATTGTCCGCCTAACGACTGAGCAATGCTCTGTCCCATCGCAGCGCCAATACCTAGCCCAACACCTGCTCCAGCGAAACCGCCTGGGTTGTTTGCTGCCGCAGAGATACTGTCGGCCGCCTGGAAGTTGGCATACTTCTTCAGGTCTCCTACGAGATTCATCTGCGATTGCTTGTCCAGATAAGCTTGCAACTCTTCTGGTAAAGTGACACTCTGCACAAGGAATGTGTTCAACTTCAATCCGTATTGCAAAAACGGCAAGTCAAGTTCATTCCTAATCAGCTCAGAGAAATTTTGTTGATTGGCGGCTATGTCCAAAAACGCTGTTTCTGCCTGACCAAGCTTGGTTGCGATGTTCGTGATGATCATCGATCTCAATTGCCCATCTAGTTCGCTGGTGGTGTATTCCTCACGTGTGCCACTGATTTTTTGATAAAAGGTAGTCGGCTCTTCGACCTGGTATGAAAACGTTCCGAACGCTCTCAAGCGGATTACGCCAAACTCTTTATCACGGATGGAAATTGGTGTCTGAGTGCCCCAGCGCTGATCAATCTGCTCGCGTGTCGAGAAAAAATAAACTTCGGATTTAAAAGGCGACTTAAACGCTTTGTCCCAATTTAAAAGCGTCGTCAGAATTGGCAGGTTTTGCGTTGTCAGTGCATAGCGACCAGGGCTAAAAACGTCGGCGACGTTGCCTTCATTGACAAACAATGCCATCTGCGAGTCTCGAACTGTAAGTTGCGCTCCAGTTTGGATTTCCTTGTCAGCGGTGGGAAACCGGTGAGCGAGTACACCATCTGTGTTTTCGGTCCACTCGATTACTTCGATAAATTGCTTTTTGAAAATGTCTAACATCGTGCACTCCCGTCTAGATTGGAAGGAACAGAACGAACTTGTCTAAACTGTAAATATGATAGACGGTCGAGCGCGTCACTCTAGTTGAAAAGCACAAATTAGTTTAGGTTCGGCTAGCATTTGGAAGAAATAAAAGGCATTTTTGCAACCCGCAAGGAGATATCAGTATGCTTGGTAGGGTGAGCAAAACTGGGGAATCAGATAAGATGAATGCCCAAGGAGACAACAGGTGCAAGTAAGTTCAACACCGAAGGTCACGAATTCCAAGCAGCACAGCTTTTCGGGGCGCCACATGCTGGCCAGCTACTATGAGTGTGACGAGGTCGCGGTCACGGACGCCGATCTGTGCCTGAAAGCTCTCAGAGATGCTGCCGCCGCCAGTGGCGTTACGGTCGTATCTGAGAACGTTCACCGTTTTCCGAACGGAGCAATCACTGCAATCTTACTCTTGGCAGAAAGTCATGCGAGCATCCACACTTATCCCGAACATCGCTCCTGCTTCATCGACTTTTTTACCTGCGGCGCAGGTAACATTGAAACTTTTGATTCAATTTTAAAAACGGCTCTCAAACCAACACATTCCGAGATAAATATCGTCGAACGCGGCGGCGACAAAACCTCCCAAGTTAGCACCAATGACGGTGTCAAAGAAACCTAACCGAATGAATAGTTTTGATGAAATGGAAGTTGCTCAACTCGTCGGTCGAACCATGATGGGCAACGACAAAGCGGCACAGGCGCTGGATATCAAGCTGGTGGAAATCCGCCCGGGATTTTCAAAAATGACTATGGCAGTGCGGACGGATATGCTGAATGGATTCGATATCTGTCACGGCGGCATGACCTTCGCTTTAGCTGACACTGCTTTTGCCTACGCTTGTAATTCGCGCAACAAAAAGACGGTCGCACTTCATTGCACAATTAACTATTCCGCCAGCTCTGTCGTGGGAGACGAGTTAATCGCAATCGCGGAAGAAAAATCTCTCAATGGGCGCACCGGCGTGTACGACATCTCGATCGTTAATCAAAATGGAAAAACCATCGCGCATTTTCGTGGCACTTCTTACGCAACAAGCGACGCTGTGTATTCCAAAGAAAGCTGAACTTCTGCAATTCTGGAATCGAAAGTTTACGGACGCTCTGGTTCATTGCTTCGTAAACGCTCTCGCAATTCGCTGCACCGTGGACTTCTCTAACGACAAAGGTAAATAAACACTTTGTACATGCAGTTTTTGCGTTGTTAAAACTCGAGGATTGCGCCAATATGCAACTCTGCTTCTATACCTTCAGGCACTCTTTGTGGACCCGTGCGGTTCAGGTTTTCGGCATACGGTCGTTCAAGCTCTTGGATCATGCCATTTGGCCCAATCCGAACGGGTTCAACTTCGCCGTGGCCCGCGGCCAGGGCGATAAAAGGCACAATATTGGGACCAGCCTCTTGCGCTTGTGCGACTACTGGCATTTCAGTAATTCTCTGATTCTTAGAGCACTGATTGACGAAGACTATTGATCGAAAACCTGCCTGGAGCTCTTCTGCGAACGTCGCACTGCAGTCGGTCGACCCCGGCGCGGTCAAGAATGTATGTTTGGAAATTTCGTCTGACATTTATGGATACCTGAGGTGTGGAACTTGCCTTGGTTCCTCATATTAAGAACTCAAAGTGGCTGACTTGTGGCGAGTGCCCGTAGAAAGAAAGGAAGAATAGGAGGCGTTGCCGCTCTCTTTCATTCAAACCAAGTCAAACAATTAAGGCTTTTTGTACGTTTTGCCAACCTGTCAAGGGAATCGCTATGCTGGTAAAACAACTTACTACGGGCGAATTCAATGACAAAAGCACCGCCTAGCGATGAGACTCCGAGAACCCCAAAAGCGAGTGAAAGCATTCCTCTTTTACCTGGCAAGGTTCTACGAATAGTCCCATCCGTTTTCATTGGTTTCATTCTCCTGTGGATTTACGCAACAGGAATGATTCCACTGTGGCTAGGACTCTTTGAATCGAAGAAATTTTATGAACAACAAGCGCAAGTGCAAGCGATCAAATATTTCACGTGGGCGATTGCGGCAAATCCCAGGTTAGCCGAGGCATATGGGGCTCGCGCTAAGGCAAAGTTTGAACTTGAAAAGAAGAAAGGAACCAAAGCTGATTTTTCGGATGCGCTCAAAGATGTGACTAAAGCCATCGAACTCGAACCTAAAGTCCTCAGCTATTACGACACGCGCCAGTCGATCAATCACGTCGCAAAAAAGTACCGCGATGAGCTTGCCGACGTCGATCATTTGATACAGACAGACAGGCCAAACATCAGTTATTTAAACAGCCGCGCGTACATCTATGAACTACTTGGTGAATCGCAGCTGGCTTTGGCGGACAGGGAAACAATGATTGAATCTCTGACCAATATTTCCCTGAGTAGAGGAAAGCGCTGGTCCGTTGACTACGTCACAAGAGCACAACAGTATAAATTCACTGGTCAATTTGACAAGGCAATCGCCGACTACGAAAGCGCCGTAAAAGAAGAGCCAAACCCATATTATGGACTTGATTATGCGCTTGATCTTGGACGTTTGTCTGAGAGTACCGGCAGAGATTCTCAAGCCATCGCTAGTTACACAAAGATCATAGACGCCTCAAAAGATTCTAAAGATAGCTCGGGCTCCGATGCATCCCGGACCGACCAAGCTCGCCAGCGAAGAGCAAACCTTTATCTCAAACATGGTCAATACGCGAAAGCGCTAGCCGACGCTGACGAAATGATCAAATATTCCGATGGTGACCTTCGACACGCTTTCCGCATCAAAATTCTCGGATTAATGGGACAACAAGACAGAGCGAAAAGCGAAATACAATCGAAGCTAGGGTCGTTCAATGAATTTGCGAATGACACGGCTGAAAATAAAGCTGATCGATATTCAGCTCGAGCGAGCTTTTATGCCGAGCTTGGCGAATTTAAAAATGCAATGAGAGATTACTCCACCGCCCTATCACTCGATCCGAATCCGTCGCGAAGTTCAGCTTGCGCTCAGATGTATTGCAAACTGGCTGACTATGACAACGCGATTAAGTACTACAACAGAACAATCACCGAGAGCACTGACGAGAGCGAGTTGCAGAAGGCCTATGATGGACGAGCAGAAGTGCATCTGCTGGTTAACAAACCAGAATTGTCAGTGCAAGATTGCAACAAGTCCATTGGCTTAGACAACCCAGATTTTAGAACCGCTGCAGCACCATATCATTGGCGTGCTCTTGCGTACAAAAAGCTTGGGAAAGGTGCGTTAGCCAAATTTGATCAAGATCAGTCAATTGCTTTGAACTTTTCTCCTGAGCCGGAGCTGGATTAATAACTTGTGCAAATTGGTTGAGACTTGCTTGTCTGCAAATTTTCCTGAGCCTTGCATTATTCGTCAGCGACTGGCACTTCAGACTGAATATGCGTGCTCAATACAATCGACTGGCTTGGCGGGTCTTCGCTAGAATCAATCGGGGGTGGATCCACTCCGACGCTGCTCTTCAATGAGGTGAGATGACGGTCTTGTTTAGCCGAAAAAACGTATCGCAATGCTAGAGCAACATAGAAAACCAGACTGGCATAAACGTTGACGAACGACACTGCAGCAGCAATCAGATAGCCGCACGGGACCCACAAGAACGTTCCATTTACTTCTTGGATCAAGTCTTCGCTCATTGAGGGATCAACAAGCCGATGTCCATCAGTGGCATAACGCCAGTGCCAATAACGAATGAAGCCGAGAATGGATAAATGGACACCATAGAACGCATTTGCAAGTGGCTGTGTCAGGTTGTTTCCAAGGAAGGACGCGGAGAACGGCAAGAAACTAATTGCCATCATAAAAAGAAGATTCAGCCACAGGTGAGTGCGATCGGATCTCTTGATGTAGTGGAACTCCATGTGGTGCCCAAACCAGAAGATGCTAACGATGCTGAATGTAAGCGCAAACGAAAGGAACTTAGGACCGAGCTCGGCTAGACCATGCAACAGTTGCTCGGAAGAACCACCTTCCGGCGCTTTTAGTTCAATCACCAACAATGTCAGAACGATAGCAAAGACACCGTCAGCAAGGGTGGCTACACGGTCACTTGATAGTGACTGATTGTCGATTGGCTCTTCCGGCAAATCATTGCTCACTTCGTCAAGCATCCTATTTTGGCATGTCGCGTAGTCTTGCATAAGACTCGAGAAATCCGCATCCGTTACAGCAGTATGTTGCAATCTGTCGAGCGTTCGAGGTCTTGTATTTGCCTAATATAGGGCTTGTCAATTCCGGTGCTCCAGCTATCCAATCAAGGAGAGATGCAGAGGGGTCGGCGTGTTCGATAACGAATCCCTTCTCCATGAGCGCATTGCATTTAGGACAGTTCAGTGTTAGTTCCATCAGCAGTTCCTGTCAAAAATCCTATTATAGCGACTGTCTTAAAAGCACATCTTCATTCTGGTACCATACTATGATTCAGCAAATCTGGCGCAGCAATGAAATCGGACATTCAGAAGGTAGAGACAACTTGCAATAACTGCGGTTCAGAGAAACGCGAGTTGATAACAACCGGCAGGGAGCACGAATATGATAACACCACAGATGATGTCTTTAACGTCGTTCGATGTACTGATTGCGGTTTGGTTTATCTCAATCCACGTCCGGATGTGAGCGAGTTGGCGACCATATACCCTCCGAATTACTATGCCTATGCAATTGAAGAAAATTACGACGAATCGCAGAGACAAAATTTCTATTACAAATTCAGATACGCGAAAATTCTGGCAGGATTGGAGTATGTTCTCAGTTTCTGCAAAGGAGACAAGCTCAAGGTTTTGGACATAGGCTGTGCCGATGGTCATATCTTAAACTGGTTTCGAAAAGTGCGAACACACGACGTTGAAACATACGGAATCGACCTCAATGAAGCGGCAGTTGAAAAAGCACGTAAGCAAGGTCACACCGTATACGCCGGACGATTCGAAGAAGTGGACATACCAGAAGCCACCTTCGATTTTGTCTGGGCCAGTCACGTTATCGAACATGTCCCCGATCCGAAAGCATTTACGGAAAAAGTATATCGGATCCTAAAACCAGGCGGCATCTTCTGGTTTTGGACACCAAATATAGGGTCACTGGATGCGAGAATGTTCAAGAATAAACATTGGGGCGCGTATCACTTTCCGCGGCACTGGTTTTTCTACGACGAGCGATCAGTCGCGAAACTGGCTGAAATCACAGGTTTTGAAGTTGTAAAAATCGAGTACCAACCGAACGCAATTTTTTGGGTTTGGACATTTCATTCAATGCTCAAGAGTAATCCGATGTTTTCCAAATGGGCAGACGCGCTTTTCCCTCCTGTTGATTGGGCGAAAACCAATATTCCAAATCTTATTCGGAATGCCTCATTTGCCGGTTTAGACGCAGCGATAAAAGCGACCACAGGACAAACGTCAAATATGGGTGTTGCCTTTCACAAACCGGATCGAGGCTAGCGTGATGGACTCGAAGCAAGGTGGTTGGCACGAAACTTCAGCAGGAACTTACTACGTGCACGCTGGTGCAGTGCAGTTCTACGATGACTGGGACCATTGGCGCAATGGCTTCTGCCGTCTTCTTGAGATTAGCGAACCGGACGCAAAAAGGCTGATCCAAGAAATTGTAACTACGGACTCACAAGATTCATTTAAAAACTCAAGCACTGCCGACAAAATCGATCGCACCAAGCAAGCTTTCCGAAACAACAGGTCGAAAGACAGTGGAAAGCGTTCAGTTGATTTCTCGAAGTGTGGCATGGCGTTCGATGGCAGCCCCCCCGACATGGTATTCGCTGGCTCAATCAGCGGCAATCAAGAACGCATAATAGTGGGCAATTCGGACCTTCAGTATGCCTGGCAGGTCGATGCGGCGACCAACAGATTAGTGCGAGCTGACTCTGTTAACTACGACGAATTGTACTTTCAAGACCCGCAACAGCCACACCTAGGCATGCGCAATTACATTACGGACCAAGATTGGAGACTCGAAAAAGCGCGTAGGCAACTTCGAATAGTGCTGGCTAATTGCAGTCCGGGAGATGATAAAAACACGGCCTTGGATGTCGGTTCAGCTGTCGGGTATTTCAGAAAGGCGCTGGCTGAATCAGCGTTTACGCATTATGGACTGGAGCAATCAAGCGATGCTATAAAAATCTGCGAAAGCAAATTTGGATTCGAAACAATATTCGGAGAGATTGCTGACCTGCCTGCCATTGCACCACAGTTACTCGGAAAAATTGATTTAATAACACTCTGGGATGTGATTGAACATCTCGACGATGGGCTTATCACCGTCAACATCCTCAAACAATTTTTGTCAGCAACTGGAGTGCTGGTCATCCGCACACCAAATCTGGTATCGCTTGAATATGACATTTTAGGTGACTATTACTACAGCTTTAAACTGGATCACATCAAATACTATTCGCCGCGCTCGTTAGACGCATTGGCTAAATTATGCGGATTGCGTCGAATCTATGTGGAAACAACTTCGCACATATTCAAAGGATTACTTGGTATCGATTACATGCATCAGTGCATGTTGGACGGTAAGGGCGCGGATATTATTGCAATTTACGCAAGGTGACAGCGCGACCATGGCTCCTTCGTGTGATTATGGGCACGCTGGAAACGTGCGCTCCATTTCAGAACTTAAGCATTGAAGGCGCCTATGACTTCTTCATGAGACTACGGGCACGCTGGAAGCGTGCGCTCCATTTTAGCCCCAGGCTTCACTTCTAGTCGGAAGGAGTAGCCGCATATTGCTGAGAATAGTACTGGATCGCTTTACTGTAGCGCGCGATCGATTCGTCACCTGGCTTCTCGACTAAGCAGTGCAATAGCAACGCAGCCGCTAGATTGTGCTTACCACTTTCATGAAGTGCCATCGCTTCGAAAACTTTCATCGCCAAATTGTTCGGAAATTGCCTGCTGCCCTCTATTAGAACTTCGATGGATTTCGCGTATTCGCCTATGCATCTATACGTGCTACCCAAGCCTAAAAATGCACCTTCAAGATTCTCGCCCTGCAGTCCTAGCCGAATCGCTCTTTCGTAATACGGACGCGCATCTGCTTCCAATCCAAGATTGTCGTGTATCGACGCACAGCGATAATTCAAGAGAGCATCATTTGGATGGTCGTGGCAAAGTCGAACTAAAGCTTGACGAGCGCCTTCGAGATCGCCTCTTTGAACAAGTGTGTGCGCTTCATCAAACTGTGAACTCAACGTGTGTACTCCAAATCTCGTTAGACGGCAAATCTGTAATTGATGCAATCGCCATCTTGAACTTTGTATTCTTTGCCTTCCAGTCTGACTTGTCCTTTGTCCTTCGCGCCGTTCCATGTGCCGTGTTGCTTAAGTGTGTCGTATGCACACACTTCTGCCCGAATGAAACCACGAGCAATATCAGAATGGATTTTTCGCGCAGCTTCTTGAGCAATAGTGCCGCGAGTAATCGTCCACGCTTTGACTTCGTCCTCACCAACCGTAAAGAAAGCGATTAGCATAAGAAGCTGATAGGCAGCTTTGATTAGCTTATCGCGGGATGGTTCCTCAATTCCCAAAGCGGAGAGAAATTCAGCGCGTTCTGCCTCATCTAATTGGGCGATTTCCATTTCTGTTTTGGCACAGAAAGCAATCAATGGCATGCCGCGGTCAGAACACCATTTTTCCAAACCAGGTACTGCATCTGCGCCTTTCGGAATGTCAGCCTCGTCTACATTAGCCACCACCAGCAATGGCTTTTGAGAAAGAAAAGTGTAACCTCTAATCAGTTTCAATTCTTCTTCGGTCAATGTTTTTTGACGCAACGGCTTTTCATCAGATAAATCCTTTTGGAATTGAACCAACAGATCTTTTTCTGCTTCGAGCAACGATTTGTCCGGTCCCTTTTTCTTTTGAATCTCAGCATCCAACTTGGCTAACCGTTTTTCAACAACGCCCAAATCAGCAATAATGAACTCAAGTTCCAGAAGCTCTGCATCATTGAGCGGATTCACCGCGCCACTTGGATGAGTAATTGCTGGATCAGTAAAGGCTCGAACAACGTGGACAAGTGCATCCACTTGACGAAGGTTCGTCAACATCTGAGGGCTAAATCCCTCGGTCTTTGCCTGTCCCGGTATAACACCTGAAACGTCAACCAGTTCTACTGTGGCATAAGCAGTCTTCTTTGGTTTATACAAACCTTTCAACCACTCTTGTCGATCGTCAGGCACTGGCACAACTGCCATGTTTGGCTCTGCGCTGCTCGCTCCGGAAAAGGAGTGCACTTCAGCATTGCCACCACTAATTGCGTTGAAGACTGTTGTCTTTCCGGAGGACGGAAGCCCGATGATTCCAACTTTCATATTATTTCGCTTTCTTGAATGAACGGTGAGAAGTCGAGCAAGACCACTGGCTGCACCGCTTCCGACAAAACTTGTAGGGTACTATATCAGCGTGCCGAGCTAAATATCAACATTCACTGAATGTTACTGCCGTTTAAAAACCCTTTAGCTGCGCTTTAATTTAAGTCGTTTTGGCAGTATGGTTGAGCCATGGAGCATCAACAGGCTGACGAAACACAGCCGCCAAATCAACCGCCATCACTGGAAGATGCAGGTGCCACGCAAGTGTCGGGCGCGCTAGGCAATGGCGCTCCTTCTAAGCAAGACCTGGACCCTCTTACAACTGGAAAACCCGAAAAAAGAAGCCTCAAAGAAACGATCCACAAAGAAGCCAAAGAAATCGCCGCAATTATCGTTTACCTTGCGATCAGCATGTCGGTTTTAGCCACTTTGAAATGCCTGATTCTCTTGCAATACGGACTCAACGAATTCAAAAATGCCTACATCATGGCGATAATCAGCGCCTTTGCTCTAGGCAAAATTATTGTCCTTGCTCAAAAACTTCCGGTAGTCAACCGCATGAGGTATAGACCGATATTCTGGGCGTGCGTATACAAAGCTTGTTTCTTCACGATACTTATGACTTTTGTCCATAAGGCAGAGGAAAGATTTGTTCATTCTTCAATTGATCCAAACAACGTATTTCCCTTTGCAGGAGTTGTTTGCCATCTGATTTCACTGTTTGGAATTTTCTTTGCCTTGTTTTGCTACCGCGATTTGGATCTAGAACTAGGCGAAGGCAATCTCACAAAACTTCTGTTTAAGTCGCGGGAAATGTAGAATTCGCGGCACCATTCTCGGTACCACGAATTCGACTCCCCTAAAATTTTTGTACGTTGCATCGCGGGCGTTACTGCGCTGTTCTACATACCTTACTTGTGAGTTCCAGCGGCTTTGCCTGCTGCACTGTATCCTATTCCGATGACGCCGCCAATTGCTGTTACTGATGCCAACGGTAATGCATCAGCAGAGTTTAGCCCAACAGCTACTGCCGCAGCCGCTGCTTCCTCCGGTGCGAACAAGGCAAAAGCTAATCCCGCAACTGCTACGGTGCCAACTGCAGCAATACCGACCTTCAGTGGATCATCGCCGCATAAGTCATGCTTGATGTAGTGCAAATTTGGATCCTTGTCCATACCTTGCACAACTGCTTTGCCAGCGTCATGAGCCATCGACGACACTGCTTGTCCGGCCTGATGAATTGGGACTGAAAGGTCGATATGGGTAAGTCCTTGTGTGGCATCTTTGACAGTTTTTTCTAGGAAACTCGCGCCGTGCATCATGTCCTGGTACTGTTTTTGCAACGGATTACTTCCACCATTGTCAGTGTGAGCAACGGACTTATCTGCTTGTTGTTCGGCTGCTTCGTGGTGCGTAGTCATGGAGTAGTTCCTCATTTGCTGTCAACGAAGTCATTATGCGCATCGAGTTTTGGCAAGTTGTTGGCAACGCAAAATGAATTTATCAAATTCGGAATTGCAATCCGGAGTCCGGCTGCGTTGAGTGCGGAACGCACAAATCTGCTTGATGTAGCGATCCATATAGCGAATTACTGAGGCATATGGATACAGGCGCCTCTTCCCCAGAAATCTGCTATGGCATCCGATGTCGTTGTGGACCTGTTCTACTGGAACTAAAACTATCTGGAAGATTTGACGGTCAGGTGCGCGATAAAATGCGTGGGACGAAATCCAAAGACTCCCAGATAAATCCGCAAGCAAGTGGTGATAAATGTCTAGCAATCCGCCCCTCCCGCCCTTCAACCGTGAATCAGCCATACTAAAAGTGCGGCTAGCGGAAGACGGTTGGAATTCGCGCAATCCCCAACGTGTGTCACTTGCGTACTCGCTCAGCTCAAAGTGGCGGAATCGCTCCGAATTCTTGACTGGCAGACAGTCCATCATTGAATTCCTGACTCGAAAGTGGGCGAAGGAATTGGATTATCGGCTCATCAAAGAGTTGTGGTCTTTTGGCGGAAATCGGATCGCAGTGCGTTTCGCTTATGAATGGCACGATGATTCCGGCAATTGGTTTCGATCCTACGGCAACGAGAATTGGGAATTCGACGAACTTGGTTTTATGACCTCTCGCCATGCAAGTATTAATGACTTACCGATTGGCGAGATTGATCGCAAGTATCACTGGCAATTGGGTCGCAGACCTGATAATCATCCATCGCTGAGTGATCTTGGTCTGTAAGCCGCCGAACCAATTTTCGTTCTGCAGTGCCACCATCCACGATGGCACCACAATGCGATAGTTGTCGAAAGCAAATTGGAATACTGAATTTCCTGAAACTCAGGGAAATATCTTCTGGCAGGTTTGGACGCTTGGTTGTCAGATATGTCGATCATCGAAGCATTTTTCGACATATCTACAGAACATGTCGATTGGGTCGCATATTCAAATCGGCGGTCCATGAAGCTTTCATATCAATATGTCGAAAAAAGTCAATTTAATCGACATATCTTACTTAAGGGTCGATCGAATCGACATATTCCTGCAAGCGCTCGGAATCCGGACCGTCCGACAAAAAAAGTCGGAGAGGGTGGGATTCGAACCCACGTGGCTTGCGCCCATCCGCTTTCGAGGCGGCGCCGTTATGACCGCTTCGGTACCTCTCCTCAATAGCCAGCATTCTATCAAACCGAAGCGGGATGGGCGAACATCAGCTTTTCAAAAGGTGACATTGCTCAGGGCGCCATGAGCGCTGTAAAGAGAAGTTGAGGTGCAGAGAGGCACGCGCGACTCTACATGGCGCGACAGGCAGTCACAAGGAGCGCGGCGAGTTATTGCAGGTGCGCTGCGGTAATGGTTGGACGTCCGGCAATCTGAGTTGACGCCTCAGACTGTGAACGTAAGGTAGCCATTATTTGAGGCATATCAATCTTGCACTGCCGCTTGACGAGGGGTTGAGGCATGAAAAACCCGCCATTTACGTAAGCAGAATACGTAACAAGCGTACTGTGTCCACCGTCTAGAGGCTCAAGCTTCCAAAATCCGTCAACTTCCTTGAACGCGCCGCTCATGCGATGCCATTCCAAAGCCTTTGGCGCCGTTTCCTTCAATTCGATAATGTACTCATAAGTCCCAAGAGCTCCGCTTGGCGCCACTTGATGCCTGAGAATCTTTGTTGTGCCATGATCGGCAACCACATGGCACTTCTTCAATTGAGGAAACACCTTGGTGGCATTGGCATAGTCTGTTAGCACTTGCCAAACCGCTTCTGGTTTAGCTTTCATCACGGACCTAATGACACAGAAGGTCTTTCCGTTAATGACCTCTTCAGTAACCTGTTGTGTCCCTGCGTCAGATGTCTTGGCAACAGCAGGCGCTGATACCAGAATCGGTTGCAAGAACAATGTTGCGCAAAGAAGTCGGCCGAGAAGGCCTCTTCTCGCCGCTTGGGGGATAAAATTCAATGACTTCCGTCCTTTCTGCAAAGAAAAGGTACTTTTCTTTAATAAGTGTGGTGTCGAATACAATACTGAAATCAGTTTAATTGTCAACCAATAATCTCCATACTCCAGCGGATATAAAGGACCGCACAACTGCGTATATCAGCTGCCCCTGCCAATTTGCCATAAGCGAAAAGGGAAATGTATAACACGAGCGAAGATTCTACCGCCTATTGACTTCTCGCTCAAGAAAGATTGTTCTAACTGTAAGATTTCCTCCAATTTCACGAACTACACACATCCCAAGAGTGAAGCCCAGACCGCGATGTCAAGACACGCCCTAGTTGTTTACAATCCCACTGCTGGCTCAGCTGCCGGCGCAGATATGTGGCTCGGTCCAGTTGTGCACCGATTAGCGGCTCAGTACACCGTGACGGTACTACCAACGGTGCCGGACATGCGACCGGCTGATATTCTCAACGCGATCGGAAAGCCAATCGATTTACTAGTTGCAGCCGGGGGAGATGGAACGCTGCGATTTGCATTAGGCGCCGTGGCCGAGGCACAAAGCGACGTTCCGGTCGGCATTATCCCCCTGGGTACCGGCAACCAATTAGCGAGAAATTTGTTGATCTATGAGGAAAACATTCTCAGTGATCCACTCGACGAAGCGCTGAGTGTCATTCTGGACGGAGTGGCAATGAAAATGGACCTGGGCATCATGAACGGTCAATACTTCTGCATCTGCGCAGGTGCTGGACCACTCTCAGACGCGATTTTGATGCCTGACCAGAAAGATAAAGTAAATTGGAAAATGCTTGCCTATGCAAGTTCCGTAATCCAAAACTTTGCCATGCCTCCTGTCATGTTCCAAATTACTTTGGATGAGGAAAAAGAAACGTTTCAGGTCGCGGCTTCTGGTTTATTCGTAAGCAACATTGCTGATCTGGGAGTGGGCACTCTGTCGGAAACTGCTCAAATAAATGATGGGTTACTGGATTTATGTGTTCTCAATCCAAGTGAATTTGGTGACTACCTGCACATGGGATTTCGTTTTGCCGGCGGCTTTGTTGGCGGCGAAGCACCATACTACATCCGCAAAGTCAGATCACTAACAGTTGAAGTTGTTCCCTCACGAGCTAAACTTTCCCGATTCCAACATCTTGGTCATAAAATTCGCAACTTCATTTCGGGCAGCACTGACAGCAGACCGCCTGTTGCTCAGCAAGCTACAGCCATGATTGATGGAGACGCTTGGGGCGAAACGCCTATGAAAATCAAAGTGGCACCACATGCGGTGAATGTATTAGTGCCAAGAAGATTCGCCACACAACTCAGAAGAAGTGGAACGATGGAAGCCGAACGGATAGAAACGGAGCGAACCGGGCTAATAGAGACAGAACGGGAGCGCGTTGAAACGGAACGTATTGAAACGGAGCAGACCGCGAGAATTGATTCAGAACATGAAAGCGGTGCCACAACAAATACAGGCACCGAGAATTCATCAACAGAAAACACACAGCAAAGTGTCGAATTAGATTGAGGTTCAGAAGCGGAGAAAGCAATGGCACTGGCTATTCTGATTGAAGAAACTCACAAAACTGGAACCTTGACACACCAGAAGCAATCGCAGGAAAAGTGCGCGTTAAAGGATTTGGTGGCACAGTGCTGCAACCGGGAATCGAATTAATCGAAAAAGCAGAAGACTTTCCTGAAAAGGGTCCAATTCTAGTGATTACGGATGCACAGTGTGACAGCAATCTGCGCATCCGCCGCGAACATGCCTACTTGATTCCAAAAGGAAGATACCTGCCCTTTCATCCAAAAGGTAAAGTGTTTTACATTAGCTGATTGATCAAGTGTGCTCAATAATTAAGACTGAATGACTTCTGATTGCCATAATCCAGTGATCAATCTCGTTAACCGTTTGTTCGGTAGCTTGAGTGCATAAACTCAAATATCAATTCGATCTCTGATCAGAATATTAAAAGGCACCACCCTTAACAATAGACTCGTCGCCTTTTTTAGAAAAACAATGTCTTTTCTAACATGTCCTAGCCCTAATTTCTCTTAGAGTCTCTCTATTGCGCTCCCGGCCAGAATTTGTTGGAAAAACATTTTTATTTCCAACGACTTAAGAGTCAAAAAAAAAGGGCCGACTAACTAGCAATGATTTGAACTTTTTTCTAAATCCGAACGTATCAATACATAGGCACTTCTAATGGAGGGAAACATTGTGTGCACTTATCTAATTCGCAACTACATAGTAAAACTCCGCTCAGGCGAGTTGTTCACAACTAGAGATGTGTTGAAGATGGGCTCCAGAGGAGCTGTTGATCAATGTCTTTACCGAATGGTCAAAGACGGAAGCATTGTCCGTTTAGCGCGTGGGGTGTTTGTGCGTGAAGATTTTACCAATCGAGAATATTCAATGCTGGAAATAGCGAGAGTGAAGGCGGATGCTTTCGGTAAGCAATTGCTTGAACATGGCAATGACATCGCCGTTAAATTAGGGCTGAAGCAGGATCAAAATGAGATTCAAACTTTCTACACCAATGGATCTACCAGCTATTTTCATATCGGTGACACCAAAATAAAAATGCATAGAATTGCACCAAGAAAAGGTATTTGCGCGGGCGACAACACTGTCGGTCATGCAATCAGAGCGCTTTGGCACGTGGGCAAAAAGTCGATCACACCTGAACAAATCGACCTTGGTACTTACAGATTTAACCGAAACGAAAGGACCTGGCTTAACGAGTGTATTAGATGGATGCCAGATTGGCTCCGGGCAAGATGTTTGGCCGGACGTAGCCGGTCTACTGAATTTGTGAAGGTGCTTGCGAAACCTAAGGCACAAGCTTGGCAGGGCATTCGCATACCGCAAAGCATAGCCATGTTACCTACTAAGTCAGTGTTAATTTAGAAGGGAAAGCCCTAAACAGTTTTTTTCACTAGTGTGGATTGAAAACGATCGTAGACGAAATTCAGCTCGTCCTGCTTTGATTTGATGATGCCATCCAATCTTCGTTCAAGAATGGCATCCAGAGCGCGCCCGATCTCCGGACCTGGAGGAACACCTATTTCAACGAGGTCGGACCCGCTCAATTCTATCTGCACCTTTTCCAAGTGTTCGAGGTAAAGCCTGATCATACGGCGCAACGGCGCGCCGGGACCAGCCAAGCAAGCCGCGATGGCAAGCGATTCTTCAGGCTTGCCCTTTAGTAAATAGTAGATCTGACTATTTTTGACGCCTTGCTTGTTCAAAGTTTCGACAATTTCGGGCAATTGACGAGGAATGGCTAACCCCTTGCGCACGATTGTTTTTTGCTCATTGGTTAAGTGAAAACGATCTAGAACAGCATCGATGCGATGTTCATCAAGCTCAGACAAAAGCAAAGCAAGATAAACAACCCATGGCTGCGTAAGCGAATATCTCTTCAACAAACGTTCCGCACGCCGGAGTAAGGTGCGAATCGAAAGTGAATATTCCAGCTCAGCATCCAAATAACGGAGCTTCGCTCCTAGTTCAGCCAGCAAGTCAAGAGCACGAATTCGCCGAGGAGATTCCAAGATCGAGCGCAGTTCATCGCGCATCCTATTGCCGCCAAGATTGTCGAATATTCCCATTGCTACAGCACGTTTCGCCAACTCTTTAGTCTTCGGTTCAATGTTGAACTCGAGACGACTGGCGAAGCGCACCGCCCGAATAATGCGGGTCGGATCCTCAATGAAACTAAAGGCATGCAACACCCTTATAGTTTTCTTTTTGATATCCTCAAGTCCACCGAAATGATCTACCAGCATTCCGTAGCGACCAGGATTAAGGCAGATAGCGAGCGCGTTGATGGTAAAGTCGCGACGCAGTAAATCCTGTTCGAGTTGGGACGCTTCAACCGTGGGAAGGGCAGCAGGAAATTCGTAAAACTCAGTTCGTGCTGTCGAAAAGTCAACATCTCGCCTTGTATCTGCGAAAAACCAAAGCTTTGCAGTCTGAAATCTTTCGTGTCGTGCTACTACTTCAAGACGCGCCGGATATGCAGATTCCATCGCGCTCGCAAGCTCTATTGCCGGACCTTCAATAACAAAATCAAGATCGAAATTAGGGACATTGAGAATCAGATCGCGAACCGATCCGCCTACAGCATATGCCACCATATTCAATTGTGCAGCGACAGTTCCCGTCTGGATACAAAGCCATGAAGTTGGAGAGTCAAGCTTACTCATTTGCGCTTGCAGATTCACGGACCGGGGCTCAAGCTGAACGGTTCGACCGGATGCAGCAAAATCGTCTTTTAGAAGAGTCGCCCATTCTGGAACTAAAAACACATTAGATCCATTGTCACCATAGAGTGTTTTTAGAACATCACCACGCGAGACAAGGCCAACGAGCTGTTTGTCATCATCTAACACAGGCAGCCTGCCAATGTCTTCAGTGACCATGATTTCCTGTATTTTACTGAGTGGCGTTTTCTTGTCAATTGAGATCACCGGCTTACTCATAAAACCCCGCACGGGAGCGTGACCCAGCTTGTGATGTGTCGCTTGATCGATGTCTCTTCTGGAAACAACACCGACAAGATTGTCCTCATCGGCTACAAGCAAACCATCCAAGCCATAACGCAACATGATTCTGCTAGCCTCGTCCATAGTAATACCAGAGCGGATTGTACGCACAGGAGAGACCATGATCTCTTCGGCAATCACTTCTGGCTTTACTTGCGTACGCAGCAACTTTTCGATTTCAGCGGATAATTCCTCCACTGTTCCATCACGCGTAACAGCGGATCCCGCACCGTGATGCCCGTCACCTCCAAACCGGCGCACTACCAATCTTACGTCGATCAACTGCGAGTCACTTCGACCGACGATATGCACCTTATCCCGCATAAAAACAATCGAGAAAGCAGCGTCCGCCGATTCCACTTCAGTCAACTTGCGAGTTAGAGTAGCCAATCCATCGAAATATTTCGGACGCGTGGCACAAGCCATGACCACCTTAGCACCGCCGACGGTGATGGTGTGCGCGTCCTTAATCAAGTCCTCAAGCAAAACAACCTGGTCATCGTTCATTTTAGGTCGAATGTAATCGTTAATGATCGCCAAATCTGCGCCATGCTTCAGCAAGAAGGCTACACAGGCAGCATCCTTTTCAGTAGTGCCACTATATGTAAGGCAGCCGGTGTCCTCGTAAATACCGATCGCCAAGAGCGTCGCTTCAAAAGGAGTCAACTCAATCTTGCTTTTCTTGATCTTGTCGACAACGATTGTCGTTGCCGCTCCAACGCGCTCAATGACTGAGTCTTCATGTGCTGAAGGACCCAGACCATTGGGGTCAAGTTGATGATGATCAAAGATCACGTGAGGAATCTTTTGCTCAGTGATAAGCTTCTTGGCTATTTCATCCAACCGATCAATGTTCTGGCAATCAACTATAAAAACACGCGAAACGCTGTCCATGTCCACATATTTCATTTGAATGACCGGCATGGAGCTTCGATAAAGAGCAACAAAATTACGCACGTTGCCAACCAACGGATAGCCTAATACCATCCGAGCTGATGGATACAATTTCGCAACGCCAAATTGAGCGGCTAACGAATCGAAGTCCATGTTGTTATGAGTGAGGATTATTTCCACTGGATCCGTTCTACTTTCAAACGCGCCATTATCAGACTGCCGTGCACCCTTGCCTAGTTTATACCTTCCCCAAAGGCACTGGTTGCACTCTATTTAAACCCGCGCAACCAGCAAGTGGACATGCCAATCTTAGCCATTTCGTAAGACTTTTCGGGTTTATAAGTCGTCTGCTAAGGGTACTTCTGATGCTAGGAAACACTATATTTTCATGAAAATAGAATAGGCGATCAAAATGATTCCTCTGGGAATGCTCGGTCAAATTTATGCCGTTTGCGCGGGGATTGGTTCCATCTTCGTAATCGGCAGCTTTCTTCTCGGACATATCGGCGAAGAAGGTCATGGCGGAGACGACGGATCTGATTTTAACGCCGGCGACGATGGTGGTGGCACAGACTTTAGTGCAGGCGACGACAGCGGCGGCACTGATTTCAGCGCTGGAGACGACGGCGGCAATTTCAAACTAGCGCCGCTTGCTGGACACAAAATGACTGCTGTCCACAGAGTGCCGACAAATTCAACAATGGCCTCAGGATTGCTTGGTTTGATTCTCACACTGCTTAGTCCAATGACAGTCTCAGTTTACCTCGCCTTTTTCGGCTTAACCGGCTTGGTCTGCGCTTTCAACGCGCCCTGGATGGGTTATTTCACACTCATACCCGCGATCACCGTGAGCCTCCTCGTATCGGCGGCATTCAAGGCGATGACACAATGGATGATCAAGAACATGTTCACCTCAACACATCAAAAAGAGTCGGACCTACTCGGGCAAATGGCAGAGGTCAACGTTCCAATTCACGATGGACGAACAGGAGAAGTGACATACGTCCTCAACGCCAAAAGAATGACGGCCTCTGCCAAGCCTGCTAAGCCAGGTGTTGACTTCAAAAAAGGATCGAAAGTTTTGATTGTTGGCTCTAAAGAACACGTTGTTTTCATTGAGCCATACGATCCGGATCAAGAATTAGAAGAACGTTTCATTAGTTAAAAGGTGAGAATATGCCTTTGCCGTTAATCACGCAGATTTATATAGTATGTTCAGCGATTGGTTCGCTGTTTCTGGTTATGTGTGCGTTTATGGGTGCCACTCATCATGGTGGCGGAGGGCACAGCGGCAGTCATGTAAGTGGCGGTGGCGGTGGTCATGCAGGAATCGGCCACGGCGGCGGCGGACACACAGCAATTGGGCACGGAGGAAGCGGACACACAGCGATCGGGCATAGCGCTGGTGGCGGTCATGGAACTGCCGCTGGTCATTCTGCAGCTGGAAGTTCCGCAGCCGGACATTCTGCAGCTGGTCATAGTGGCACCAGTAGTGGCACACATTCCGCTGGTGGACACGGAAGCACCAATGCCGGTGCAAACGAGTTGTTACAGATCCAAAGTGCGCAGCTACAAGCCAGCACCGGGCCATTTCATGCCCCAAGCCGCGAAGAAGAGAAGGGCGGTCCTGTAGAAGCATTGCTGTCAGCGCTCAACCCAACTATTTTGACGACGTTTCTGGCATTCTTTGGGCTAACAGGATTGTTCTTTATATCAAGTTTTCCGATTTTGGGCTGGACGACACTGGTGCCAGCTTTTATCGGTGGATTTGTCTCGGTAAAAGTGGTGACAAGTGTGATGAATGCAGCATTTGCGCGAATGTTTTCATCCTCGGCAGCAACCGAAAACGATCTTATCGGACACATGGCCGAAGTCACCGTGCCAATTACAATCGGCAGAACCGGAGAAGTTACTTACATCGTCTCGTCAAAACGCTACACGTCACCAGCTCGGGCTAGAAATCCTGAACTGGAAATCCCAAAAGGAACCAAAGTAATCATTTACGATCATCCGGAAAAGTATGTCTTGGTTGAGCTTTGGACAGATTCGTTCATAGATCCGGCATTCGATGACGACACTTTGACACCACAAGAAAAGCTGGCAAAAAAGCGATCTGAAAACCTGCACTAAAAATTGTCCGCAACGGTCGCCCGGTAACACAAAACAGTCTTTTATCGAGAAGGAAATTCCACCAACATCGAGGTTGTTTTACCCACTTAATGCCATCAGCTTGAGGCATGAAATTGTGTAGAAAAAATGACGAAGAGCCTGAAATAATAAGGAATTGATGATGCTGCCAAGAGGTAGTCTTGAGAGCGTATATGATGTTCTCACGCAGTAAACCAATGATGAAAATCAAACGAGAAACTGTCTAAAGAAGTCTAATTTTTGGGAATGATAGGGAAAAGAGATGATTCTCGCTTTCCCACTGGAGGAACACATTTATGCTTGGTTTAGAGTTCGGTTCGCTATTAGCCATAGGCGTTGGAGTCATGTTAGCCTTTATCCTGGTCTACCTGATGGTTAATCTATACCAAAAGTGCAGTCCTAACGAAGCGATGATCATCTCCGGGATGTATGCAGGACGTGACGGCAGAAGTTACAAAATCATCGTTGGTGGTGGCGCCGTTATGCTGCCGATGGTGCAACAAAAAAGCGTTTTGAGCCTTGAAGTCATGACGATTGATGTTCACTCCCAGGCGCCGATGATCACGAAAAACGGTGTACCGATTTTCGTAGAAGGAGTTGCTCAGGTAAAGGTTAAAGGCGATGAAATTTCAATCGCTACCGCTGCTGAACAGTTCCTTGGCAAGACTGAAGAAGAAATAAAGAACATCGCTCACGAAAGTCTTGTTGGTCACTTGAGAGCCATCTTAGGCACAATGGCCGTTGAAGAATTGGTGCAAAACAATGACTCATTCGCCCAACGCGTTCAAGAAGTGTCGCTCGGTGACCTAGCAAAAATGGGATTGACAGTCGTTTCGTTCACGATCAAAGAAATTAAAGACACAGTCGGATATTTGGAATCCCTCGGTCGCCAACAAACGGCTGAAGCGAAGAGAAATGCTGATATAGGTGTCGCCCACGCAGCTAAAGAAACTCAAATCCAACAAGCACAGGCTCAACGAGATTCACAAATTGCTCAAGCGCAAGCGGCAGAAGAAGGAGCGAAAGCTAAACTGTTAGCTGACACCAGAGTGGCTGAAGCTTCGAAAAACTTCCAAGTCAATCAAGCTCAGTTCCAAACTGAAGTCGCCAACAAGAAAGCGGCTTCAGACATGGCATACGACATCGTCAAAGCGCAAACACAACAGAAACTGGTTGAAGAAACTCAGAAGATCAGAATTGTCGAAGCACAAAAGGAAGTTGAACTGCAACAAGTCGAAGTGCAAAAGCGACAAGTATCCCTGGAAAGCGAAGTGACTAAGCCAGCCGAAGCAGAACAAATGAGAATTCGCTTGATGGCGCAAGCCGAACAAGAGAAGCGTAAGTTGCTCGCAGAAGCTGACGCACTATCTGCAAAACTGCAAGCACAAGGTCAAGCCGACGCTACACGCCTAAGAGCGCTGGCTGACTCTGAAGCCACTAAAGCGCTAGGTCTGGCACATGCCGAAGCAACAAGAGCCCAAGGTCTTGCCGAAGCAACGGTAACAGCTGCCAAAGGTCAAGCGGAAGCTGAAGCGATGTCGAAGAAAGCGGAAGCGTTTAAGCAATATAATGACGCTGCTATGACAAGCATGATCATCGACAAACTCCCAGAAATGATTGCCGCAGCTGCTTCTCCTCTCTCCAAGATCGGCAGCATGACAGTACTTTCCACTGGCAATGACGGCGGCGCCAGCAAAATAACCAACGACGTCCTCAACGTAGCTACTCAAAGCATGATGATGATCAAAGGGTTAACGGGAATCGACATTGCAGACGCTCTCAAGCGCGACCGCAAAGTCATCGATGGTGGGAATGCTCGCAGTCAAGCAGTAGAACCAACCAAAACAACACTAAACAGCTAATTGGATTCGAATAAGAGGATCATTGTTACTGGTGCGAGCGGAGTCGGCAAAACCACTCTTGTGGGGATGCTGGCTCCGCTCCTTTCTTTATCAGTCATCCCGGAGTTAGGCAGAAAGCTTTGTCATGAACTCGGTTACCAAAAGATCGGCGACATCCCAGACCAAGAAGATTTCAAAAGAAAGGTCCTGGAAGCTCAGATAGGCGCGGAGAACGTCACCGGTTCCTTTATTTCAGACCGCTCAACTATTGACTGCTGGGTGCTATGGCAACGATGGAACATCTCCCAGGCAATGACATTCGACACTGAAGCGTATTACGACAAGTCGCGCCGACAAGCAGAAAAATACAGTCACATTATTTATGTACCGCCAATGTTTCCGCCTCTTGAGGACGGATTTAGGTGGACAGAGCTTGACTATCAAAAGCAAATCGATCGACTAGTGCGCATGACGATTTTCGAATGGCAGTTGTCACACATCACATATGTGGTTCAATCATCAGATAACGAATCACGCCTGGAAGAGATCAAGCATTGGCTAAACGAGCCGCGCTCTACATAGCACTCAGTCTAACCTTACTTACCGGTTACGCAGCGATCTCAGATGGAGCAGTTGACGGCAAGAAGCCGGCAAAGCGCGTCGTTTCATTTGCGCCGTCGAACACCGAGCTACTGTATGCAATTGGCGCGGGCGATAGGATCATCGGCGTCTGTTCCTACTGCGATTATCCAAGCTCAGTTAAAAGCAAGACTATCGTCGGCAACTTCATTTCCGCCAACCTTGAGCGCCTGGCTGGTTTGAAGCCAGACAAAATTGTCTTGGTCTCCGGTCAAGAATCGCTTGCCGGCACGCTTTCTCATAATGGCTATCACGTCTCGATTTTGAGAAACGGTCACCTATCTGACATATCGAAAAACTTGCGCGAACTTGCCACACTCACTGACAACACCACCCGTGGTGAACAAGTGGCGACTACATTCGACAAATGCCTTATCGATTTGAAGAGAATTACCTCTCAACCGAATAGGCCCACAGTATTTTATTGCGTATGGCCGCAACCGCTGTTGACAGTTGGCAAATTGAGTTATCTAACAGAAGCGATCACCATATGTGGTGGCGAATGCATCTCACAAAATTTGAACGCCGGCTATCCGCATTTTTCAATGGAAAAATTGGTTCTGGCAAATCCGGACGTTATTGTCATGCCTTTTGAGTGCAAAGACCATGAATTTCTCAAGAAACACCCCTGGTCTTCGCTGAAAGCGGTAAGAAGCGACCAAGTCTACTTTTTGCCTGATCCACCCCACGACGGACTGGCTCGTCCAACAATCCGCATTACGTCAGGTTTAAACTGGCTTGCAAAGAGGATACACCCTGAGCTATCGCCTAAACTCGACAGTTGGAGCGCCCGCACGCAATCTTCACTGACAGCTCTCTCAATGTCCTCGCCTACCAAGATGGCAGCAGGCAATAAATAGCCGGCCCAAGATATTCTTCTAATAAATACCTTTATTCAGGGTTCAGCTGTCGGTAAGTCAAGCGGCAGAGCAAGCCCCGCCCGCTACAAACGTTTCTCCATAGCTAACTTTTGACACAGGACATAGTTGTAGTTTCGTTACGCTGACCTAAAGTTCAGAAAAAGTGCCGATTAGCGTGGATATAATTCAACTGCACCGATTATCAGTGGCTTTTGGAGTCTTATCGGTATGCGAAGTACAAATTGATCGATTGCTGCCTGAGGATAGTCTATGCACACTAGCAGGGTCCATGCACACGACTGGGGACCATTTAGCAAGCTGCTCGACTCCGTAAGCTGCCCGACTGGTAAAATCATCCTGGAAACCTCGGTAACATGACACAACTCGTAGTCTGCGGCTTAAATTATCACTCCACCCCGATTGCAATTCGTGAACGATTCACGATTCCCCAATCTTGTGTGAGCCATGCCCTCCTAGCTCTTTCGCATCTACCGCATGTGAAGGAAGCGGCAATATTGTCAACATGCAACCGCACTGAGATATACGCAGTCGTGTCGAACGTCCAGGCCGGTTGGCAAGAAATCGATGCCTTCTTCGCTTCGGCTCAAGCAATTAGCGACCATGGCGCTCTCAAGCCTAACTTCCGACTGCTTCGCGAAGACGTGGCATTGCACCTTTTTCGGGTAGCCTCAGGGCTCGACAGTATGATCCTGGGTGAAGGCCAAATCATGTCGCAGGTCAAAGCAGCTCATCAGGCAGCTCTTGAAGCCAAAACTGCCGGACCGATGCTCGACTATTTGTTCAAAGTGGCGCTTCAATGCGGCAAGCGAGTGCGTTCCGAAACAACGATGGGCCGTCGAGCAGTTTCGGTTAGCTCAGCAGCACTCGAACTGGCGCGTAACACCATGGGCGATCTGAAAGAGAAAAGAATTGCTGTTATAGGCGCCGGAAAGATGGCCCAAATCTGCGTCAAGCTTTTGCTTTCAGATTCGGGCAAAGGCACAGTTTTTCTGCTAAACCGCAGCAAAGAACGAGTCAATCAATTTCTTAAGAACACTTTGCCAAACGTACAGCGCTTAGAGACTGATTTTGAATTTGAAGACCGGCACAAATTGGCTGCGGGCGCAGATTTGGTTGTAGTCTCAACGAGCGCACAATCCTTTTTACTTGAAAGAGAAGTGCTTGCCTCAAACCGGTCCAAAGAGCAAAAACCGCTTTGCATAATTGACATATCGGTGCCGAGAAACGTGGAACCGACAATAGGTAACTTACCGGGCGTCAAACTTTTCCACGCAGATGATCTTGCCGATGTGGTGACTAAAAATTTGGCTGAACGCGAAGCGCTAGTCGCAGAAGCTGAAGACATTGTATTTGAGACACTCGATGAGTTTCATGGCTGGCAAAGATCGCTACTCGTAGTACCGACCATTGCCGGGCTGCGCGAGAAAATCGAAGCCATCCGCCAAGAGCAGATGGCCAAAACACGCAGTACAAATCTCTCTGATATCACCGACCCGATGCAAATCGAAGAGATCAGTCGGGCGATTGTTAATCAGATTTTGCATTGCCCAACCGTTCAGCTTAAAGCAACTAGGGACTACGAAATTTTGCGGCAACAAGCCGAAGCTCTGCGCACTTTATTCAATTTGGATCCGTTAGGAGCGTTAGGTAAGCCCGCCAAAACCCGCAGAGCTGCAGTTGCCGGCGCAGATACTGTCTGTACAGAAAAGTGACAAAAATCGTTTCGAGTTCAAGCAAGCAAAAGTGCGTGCGAGTCGGAACACGAGAGAGTCAACTAGCCAGATTACAGACTGATATCGTCATTGCGGCGCTATCGGGTAGGTTTCCTGAGCTAAAATTCGAAGTCGTGCCTATAACCACCGGTGGTGACAAGGTCTTGGACAGACCTATAGCCGAACTAGGTGGACGCGGCGTATTCGTCAAGGAACTGGAAGACGCTCTCTATACAGATCGCGTTGATTTTGTCGTGCATAGCTTGAAGGATTTACCAACGGAACTGCCTAAGGATTTGATCCTGGCTTGCGTTCTCGACAGAGAAGATCCACGAGATGTTTTAGTCAGCAAAGACGACAATTTGCTCCATAGACTTCCCGAAGGTACCCGAGTCGCAACCTCAAGCCGCAGACGAACAGCTCAGATTAGAGCGCTGCGAACAGACCTGGAATTTTGCGACATCCGCGGCAACATACCGACCAGACTGCGCAAACATGAGGAAGGTCAATGCGACGCAATGGTCCTGGCAGCAGCTGGATTGCTTCGTCTGGGCTTGGCTAGTCGAATCACTGAATATTTAGATATGGCAATTTCAACACCGGCCGTCGGACAAGGCGCGTTGGCCGTTGAATGCCGAGCAGGTGACGCCGCGGTCTTGGATTTTTTACGGATCATAGAAGACAAACAAGTGCGCGCCGAAATTACAGCAGAGCGAGCTTTCTTGGATAAATTAGGGGGCGGATGCTCAGTGCCTGTCGGCGCTCTCGGTCAGACGCTGCGTGACGGACGACTGCGACTGACTGGCTGCGTAGCCGCTTTGGATGGATCAGAAATAATTAGAGTTTCGCTCGAATCCACGAACGAATTGGCGGCAGAACTTGGAAATACTCTAGCTGAGCGCGTCGAAGAATTGGGAGCAGACAGAATTCTTCGCGATCTCAAGCAGTCGGCACCACCAGCGATATCACCTCCATAGAGAAAACGAGTAGACTCGGTGATGCATAAAACACATCCACTGACCGGAATAAACATTGTCGTCACACGTGCTGGCCATCAAGCAAGCGGCCTGACCACAAGACTTGTCGCTCTTGGTGCCATAGTAGTTGAATTACCGACGATAGAAATAATCCCACCATCAAATTGGGAAAGCGTGGATCAAGCGATCGCCAAAATCGATGAATACGATTGGATGCTGTTTGCTTCGATAAACGCTGTGCAGTACTTCGTTTCACGGTGGGCAGAAAAAGGTCGGGGGAAAATATTCACGGGGAAATTCGCCGCAATTGGTCCTAGCACTGCAGAGGCACTCAGGCAGAACAAATTGCACCCCTCGTTTCAACCGACCGGAGCGTGGATCAGTGAAGCCTTCGTAGAAGAATTTCCAGGCTATCCAAACCTGCGCGGGCAAAGCATTCTCTGGCCAAGAACATCGATTGGTCGGGATCTAATTGTCGAGAAATTTCAGGCAGCCGGTGCGGAAGTTGACGTCGTGCAGGCATATCAAACCGTTCCGCCAAGCAGCATGGACAAAACAGTGGAAAAGCTTACTGATTTACTAACCAAGGGATCGGTCGATATCATTACTGTTGCCAGTTCTCAATCTGTTCGCAACTTGGCTAAGATATTACGAAACATCTTTGCCATTCCAGAACACGATGACACATCAAGTGTTCGCTTGATTCTGCGCCAAACTGCAATTATCTCGATTGGTCCACAAACGACAGCGACTGCAGTTGAGTATCTTGGTAAATGCGAAGGACAGGCTGAAGAATTCAACATCGACGGGCTCGTAGAAGCCATCCTGAATTACGTACAAACCAATGCCAGCAGTTAAAACAGTTCTTGGCAGCATTAAATCTCTGCCACACAGTACCCTTAGGCGCTCGATACATGGCAGTAAAACGATATATTTAACAGCTATGCGCTGGACAAACAACACCAGCTTGAGATCGCCCGAATCTGTGCTGTAAGAGCGAAGCTCTGAAAGTGCGGATCGATTCCTTTTTATTGCCAGGATTCCAACAATGAATGATATGAAAACGCTCGCCAAAGAACGCATTGCACAGAGCTCGCCAAGTTATCCGAACATGAGAATGCGCAGATTGCGTGCCACTCCAGCAACTCGCAGCATGGTAAGAGAAACGCATCTTCACCTTGAAAAACTGATCTATCCGTTTTTCATTGTTGAAGGCACAAACAAAAAGACGCCCATTAGCTCCATGCCCGGCATCTTTCAACAAAGTATCGATTCGATGTTGCAAGAAATTGATCAGGCCGCCAACGCAGGAATTACTTCAATTCTGCTGTTTGGAATTCCTGACAAAAAAGACAGCGAGGCATCAGGTGCATGGAAGCGTGATGGCATTGTTAACAAGGCAATCCGCGAGATCAAACAACGCTTTCCTGAAATGGTCGTGATTGCAGACACTTGTTTATGCGAGTACATGGATCACGGGCATTGCGGCATCGTCGCCGATGGACGTGTCTTAAACGACCCTTCTTTGCAGATATTAGCTCGCTCCGCAGTGGCCCAAGCCGAAGCTGGTGCCGATGTAATTGCTCCTTCTGACATGATGGACGGTCGCATCGCAGCCATTCGCAATGCGTTGGACGAAGCTGGATTTGAACATACACCGATCATGGCGTACAGCGCCAAGTTCGCTTCTGCACTTTACAGTCCATTCCGCGAAGCAGCCGAATCGGCGCCGCAATTCGGCGACCGCATGTCATACCAAATGGACCCTGCCAACGGCCGCGAAGCGCTCAGGGAAATTGAATTGGACATTCAAGAAGGCGCTGACATCATCATGATTAAACCCGCTCTTCCCTACCTCGACATCATCTCCAAGGCACGAGACATGACCAAACTGCCAATCGCGGCATATAATGTGTCAGGTGAGTATTCGATGGTCAAAGCGGCCGCAGCAAACGGCTGGATCGATGAAAGAAAAGTGGTACTCGAGTCTTTAACTGGCATTGTGCGCGCAGGTGCTGATTTAATCATCACTTATCATGCGCGAGACGTAGCCCGATGGCTCAAAGGGTAACACTGTCTAGAGCACGGAGGACCTGAGGGGACACTGGTAAATGAAAACAAGTACCGCATACCAGATAAGCTTTGCTAATGCTTTCGCAGATTTATATCTCGACAAAGAAAATGGCGAGTTTGCACTAGACTTCCGCAGGCAAGAAGTAACTATCTACTTGAACAATACTCAGTACCAGGCGCTGGTATTGCTAATTCAGCAAAGCTTGGAAGACGATCAGTTTTTAGATTATTTGAATTGGCAAAAGGATCCGCTACAGTGTGACGAGAATCAACTGTTTGAGGTCTGCGGGCCAGAACACATTGTTTGCATGGCTTGCACTCCGAACTGCGAGCGCGTCAAGCTAACGTTTGATCTTGGCATGGCAATTGATTTGTCGTTCGCTGATTTTCAGGGTTTAGCAAGTTTGATCAAAGAAGCACAAGCCGATTTAGAATGGCGCAGAGAGCTGTTGCGCTGGAACATGTCCGACAACGGACCGGACTTCGCAAGCGGCGCACAGGATTAATCGAAGACACTCAGTCACCTGGGTGGTATCACGTTTTTCAAGGTCCTCTGCCACTATGTGGAATGTGCACTTCTAAGTGCAACTTTCAATACGAAGTCTCCGAAGTTGCCAAAATCAGATCTGATTTTCACAGCTCTGTTCATAGCAAGGACACTTCGGCTTCGGATTATGAACTCAAACATTCATCATTGGTCATAACAGCTTCGCGTGCACACTCAGGACAAAACTTCCAGTCTGGCTGAAGACGTTTCGAGCAACTTTTGCATATCATGATCTACACATGCATCCCGTGAAAATCGACTCTTCACTTGCTACCGATCAACACCGGTTGGTCTGCGATGTTAGCGGAGTAATCAACGTGTTTGAATCCAGCTTCGTGCAACATGTTTTTCAATTCGTCAACTGCGAACACGCAGCCTTCTGTTGTGTGCAAGAACATGTTCAATTCAAAAATCAACGCGGCTGCTGGACCACTTCTTTGCTCATCGCATAGGAACTCTGCGACCACAACCACGCCATCTGGTTGAAGCGACTCAGCGCATTGCTTGAGCAGCTTTTTGCTTTCCTCTTTGCCTTCAGAGTGGAGAATATGTCCAAGCACAATTATGTTGTACTCGCTTGGTTTCCATTTTATGTGGCGCCAGTCTCCAGACAAGAAATTGTATCTATCAGCCAAGCCACGCTTCGCAGTTATCTTCTTGGTCACTTCCAAAACTGCTGGAAAATCTAGCGCGTCTACAGTTGCAGATTTATTTGCTTCTGCAAATGGAATACTCCACACACCGCTACCAGCAGCCACATCAAGTATCCTAGCCTTTCCATGATTAACATCGCTAAGATCACGTGCCACCATCTGCGCTATCGCGTAACTCATCGGAAAAATCCCCTCAGCTAACGCTGGAAAAAATTCTTCGGCCGTTTTTTGAGTATTTACTTCTTGGACAGGTTTGCCGCTGCGCACCGCATCGCCTAATTGCGACCATCCTTTATCTAATTGCTCGGCATGCTTTAAATACAAGCCCATATATAAGTCGCTGCTTTGCAAAAGATAAGTTCGAGACACTTCAATGAGTTCAAACATCTTATCTTTACGAGCGATGAAGTTCAGCCCAACGAGCGCATTCAACAAACATTCAGTGCCGCGCTTATCCAGTTTAAGATCTTTAGCGATTGAGTTCGAAGATTTCGGAGCTTTCTCCATCGTCTCGAAGACACCCAACTCCATGGCGGCTTTAAGAATTTGATAGGCTCGTGGTGCGCTTTGCACTAACATGATTTGATCGGGAGGTGCAGGTGCTTTGTGCTCGAGAACTGTCATGAACATTCCTCCCAACAGTGATTGATACTATATGCGGTGCAACAAGGCAACCTCAGCGAGGCGACCCGATACACTCCTTATATTCCTGGCGAACCCGTCCTTAAATCATAAAATTTGCAAGTTATCAATTAATAGCAACCTCCTTACGCAGGCTCACTGGATTTTGCTAAATGTTGCCAGAGTAGCTGCTTCTGGAAATTTCAACCTCAGCTGTAAGGATGAGTTGGTGGTCTGAGGCTCTTCGCTGCCGGTCGAAGGCTATGACAGGCTTTTAGTTTCTCTTGGGTGGAAGAGAGGCGACTAAAGCCCATAAATAGACAATTCTTCAATGACTCTGGTGAATTCCTGGAAGGTCACCGGCTTTCTCATGAATGTGCATGCCCCTTCAGCCTAGGATCTGATCATGTCCTCATCACGCCCGCTGACTGTCAACATTACTACCGGAATGTGCTTCAGAGTTGAGTATGGACTCCTGGCATTAGTCATCCGCAGGGCCGATGACTAATGCCCTCTGGCAGAACATAATTTCACTATGGCGTGACCCACAATATTATGTATACCGGGATGAACGGAAATAGTTGGTGTTCAAGTATGAAGAACGTATTAGTTGCAGTAGACAGCAAAAGTTTCGGAAAAACCATCACGCAATTCATCGTCAACCATTTCTGGCCACCAGATACGCAGTTCAAAGTGCTGCATGTTATCGAGCCGTCGGCTGATTCTACAGCTCAACAAGAAGCTGAGGAGCTTGTGAATGTGGTGGCTACGGCGATACGGGAACTATTACCGAGCGCCCTGGTGAAAACCAGGATTATTCCCGGAAATCCGGAACACGAGATTATTGGAACAGCCTGTTCCTGGCCAGCTGAGATAGTCATTGTTGGATCGCATGGTCGCCGAGGAGTAAAAAAACTCGTTCTCGGCAGCGTTTCATCTGCAGTTGTGACTGCTGCGCCTTGCTCAGTTGTAGTTGTGAAAATGCCTGAATTTCATGCAGACGAGAAAGCGCTGGTAGAGAGCGAACAGAATTTTGTTATTCTCTCCCCTAAGTGATGTGCACAGTGAACAATGCATGACTCAGGTAATTCAGAGTGAAACTCAGCGGTGTTTGTGTTTGCTCGTGCTGAAAGAACAAGGCCTTTTCAGACACCATATGCAAAGTAGAGGCACCGTATATAATACCACGGGAAAGGATCTATCATGACACTGTGGCTTCGGTTCTGGTTCTGCGCTAATGCGCTGCGACCTGCATTCTCTCGCAGAACACGAAGGAGTCACCAGTTTTATTAGAACTCTTGGTCATGAGCCTCTGTACTACCGGCGCCTATTGCAAATTCCAAGCCGCCATTCATCATGGGTCTTTCCTTCCAAGCAGTTGCCCTACTCTTCCGGCTCGGTAAGTTCGCGTGGTCAGGATCTGTCTGCTGAACGTTCAAAGTTTCGCAAGGCCACTATCGCGCGGAGAGAATTGACATTGAATATTACGCAATTAATCTTCTCTGGTAGCCGGTCATGGCAATCTATCCTGCTACCTGCCGCGGCATTGCGAATTAGTGACTAAAACTTCGCTCTCAAGCTATCAAGTTTCCCCTTACTACTGAGACCATGCAGACTTACAATGGTCTATAATTGCAAACTAGATCGTTGGGTACGGCGGAGACCAACGAACCTGGTCAGAGGGGAAACCCAGCAGCCATAAGTTGTAAGCTTCGGGTGTGCCCAGCGGTCTACCCTTTTTATAGGTCACAATTTCCGTTAGACCTCAAGCGTAGAAATAGGACGCCAGCAAATGAAGACACGGTCATCGAAGTCACCAAAAGAGCCCAAACAAGAACAGAATAAGACTCTGTTGGGGCAAATTTTAGTTGAATTGGGCTACATCACGATTTATCAGCTCGACGAAGCTCTACACATTCAGAAAGGCGACTCCGAGTCTGGCAAAGAGCAAAAGCCGTTGGGTCAGATTCTCCTTGAACTCGGATATTGCGGACCAAATCAACTAATTAGAGCAATCCAGGTTCAAGTCGATTACAGACGAGCTCAAGAATCCAAGCAGGATTAGAACTGTTTGCAAGCTACCTGGAGCGCATCCATCTTGGGTGCTCATCGCCACGCGGATTAGTCGTCTGCGCCCTCTGTCTATTCTGAGCAATGCCAATGCCCTCGTGCAGGGCACGGTCAATATCTACGGCTACGCTTCTTCTTCGAGAGCCTATTTCTGCTTAACAAGCTCAACAGAACAAGGTGTGTTTAATACTATCGATGCAGCAGTGCTTCCAAGCAAGCGCTCCAGAAGAGTTTTGTCTTTAGAGTGGGCACCCATTAAAATCAGGTCCGAGCCCCAGTCCTGGGCGACTTGAAGAATCAAACTCCTCGCATTGCCTTGCAAAACGTGATAGGTGACGTTCTTGACGCCAAATTTTTCTTCCAATTTCTTAGCAGTTGTAGCGACCAGTTGTTCTGCTTGTTCTTTAGCCGCGGTTTCCACTTTTTCAGCGACGTCTTGCCAATCTTTGGTCTGGGCGAACCTAGTGTTTTCATGGAAAGGCGCAACGACTGTTAAAACTTGAACACGGCTTTGGTCTGGCCATGTGCGGTTCAAGACCGTAGCTGCAATCAATTCAGCATCCGCAGGGGTGGAAATTGAAAGCAACAACCGTGTTATATCAGGGCTTTCGTGATTCGCTTCCTTCTTAACTAGAGATCCTGAACTGTCATGGTGTACGATCTGGATGGAACATGGCGCGTGAGTTGCGACGCCTCGAACGCAGCCGTACCAACCATCAGCAGAGCTATTATGCCCGCCCAGCACAATCAGATCAGCGCCCCAAGTACGTCCCACCGAGATTATCTGCTCGCTAGGCTCACCATCCAAGAACTCGCTTGAAACTGCATCTTGACCATACTTCGCCGCTAGCTTGGCCTTTGATTCTGCCAGCACATTTTTCAAATCGGCGCTATACGCAGTTTGAGCTTTGCGAGACATCTCTCCGAGCCCGCCAATGAACAAGGCGTCAAGCTTGGCATGCAGAGACTCGACGATACTAACTACTCGAAACTGCGTATCTGCTGGCCACGGCATTTCGATGATACTGTCCAAGGCCGAGTCTGCGTTAGCCGAACCGTCCGTCGCCACGAGTACTTTCATTTTGCTCCTCCGAGCTGTGCCCCAACCAAAACAAAGCGTGGGGTCAGCTTACCCTTGACGTCTCGCCACACTTTGCTAGAACAGTTTATCAACGTTTCCCAGTCGTAGCGTGTCTCTTGGAAATTGAAAACAATACTAAATGTGTCCTGTTGCCCTATGCGTTCAATGTTTGACAGCTGCTGGCGAAGGACACTATCCGTGGTGCCAGATTGAAGCCTGTGAGTACTGATCGCCGTTCCCAAGCGTCAAACTGCGACAAAAACTTCCTCTTTTCGAGGAGAGTCCCTTGTAAACCCTATAGGCGTCCGAGCCACATCCGTTTAACATCTTGGTGAATCCAAAGGGTACGTTAAACTTCTAGTGGACACCTTCAGCTCAAAACGAAAAGACAATTGGGAATCGGCGCAAAATTAACGTTCGCATTTTTCACCGTCATCCTCGTCGCAGTGCTGGGGAACGCTGGTTATGGACTCTACTTGGATTTTCAAGGCAGTCATGAGGCGGCCGCCAAGCGTTTATACACTGCCACCGAAAAACTCGGCAAAGATTTCGAAGGCATCAAGATGACCAACCGGGGCATCGCCGCTGCGGTTTGTCAGGACGTCGCTGCTATGCAGGCTCTGGCAACTAAAGACCGGGGAGCCATGTCTAGTGCGCTCAAGAGTGTGATCAGCAAAACGGCACTGATCGGGTTCATCACCATCGTCGACCAGAACGGCGTCGTCTTTTACAGCACAGACACTCCTTCCAAGTTTGGCTACTCAGCCAGAAAGCTTAGCGCCGGCGTGGATTATGCCATGAGCAGAAAAGCCATGTATCTGGGTCCTGCCTGCTTCAGCCCCACTAACACGCTAACGCTAAGCAGCATCCTGCCAATCCTTCAGGGCAGTAAGGTTGGCGGCGCAGTCATCGTCAGTCAACCTTTGGATACCGAATTTCTAACTGGTTTAGTGACAAAGTTTGCGCTCGATTCAGATCACTTGACTGGCGTCGACCTGGCCTTGGTATCGACGAAAGAAAACAAATTGGTAGCGATCACGCCTAATTTGATGAACGACAAATCGGGCGACCTCAAGGCGTTCATTGCAGATTTGGAAAAACGAGGCATGATTGCAATTCCTCAAACTCCAACCTTTGATCCACATCTGGCGCAGCTTCTGCATCTACCTCAGGGCGGATTTGAAAAAGGTCAGCGTTGGTGGAATCAAATCAATATAGTGGATGCTGGACCACAAGATGCAAATGCGAAGTTAGACCGTAAAACCCTTGAGAACACACTTGTTGCGCTTCTTTTGCTAAGCACGCCCGTACCTGAATTTGGCTCGCGACTGGCCGTGGTTCTCTTGTTAGCCGGCACATGTGGCGCAGTAGCTCTCTTGTTTGGATTGCTTTTCACGGCTGGAATTAGCAAAGGTGTTAACGAACCTTTGAATTTCTTGATCGATCGCACTAGCGAACTTGCCACGCAGGGAACCACACCACCACCACTGGAAGGACTTTCAGGCGATTGGCTTGAGCTGGGCGAGTTAATCGATACGGCTGTATCATCAATGCGCGGTTCGGTGCAAAGCCTGCGCATCCAACTGAATAAACAGGTCGAAGAGGGTGCGCAAAACTCGAAGCAAGCTGAAGACAAAGCGTCCCAACTTGAGCATTTGAATCGCCAATTTTCGCATCAAGCCAAACAGCTCACTGAAGTTTCCAAACAAATCAATAACGCCAACAGACAGTCCGTCATGTTGCAACACAAGCTGGACTCGGTTTTGCAAGTGTCTACAGAAGGATTTTTGGTGCTGGATCAATTCGGAAATATTCTTTCTGCCAATCCAGTTTTCTTAAATTGGCTTGGTTGTTCAGAAGGAGAAATTGCTGGTCGACTCTGCTTCGACCTGATAAA
This sequence comes from Candidatus Melainabacteria bacterium, assembly GCA_003153555.1. GTDB lineage: Bacteria > Cyanobacteriota > Vampirovibrionia > Obscuribacterales > Obscuribacteraceae > PALSA-1081. The sequence goes on along the minus strand of PLZS01000063.1, from coordinate 32,322 downwards.
ACGCCCAGGCGAAGCGCCAAACAGCGATGGCGCCGGAAAAGCATTTGCTCGACATGGTGGCAACCCCGGCGAACTAATCAATCAGTTTTATCCCGAAGGCGTGATTTATCATCGCCAACAAAACAAAGCTGTTGAGGTTATTGCTCACCTGCAGCCAGTTCTAAGTGAAGACAACAGCATTCAGGGTTACGTCATGGTGCTGCGAGACAAATCATTGCGCAGTGAAATATCACATCTGAGAAGCGAAATTGTTGCCATGCTTTCAGAATCAATTCGCGGTCCGCTTTCAGCTGCAGAGCTGCAGTGGCAGTACATTCTCGGCAATGCCGCAAAAACCATGCATCCATCTGTTGGACAACCACTGGCCGAATTGCATGCACACTACGAACAGCTCATCGGCGTCGTCGATAGTTTGCTCATGATGTATGGCGGATACGTGCCGCAAATGACGACGCCGCGGGAACAGATTATCGTGACTCGATTGGTTTCTGAGTGCCTAGAACAAGTCGCGCCACTAGCGAGAGAGCGGCAGCTGGCGCTCGATTACAAGAGCGTGACGGGCTTGCCTAACATTGTCGGTAACCGCGATGCGATGAAAGACATCTTGATCCAAGTCCTCGAAAAAATGATTAGCGTCACCTCGGCAGGTGGTCGCGTACGCGTTGAAAGTTCTGCGCGTGGCTCAGACATGCGAATCGTCGTTTCAAGCTCTGGTCCTTCATTGGCAGAATTGGAGATCGCGGATATGTTTGCCGGATTTATTGAAGGCAAGCACGCTGAAGCAAGTTACAGCAGCAGACTATCCATGTATCTGGCTAGAAACAATCTAGAAAGATTGGGAGGCAAGATTTGGGCTGAATCCGAGGCTGGACGCGGAACGGCTATTATCTTTACGCTTCCGATGCAGTAATGGCTTGCTCTTTTGAGGATATTTTTTGGGCTCGCTCTTCCATCGCTTTCGCGTCTTCAACCCTCTCCATGCGTTTCAGACAGAGTGCGTAGTTATTCAAAAGAGTGACGAGATCGGGATGCTCAGCGCCCAGCAATCGCTCTCTCAAATCCAATGATTGCTTGTACAAGGGTTCTGCTTGCTCAAAACGGCGCTTCGCCGAATAAAGCACCGCAAGGTTATGAAGGTTAATAGCGACTTCAATGTGCTCGTCGCCATGAATTTGTTGCTTCAGCTCAAGACAACGCTTATAGAGGTCTTCAGCCATGCTGTACTTGCCTTGTGTGTGATACAGCGCGGCCATATTGTTCAGACTCTTGGCTAATCGCGAATTAATCGCTGCTTGCTCAGCGGCATCAACCTTAGCCAATTCTTCCGGAAGTGCCGCCTTTTCAGCGATTCTCAAAGCTGCGGCAAATTTGAGCTCGGCTTCCGTGTAACGTCGATTGGCATATGCGTCATTGCCCTCTTGCACAATGCGTTGCCATTCGGCAATATGTTCTGAGAGCTGTTGATTAGTCATGCGGAATCCTTCTGCTTGTGTGGTCAAGCGCGGCTATTAGAGAGGGTCTAAAGAGTACAACGAAGACGCGTGCCCGGTATACACCTTGTCATGCTACCATATATATGTATGACCAAAATAACTGAAATTACAGCATCCTCAATCCTGACGCCGCAAAAGGTTGGCTCGCTAGCCTCGACCTATGATTTTTCGCTGAATCCTTATGCCGGCTGCGCTTTCAGTTGCTCATATTGCTATGTTCCGAAATTCCCGAACGCCAGGCATGAGTTCAACGAATGGGGCAAGTGGGTCGAAGTAAAAATCAATGCGCCCGAGCTTTTGCAGAAGGAACGCACCCGAATCTTCGGCAGCAGAATCTTCTTCAGTTCCGCGACCGACCCCTATCAATATCTAGAACTGAAATATCGGCTGAGCAGGCGCTGCCTGCAACAATTACTTACGTACCAGCCGCAAAAGGTGACGATGCACACTCGCTCTCATCTAATCTTGCAGGATCTGGAAATACTTCAGCAGTTTGGCAAAAATTTAAGCGTCGGCGTCAGTCTGACGACAGACGATGAAGAAATCAGAGCACAATTCGAACCTCATGCACCAAGCATCGCTCGGCGTCTTCAACTAATCAGAAAACTTCGTGAGGCGGGCGTCGAAGTGTACGTCTCAATCTCACCGCTGCTGCCATGCGACCCTGATCGATTGATATCGCTGGTGGCGCCTTATGTCACCAAGGTATGGATCGACACGATGAGATGGGTGGAAGTAAACACACATCCCGAATTGCTTGAACAGTACAAAGACTTTTTTGAACAACGCAATTACGAAACGACCGTAAATTACATTGCCTCTCGTTTTCCACACCGAAGAATGTCTGAACCAGCGCTTAGCCCAATCTCAGTTCAACCCGCAACCGAGATTCTCGACGCAAATTCGCTTCAGCCAGACAGTTCCGCAATCATTCTAGGAGCTTTCGATCCTGCCGGCGATTACACAGATGTGCCGGAAACCGGTGACGGTAATCACCCAGATGAGCGAGAAACTGAAAAAGAAACGATAATATTAGTACCGGTCCAAGAAGATCCCACAGGAAAACCCTTGAGAGCCGCCGCGTTAACACCGCATAAGTCGGGCAGCTTGCGGAGTCGGGCAGCTTGCTGCACAGACCCCACTAGTGTGCAGGAGCCGAGCAGCTCGCTGCATAGGCCCTCCTCGGATAGACTATCCTCGGATAACACGGCGGCTAAGAAACCTCAGAAAAAATTAGTAACATCATCGGCAACCCAACTAAAACTCCCATTCGTATAACTCAGCACCACATTCAGTGCCTCTGGCGTCTCATCATATTTCTATCGTGCTCGGTAGTTATAGTTTTGAACACGTCGGTACCCGCTCAGAGTTTGAATTACCGGTTGCTGCTCCCTAAGAAGCAAGATCAGAGCAAAGGCACTCCCAGTACCTATAAACTAAAGGCAACCAACAAACGCTACAACCAAACATCCCAATATGTTCAGCTGAAAGACGGCACCAAATTGGCGGTGGAAATCTATTTACCTGATTCGCTTAAACCTGGCCAAAAAGTTCCTACAATTCTCGAACTGACACGCTATTGGCGTGTAATCGAACCAAAATTTCCATTTAACAAATTGTACTCCAAACCGCTCAGTCCATACAGACAAGAGTTCATAACACATGGATACGCCTGGATCGTTGTGGACTCGCGGGGCGCGGGATCCTCATTTGGCGACCGGCCGTGGGATTTGTCGCCGCTCGATCAATCCGACGGAAAAGAAATGACGGATTGGGTCACTTCAAGGCCATGGTGCAACGGCAAGATCGGCACCATTGGTCACTCATTCTCGGGCAACCTTGCAGAGCTGTCGTTGATCAATAAAAGCCCGGCAGTAAAAGCCTGCGCGATTCTATCAAGTCCGTTTGATCTTTACACCGACGTCATGCGTCCCGGCGGCATTCCGAATCAGCCCTTTATCCGCGATTGGGGAGATCTCTCAAAACAATTCGACAGTAACAGGTTACCCGTACGGTTGCAAAAATACCAAATGTTCTTGCACGGCAGCATGCCTGTTGATTCCGACGTGCATAGCATCTTAAAACGCCAGGCGATCAAACAACACGAATTAAACACCGATGTAAGAGCGATCGACAAAATCAACTTTCGTGATGATTCACTCCTGGCAAACGAAGAAGCGATCAAAAAGACTGCAACATTCGACACCTGCTTGAGAATGGTTAAAGAACGTTACGGCGATCACTACTTAGAGCGTGGACTCGAGATCGCTAGCCCGAGCGGTTATTGGAGAGATGTGGATCTGGCCCAAGTGCCAATTTATGCCGGATCAGGATGGGAAGAAGGCACCAATGCCGATGCCGCAGTTAAACGTTTCTTGAATTACACGGCACCCGGAACCAAGCTGATTCTCGGTCCCTGGGAGCACAACTACATGAACATCAGCCCCTATACTCACGGCGGACCCAGCAGATTCCGAATTGATTCGGAGATGATGAAATTCTTCGACCGATATTTGAAAGGCACCATGAACCCGATCGCCTCGGATAAGCCCGTTAACTACTACACTCTTGGTGAAGAGAAGTGGCATGGCAGCGATACCTGGCCTCCGAAAGGGCGTGACAAAGAAATTTATTTGGATAGTTTGCATCGGCTTTCATTCGAGAAGCCTACCACCGCTGGTAGAGACTTATACACAGTTGATGCAACCGCCGGCACGGGTAAACGGACCCGCTGGGACTGCCTATTGGGACAGATTATATGGACACCTCATCCTCAACGAAAGAAAGATGACAAAAAGTTGATGACGTACGATTCGGCGCCATTGAAGACACCGCTCAAAATAACAGGGCACCCAACAATCCACTTATCCGTCAAGCCCAATGCGCCTGACGCCGCCATATTCGCCTATCTTGAAGACATCGCTCCGAACGGTTTTGTGCGATACATAACAGAAGGTCAATTGCTCTGCGGCAATCGCATCAACACGCAGAAGCCACCTTCCTACAAAACTGTGCACCCGATTCCTTCCTTCTTGAAGGCAGACTATAAAGCTCTCAATCCAAACGAAACCACCGAAGTGACCATGACGCTGCAGCCTGCGTCATTCATGTTTAAACCAGGGCACCGTATTCGGTTAGCGATTGGTGGATTGGATAGCGATCATTTCATTGCTCCAAACTTTACCAAGCTCGCCAGCGAGTTGGAAATTCACACGGGCGCTGCCTATCCGTCCAAACTCTGCCTGCCTGTGGATGAAAACACAGATTAGGCCTGGGAGCGCTGGCTCCCAGCTGGCATCGCAATCGAAACGGAGGTGTCACTTGAGACAGATTAACGGCTCAATGTTTTCCAGTGATGATCAAATTTGGGATGTTCGTTGGACGGGTGGTAGCTATATCAGTTGCGCTCTTCAACTTTTTGGCCGCTTCACGCTGTTCAGGCGGAAGGTTCTCAATAACAATTTTCGCTCCCTTGTCCTTCGCGATCATCAATGCAGCAGCCCCTGGACCCATCAGTGCTTCGCCAGCAAGCGGTAACCCCTTTTGAAGCACGCCGTGGATGTCGCCTTGTCTACCAGCAGCGATAACGCCGTTAAAGCTATTGACGTGCTCTTGCCCCACTTCCTTTCCGGCAATTAAAACTTGTCCCACTATTTTTTTGGTGGTGGGATTGTGTGCAACGTCTTGCCCAAAGTGCAAAGCGTCTTTTCCCGCACCGGCAACTTCTCCCGCTATTTTCTTGGTGGTTGGATGGTGAACTATTTGGTCGCCTTTTTCAACGCCTTTGTGGACCAGATCCACAGTGGTATCACGAACCACAGAGGCACCATGCTTGATTTTATCCATGAAGCCAGAATGCTCAAATAAACCGCCGCTTTTCGTCTCCGTTTGACCTTTATTGTCGCTTTCAGTAACTCTGTCTCCAGCCATGAAAAATCCTCGCAAAGAGTTTTGACCAACTATCTTTTATTTTGGTCGACTATGTCGCCAACAACACCGCCAATAATTGCGGCCGCGCCTACGTTTCTCAGTCGATCGTGAGGATTCTTTGTTGCAATCGCAGCAGCGGCTGCTCCAGCAATGGCGTATGGGACAACCCGATTTTGCTGTTCTTGCCCAGTCCCATATCCAACCGGCGGTCTTGATTCGAAGATTCTGTGATCATCTCTGTCTCTGTACACCACAGGAGGCCGCTGAAAATCTTCAGGTCTGCAAGAAATTTGAGGCTCGCAAGGTCTCTGGTCTGGTGCATATGGCTCTGAACGAGTTTGAACGGCTTCAGTGGCTTGAGAATAAGGATTACTGATCACAAGCCGACCGTCTGGTTCAATTACCACACGATCGTTTGTATGCGCACCGTTACGCTGGTTCAATGCTGTTGCTGCACCAAGCAGTTCCAGAGCTCTTCCAGTTGTGGCTTCTTGGCTTAAGGTAATCGCCGCGTCATGCACAGCGCGGGGGTCATCTGTTCTCAAGTCTGCAGCCAATCTTTGAACTCTGTCTGACATAATGCTCTCCTCGATCGGGACTCAAAACTGCTTGCTCAAACAGACTAACTTTCAAATTGGGATTTTCCCGTGACAGGCTCGTGACCGTTCCGTGACAACACTGTCTACGTCGTAGTATTACGAATCTGTTCAATGAAACGCGCGTTCCTGGCTCGGCCGGGTCACGGACGCAGCAGCGAGGTCGTATCTACAATAGCAGTGCCGCCCGCAATGGGGATGTTAACTTGCTTTGGAACATTCAAGCTCTTTAAGTCAATTGACCGAAGCGATAGATTATCGTAAGAGCGATAGTAGAGAATTTTGTTCGTCAAATCCTTGATCACTATCCATTGGGTGTAATCGCTGTGATCTTTGTCTGCTCGTGCATCGCCGATCGGGATATCTACAGCGTTAAGCGTATGCTCAGCCAAATTGACCGCGTCTAAACTCTGCTTAGGAGGAGCCGCAAATGCAAGCATCGCAGTGGTGCGAACAAATCGCGATGGTGGAGTCCAGTCACCAGGAATACCTAGAAAACCTCCGCCCTGACCCGGAGGCGCAAGAACTGTACCGTGAAGTTTTACCGGTTCAGAATTAAATGGTGAGAGCCGAATATAATTTCGCAAGTTGGTGGTGTGCCAATCAAAGGTAGGAGCATTTGTCAGTACACCATTTGGATTCTCGAAAATTTTCTGCTGTCCTTCGGTAAACTCAATGACGACACTGCGACCAGTAGCATCATGCAGCGCCAAATGCATTGTTGGAATACCGCCCCATTCCGCCATTAGCCTTCCCCATACTTGAACATTTCCGATAGCTGCAGTGACCTCATCCACGGTGGCATAGTTACCCAAGATCCATGCACCGACATCTACTACTTCCAGTGCGGCTTTAGGGTCGCGAATAGTTTGATAAACGGTACCAGGCAACCAAAGTCCAGACATGGAGAGCCCTTTCTCGTTCATGCCATCAATGACAATATCCATGCCGTTGCAATCAACTCCAAGAAATGAATATTTTGCCTTCCAGACCATGCTCGTTTTGTGATCTGGGGATTCACTTTTTCTATCTTCACCATGCGGATGGAAACGAACATGGGACTTTAGATCAGCGCCCCATTCCATTGACCGACCTTCGACAACCGATCCATCCTTGGCTTTAATTAGAAAATCAGTGCACGCTAGAACGGAACTAGCCGTAGTTGTTAACAACATAGTCGCTGCAAAAACTTTTGACAACCACCGTGTAGCATTCATTGTTGGCATCAGATCTTCTCTTTTCGGTAATTCCGAATTCTATTAGAACAGTAGTCAAACATAGCTCCGTCTATGCGACCAATAATATCAACAAAACATCCGGGCACAATCGAAATTCAACTATAATCCTGAGATTCGCGACACCCCTTGGTGCACACTGGAGAGAGCTATGGCCGAAATGTCCAATCTACAAGCCTTGTTGGGCATAATGAATAACTGCATGGAAATTGTCGGCATCGCAGGAGGTGGCGGTATGCTCCTTTCTAGTTTCATTCCGTTTGCGAGCGGACTTAAAGGCTACTCAAGCAAAATCGCGATGATTGCATTGGTCATGATCGTGCTTGGCTTAGCCGTTCCGGGTGTAATCGGTTGGATTACGGCGTCAGCGCATGATGCCAATACGGTCGACCTGGGGTTGTATATCTCACTATTTGTGAGCGGTATGGTTGCGCTGATCATGGTGTGCGCATCGGTTGGAGCATATTTCCTACCGACTATTATCGCCCAGCGCGAAAACAAGAAAAACAAAATAGCAATCTCGATCTGCAATTGTATGGCGTTCGTACCACTTGTGTGGCTGGTCTCCTTTATATGGGCTTGTATTCCAGAAAAGGTTGCGCCAGTCTTTCCGACGGAATAGAACAACACACTCGCGTCAGTCTGATGCAAAAAAATTCAACAGAGCCGAACACCCCTTGGTGCACGGAGGATATGGTGCCCTGCCAGAGAAGCATCAGATCTACAATGACTCAATCAGTGTAGTGCAAAACTATTGAACCATTCGGATGGCTTTCGGAATAGGCGACAACACCTCGTCTTGAGATGTTTGGACAAAAGCGAGCCTCCACGTAGTCTAGCTTGGGCGATGAAGCAAGCTCCTTCAGCCCCGCGTCAGTCACGAGCGTTCCCGACATATAGAGATTTCCGAGATTCTCAAGCTTAGACAGTACCTTCAATCCTGCATCAGTTATTTGGGTCTCCTCGATCCACAAATTCTCGAGTTGTTTTAAGTTTCCAATTCGCACTAGAGTTTGATCGGTGATTTTGGTTCTATTTAAAGCCAATCCCGTCATTTGCGGCATCTGTGTTAAATAATCTGCTGCACCATCTGTAAGCGGACAATCCTCTACATAGAATCTGCTAAGAGACTTAAGCTTAGTAAAGTATTTCAGATCGTCATTTTTCAAATTATTGATGTGATATAGCTGAATTTCCTGGAGATTGGACAATCTAGATAATGCGTTCAAGTCTCCTGTACTTAACCTCAAACGGCTCAGAGTCAAGCGCGTAAGAGTCTTACAATCACTCAATTTTTCCAAACCACCAGATGATACGTTAGTGTCCCACAGAGCTAAATCGGTCAGGTTCATTTGTCCAATGATCGCCATGCCACGATTGGTAACATTTGTTCCGCTGATGGACAGCCATGTCAAGTTTTTAGCTTTGCGCAGATATTCCAAACCTTTATCTGTGATAGGTGTGTCGCGCACCTCGAGAGCGGATAGTTCCGGCAATTTGCTCAAAGCCAATAAAGTGCTGTCGTTTGCCGCCGTATTATCCAGATAAACTTCTCGCAAATTGGGTAACGAAGCCAGTTTGTTGAGAGCACTCGGCGTCAGGTCAGTTCCATTCAAATACAACTTGGTCAGTGTTCTCAATCGCAGAAGCGGCGTAACTGCTTGGTCTGTGATCTTGGTTTCCGAAAGTTTTAATAGATGCAATTGAGTTAATCGCGTCAGTGCAAATAGAGCACCATCGCTTACCTTCGACTTAGTAAGATCTACTTCTTCTTGATTCGGATTTAGCTGACTTAGCCCCTCATAAGTGGCGTCAGCAGCTGAATTGGACTGTCGGACGACAGGACGACTTAAACCGACGACAGGACTGGTGGCAAAATTATTAGGAATTTCGACTGGCTTTCTCTCTTGCTCAACTTTCAAATGTTGGGCACGCCTAAGACTTTCGCTAGACATCGCCAGCGATACCACCCCAACTAGAGCCAAGGTAGCACCAATAACAAGCGCCGCTGTCGGTCTGGAAACCTTGAGATTGAAACGGGGCTTACTTGCTATTACATGAGAGCCCTTTAGTGCGCCTGCTTGAATAGCTAGTAACCGTTTCTTGACCTCCGAGATCGACTGAAATCGATCCTCTGGCTTGTTGGCTAAAAGCTTCATCGAAAGATCTTCAAACGCCTGTGGAAAACTGATATCCGGACGCGCCTCATGCAAAGCCTTCGGAGTATCATTCAAATGTTTGAAGATAGTTTCGATCATCGTCTCGCCGCGATGAGGCGGAACTCCAGCAACGGCTTCGTACAAAATGCAGCCAAAGGAATAAATGTCTGAGCGTTGGTCAAGCTTTTTCCCCATGCACTGCTCCGGGCTCATATACAAAGGGCTGCCAATTACTTCACCAGTCTGGGTAAGTTGCTGAGCGACGCCACCAGATTCAGTATCTATAATTTTCGCGATTCCAAAATCCACAAGAAAAACATCAAATCCGTCATCTCGTTCACGAAGCATGATATTGCTTGGCTTCAAATCGCGATGAAGAACATTGTTCTCATGGGCATGTTCGAGAGCATCACACACAGCCAAAAGGATGTCCATTGCATCCGGCAGAGGCAAGTCCCCTTTCTCGCAAATCAAGTCAGCGAGTGTCTTGCCGTCGATGAAATCCATCACCATATAAGGTTGCCCTTGCTGCGAAATGCCAAAATCATGGATGGTGATCACGTTAGGATGCATCAAACTGCTCGCAGCTTTAGCTTCTTGCTGAAAACGTCTTATTGACTGGTCATTCAAAAGATGTGAATGAAGCATCTTAATCGCCACGATCTTATTAAGCATGGATTGCCGCGCCTTGTATATGACGCTCATGCCACCAGCGCCTATAGTTCCAATGAACTCATAATTACTTGAGAGCAAGTCATCAAGCTGCTTTTGAACATCAATTGGTGTGCCATCTTGAGGACAGGTGGCAGTCGTAATCGGAATAATGAGGCTGCAGGTTGGACACGTCCAGCTGGCAGTCAACCTCGCAGGACTGGCAAGGTTCACCTTAAGTGTCGATTCTTGTTCGTTTAGCTCATCTGTCATCGTGAAAATGGTGCTGATAAATTTTCGTTGGGCGTTGGTTGTTAATGGTTGCAGAATAAAGCATAATCCATTACAAGCACATAGATTGATACCGTGGTTTATTCACCATATCATGAGTTTCAAGAACAATAAAGAAGTTAAGAGAATTGGCCGTTACCTGGTTCAAGCAGGTGTTGTTTGTGGCGCTATGCTGCTTTGGGAAATCCTAATTAAGAACAGCGACCACAATCTTATACCGGCTCCATCCGCAGCTGTAGCCGCACTGAATGAACTTATTTCCAAAGGTATATTGATTGACGATCTAACTGAGAGTATTCGTCGTGTGCTTGCCGGTTTCGGATGTGCAGCCGCATGTGGTATCACGCTCGGACTTTTGCTCGGCGCATCGGCCAGGTTACATCTGGCCCTTTCGCCATTGATTGAACTGCTAAGACCGATACCACCAATTGCTTGGATTCCTTTATCCATGACGATCTTCGGACTAGGTGATGCGTCTGCTTGCTTTGTCATATTTATAGGTGCATTCTATCCCGTGCTCACAAACACTATATTAGGTGTGCGGGAAGTGCCGCAACAACTGATGGATGCCGCTCAGTCTCTTGGTTGCTCGGGACTCCAGCGTTTTCAAAAAGTGATATGGCCGGCATCTTTGCCAAGTATTTTCGCCGGACTCAGAGTTGGGCTAGGCTTTGCCTGGATGTGTGTGGTCGCAGCAGAAATGATCGCGGCACGGTCTGGTTTGGGCTATGAAATACAATTGAATAGACAACTTTTGCGATTGGATCGTGTTGTCGCCGGTATGGTTGTAATAGGCATCGTGGGCTTCGCAATGAATTTCGGTTTAGCCCAACTTGAAACAATTCTGCTGCCATGGCGCAAAAGGTCTCTTCGATCCGGTGCAGAAGACATAGACGGACCCCAGGTTGGTAAGAAAATCTTACAGAGTGACCGATCTGCTGTCAGTGCACCATTATCATCGGATCATAAATCTGCCACCATAAATAGTGCGGCAAGCGACGAATCAACATCGTTAGATTTTCTAACTTCAGGAACCAGCCAAGTCTTCGGAGCTTCCATAAAACTAACCGACTTGAGTTTCTCTTACAGCTCTGATAATCGACCTGTACTCAATAAGATCAATCTAGAAATACCCGCCGGAGAGATCGTTTGCTTTCTGGGTCCCAGTGGTTGTGGCAAAACAACTTTGCTCAGGCTGCTTGCCGGACTCCAACATCCGTCGAGCGGAAATATATTGGTTGACGATCAGCCACTTGAAAAACACCGCCATGAAATAACTATGGACTTTCAAGATTCGGCTCTCTTTCCATGGCGCACAGCAGCGGGAAACGTCAGGTTCGCCCTCGAATCGCAGCGTTTGAATCCGCAAGGAATTGATCAATCAGCGTTGGACTACCTGCGTGTGGTGGGGCTGCATAAAAAAGCTCGTCACTATCCCAAACAACTCTCTGGTGGACAGCAACAACGAGTTGCCTTGGCGCGCGCCCTGGCGTATCAACCAAAAGTATTGCTGTTAGACGAGCCGTTCGCGTCACTGGATAGCCAGACCAAAGAAAATTTGCAAGAGGAACTGTCCGCACTCCTTGTAACACGAGGAATTACTGGTGTCTTTGTCACTCACGACATACGCGAAGCAATTTTTCTTGGCGACCGAGTGGCAATTTTCTCGAAAAATCGAGGACAAATTTTATCGCTTCACAAAATTGAGAAAAAACAGCCGCGAGACGATTCATTTAGGTACACTTCTGAATTCAGCGAATCCAGAAGTCTCCTTTGGAACACCCTTAAGGCTGCCAGTGATGAAGAATTGCACATTTGACCATCACCGCTCCAAGCACCGCAAGACTGTGTCCAAGAACATTCTTCCGATTTTTTCGCTTCTTTTCGTTGTTTCAATGACTGGCTGTTCTCAACAACACACAACCACAACTATAGAAAAAGGCAACAACGTTGCGCCCCAGGAAGTGGCGGCAAAACCAATTCAAGTTGGCTGGATGACTTCGTGGGCCACGACGGGTCAAATCATGCAGGCAATGATCCATACAAACATAGCCACTCTCGAAGATGTACCGCTAATCTTTCGCAGTTTTCTTTTTGGGCCTGATATCAACGAAGCAGCCCTACATGGGGAAGTAGATTGTGTGAACAATGGGTTAGTTCCTACGATTAGCTTGCTGTCTGCCAGTGGCGACTGGGTCATAGTTGGACGATTGATCGACAGCCCACTATCCGTAGTGGCACGAAAAGGCTCAGGAATTGAAACCATGCAAGACTTGAAGGGAAAAAGCATCGCTGTTCCTTTCGGTGGTGGCAGCCATCCATTCGTAATTCAATTGCTTGCCGAGAATGGCTTGCAAATGGGCGAAGGTAAGGGAAAAGTCCATCTGCTCAATCTGAAGCCTAGTGAGCAAGCTATCGCCATGCAACAGGGCAGTGTTGACGCGGTTGGCACGTGGGAACCTCAGACAGCAATAATGCTCGCCAGAAATCTAGGCAAAGTTATCAAAGTCGAACGCCACATTGGTGTGATCACTGTTCGAAAATCGATTGCCCAAAACAAGCCAGAAGAAATTGTCCGCTTGCTCAAGGCCTACATCCAAGCGAATTATTATGTCGCAACTCACAAGGAAGAAACCGACGAGTGGTTCGCAGATGCAGCTCACATGGACAATAACGTGCTTAAGTTCATCAAAGTGATTGAGCCTAATACAAAGGCCAAGACAGTTACCGCCATCGATATCAAACTAACACCTGATGACATTAAGCTTGGTCAGCGATTTGCCGACACGATGTACAAGGCGGAACTGATACCGACTCAAGTCGATTTCAATAGCAGAACGGATCAGTCATTTCTGCAAACCGCGCTGAAAGAATTGGCAACGGCAGGTTATCAGACATCCAACATAAAAGAAGTTGCCATAAAAAAATGATGCTCGTCCATAAGAACACAAATTTACTTTGAACGGTAAAAATGTAAGTAGAAATGCACGGTGATTACGGACCAGCTTTCAGATCCGCGCGCGCTTTATCTAGAAGTGCTAACTGTGCTTTTAATATTTGCGCAAGACGCTTTTCTTTTGGCAATCTGTGCCACGTCATCTCAGATATCACTTCTCGCCGGACAGTCTCTTCTTCTGCTACAGCCGTGCCAGCACCATATACAATACCGCCACCACCGAGATTCTCAAATCGTTGATGGCCATTTTTAGTGTACTTAAAATTTCCAACCAAGGTTTCAACACCATTGGTCAGTTTACCAGCGCCGCCGACAGCCGAGCCAAAGTTCCCTACAACCCTTCCCACGGTACCTTTAGGTGGCTTCGGCCGACTTGAAAAACGCTGGTCCAGAATATTTTTCTCAACGTCGTAGACATTCTGACGCAGCGCAACACCATCGCTTATGTTGGACGAAGACAAGATCGAACTGTGAAAGTTTTGAAGATCAGCATCAAATTTAGTAAGCAGCGAAGCTTTAGAACTGAACGAGAGTTCTTTGGTTAAGGGATGTCCAGCAGCTCGCGCAGCTAAGTAACCAGCATCATCAACCAATTCCGGCGTGATCATATTCATTGACCCGGAAATCACATCACCGACGCCACCTGCCCATGTAAGTCTTAGTGGCTTGTCATTGATTGCAGCAATATTATTGGCAAGCGTGCCCGCTCCGCCTGCAGCATTGCTTAGGCCTACCCATGAATACTGGAAGTAGCGTGACGCTCGCACAGATTTAGCGCGGATGTAGGCTTCCTCTAAATCGTCAGCGCAACACTCTCGCATATCATTCAATATTTTATTTTCCCGATTGAGCAAATCCCTAATGCCAATATTTTCCTCATGTGCTACTAACTGTCCACGCTGTAAGAGAGCGGCATCTATTAAACTCAAATTTTTTGTGGCATATTTAATATAGGTAGCAAGATCAATACCAGCCCGTTTATCGATCCGTTGCTTACTTAAATCAATCGCAGCTTCAGCAGCACTGCCAACTACGCTTACAGCATTCGCTACGAATCGTATCCATGTTGCATTCACGAAAAGATTTTTCGGAGCCTTGCCCGGCATATTGCGATAATGAATTCTTCCGCAGCCATTCATCAGGGCGCCGATTATCGTAAGCGTTTGATTGGTAACACTGTAGGCAAACCAACGTCGCTCTCTCCATTGCGACTGAGGCGCAGTTTGAAGTCTTAAGTTTGTCGCCAGCTGCATCATCTCTAGTTCTTTATCAAGGGCCTGGACAGTAACTCCATCCAAAGAATTTTGTTTTTTCGGTTCAGACGCTGAAGCACTGCTCGCAAGTGTGCAACAGATTAGTAAATGAAAACAGACGCTATTTGATGAAAATTTTTGATGCGGAAAAAAATATCGCGAACAATTGTTGGGGAAAAGGAACTGCATAATACAAAGAGGCGCAAGCATTAAGAAATCATCGAACGTCAGAGGCATATCTGTCAACAAAAAGAACTACAAGAAAGCGTCAACATTTGGAATCAAGTTGAAGGAATCGACCTGCACTCCTAATCAGCTAAACTGGTTTGCGTCACGGCAGCCTCTTTGCGAGTAATTCAAATGCACCTAATCGCCGAACCAATACTGCAAGCTCATGCCGCACTGGGAGAAGGTTCCATTTGGGATTCCCGAATGAATGTTTTGAATTGGGTTGACATCGATAAATTCCAAATACACACATATGATCCTGCCATTAACAAGGACAAATTTATTGAAGTTGGATCACAAGTCGGAACTGTGGTTAAACGAGCCCCAGAACACGGTGGTGGATTCATAGTGGGGCTGCCGGACTCATTTGCGCATGTCGATTACTCAGGCAAAGTGACCACCATCGTGCATTTGGTAGAAGCGCCGGGAAATCGCTCCAACGACGGTAAGTGCGATCCGGCAGGTCGATTCTGGTGCGGCTCATACAATCTCAACGAGAAACGTGGGGTTTGCAATCTATGGATGCTGGATCTCGATCACACCCTGCATCACAAATTAGGCAACGTCTCGGTTTCCAACGGAATTGTTTGGACGGCAGATAGCAAAATCATGTACTACATCGACTCATTGTCCGGTCACTTGGACGCTTTCGATTACGACGTTGAGACGGGAAACATCTCGAATCGCCGCGCCGCAGTGAAGAATATTTGGGGCGGATACTTCGACGGCATGACAATAGACAAAGATGACAACGTCTACATTGCAATCTGGGAGGGCGGGGCGGTCCTCAAAATCGATCCCAGATCCGCACACCTGATGGCCAAAATCGAGGTGCCAGGAGTTAAAAACGTGACCTCGTGCGCGTTTGGCGGTCCAAAGCTAACAGACCTATACATTACGTCTTCGGGCAAGAAAACCAATCCAACTGACGAACCTAACGCCGGAGCGCTTTTCAAAATTGAGTTGAGCGGCACAGAGGGCTGTAAGTCATTTGAATATAAAGGTTGAGAAGCGCACCGAAATGGTGACTTCTGGGCTTTAGAAATTAGTGCCTGACCTTCCAGAATTATGATATTGGCGAACCCACTGGCACATCCTTGTCCACTGAAAGCAAGATGATACTTCCGTCTTCCGCCGAGGAACCTAACACCAAAACCTCCGAAAAGAAGTCGGCAATTTGTTTGCGGGGGAAATTGGTCACACCGACGATTAGCCGATTTAGAAGTTCGTCGGCTGTGTAGTGGACAGTTATTTGCGCAGACGAGCATTTGACGCCAAATTGTCCAAAATCGATCCAAAGTTTAAATGCAGGCTTTCGCGCCTTCGGAAAATCCTCAATTTTGATAATGCGCCCGATGCGCATCTGCACCTTTGCAAAATCTTCGTACGATATAAGGTCAGTCGAGCTTTCTAATGGACTTTTCATGGCTAGCTATCTCTTACGGGACACGCTTTTGGTGGCAGCCTACATTCTCCAATAATTCAAAGAAAATTGGTTAGAATCTGGGAGCCCCGGGCACATAGTCGTTAACAACACCGACACTGCCTGCCGCCAATTCAAAATTCATATCTCGGCCTGGGCCTTCCGGGCTAGTCGTTGTAGCGGAGGTACGCAATGGCAATAACGAAATCTCGTACGCGAAAACGCGGTCGAAATCGGAAAGGACAGGCCATCACAGAATACGGTGCAATTATAGCGTTCGTGGCTCTGCTTGTAGCTCTTTCTTTCGGATTTACTAAGGGCAGCCTTGCACCAGCACTTTCGGCAGCATTCTCTTGCGTCAAAGCCAATTTGGACAATATGTCCAACGCCGCCGCAACGTCCTCTTCATAGAAATTATTGCCACACGTCAATTTACTATTCTCAGAAATGTCAACTAACACCCAACCTCGAAACTATGCGGGAAGGGGCAAGGAAATTCAGTTCGTAAATGGCGGAGCCTCCATTAAAGAACACTGCCGATTCCAGGTCCGGCTGGCAGTTTTGGATTGATCGCGGCGGTACGTTTACCGACGTGATCGGATTGTCTGCCGCCGGAAAACTGTTCACAGAAAAGCTCTTGTCTGAAAATGCGCATCAATACAGGGATGCTGCCACAGCTGGAATTAGACGCATTCTCGGTCTTAATAACGGAGAGCAAATTCCGTCAAAAGACATTGAATGCGTCAGGATTGGGACCACCGTTGCCACCAACGCACTTTTGGAGCGAAAAGGCGAACCGACGGTTCTGATCACCAACAAAGGTTTTGCTGATTGTCTGCGCATTGCATATCAAAACCGACCTGACATTTTCGCTCGACAAATAATTCTGCCCGAACAACTTTACTCTCATGTTGTTGAAATCGACTGCCGATACGATTTCAGGGGAAATGAGCTGACGCCTCTAAATGAACAGGAAGCGCGAGAACAAATTCAAGACGCCTACGAACAGGGATTTTATTCTTGCGCAATCGTTTTAATGCATAGCTATAAATTTCCAGACCATGAATGCCGGTTGCAAAAGATCGCCCTGTCTGTTGGTTTCACCCAAGTCTCAACATCTCATGAAATCAGTCCACTTGTGAAAATGGTAAGCAGAGGAGACACCTCAGTCGCAGACGCATACCTATCTCCAGTCTTGAAACGATATGTTGATCAACTTCAGAATGAGCTGCAGGGAGTTCGTTTGCTATTTATGCAGTCAAATGGTGGTTTAGCGGACGCTTTGCATTTCCGTGGAAAGGATAGTTTGCTTTCTGGTCCAGCAGGAGGCGTAGTTGGCGCAGCGGCGGTCGGAACTGCGGCTGGATGCGACAACATCATTGCCTTCGATATGGGAGGCACGTCAACTGACGTATCACATGTTTCTGGGGCTTTCGAGCGCACAACTGACGCAGTGCTTGCCGGCATTCGGATAAAAACGCCAATGATTGCAATCAACACAGTGGCAGCAGGCGGTGGCTCCATTTGCTCATTTGACGGCTACCGAATGCGCGTCGGTCCCCAATCAGCCGGTGCAAATCCTGGACCTGCCTGCTACGGCAATGGTGGACCGTTAACTGTCACCGATTGCAACTTACTGTTAGGTAGAATCCAACCGAAATACTTTCCCAAAGTCTTTGGCCCACAAAACAATGCCGAAATAGACGAAAGCTGCGTCAAAAAATTATTCGCTGAATTATGCCATGCCGTGGCAAACGCCACTGGGTCTCCCGCAGCACCAGAGGTGGTGGCACAAGGCTTCTTGGGGATCGCGGTGGCAAAAATGGCGCACGCCATAAAGCAAATCTCAATTGAAAAAGGCCATGACGTAACAAACTATGCACTCGTGGCATTTGGAGGCGCTGGAGGCCAGCACGCCTGCCAAATTGCCGATGCGCTCGGCATGAAAAAGATTTTGATTCATCCACTTGCAGGCGTTCTCTCCGCTTATGGCATCGGCACATCTAACATCGTTTGCGTAAAAAACGAATCGATTGAACTTCCTCTGGCGGAAGAAAATCAAAGCGCAATTGCAGCGTCCCTCAAAAGGCTAGTGCAGGCTTGTCAGTCTGAACTTGCTGACCAATTGATTCTGGCAGACAAAATAGTTACTTCTGAAAAGGCTTCGTTGCGCTATCACGGTACCGATTTATCTATTTCCGTGCCTTTTGCCACCGTTGACCTGATGAAAGAAGACTTTGAAAAGAGACATTTTGACCGCTTTGGCTTCGTGATGAACGACAAGAACCTTGTCGTTGAATCGATTTCAGTTGACGCTGAAGCGAAGTCACCGGCACCTAAAATGACAGCCACTATCGATCAAATTGCTCGGGTTGCATTGCCGCAGTGCAATGTCTATCTAGAAGATCAATGGCAGATGATTGACTTATGGAGAAGCGAGGACATTGCGCTTTCCTCTCTAATTAAGGGACCTGCGCTGATCGCAGAAAAGATGAGTACGACAATAATTGAAAGAGGTTGGCATGCGACGCTCGATAAGAACGGTGCTCTGATAATCAGGCGAGTGCAGGCAATCGAATCAATGAGTCAAACGCAGGATGATTTAGAGAAGCCTGATCCGGCGCGTCTGGAATTGTTCAATCACATTTTTATGTCAACGGCAGAGCAGATGGGTGCGGCATTACAAAACACCAGTCAATCAATCAACATAAAAGAACGCCTGGATTTTTCCTGTGCCATATTCGACGAACAAGGTAAGCTGGTTGCCAACGCACCACACATACCCGTACATTTAGGCTCGATGAGCACGTGCGTACAACAGATCATTTCAGAGCGTGCAAATACAGTGGCTAAAGGAGATGTTTACGTCTCAAACAACCCTTACGCGGGCGGCACTCATTTACCAGACATCACTGTGGTTTCGCCTGTTTTCGTAGATGGAGCGCAACCTTCTTTTTATCTCGCATCGCGTGGTCATCACGCTGATATCGGCGGCATTACACCGGGTTCGATGCCGGCAAACAGCCACACACTTGAAGAAGAAGGTGTTGTAATCGACAACTTTCAGCTCGTGAAATCAGGGCACTTTCGCGAAGAAGAAATTTCAAAATTATTGACTTCATCGGCATATCCGGCCCGCAATCCACTTCAAAATATAGCAGATTTGAAAGCACAGATCGCTGCAAACATCAGGGGGGAGCAGGCATTGCTCAGCCTATGCGAAAAGTATGGATTGGAGACGGTGCATCGCTACATGCGTTTTGTGCAGGAGAATGCCGAGCTAGCCGTGAGAACCGCAATCACTCTTTTGCATGACGGTACATTCACTTGCAAGATGGATGGCGGGGCCGTCATAAAAGTAGCAATCAAAGTAGACCGCGCCACACACTCCGCGACAATAGATTTTCAAGGAACCTCGAATCAACTTAGCTCCAACATGAATGCGCCCAAATCCATTACAAATGCCGCCGTTATGTATGTTTTTCGAACTTTAATCGATGATGACATTCCGCTCAATGATGGATTTCTTGTACCATTAACTATTTCAATTCCGGCCGACAGCTTCTTAAACCCGCAGTTTCCTGCAGCCATTGTTGCTGGCAACGTAGAGACCTCTCAGCAAATTACTGATGCTCTCTACGGCGCCCTTGGTGTTATGGCTGCATCGCAGGGAACCATGAATAACTTCACTTTTGGCAACGCTCAATATCAATACTATGAAACCATATCTGGTGGCTCAGGTGCCGGTCCAGACTTCGACGGAACGAGCGCCGTACAAACGAACATGACAAACTCGAGACTAACCGACCCCGAGATTTTGGAAATGCGCTTTCCGGTAATCCTTCAAGAATTTTCTATCCGCCGTCAGAGCGGCGGTCGCGGCAGGCATAAAGGCGGAGATGGCGTCCTCCGCAAAATTAAATTCTGCGAAAACATGAGTGCTTCTATTCTTTCCCAACGTCGGTCGGTATCTCCGTTTGGCCTTTATGGTGGCGGCAATGCAGCCGCAGGCTCCAATTACGTAATCCGGCGCGACGGAGAGCGAATAGACCTAGGTGCGACTGCCACAATAGAGCTTTACGCCGGTGACACCTTTGTAATCCAAACACCGGGAGGTGGCGGCTTCGGTGCCGAGTAACAACTTCAACGGATTAAAACAGCCAAAAGCTGCATAATTTGATTAAGCACATAAATATGGGCATATCAAAAATATCCTACAGAGGTGAGATTTATGAACGCGTGGGAAAAGACTTGCGACACCTGGCGACTCCTGGCTGCAGAGATTAACGGCAGTTTCACGGAAGGCACGGTTCCATTCTCAAGCATCCATACTGCATCGGTCGAGAAGCAGTATAAGAACTGGAAGATTTCCTTCCAAACGACCGGACACACTGTTACGGGCAACGTCTCTTACGTGCCCTTGGACAATTTCACACTAAATGTAAAACGCAAGAAGTTCGACTGGACCGATGCCCTGCAAGGTGCCGTACCGCCATTGTTCATGCTCGGCTCAGAAGTGACCGGCACAGGCTTTGCTGAAGTTGAATATTTGTATTCGATAACCAGCAACGATGTTTCGAAAGCACGCAAACTTATGAGCAATGCGAAACTCCGAGATGTATTGATGAATTCGGATGGCATGCAGAACTTCCTCATTTGCTCTATGAAAGTGGCAGGGATGCAGGCGGGTAGCATCTTCTTATTCGACCTTGGCAGAGTCTTCGATCGCGCTCAAATGAAGGACAGATTTGAAGCGTTTCAGCAAACCTTGGACGAGCTCAGTCGTCTCAGGCTCGCTTCGCTGGAGGCGCCACAAGTGTCGATCTCTGAAGAACCGGAAGATCTATTCGACCGGTTCAACATATTCAAGAAAAAATAGTGCGCTTGCATGCGACGTCACTAGCTGGATCTGACGCAAACATGGTCGCCAGTCTCTTTGGGTTTAGACAGATCTGTGTCAGAAAGTGTGCCCTAGGATATCTCACGATCCCGTACAATAAACACGTCAAAAATATGAGGTGAAAAATGGCGGAGCTAAGCACTAAGACTGTTAGTACAACTCACCAACCAATGCTGGCAAACAGAGTCATCCTAGTGACTGGCGCCAGTCGTGGCATCGGCGCTGCTACGGCAAAACTGCTGGCATCGCACGGAGCAAAGGTTATCGTCAACTACAACAAAAGCGCCCGCGAAGCAAACGCAGTTGTAGAGCACATCAAAGAGCATGGTGGAAGCGCTGTGGCGATTAAAGCCGATGTCAACAGCGAGTCTGAAGTGAAAAAATTGATCGAAAGTTCCGTCGAACACTACAGCTTCATTGACACCACAATATTGAACGCCTCACCCAGTTTTTCAATCAAATCTTTCGTCGACTACAATTGGCACGATTTCGAGAAAAAACTTGTTGGTGAACTTAAATCCGCTTTTTTGATCTGCAAAGAGGTGGTGCCACCAATGGTGCAGAAACGAAAAGGAAACATCATTGCAATAAGCACAGGGCTCTCGCGACATCCTGTTTCCGGGTTCATCGCCCACTCCAGCGCCAAAGCGGCCCTAGATGCTTTCGTGCGCAGCCTGGCATTTGAGCTTGGACCACACGGAATTCGCGTCAATGTTATCGCCCCTGGATTAGTTGAAACGGATGCCACGGCATTCATGTCTTCCGAGCAGAAAGACGCCTTTGCTCAAGCTGCTCCTTTAAGACGAGTGGCCATGCCTGAAGACATTGCCGGCGCTGTTCTTCTTCTTGCTTCAAGCGAAGCGCGCTTCATCACTGGTGCTTATTTGCCCGTCAATGGTGGCACACAAATGGTTTAGGGTAATGGCGAAGCAAGAAACTGACGCCAAGGCGCTAAAGCTAGCTAAAGGACTGAAGAATGGGCATAACTGGAAACAGCTCTGCCTGTGGAATGACGATGGATATTTTTCCCTTTCAACAGAAGATATCGTCGACGTTCCCGTGCGTTTGTTTTTGACTCATTCTTTGCTGACAGATCTAGAAGACTTAATCTATCGGCAGATAGTGAACGCGACTAGATTTCCTGGTGTTCGCATGGTGGTGATCACACCGGACGCACACTTTGGCTACGGCGTGCCAGTAGGATGCGTGCTGATCACCGACTTTGCCGAAGGCGCGATCGCCATGGGTCCGGTCGGCTACGATATCGGTTGCGGCATGATGAGCGCACGTTCGGACGTGCTGGCCGAAGAAGCAACCCCTGAAAAACGTCTTGAATTTAACCGCCTTGTTATGCAAGGCGTATCAATGGGCGCGGGCGGGCGCAGCCATAAATTAGGCAAGGTAACCAAACCGGAATTCGAGAAATTGATTCGAGGTGGTGCTGCATATTATGTGCACCATTATGGTGCCAGTTTTGACCGCAGCCAGGCGGAAAGACACTGCATCCCCGTAGACGAGTCGTGGCAGGTGCCATGGGGCGGAGCGGGTCGGCCCGAGCGCGGCATGGACCAGATGGGGAGCCTGGGCGGCGGTAACCATTTCATCGAACTTCAACACGCTAAAGAAACAGGAACGTTGTTTGTTCAAGTGCACACAGGTAGTCGTGGATTTGGTCACGGACTGGCCACTAACTATTTCGAAATCGCCAAAAACGAGCGTCCTGACACGCTTACAGACATCGACCTTGGTTATTTCACACCTGAAAGTGAGCACTACAAATCATATTTGAATGCCGTCGCAGCTGGGGGCAATTTCGCGATCCTGAATCGTCTTGTAATTTTCGAACAAGTCGCACAAGTCTTCCAAAAGGTCTTTCACTCTGAATTGCAGTTGTTTTACGAAATTAGTCACAACCTGGTGCAGAAGGAGTGGCATCCAGATTTCGGTGACGTTTGGGTGCATCGAAAAGGTGCGACGAGAGCATTTCCAGCAGGCTATCCGGCTTTGAAAGGCACTCAATGGGAGAAGACAGGGCACCCTGTTCTCATTCCTGGCAGCAATAAAGATTGGAGCTACATCTTACGACCATTGCCTGGTGCAGTCAAAAGCGGTTTCTCCGTTAACCATGGAGCCGGACGCAGGCTTTCGCGCGGCGAAGCAAGCAGACAACTGTCGCAGCATGCCATGGATGAGGCCTATCGAAAAGCAGGTGTGGTTGTGAATACTGATGGACACGTGCCACTAGACGAAGCCGCGCCGGCATATAAGTCGTCCACTGAAGTTGTAAAAGCAGTAGTGAATGCTGGTCTTGCCGAAATTGAATACACACTCTGGCCTCTTGCTTCTCTGAAAGGCGTTGATGAGCGTCGACCAAACCGAGGCGACAAGTCGAAAAAGAAGACCAGCAAACACTATTAGACTGAGAAAACCCGGTCGCCACCGCGGGCGATGGCGAATTCCAGAGCTTCCGATGCTCTGCCAATCAGATGATCATACTCTTCGGCGTGGGTCGGAAAAGCCGCGACACCAAGGCTTGCTGTCACAGAAAAACTTTGCCAATTATGTGTGATCGCCTGGTTGCCGACACGTTGACGAATTCTTTCTGCCAATAGTGATGCTCCTGCAGCATGGGTCTGCGGTAGCACAATGCAGAACTCATGTTCGGTATATTTGGCTGGAATATCCACTTCACGAATAGCGCCGCGCAGCACGTTCGCCACCACTTTGAGGACAGCTTCGCCAGTCAGATGACCGTATTGCTGAGCGACTGCATCAAAATCATCGATAGATAATATACACAACGCGACTGCGTGCTTATATCGTGCAGCTCTTCCAAGTTCAGCTTTGAGTTCTTTAAGAAACGTGCGGTAGTTATAAAGCTCAGTCAACCCATCAAGCAGCGCCAATCGCTCGATGTCTTCTCCTCGCGCAGACGAAATCGTTGCCGGCTGTTGCTGCGGATTGCCAACCTTCTCGATGTCTCGCACACGATTGAGGATGCTCTGATCGCCAAGATAGCCTGTCGTCGGAATGCCACGTCGTCTCTTACTGTCCGCAAAAATCCGTTGCAAACGATTCTCTTTTTCGGCTTCGACAACTGGTTGCTCCGACATGGACATCTCCCTTTCACAGTGACGCTGTCAAAGCGCCTACCTCACTAGTGTAGTGTATCTTCTCCCAGTCGCTCATTCGAACTTGGCAAGTTACTTCTTTTTTGTTATCAGCAAACGTTTAATGGGCTTGGTGTTCTTGGCGTGCCACTTCACAATTTTTTTGTAGTCGTCTTTGCGGACACCGCCATAAATCGAGTCATCGATGGACATAATCGGTCCATACTTGCACAGACCGAAGCATTTAGCCTTTTTGATTTGGTAAAAGTCATCCAGACCGCGCTTGCCGATCGCTTTCTTAAGTCCCTTTAGTAATTCGACAGAATCCCGACGTGAGCAAGCTTTGCCTTTCACGCAGACCAGTAAAGTTTTTGAACAGCTACTCAACGCTCCGCGCCCTCTCTGAAGATGTCAATAATAACGGTGCCTTTGCCCTTTAGCTCAGAGCTAAAGGTTATTTAGCGCTTTGTGACTGGAGATATCCAAGCTAAGTTCCATTACGGAAACAAAACGATTTATTTTCCACCGAATCGAAACTGCCGGCTCTGTTGCAAAAAACAATTGGGCCTTCATTGCTCCCAAAGACATTGACTGGCAACTGTCATCGGACCTCGGTCATTTTAGTTTTTATCCGGCGACAAGTATCAGATCAAATCAATTTGGCGTGCTACTGCATATAAGTGTCAGCTAATCCCATGTCCGAAACGGATGCTCTAGATTCTCCCCCATTCGATAAATATTTCTTCTTCGGAACTAAATAGTTCATTGAATTGTTCCAAGACGCGCAATTTAAGTGGTCCGATATTGGCGAGCTAGAACTCAGAACACTCACTCGGTTTGAGTTACGGGAATGCTGAATGAATCGACTAGGATTGTTGGGTATAATCGTCCATACAAGACCTGCGAGGATGAGACTAGGTCTGCTAGATCTTGTCACGCTTTGAAAAAAGATCTGAGGGAACACAATGAGAAAGAGATTTTTGGGCATTTTGCCTCTATTGTTGGCTTGTTTTGTTGTACAGACTGCGCAGCGTGCTGAAGCAGCTAGCCCGACCTTTATATTTGACGCGACAGTGCGACCATTCCAATGCTCGGGAGCCACGGCAACTGTTGTGCAGATTCCGGGCGAAGACGCTGGCATTGTCGGCAGAAACT
This sequence comes from Candidatus Melainabacteria bacterium, assembly GCA_003153555.1. GTDB lineage: Bacteria > Cyanobacteriota > Vampirovibrionia > Obscuribacterales > Obscuribacteraceae > PALSA-1081. The sequence goes on along the minus strand of PLZS01000063.1, from coordinate 6,942 downwards.
CGGACAACTTTATAGCTGTCACAAAAGCAGATGATTTTGGGGATGCCGGCTTCGGCATCACTGACATATTCGGAGCCAATCACAACGACAACGCCATTTTAGAAAATTCTATGCAGATCTACTTTATAAACAAAAGAAACCTTAAGAGAGCTAGAGTCCAGGTCGTCATGTGCTTCCAGCCTCAGCTTGGCAACATCCGTGAAATCGAAACCATTTCAATTCCCTTGGACGACTGGGAGATACGTTCTGCCGGTGGTAATTTGATGTTTGCGACCAAGACTATAAAAGACATTTGGGGAAATCGCGCTGGGTTACCGAACCTGAGGAAAATGTCCCTCCACTTGACTGGACGGGGTCAGATAGATTTCGGGGCGGTCTTTCTTCGAATGGAGGGCAACGTAGTCAATATTCAAAGCGACCTCATACTATCGCCCTCCACGTGCGATCTCTTTGAGAAGTGCCAGCCATAGCAGATTTGTTGGACGTCTCAACGTCGCATCATGATCCTGCAATTTGCCAGGCCATTCAGAGTGCAGAGGTAACCCATTGTGAATTTTTCACCAAGTTTGTCCGACTCAGATCCCTCAGACATTTTTATGGCTGACGAAGGTTGTTCTGGTGCAGAACCCTGCATGCCTATCAGCATCGAGCCACCACCAGGTCACCATCATCCACCACGGTGATTAAGTCCTCAGGCTGTCACACGGCACCGAATATGGTGCTTATCGCATATGCAAGAAGTCACTTTTTTTGCAAATGCAGACTCGCAAATACAGCTCCAAAATTATGGCTATGAGCTCTCTCGCTCAGATCAAAGACTCGGAGGTTAAACAGATGATCCGAAAATCCATTTCCATCTTGTCTTGGATGATTGCATGTGTGGCGTCGATATCTGCAGCTTCTGCCGATATCGGTGCGTACCAGATCGGCGTGCAGCAAAGATTCCATGACCAAACTGAGGTAGATCAATCTTTTGCTGATTGGGAATCCGTTTTTGACAAACCGGGGCTCCGTCTGTTTGCGCCATACAACGGTCTGTCTCCGCGAGCGGCGGCATTGATTCTACCTAATCCTGGTGCCACCGGAATTTCGGTTTCCAACGTGACATTTTCGTTTCACAAAAAAAAGGGGCCTATTTTGGTCGGAACGACAGATCCGGTCCTGCGTATCAAGTACCAGGGTGCTTCCAACAATTCAATCTTTGAAACGATCAGACTGAGTCAGATGACCGTAATAAAAACAGCCGGTGACTTCTACGTGGCCAAATATGACGTAATTAAAGCGAATGGAAAGCCTATCTTTGCCCAGCAGATTGCTGTCGTGGCTGCAGGCGAAGGTCCGTTCGGGCGTGGCGCTGATGGAGATTTCCTAGTGGTCTCGTTTGAGATCAACGGACAGCCACCAGATCGATTCGATATGCAGGTTGAGCAACAAACCGCAAAGTCTACTTTGCTGAATGACTTCAACTAAGGATCATGGTGCTTGCAGACAGAGCGTTTGGTTTGCGGCGGAATGGTTGCATGGAATATCACTGACGGAGGATGGTTCATGAAAGCAGCAGCGAAAGTTCTGTGGTCGTTGGCGACGCTAATGCTCGCGCTTTCGCTTGCGCCTCCTTCTGAGGCGAAGGTGCGAGAGAACATCGATATAACAGAGGTCGCGAAAATCAGAAAAGAAGGTGTGGGAGTTCCCTCAGCGAATTTCGTTACTGTGTTTGATCGCTTAGCTGTCGATCTTTTCGGGCCCTTTATCGTCAAGAACGATTTCCCTTGTGCTGCAGCTGAGGTGACTCCAAGCAGCCCAGTTCGCCCCGAACACATACGCCTTTAATTGGTAACTGCTTGGATCTTGCTTGTGCCATAAAGCATTTGATTTGAGGTACAGTAGGATAATTGCCGAACCTCCGCTCCCACCCAACCATTTGAGCGAGCTCGGGCTCTGTTGCAAAAACTTCTGGAGGGTAGTCAAGCGAAAGTGCCGAACCAGGAAAGCTCAGCACCGCATATAGTGCCACATGCGGCAAAGATCAATGGGTGTGCCGGTGATGCAAATCAGGCAGATGTGGATGAGAATGTTCCACCGTTTCATGATCGTGCCAGTGAGAATGACGCAGTGAAGCCAGCTGACCCTCATGCTGATGATTGTGATGTCCGTCATCATGACTGTGTTCATGGGTATGCGACATCGTCTCATGAGCATGATGATGTTCATGACGATCACGGAGCAAAACTGCTATTGAAGCGACGAGCATTGCGGCTGCGACGAATTGCACAGCTGTAAGCCGTTCACCAAGTGTAAGTGCGGCGATACCGATCCCCCAGAATGGGGCGCTGGCAAAAATACTTTGCGAACGTGTTGCTCCAAGTTTTTGAGCCGCCGCTATGTAACATGTAATGCTCACACCATAGCAAACGACACCAATGGCAATGGCATACAACAAAGTGATCGGCGCTGCATGAAGTGGTTGGAGCAGGCAGCCCATAGCGAAATTCACACTTCCGGCTATCAATCCTTTCCAGAATGTAAACTCAACTGGCGAGATGCCATCAATCACGGCTGTAAGGTTGTTATCGAGCGACCATAGTAAACAAGCCGTCGCCGCTGCGGCTGCAGCAAGCAACCCGGCTGTACCCGCTCCTGATGAAAGCAACAGCGCTGCGGCGGTTGTGCCGATTACACCAATCACGCCTAGCTTGCCTAGATGCTCTTTGAAAATCAGTGACGCCAAAACTGCGGTAAACGGTGACTCCAGACACAAATACATCGACACCGTAGATGCAGGCGCAAGAGCAAGTGAAAACATATAAGCAGGTGCGGCACATCCACCGCAAATCAAAGCACCTAAAAGCTTAGCCCGACTAGATTTGGGCACGCCGAACATCTTGCCTCTATGCTGCTTCAACACGAGCGGCAAAGAGCCCAGTGAAGCTCCAAGGTATAAAAGACCGGCCAGCTGAAAGGGGGAAAATGAGGACACGACAGCCTTTCCAGCAGGCGCCGAAGCCCCGAACAATGCCGCCGAGAGCAACGCTAGAAGAACAGGACTCAAGCTATAGCTTCCTCATCAGTCGCATAATCTCCAACAACTGGCGTGACATTTGACCAATCGCCGCCCGCAGATCGTCTAGCATCGCCACTCGATCATTAAGCAAATCAATCGAGACTTGATGGGGCTGAGCAACTGTTCCGCACAACAACGCAATGCGCCTCTGCCCCTCTTTGCTCTTCGGCGGCGGAATACGTCCAATCTGAACCCAGCGTTGGATTAGGATATCTCGACGTGAGAGCCCCTTGCCCTCAGGCATCGGCTCGTTAAGGAAATTCCAAATCGGAACAGGTATGTCCCTGTCTTTTGTAGTGGACAAGGAAAAGAATCGCGCCAGCATATTCGGATTAACATTGGCGGTTCTCTTTTCGCCACTTGACTGTTTCAATGCGTATGTCGAAATGCCGGTTGAAAGCGCACCAGCACCAACTTCCATGACGTTGCCGGCATTCTGATAAGGATTGGCTGTACCAATCTGAAGACCCGAAGCGATCATTGCCAGGGTGTCCTTTGCAACCTCGCGGGCTGACGGCGATAGGGTACTGAGCACATCTGCCGCAAAACAATTTTTGGGATCAAGCGCTAATCCGAAACACAGGATAAGAACTGCTGCACGTTGCCAACTTTTCATATCGCCGAAACCTAAGAAAACGCTCAGAATTGCTCACCGATTGTGACAATACGAACATTGTCACTATAACAATGGAAAAAATCAAATGCTGAGCGGGCCTAAACCCCGCGACCGACAGACTGAACATAGTACACTTGTCTACGTAAAGCTTAAGCCGCACAACACTTTCCTAAAAAAGTTGCTGGCGTTGAAAAGCCGCTCCTCATAATCGTTAGAAGGCGCAAGGGAAAATCAATGCTTACTCGTAAGCGTGTAGCCGAACTCATGGACGATCCTGCGCTCGATTATACGAGTCACATAGAAGCTTTGCGAGGTCTAGAAAGACTCAACCTGATGAGCACGAGCGCTGCTTTGCTATGGTCTCAAATCAAACCATTGGCGAAACAAAGTCTTGCAAAACCGTTGCGCATTCTCGACATAGCCACCGGAGGTGGTGACATTCCAGTTTCGTTGTACAAAACTGCAGAGTTGGACCACGTCAAGCTCGAGATCGTGGGAGCCGATATCAGTCCATCTTCAATAAAATACTCGAGTGAGTATGCGCAAGAGAAGCAAGCAACGGTTGAATTTATTCAGTTGGACGCTTTGAAAGATGAATTACCAGGCGGCTTCGATGTCGTAATGACGTCTCTTTTCACTCACCATCTCGATCCGCCTGAAGTGATTGCGTTATTGACAAAAATGGCGAACTCCGCAACTCAAATGGTGCTCGTCAATGATTTGGTTCGCAGCGAAATTTCGTTCGCGCTGGTTTGGCTCGGCACCCGCCTATTAAGCCGATCACCAATTGTTCAATACGATGGTCCTGTCTCGGTTCAAGGTTCATTCACAGGCAAAGAGCTGCAATCGATGGGTCTTAAAGCGGGTCTGACTGGATGCTATGTGAAATCATGCCCTCCTTGTCGGCAACTCCTAATTTGGAGGCGCAATGATTGAAGGCGAAGCTTCACTAGATCAGATTCAGAGAGAATGGGACGTAGTGATTATTGGCTCCGGTCCCGCAGGCGCGTTTGCGGCATATTTGCTGGGTCAATTTTCGGCCAATGTTCTTCTCGTGGACAAAGCTCAATTTCCGCGTGCGAAAGTTTGCGGCTGTTGCATAAACAACGCAGCGATTAACCTTCTCGAGTCGAATTCTTTGCAGAATTTGTTAAGCGAGCAAGGAGCAGTTCAACTCAAGGATTTACACTTATTCGAATCCAATCAGAGAGCGATCATCAATCTACCGAGAGGTGTATCGCTCTCGAGAAACCAATTTGATTCCGCTCTTGTCAGAGCAGCAATGACGCGAGGAGTAACCTTCTTACCAGGCGCTCCTGCGCAGGTTCTTAACGCATCCATGGACGAAAGATCAGTCAGGTTAGGCAATCACCGTTATTCAAAAACCGTCGATGCAAAGGTCGTCATAGTCGCGGATGGGTTGAGTGGAAGGGCTTTGGAAGGACACCAGGAGTTCGACTTTGTCACTAAGGCAAATTCACGATTTGGCTGCGGCACAATTGTGGAGGACGCTCCAGACTTTTATCAGGCAGGACGAATTTACATGGCTTGCTCAAGCAGTGGATATGTAGGCTTGGTACGCTTGGAAGATGGACGCGTCGATGTCGCTGCGGCGATGGATCGACATTTTTCCCGAACAAATTCAGGTCCCGCAATAGCGGCGGCTAAGATTCTGCAAATGAGCAACCTGCCCGTTCCAGCTTCACTCACCACTACGCACTGGTCCGGTACAGAGGCTCTCACGCGCAAACGCGAGCGCATCGCCGGAGAGCGACTCTTCATCCTCGGTGATTCGTGCGGATACGCAGAACCGTTTACAGGTGAAGGAATCGCATGGGCGCTGGCTTCGGCCGCAGGTGTAATCGAGTTGGTGCAAAAAGCATTAATCGAATGGTCGCCATCGCTAATAGAAAACTGGCAGCAAAAGCACAAACATCTGATTCAAGCACGTCAAAATCGAAGCAGAGCAATCGCGCTTGGACTAAGAAATGACAGACTGAGACATTTTGCCATGCCAATCATTTCCACTTTCCCGTTCATCGCAAGCTCAATTATAAATTACATTGCCGAGCCGAGCATCACCCACACCGACGAACCTCAACACGCGGCCTGAATCAGGAAAGGAACGACAATTGTCATCATCGATTATAGGCTTAGGAACTGCGTTACCGAACAATTTGGTCAGCCAAATTGATTCGTATCGTCTGGCCAAAGATCTTTGCTGCCAGACGGCAAAACAGGAACGCGTGCTGGAACAAGTGTACAAAAAATCCGGAATACAAACTCGTTCCACGGTGCTGCGAACTGAGCATGAACAAGCGACGAATTCCAATTTTTTTCAGCCACCTAGAACCACACTCGATACTGGACCATCTACCGCTGAGCGCATGGCATTGTATGAAGAACAAGTCGGACCCCTGGCAACACGCGCTTGCCGTGAGGCTCTCCATCAATCCGGAATAGACGTAAAAACGATAACGCACTTAATTACAGTCTCCTGTACTGGTTTTGTCGCACCAGGATTTGATTTGCAGTTGTTCAATACCTTGTCACTCAATCCCACGGTTAAACGCACGCATATCGGATTTATGGGTTGCCACGGCGCCCTTAACGCGTTGCGTGTGGGCAACGGTTTTTGCTATGAAAATCCGAACAATGTTGTTTTGATTTGTGCCACTGAGCTTTGTTCAATGCACTTTCAATATGGCTGGTCAAAAGAATCGCTTGTTTCCAATTCTCTGTTCGCTGACGGTTCGGCAGCCTTGTTAATGAGGAGGCACTCGCATGCTCTGCATTATGCGGATGCCGCTTCTTACGTCGTTCCAGACTCAGATGAAGCGATGAGTTGGCGGATCGGCAATACGGGATTCATCATGACCCTAGCCAACAATGTCCCCGAGCTAATTCGCCAACACGTGCCACCATTCCTGTCACAATGGCTAGCGTCGAATGATTTAACGATCAGCGATATAAAGGGCTGGGCCGTGCATCCTGGCGGTCCACGCATTTTAGATGCGGTTGGTGAGGCATTACAATTAGACTCTCATGCACTCTCCGCCTCAAGAGAGATTCTATCCGAGTGTGGAAACATGTCATCACCAACGGTGCTATTCATTCTTCAGCGACTACTCGCCCTCGGCGATAAATTGCCGTGCGTGATTTTAGGTTTTGGACCCGGTCTGACGGTCGAAGCAGCACTTATCCGCTAGCTGATCATCCAACCTGGGAGCGCCGGCATCTTTGCCGGCATCTAACCTGGGAGCGC
>PLZS01000163.1:507-16915 GCA_003153555.1 Candidatus Melainabacteria bacterium | reverse complement strand
TGTTCACGATGCCCCATAATATGCAGATCAAGCACGACTTCAGCCAGATGCATGCGGAAATAATATTCTTTTTTATGAAAAACTCAGCCTCCCAGGAAATTACATACCTCAATATGTGTGGAACTGTACAGCCTTTGACAACAGGAAGGTGTCAGCACCTCGTGCAGGATTAGGTATCACAGATAGGTCATTTATAGATCAGAATCGTGGGAGAATTAATGTGTCTTGGGGGGATACATCAATTCTCTGGGCAAGCGCAAAAAAACCAATATTGACTCTCGCGATTAAAAATATTGGGGGAGTAAGCGTGCATGTTCATTCAATTGATATTGTTGCTGCAGACGTCCAGGCTAACAAAATGCGCGTATCATTTTTCCCTAAAGACTATGTGATTTTTCCGAATGACGAATTATTAGTCCCGGTCGGAGAGATTGAAACCTTATCAAAACTAGTCGATGAGAACTATGATAGCTCACTGTTTACTTATACTGCCTCAACCGATCCAAACGCAACATGTAAATCATATAAGATAGATGCTGCTCAATCCTTCACCAATTGTAGTGGCAACACGAAGGGGTTTGTGGTTGCCATAAATTTCACAGATATTTTCGGTGATAGGTATCGACTAAATAATCTTGCATACATTCATAAAGAAAAATGGATTACATCACAAAATGCTGAATAGCCACTGCATCCCTAGCCACACTGAAGGAGGCTATTAGCCATGCTCTACGAACTAGAGGCCAAGACCCGTCGCAAGACGGCTCCTGACTTGCTAATCGACGTCCTGAAGAAGCTGTAATTATGTAAAGGTCGGAATTTGTGTTAGTCACAGGCAATAAGCGATTGTTGCGGATATCAACCTCTCACTTCACATAATCGAGAGCTGTGCATAATCGGCCTTACCGGACGCTGGCGATTTCCTGAAAAGGCTATCGTGCAGCCTGCCGGGAAGTCCGCTTTCAACTTTTTCGAACCATCACTTTCACACAAAGCTAAATTTCATCTACCTCTCAGAGTGAATAGATATCCTGTCTGATCAAATTATCTAGGCCGAAATATCGCTTGCATAAAATTTTGCACACACTAGAATTAGTGACGAATCAAGGTGAAACCACTATATATAGTGGTTTTTAAATTCGCTCTTGAGAAAATTACCAAAACGCTAGTGGTTCAGAAGCGTTGCAGCATCAGCTCTTGCTCAGACTCGTAAGAAGTAAACTGTAACACCGGGGCCTTCTGGCCTCGGATATTGAAGAAAGGAACTACAATGAAAGAGCCAGGATTAGATAATCGTCATCGTGACAAGACACCTCCCAAAGCCGGTCAGATTCAACAGAAACGAGGCGACACGCTCAACAAAAACCTGTCAGCACCAATTCCGCAATTTTCGCCCAATGCGAAGCTTGAAACCATGCGAAAAGAAACAGGGAAGGTAAGCGAGAAAGATGTACGAGAGGCTGCCAAGCACCGGCGATGAAGTATGGGATAACCGATGAAGTCGATTCAGTCATTATGTATGCACTTGGCGTTAAGCATGCATTTGAGAGGGGAAGGCCAGAAGGCCTGCGCTACACCACTTTGAAGTGAAAGTTGCCAATGGCCTTGCGCGGCCAACTATCCCTGATGCCGCTAACATCATGTTTTATAAATTATGCCCCCGCGACAAAGACTAGCGTGAAAAAATAGTGCGTGAACTAAAAATTACCTCATGATTTTCGCGCGACGATCTATTCAAAGCTTCATTGACGGTCTTCAGGGCGTGTTGCCGCAAGACGCGTTGGTTAAGCTTGTAGAAAAACTCAACCGAAATGACCGAGCATCGCTCGATTTTGAATGGGAGATTGCGGTGTTGTTCGCGCTTAATAGAGTGGGGACTATTGCCTACGAGTCAAATCACGGAGGCAGCAGCTATCCTGATGTTACATTCTCACTGCCGAGCAAGGAAAGCATAGGGTTTGTCGCTGATATCACCTCAGTGTCTGACCGTGGTCTAGAAGAAGAGAGTCCAACTAGGCTTTTCTCCGAAACACTTCACAAGAAGGCGAGGGCTCTTAGCATACCCGGAGGCTTTCAATACCGCATTGAGGGGGCACCAGAGGGCCGGCATTATCGGGATCGCAAAGTGAAGCTTGCAATACCCTCTCGCAAACAGCTTCCAGGCTTTTTGGAAAAACACGTAGTGCCTTGGCTAAAGGAGATAAAAACAAAAGGGCTGAAGGAGGCGGATATAACTATCGAACACGCCATCGTTATCACGTATAGAAGAGATGCAACTACGTCTGGCGGCGGATATCCGTCATATACTGCGGCATACTCACTAACTAGGAATCCGCTTTATACTTCGCTGAAGAGCAAGGCATCTCAACTTCGCAATTCTGGCTTTGATGGGTGTAGAGGAATCATTCTCTGTGATGGTAATTGTGACCTCCTAAAATCACGAATGATTGGGAGCGCGAATTATTCTAATCACCAAATTATCGGGGCTTTTCTCCGTGAGAATTCATCTATTTCTTTCGTCTGTACGCTCTGGATCGAGCAGGTGGGAGGCGTCTTCAACCGTCCAAGCCACCGCCAATTGGTCATGAACCTTTTCTTAAACCCTGGGGCACGTTTCGCACTCCAGAGTGAATTGGTTAAGGCTCTGCAGGAAATTCCTACCCAGCTACCCATGCCTGTGAATGATGCTCTCAACGCATCGCACCGGATCGAAGAAGGAAAATACGGCGAAGGGCAGTCCAATTATGGAGGTTACACAGTGAGCATTGGCAATACGTCTGCTTCAATTCGCATTTCTGCGCGCGCCCTCCTCGAATTGCTTGCGGGTAGAGTTGATCCCAAGAAGTTTGCGGAAGATCACGACTTCGCATTGCAAACAACAGGTACGGGGATGAACAACCCATTTGAAACTGCATTAAGCATGGGTTTCGCAACTGAAAACATTGTTGTGGAGCCGCAGCCCGATCATGATGACGATTGGATCACTTTCAAACTTCGTGGGCCTGACGCAGCCACTTCGCCATTTCGGGTCGGATGAGGTTATGTTCGTCGGGATTTTGTAGAGTAGTCGATGGAGAAAGACAGGTAAATTTTAGATGGAATTACGTCTGCCAAAAATGAAATGACTATTCAGAATCTATGCTCGAATGTTGCACTTCCTGAACTGACGCGACTAATTACGCCGGGTGTACTTGGTTTTTACACCCATTTTGAAGTGACTGAAGTGTTTGCTATGCAGGATGGGCTAGGTTCAGTAACTAATGTGTTCTCAATTGTAGTGGCTGAAGATAGGGGCAGCGAAGCATTGCAAGCTCCTACTATTCTCAACAACGCGCGCATAAAGCTGAAATCACTCCAAGGCTGGAGTTTCGGGGTAATGCAATATACGCGACCGATTGCAGAACTTGCACCTGCTATTGGTATATTGAGTAACACCGGAGAATGGAATCAATCTGGCAAAACGCTGAAAATAGGCAAAGTGGTTCCTCTTACACCGCAGTTCGTGCCACCAGATACTGCATCTCCTGTTCCATTAAACTGCGTACTCAAAAATAATTTCTGGAATGGCTCACACCTGTTTGAGTGGTCGGAGCCAGGGAAAATGGCTCTCCAGCCGCTGTTTGATGAGCCACGTCGATTGCAGGAGCTTTCTGAAGAAGTGCGAAAGTGGATTCCTCTTAGTTTGGCAAGTTTGTCAGATCGGCTCGGTAATTTTCTTGTACAGCTTCCTGTGACAGTGCTGATGAGTAAATTTAGGCGCTCACAGAATGATGATGGTTTTGTTGTAGATATTGCTTGGCACTCGAAAGCTACGCCGCGTACTTTGCGGGCTAACTGCGATTTGAAATTCGATGATGTTGTTATAGGCTATATGTCATCCGCTATTCAGTCGTCTCGGACTTTACTGCCAATGCCCACAGGGCGTGGGCTGCATCGCGGTGTTATCTGGGATAAAGAACATCAAGTTGTTCTTGCTGACACTGGATCAAGCGCTTTTATTAATACCATCTCGTTTGGAATCAATATTGTTGATCCAGAGCCAAGAGTGTTTTTGACAAAACAGAAAGATGGTTCCATCAAGCCATGCCGAATAAATTTGTTAAATCAGCCCATCAAAAGTGTTGTTGGTGATCCTGAAAGCGATGCCAATGGTGGGTGGACTCGAAAGCGCATGTATACCGATGAGGTGGCGAGGCTGGCTAAAGAACGACGTTTCGTCCAATACAGGCCAGTTGAAGGAAAACAGCAAGATGAGCATGAGAGGGCGTTGGAAGATATTCGTCTTCTGATTAACTCATATGGTCAGAGCGGAGCGTGGATATGGGATCCATATTTACGAGCGCACGACATTCTTGAAACACTGTTTCATTGCAAGCACTCAGGTGCTGACCTTCGGGCTTTAACAAGTGCAAAGGAAGTGCCTGCTGATTTTTTCCAGAAGTCAGAAGAGCAGCCTTCAAAAACAAAACTGGACTTTATCGATGAACAACATGCAGAACTCGAAAATTCAAAGAGTAACTGGCAAGGACTTCGTCTCGAATTTAGAGCCAAACGTGGATCGGTTGGCTGGGGATTCCATGATAGATTTCTTATTTTTCCAAAGAGCGATGATCGTGGAGCACTCGCATGGTCGCTGGGCACTTCAATTAACAGTCTAGGATTTGCACATCACATTCTGCAACGAGTAGATGACGGACAACTCGTAGTAGATGCGTTTTTGGAGCTATGGAATCAGCTCGATAAACCAGAGCACCTTGTATGGAAAAAGCCATGAGCGTTTGGAAGGAGGTACTGTCATCTGTTTTGCAGGAAGCAGGGATGCCTGGTGATGAATTGGTTCCCAGCAAACTCATGACCACAGTATTAAGTCAGTCTGATCCAATCAATTCATTTGCTATCCACGATCAAAGAAATGTTTTCTTTGGAGCTATACGCGACCAGTTTGATTCCAATGCTTTATTGCAGTTAACCCATCAACGTCCATCTACTGAGGAAATAGAGCGATGGGTAGCCTTGATGAGGTGGTTTATTCGCGAACTACAGGAGTGGTGTTTAACAAATGATCCTGATTTTAATAAGCTTACGGCACTGTTTGCTATATCAATGTATTGCGACGATCAGGATGGTGATTTTTGGACTACACTGCCCAATGGGGCAGTGCAGAACAAAGACTTGATATGCGCATTGGAACGGTTGATAGCAGGAATCAGTTGCGACTTTTCGGCACATGGATTGGGGGATGAACCAATTTGGGAAAGAGAGGTAGTTGAAAAATTTAAGGTAGCTGATACTGAAGAAGATTGGCTTACTATTAGCGAGTTATGGCCTTCTCTTGAGAGATCAGTCATACCTAACGTATTTATAATCCAAGCTGTCCAGTGTCTTTATCGACTTGGATTCGATAGCCTTGTTCAAACATTAAACGGCACATGCAAAACTATACTTGCGACGCAGTTCGCATACTCGCTTGAGGTTGGGCAACGATTTCGTCTCGGAATTGCGAGTAAAAATCCTTACATCCAATTTGGATGTGTATTCCAAACGTTTTTCCGTTCGCCTAGTGCTAATTGTTTTGACCATCAAGAACAACAATCCCTGATGCAATTATTGCTTAGCGTTGCAGATGACGAGTCACGCTGGGCAAAGTGGATGCAAGTGTTCAATCGTTATCCATTACGCTACCCAGCCATGCAACAGGTTTTGGGATATACACTAGCTGTCGCTCCGGAAACTGCAATCAACGCCTACGTCGAATCTATTGGCCTGAGTACAACATGTAGCGGTAGCAGGCAGTCAGTAGCTGAATGTCTGCGCGCATTTCGTACTTCTGCCTCCTCTGATAGAACGAAGGCGATGTGGCGATTGGCCTATAAGCGCTGGTTAGAATGGCAGTTTGAAATAACTGACAAAGACAAACATCTTTTTGAGATTGGTTGTTCAGAGCTTGATTTCGCGGTTGTTGCTCACACCATTGAGTGTCTGACTGAGGCTGAAAGAGATGCGATGCTCAATTCATTGCGCGATGAGCTACGCACTCTCGGCAATTCATGGCATTCCTCGTTTACGGACTGTATTACAAGTTGGAACCGCATTCTCTCTAAATTTCAACCTTACGCACATGCTTCGCAAGCCATTCTATTAGGAGAGGACTGGCTTATGGAAAACAAAAACTACATGCCGTTTGAGCCACAATGCGAGCGATATTTGCTCATGATGTTTAACATGCGTTAATGGAAAAATGTCGCGTAACTGCTTGCACACAAAGCGCGTCAAACGAATAATATGGACATGGGCTTAGCCACTATTACGTGTGTATGCAGGCTCATCGGTTTTTGTCTTCGAATAGGCAATCGGTGTTATGAAGTCGTGGGTACTACGCAGTCGATTGGAAATACAATCAACTCCTGAACGCCGAGAGACGCAGTCTTGATGAGGCTTGCTTGCTCATGCAAATAATTCACGAGTGCTTCAAATGGTTGCCCTCTCGCGCCGTCTGGGATGTCCCATGTCTTCTCATCAAGACGGAACAGCACCAGAATGCCGTGGCTGCTGTTGTAGCCCTTTAAGTATTGGCTAACGATTTGCGTTCGTAACGTTTCAGTAAGTGAGTTCGCGGAGTAGCCTCGATCCTTGTTCACAGGCTTAATCTCTACGCATACTTTGCCCTGTGGGCAGCCAAGCTGGATATCTGTTTTCTTATCGTCGTCCACCTCTTCCTCTCGGGCAATACTGAACCGCCGGTTCGATGTGTCTTGGAATCTGGCGGCCAGCCAGTGTTGCAGATGTTTTTCCGGTATGTCTGGATTGAGAAGGCCTCGGTCGCTAAATGGCCCCTCCTCAATACCCTTTCTGATTTCCTCCAGCCGTGCCACAACCTGCTGGAAGAGCTGTGCTTCAGAGCGAGGTTCAGTGAGGAACGGTGAACCAATCGCACGAAGGTAGCTTGGTTCGATGTGAGCAGATTGTCTGGCCTCCAAGGCCGCGTGCTCGCGCACACGGTCACCTAACCAACTCTTCACGTGTGGGTCAACTTCTGAGGCCGCAAGCTCGGTCAATGCTTGATGAGCCATAGCTCCTCGGATTTGAACCAGCACCCCAGGAATGGTCTGCCGAAGGTGTGCAATCGGATGTCCAAATATTCCGGCGTCTTCATTTTCAACGGGTGTTCCTGGTAGCGGCAGGTGCTTCGTCAGCAAAGCATACAGCCGCAGAAGGACGTTGATGGGGGCGGTATCAGTAGACAACTTTACCCACTTGCAGTTGCCCATCGCATTGGCAAAGTCCTTGACCTGCGCTCTTGCGGAGGCGTCAAGGCCGGAAACGTGCGCTTCAAACCAAGTCCACGCGCTATTAGTGTCTTCTTCCAGCCAAATGCGCAGCCAGTGACTCTCCCCAATTAAGCCATCAGTTCCTATCGACGCGATCAGTCTTGCACAACACAGGTCTGCAATCGCGTTCAATTCTATGAGGCCGTCCTCGCGAAGAGCGCCGACGACAGCGTTTATCGTTTCCGACCGAGTCACGCGACCATCTGTAATCATCGGCACTAGAGGGCGAAGCAGCATCGAACGTACTGCGGTCGAGCAACGCAAGGCCATTTCAAGTGCACTACGAATGCGGTGGGGCTCTATCTCGGAGAGAGCCCCGCTACAAATCCACGGATGAAGGGCATCGCAAACCGCTGAACTATGGGCAATGGCAAGGCGCTCAAACCAACTTGGTGGGTCATTGAGTTCCCAGACCGCAAGCCGCGCCGCCCGAGCAGCGTCTTTCTCTGTTAGCGTTGCGATGTCCAAGCCATCTTTAAGTAGCGTGTGCAGCCCAGCTAACGCTGTGAGAGCCTCCCAGGGCAGCGAGCCATCTGAGTAGTCTGCTGGGTTTGGAGTGCCAGCACTCGCCCATACTTCCTTGAGTCCGATGGCTAGAGCATCGGCGATGTCCTGACCAAAGGCCCTGGCAATCACTTCATAGTCAACACGAGTCAGGCTTTTGAGACCTGAATGGTTATAAGAGTAGTTGATAAGCCAGTGGAGCGTTCCTTGATGCGTGGCGTCTTGGATTTGTTGAATGTCAGCGCAAAGCCTACCTCTGTTGATCTCATGCTTAGTAAGTTGATCGAGCTTACGTTGTCGTTCTTCTGCCTTCCATGAGCGATTTTGTTTTACGCCATTGATGAAGCTTGCACGCTGCTTTGCAATGTCTTTGGCACGTGCTTCACCTTCTGTGCCTGCTTCAAGAGTGGCTATCACCGCTTTGCGTGCTGATCCTCGCAGACTTCGGAACGCGATTTCCTTTGCAACGGCAAACCACACGTTGCGTTCGTCTGGAGTAACATTTGTATCGTTCGCTCGTGTACTCAGTTCAGACAGGTCTTTGACGCCAAAGCTTACGATGCATGCGCTGTCCCAAGTCAGCATGCTTGTAGCGTGCGTGTTGCCTTCTGATTGCACAATCGCGAGCCCTAGTTCCCAACGCAGCCATGGATTCTTGGCAATCAGGCCTTGAAGTCTATGTAACTCCTGCCGATCAGTGAACTCCGTGTGTCGGAGTGTCTCAATGTGCTTCGCTGCATCTAGGTAAAATGCTGGGCACTCATCTATCGTCGTCGGTAGAAGCGTCAGTGCCCGTTCGAAGCAGTCCGGTAGCACGTCCAATAGCCATGCACGCTCAGGCTGGTCTGATTCGGGATGCCATGCAATTCGCTTCCCTTCTTTTAACTTAGGTAAAGCGGCGACTACGGCCTCAAGAAGCAGAGCTGCTGAGTCTGCTGTGGCAGCAGGGAGTAGGTCGTTCTTAATAGCTTGTGTCATAGATCCATAACGTTCTTCGGAGACGGTAGTGATGAACACTCTGGCAAGTTCGTCGACCGTGAAGTTATTCCATTCGACCACAGCAAGCGCTGTTGCGATGAGATCGTTTGAGGTCAAAGCTCCGGACAACAGATCGACCTTGATTACTTCGCGCTGCTCGGGTGTCGCTATCGTCTCCAAGACATCTGTCGCATACCGACGCTCTCGCGAAGATGAGGCCGGATTTTTGTAGATGCAAAATACTACGTCGGCGCAATCTATCAGACGGGCGTGCTTGATTATTGGCATGAGAGGCATCTTGACCTGGGTTGGAAGCTCAGGGTCAGCGACAAGTGCGGCGACTCTGCCAGAGGGCAGGCACCTTCCAACACGCCTGAACTCGCTTGCGTTGTTGTACCAGTCTGTTTTTACTCCATCCTTGAGTCGTTGCACGTAACCCATGAATGCCTGATCCGCAGACAAGACATCCCACGCCTCGGGGTCACCATCATAGAGAATCATCTCCGGAAAGTAGCGAGTAACCCACTCGCGGACTTTCACGTTTACGGCTGCAAGCCAGCACAGTGTCCAGCGGCGTGCCGTGATAAGGACTGTCTCACCAAAGGGAGACGCCGCAAACAACGGTAGCACTCGATGAAGTGGCACCCCGCTTGCAATTTGCCGATTTATCCAGCAAGCGGCAAGGTACTCGCGCGCTGTGCGGTGGTGGAACTTGACGCGACCAAAGGTCGCCTCGTCGAAGACTGCTGATGCAAGTAGCCGAGTGACATCAGACGGAGTCCAATCAGTCAAGACCGTTAGTGAAGAGACTTCATCTTGGCGGGGCGTCGATGCTGGCACTGTGGCGACAAACGCGCGCCCAGAAAATTCGGATGCGGCAGCCAGTTCCTCAGCCCCCCTACGAAGTTGATCCGGTGAAAGGACAACGCTGGAAGCTTGATAGCTCGGATTTGTTTCCGTCAACCGATTGACGATGTTGCCTTCGATGAGATCAAGGTAAGTGCCGAGACTCCCCTTCTCGTTCCACAGACCCACCATCCACCGCAAGTCCAACGGCCTCGTCGCCATATAGTCGTAGTGTCCGTCATCAATGGTGGCCCAGAACGCAGGTGCGTCCACCACGCTCAAAGCCTCAGCAAGCCTGTGCGCCTCAGTCCTCGATAGTGGATCGAGCGAGACAACGAATGGCTCTGCGCGCACGTAGCTGGCTGGCTGTTCTATTTGAACAACTGGCGTTTCTTCAACAAATTCGCTTTCCGGCACCGCACTCGCCACGCGATGCGCAGCCTCAATTGGGGCAACGAGGAACTCATCTACTGTGATTCGCACCTCGTCGATTGACCAGTCCGTCCATCTGCTTGAGATGGCGATACGCACACGGCCAAGGTGTTGGCGCAAGCTCGCTTGGACAACTGTAAGTGCTTTCTTGAACGCGGCGTGGCTGGAAAGCCTTGCTTCATCGACAGCATCCAGAAAGAAATAGCCGTCCTCTGTCGAGTTCTGCCACTGCGCATAGGTGGATGCCGATTGTCCCAGAGCTAGCCCCCAAGATTCGAGGTCGTCCAGTTGATTAAGTTCGATGAAAAAAGCCGCTTTGCCATTGGCCTGTAGTCTTTTGACCTCGTTCTTGAATTCGATGGTCTTGCCGATGCCCGCCTCACCTACAACAACCATCACGCACTTCTCGTGAAGGTTCTTCCAAGTGAGCTTGTCGCTGCCTCGACTAAGAAGGTAGTAATCCCAATCGTCGCTGTCCTCGGACTTGTCCTTTGGGATGGAGAAGGTTCGTTGAAGGTCTATTTGTAAGGCGCTAAATGTCACGGCGATGGACTTTGGAGGGGCGTTGGCGAGTGCTAATTGCACGTTGAGGCGTACCAGCTTGTGGCTTCAATTTGTAAATTAATGGTACCCATTTATGCATCGTGCCGTTATTCAAATGGAATTGCAAATCTGAGCCTTGTTCTAATGATAAGCGACCTGGTCGACTGCTTTCAGAAATAGTCAATTAGTTCAGCTAAAAATTGTGCGGTTCGATGTCATGCTTAATGTCGATCTTGGTAGTCAGAATGACCTCAACCGGAAAGTTCTGGGTCGACCTGAGCCACTCGATCTGACACTGACTGTACGATCAAGTCTGGATTAGTCACATTATCTACTTCTCCGCCAGCGTCGCCCTGTAATCGACTGGCGCCGGCTTCTTGTGGTTCGCCATCCAGTTTGATGCAAAGCCACGTCCTTGCTCAGCCTCTGAATCGCTCAATCCCGTAAGGCCAAATCGTCCGGAGTCGCTGATGCTGCCATTCTTGATTCCTGATGCGATCAGTCGGTATGCCAGCGCCATCTTTTTGCTTTGGTCTGTTCCAAGCCCGTTCTCGTACAGGAATGCTACCAGACCTGCGGCATCGGCACTGTAGAGTTCAGCGGCCTTGCTTCCGTTTTCCAGCGCCTCTTTGTATTGTTTTCGCTCGGCCAGAATGCGCGCTAAATAATAAGTGCCCAGCCGATCACTTTGCCGGGCCGCCTCCTGCGCCCATTTGAAGGCATCTTCACCCTTTCCAGATTTGTAGTAGTACACCGTCAGCCAGACTTGGGCACAGCTAATGTGGTCGTTTGCGGCAGTGATGAAGTAGGATAGGGCGGCTTGTTCGTTGGCGACCGTGCCTCGCCCCAGAAAAGTCATGATGCCAACGTTGTACGCAGCTAATGGTAATTTCGAGGCCGCCTGAAAGAAGCGAAGTGCCGTGGCATGGTCCGGCTGAGTGCCGTTCGCTCCGTTGTCCAGTATCCAGCCAACATAGTTTTGTGCTGCCGGATTGCCCTGTTTGGCAAGTCGCATAAGTACGTTAAACGCCTGCTTGTCGCCTTCTCCGAATTTGCGCCATGCCGTTGACGCATCAATGCCTTGCTGCCCGTTATTGAACGCTTGCTTTGCCCTGTCCAGTACATCAGTGAACGTGCTGGCCTGCGCAGCGTTGACGGAAATGCTGGCAATGAGAAGGGCGGGCAGTAATTTTTGTTTGAACATGGTTGCTTTCTCTTGCGTTATAAATAAGCGCAATGGTACCATAATAAATGTATGCAAAAAGGATGGCGCATGAGTAAGAGCAAGGACAGGGAAGCGGATTTGCACTATGCGTTCCAATTTGGACAGGGTTCAGCGCGTAACGGCAATCAGGCAGTGACAATCGAATTCAAAAACAAGTTTGGTGATGACGCAGAAGCCCAGGTGCAGTTCGATAAGGGCGTGGCGCATGAACAGGCACGCAAGCATGCAGATCGGAAAGTTTGTGTAGGCAATGAGTAAATCATTTATGGGTTTGTTATTGATGCTTGTGGCATTGCCAACTTTCAGCAACGAAGAAAGGCCAGCAGATTTGCGCGTCCTGTCCTGCATTAAAGAGGCCGCTACGCGCTATGAGATCGGATACCCATTGTTGCTGGCCATTGCGAAACAAGAAAGCGATCTACGTCCATCTGTTGTGCATAGAAATCCACCTACCAAAAAGAATCCGGCAGGTTCTGAGGATGTGGGTTTATTCCAGATCAATACTGATTATTGGTTGCCCAGACTACGCAAGTACGGCATCACCAAGGCATCGTTATTCAATCCATGTGTCAATGCTCATGTCGCGGCATGGGTCGTGTGGGAAAACAAAAAAATAAACGGCAACACATGGAAGGCAATTGGGGCATTCAACTCACCTATTCCGGGAAAACAGCAGGAATATATCGAGCGAATCTGGAAGCACTTAGGAAAAACAGCATGAGCGAAGCTAACGCCAGGCTGGAATTTTCAACAGCCGAGGTTTCCACTTAAAAATCCTGGAGCATGGGGGGTATAGGTGATATCAGACGCAGTGCCGGAACGATGGGTTTTGCGAGTGGGCTGCTGTAATTGAAGAGGGAGATATGGCTTATTTGTCTTGTGACAAAGACGGTGAATATCACATGAAGCGGAATATTCGTTTGCGCATCGGTGAGAACTACGAAATGGCAGCAAAACTTGGAGTAAGAACATTCGCAGAGGCTGCAGCCTTCGCTATTAGTCTGCCATCGATTCTTGGAGTGTTTGTGTGAAGTCTATGTTCGGCATGGCATTTATGGTTACGGCAATCTTTTATCTGTTGTACACATTGTCCGCGACTGAGCCGTGTGAGCGGGTTTATCGATCTGCATCACCGGTTCGTGTGGTCATGCAAGTTTTCAGGTTAGGAGTCGAAAATTGGGCGAATCGAAGCCAACAATCGGACTTCTTTATCTGGAGTCTTAAGGCAGATATTGCGACGCAGAAATTCCTGGCACACCAGTTTTATGGAGAAGCGCTTGTTTGTGGAAAAAGCGCTAAAAAGTTATGAGCAGAGAGCCGGACTTATTCATATCGACCGGACAGGGCGACAAAGAGGCTGTCGACTGGCTGAACGATCTATTTCTTTCTGCCGCGCAGACAAGGGTGGCAGACATCCATTTTGAAGAGCATGGGCACGATTGCCGTGTCCGTTGGCGTTTGCCGGGCGGGCTGAATACGTATGACACTATTAGCGGTAATCAGGCACGAATGGTTGATGACAAAATTCGTTCGCGCGCGCAACTGCCAACCGGTGACCGCAAGAGTGCTCACGATGGACGCATCCAGCTTCGGTACCAGATGCCTGTAAAACGTAAATTGGACATTCGCATATCCATTCAGCCCTGCGTGAACGGCCAGTCCATTGTTTGTCGAGTTCACGATGAGAGCAACTCGATCCTGGATATCAACCGCATCGAGATGACCCCTGCTGTGCGGTACTTCATTGATCAGATCATTGAGGAACCGACGGGTTTGTTTCTGGTAACCGGCCCCACCGGCTCAGGCAAAACAACCACGCTTTATTCCATTCTCAACGAGCTCAATACGCCTGACAAGAAAATCAGCACCATTGAAAATCCGGTAGAGATCACATTGCCGGGCTTAAATCAAACCGATATTGATGATCAGCACAACACGTTTCCGCAAGCCTTGCGCGCCACTTTACGCCAGGATCCCGATGTCATTCTGGTCGGCGAGATACGTGACGCCGAAACCGCCCAGATTGCCGTTCAGGCAGCCATGACCGGGCATTTGGTATTGGCCACGTTGCATACCAACGATAGCGTGCAAACTATTGCACGTCTACTCGATCTAGGTGTGGAAGTTCACAACCTCGCCACGTCCCTGCGTGCCGTGACCGCCCAACGTCTTGTGCGCCGCTTGGAGGGTGAATTCGAGATGCTGCCCCCAACGCAGGTTGAACAGGCATGGTTGCAAGCGCATGGCATCTTTCATGAGGGTGGAAAGTACGCTTCCTTTACCCAGGACAGCATCATGAATGACAGGTTGCCTGTCATTGAAATGGTGGTTGCGAATGAAGCTTTTCGAAAAGCAATGGTTGAAGGGAACCGTGCCATGTATGCAGCGGCCAGCAGCCAGCCACAATATGAAACGTTGGCGCAGGCAGGAGTGCGGTTGGCAGCGCAAGGGAAAACTACGTTGGATGAAGTAAGGAAGATTGCCGGCACCGAGCCGATCGGGAACATCTCACGGCGTTTCGGGCAGGAATTGATAGAAGCTGGAATTATTACTCCCTCTCAGCGGGATCAGGCGGGTTCGGAGCAAATCAACATGCGCCGTGAAGGGATCATCAAACGTCTTGGCGATGTATTGGTGTCGATGGGTTTTTGCACCATGGAAGAAGTGGACAGGGTTTTTGAGGAATCAAGAAAGAATGAATCATGAGGTATGTTCTTTTACTGCTGGCGTTGGTGGGTTCATCAGTCTATGCGGCACCGCAGGATGTACCCCCACCTTACAAAACGGTGGGTCCGTTCGTCGATGATGCAAGCCGGGTAATCGTTTTCTTCGCATTCGATTGCGAGCATTGCCGCGAAACACTACCTGCCATATCAAAGTGGGGCGCTACGCTGCCCAAAAATATCAAGTTCGAGTTGATGCCGGTGACGAGCCCAGAACCGCAATACATCCTACCTGCGCGCGCGTGGTATGCGGCACTGGCGACCGGAGCGACTGATTCCACGATGGAGCTGTTTGCAGCGCAGGCAATGAGTTTGGTGCAAACGAATGGCATGAGTATCACATCGCCTGAAATGTGGCACCGCGCGGTGGTTTACGCAGGAATCAGGAATTTTGAGGCAGCGTGGAAATCTGTCCTGCCTGCTGTTGCTGAGCGGGCCATCAAAAAACTGTCCGATTACCAGGTTACCTCCACCCCGACGATAGTGATTGGCGGCCGTTATGTCATTACTCCGGACAACACGAATGGCGACATGGGGTTATTCATGCAGCTGGCCAGCGGGCTGGTTTCCGCTGTTATTACCCATTAATTTTTTTGTTGCATTATAAATAACCGTAACAGTATAATATAAGCATGAACAAAACAGCACTCATAATCCTTTGTGTTTTTGCCGCTCCGTCATTTGCCGGAGGCCTGACTCAGGTGCAAATCCCTCAATCTGGTGCGATGGTAGTGCTACCTGCAGAGCGTGCGCATGTCATTGGGCAACCAATCAAGATCGCCGAAATAGACCGCGCTACGGTAGTTTGGTTTGTGACCGACATTGAGACTCCCATGGATGCGGTGGACAATCTTGAAGAGGCAGAAAGGCTGGATGCCATTGAGGCCGAAAAAATCCGTTTGACGGAGGAGAGGGCGGCAGCGGAGACCGCAAGGCTGGCAGAGCCGGTTGATGCCGCGCATGGCAAAGTTTTGTTTGCATTTAGGGCAAAGACGGTTCGCAAGATCGCAACGTTAGATGAAGTGCTCGTCATGTTGATCAGATATCCGGACGCGACCGTGGAAGTTGTTGGACACACCGATGCAATCGGCAGTGATGAGGCGAATATCAAGCTGGGGTTGGCACGCGCAGCATATGTGTCTGCCTGGTTGCAAAAGCATGATATTGCGCAGAACCGCATATTGGTCACTTCAAAAGGCGAGTCAGAGCCGGAAGATTCCAACGAGACGGCTACCGGGCGTCAGAAGAACCGTCGTGCGGTGGTAACCGTGTACGTCAGGCGCGGACAATTATCCACAGAAACTGTGGGTAACCCTGTTAGTGATAAAGCTAAAGTCGAGTCCCCAAGTCAACAAGTCGTTTCTGCGCAGAAAAGAGGCAGCAATGAATGAAATTGCGATCCCTCGTTATATCGATAGTCAGCCTCAATTCTTTATGTGGGAACTGGACGAGTTTTGTGTGGCAATCGGTTTGTTCAGCACCGGAATTATCACTGAGACCATGTGGATAATGATCGCGTTAATCATCGTGACCTCAGGCTTTTTAAAGAAATTCAAGAAGGACAACCTTGAAGGTGCATTGCTGCACATCGCTTTCTGGTCTGGCGTAACCGCAATGAATAAAGAAAATCTTGATGCCTACGAGAAGGAGCTGATCGCATGAGGTTGAAATTCATGTCACGAACATGGGAGATGTCCACCACCCTGACGTTATGGTTGGCCGTTAGCAATACAGTGCTTGTTGTGCTGCTCTTTGTGGTTGCGAACAAGATATTTTCAATGAAAGAGCGGGTCGTGCTTGTTCCTCCCTACCTTAATGAGCAGGTGTCG
>PLZS01000163.1:0-417 GCA_003153555.1 Candidatus Melainabacteria bacterium | reverse complement strand
AAAAGCCAGCCTGAGTTGAAAAATGTCATCTACGAAATAGCAATTCATATCAAGGACGGCAGACCCATGATCAGCTATCTCGATAGTTATGAGGGAGGGCAGCCACGCACGTTGAAGTGGTTGGCGGCGAATCCAGAGCAGCCAAAACAAAACAAGGAGCAAGCCAAGTGAGGATCGTTACGCTGATGTTGGCCATTCTGGCCATGCCATGTGCGGCGCAAGCAGCCGATACGCTGCCTGCGCCCAAAAATAGCATCTCCACCAGCCCGCAAATAGCGGCGGGTGTGGGCGAAAATACCGGCTTGCAAGCAGGACTCGATGCTTATCAAAGCGGTGACTACTCCGCTGCGCTAAAAGAACTCACCCCGCTTGCGAACAAAGGGGATGCAACAGCGCAGCTTCGCCTTGGCGAGATGA
>PLZS01000165.1 GCA_003153555.1 Candidatus Melainabacteria bacterium | reverse complement strand
TCGCCCGAAACCTTAATGCAGCACTAGCCCAACCGGGTGCTGAAGCCATCAATTCAGATTGTTGAACTACGGATTCAATTCCTTTTCGATCATCGTCACTCGCTTGAACAGCCGGCGAGGCGATTTTGGAAAAGGAGTAAAGCCATATTGTGTGTAAAAACCCATGGGATCTCTTGCTCCGGCTGAGATTTCATTTTGCGTTGGTTCTTCGACATTGATCACCATCACCGCAGAAGCGACTATCTCGGTGGCGTTCAAGCATTTCCTTTGCGCATCTACCAGGAGCAGTTCGCCCAGCCGAGGTTTTTCACCCTTGCCCGAAAGCGCCGCGCGGAAGGTCTCATCCACTCCAAGACGGCCGAGCAGCGTAGCGCCAACATGCGGATATCCAGGCAGCTTCTTTTGCACCTTTTCCGGGAGGCCGTCAAACTTTATGCTCATAGCTGAAAGGGTGTAGTAGCCGCGTACTTGGTTAGCACCCTTTTCTGTCAGAACAAAGACAGTCGAGACCTTGCCGGACATAGCTTGGGCAGCTTGATCTTGGATGAACTTCTGGATACTTCCCAGGCTTCAGATCCGTCACGTGACTTAGCGATTTACAGTCCGCCCCAGAACTGTAGCTGCGAGGCGAGCCCGATACAGAGCGACAGCGAGATCAGTAGTGCTGGGATTACGCTGGTAGCGATGGGTCTGAAGTATTGGAAATTTGGACTAGCAGCACCAAAAAATATTTTGCCCACGTGCATACAAACCACGATGAAACTCAAGGCTAAAGCACCGATCAACAAGCCTGCGATGACGTAATGATGGAGTTCGATTGAACGCATGAGGATCAACCATTCACTTAAAAATGTTCCAAAGGGCGGTGCGCCTGTGCCTGCAAATACGGCCATCGCCATGAGCACAGCCCAACCTGGTGCGGAAGCCATCAATCCGGATTGTTGAGGAATGTGCTTTTTGCCGGTAGCTTGAATGACGTTACCGGAAAGCAAAAACAAAGAGACTTTGGCGATGCTGTGATTTAAGGCTTGCAGAAAGAACAACGGTCCCGAGTTCAAGCCAATGGCAACAACCATGAGTCCTACATTTTCGATGCTTGAGTAAGCAAACAGTCGCTTGAGAGAATACTGACGAATCAGAAAAAAGCTGGCTGCGACAACTGTAATTGCGCCCGCCCAGAGAATCAGTTGGCTATCAAGTTGGCTGAGGGGCGTGGCCATTACAATTTGACTGATGCGGAAAATCGCAAACAACGAACAGTTTAGCAATGAGCCCGAAAGAATAGCTGAGGAAGGAGCCGGAGCCTCAGAGTGCGCATCAGGAAGCCAGCTATGTAACGGGAAGATCCCTGCTTTTGTTCCATAACCAAGAAAGCAGAAAATGAAACCGAAACGCAGCAGCTTGTAGTCAAGCTTGGGAGCTGCAGCGATCAGATCATCGATTTGCAGTGTGCCACCAGATACAGCACCATGCTGTCCGGATGCGAAAATAAATAGCGTGCCCAGCAAGGCGAATGAAATTCCAACGCTGCAGATAATAAGATATTTCCAGGTCGCTTCGAGCGCATGTTTTGAGCGACTAAAATATACAAGCGGAGCTGAGAGAAGAGTGGTTGATTCAACGGCAATCCACAGATACCCAAGGTTCTTGCAGGTAAAGACGCAATACATAGCTAATACGAAGAACATGGAGAAGGCATAGTTTAGCCTTAAACTGCTGCTTGATGGTGGATCTGTCTTCTGCAGTTCGCGTCCGAAGAATACGTGCCCATGCGTCAATGCACAAGCGGCGACACCAGAAGTGAGAATAACAAATGCAGCATCAATACGAGTAAGACCAAAGTCCTCTGAAATAGAAAAACCTGCCATGCTGCCATTGAATAATGGATACGAAAAACAAATGATCAGCGCCAGCTGAAGCCACGAAGCGACTACAACTATGCGCCCTGCCATTTTGCAATCCTTTATTTCGCATAGCATAATTGCCACTGCAAATGGTATTAAGACGATAAGCAGGATTAGTTGCAGCATGGTTTCCTAGTGTTTGAGATCGGTGAGGCGACTGACATCGATGTGCTCGAAGCTTTTCTTGATTTGGAATATCAAAACTCCGGCAATCATTACTGCGCCAAGAATATCGACGAATACGGCCAGCTCAATTAGCAGTGGTAAGCCTTCCGTTTGAGTGAGGGCGAATAAAAATACACCGTTTTCCAAAATCAGAAATCCCACTATCTGACTTAATGCGAGTCGTCGCGTCAGCATCATCAACAATCCGCTGAAGATGTGCGAGATGCTAGCCGTCGCCGTGGCGATTACCTGCCCGCCTGGAGCTGGCATCGGCAGATGCTGGGCCACGAAAAAACTTAAGCCAAAAAGCAAGATACTTAGATGCATGGACAAGGGTGCCGGAATGATCATGCCGGGGTCATCCATAACCTGAATTCGACGGACGATCCAGTTCAGAAAGATAGGGACGATCACCGCTCTTTGCATTAATAACGTGAGAGCAATAATGTAGAAATGAGGTTCGTGATTTTGAAAGGCGAAATAGGCGGTCTCACCAGCAATCAGCCAAATCTGGATCGAGAACATCGACAGTTCGAAATGAATATTTCTGGATCCGAGCATCAACACCGCGATAACGGCAGAAGCGATGCTCATGACCTCATAGACCGTGACGTGCATATAAGCCTCCAATTAGAGCGCCCGCCGTCGCAAAAAGTCCCATCGTCAAGGCATAAGCAATGAACTCGGGAGTTCTTGTCCATTGCATTTTTACCGAAACTGATTCGTTCATGGCAGTGACAAATCCAACTGCCAATATTCCAACGACGCTAAGAATGGCTCGGGCTGCAAAAGTCAATTCGACTACACTGGTAAGCGCATGAAGCAAACACTGCGTGGTCAAACCGAACAGAACCACCATTTTTAAGGCATGTGTAAATTCCACGAGGGCCAGATTCTTTCCGGAATTCTCAAGCGTCATCGCTTCGTGCACCATGGTCAACTCCAAGTGGGTGGCTGGATCGTCAATTGGCATACGAGATAGATCTACAAGGCTGGACAAATACAAACCAGCAGCAGCAGCCAGCCAAACTGGAGCATCATAGATAGAACAACGCTGAGAGAAATCAAAAATAACCGAAAGGTCTGTGCTATGGGCAGTCAATCCGACTGAGCACAGGCTGAGGAACAGAGCGGGTTCGGTAAGCATGCCTAAGTAAGCTTCACGGCTTGACCCAAAGGCGCCAAACGCGCTGCCGGAATCCAAAGCGCTCAAAATGATCATGAATCGCATCAGCGCAAGCAAGTAAAACACCATAAACAAATCATCACCAGAACATTCAGGCTTGAAAGAAATCCAGGGTACAAGCGCCGCAATCAGGAGGATGATCGCCATATTCAGGGCGCAGCTTGCTCTAAATACCCAAGTCGTCGTTTCGCTAATGGTCTGATCTTTTCGCAGCCATTTGAAACAATCA
Source organism: Candidatus Melainabacteria bacterium (assembly GCA_003153555.1). Classification (GTDB taxonomy): domain Bacteria; phylum Cyanobacteriota; class Vampirovibrionia; order Obscuribacterales; family Obscuribacteraceae; genus PALSA-1081. Next base: position 5,850 of record PLZS01000165.1, on the reverse strand, counting down.
AAGAGTGGTTGAAAAAGTCTGGCTCCCATTCTGCCTTGCATTCTCGCCTTGACTTTTCGAATCATGCCGATAGTCAGAAAGGGCAGAAGCAATGCACTTAACAATGTAGCGATGACACTGATGATGTGTTGGGTCATATCATAATTCCAATGATCATGAGTGCCACCAGAGTGACCAACATATATCCCAGGTAAAGATGTACGCTGCCTGTCTGGAGCATGAGCATATGCTCTCCAATCCATGTCACCAGCTTGATTACAGGCACGTAAATAGAAGCTTCCAGCAGGGCGATTCTCGACGTTTGCACGGCGATCACTTCTGGGAAATGGCGACGGTCCTTTCCTTCAAATGTCGGTAACTTTCTGTATTTGAACAAAGGAGCAAAAGTGTAGGCTACGTTTTCTGCGAAACTAGTCGCCGTGCCTTCCATTCTCTCGCTAAGCGCACCAAAGCCGCACTCCCAGGTAATATATCTTTTGATTTTTACACTCTTGTCGCTCAGTAAAGATGCATAAACGATTATTGATACTGCCCCGAGAAAGATCGCAATTTCGCCCATCGGCATTATGTAAGCGGAATCAGTAGCCATCGAGGTTTTTAGCCATGATTCGCAAATGGGATTAATCACTGACAGGACCGCTGGTGCGGTTACTCCAAGAACGACACAGGAGGCCGCAAGTATGGCTTGAGCGGCCAGCATGTATTTCGTACCTTCCACTGCATGATGCGCATGGGACGAGCGCGGTCTGCCTAAAAAAGTGATCCCAATTGCTTTGGTGAAGCAGTAAAGAGCTAGCCCGCTAACAATCGCCAGTATCCCGATACAACCGATCGCACCACCGCTTAGCCAGAGCGAACCGGAGTCACAAGCAAGGCGAAACAAACTTTGATAAATGAGCCACTTGCTGTTGAATCCATTCAACGGTGGAAGTGCGCAAATTGCAGCACCGCCAATGATGAAAAATATCATTGTGAATGGCATAAATTTGCCCAGACCGCCCAATAGTTCCATGTCTCGAGTATGGACGTTAGCATCAATCGTTCCTGCAGTGAGGAACAGAAGCGACTTGAACAAACCGTGATTGACACAGTGAAAGATTGCTGCCGCAAGACTGATACCGGCAATGATCGGAAGATTCAAACCTTGAGCAATGAGAGCGATGCTGATGCCAATCAAAATCAGTCCTACATTCTCAATGCTGCTATAGGCGAGAAGGGTCTTTAAATCTCGCTGCAGAAGCGCAGATAGCATTCCCCAAAATGCCGAGATAAGACCGAGTGTCAATATTCCATAGGCAAGGTCAGAAATCATTCCGTTTACAACCAGGACACGGATGATGGCATACGGCGCAATTTTGATCATTACGCCGCTCAGTAGTGCTGATACCGGAGATGGTGCAGCAGGATGCGCGTAAGGCAGCCAATCATGGAACGGCCAAATGCCGCCTTTAATGCAGAAGGCCAGCAAAATCAGAAGCCCTGGCCAAATCGTGACATGACCGGCAAGATGCCACTCGGCAAAATTCCATGAATTTGTGAGCGTGTGCATCCATAAAAAACCAGCCATCAACAGCGCCGTTGAGATTCTTGTCGCACCCAAATATATAAAGGCAGCCTTTCGACACTCACGATTGGCCAAATCGGTGGCTATTAGCAGCGTCGATGTCAGCGCCATTACTTCCCAAAACATCAAGAATGTCAGGGCATTGGCAGCCAAAATCACGCCAAGCATGCCGACGACAAACAAGATTAATTCCACCCAGTACCAGCAGACATTGGAATGTTTCTCAATGTGCTTTAGATAACCAGGCGAAAAGAGAGCGACGGACAGACTAATCATGCCCAACAGCCCTAGAAAAATCGATGAGAGGGCATCGATGCGAAAAGTTAACGGCGCCACTAAAAGATAGATTGGTGAAGGCGCATCCCAAGCAAAATCGCTACTCCAACCAAGCACCGCAGCCGCGATCATGAGCGCAGCGCCAACAAAGAGCACAGCCGAACAGTACTCGTGTTTCAAGTTCTTGCCGCGCGCAGCAATGGCAACGCAACTTACAACTAGAAATAGAACTGTGCCATCGATGAGCGACGCCGCTGTTGACATGAATGCTTTGATTCTCTTGCCGAATAGAACAGGCTAATATGGCTGGTTGTCATAAGCTGTCCGGTGCTGATAAGGGATCTTAATATCACATCTACCATCATGTATAGCCTTGATGTTCTAATCGATGTCGATTAGTTTTGCCATCAATGCCGTCGCATGTGGTGCGGTTGCCTAAACAATTAAATACGCTTGCACGAATTTTGACAACGTTTTTGAGACATCCAATTGCGTTGGAAGCCGCAGCAAAATCATAGAACAAAAGATGCACACCCACATGAGACGCCAGGTTGCCAAAAGAGCACCGCTCACAACAGTGCTCTTTCGGTTTAAATCAATGTGTGTTCGTTCGATGCCGGCGCTCCCAAATCAGACTTACTTGGATACCATGCCAAAGAGCGACAGAACGTTGCCATCAGGATCTTTGATTTCGGCTGACATGCCAACCTGCGATGGTCCCGCGTCACAAACTTGCACTGGCTCTTTCAGCAATTTGACGCCACCCGCCTTCAATGCTTCGACCGTTCCATAGAAATCATCGACATTAAAGACTGGCACAGGCTGCCCATGGGAGCGATCTGTCGACAAAGTTTTGTCGCTGTGAAGTGCGAAAGTGGCCGCCCCGGTTTCAAATTCAACCCAACCGTCTTCTTCACTCTTTAGTGTCATTCCAAGGGTGTCTCGATAAAACGGAACCGCCGTCTTAGTGTCCTTGACGTAGACAATTACATATCCCAAGCTTGAAATTTTGACATTGGTTTTTACAGGCATTTAATAGCCCTCCAAAAGCGTGAAGACGTGATCATAGAACAAATACAAAACCAGAACATGAAACGACGAATTAAGTCCGCTTTCGTTTTACTTTGTCTTGAAATGCTTGACTGATGAACGCGGAAACCACTTCCTGATCGTTAACTTCTGGGGACAGAGGCTCTTCACAGACAATCCGATTGATCGCTTTCTTGCAGGAAGAAACAGAGAACGGAACATTCGAGATCATTCTTATGGCGAATCCATCAGCCGTTGAACGCAAGTGACTGAGCGGCATTACATTGTTGATCAAACCAATGCGATGAGCTTCTGCGCTGTTGATTGAATCTCCAGTCAGCAGTAATTTTTTTGCGTTCGCTGGACCGACCAACGAAACCAGGCGCGCCATTGTCAAATCATCAAGTGTTAAACCAAGCCAGGCGACGGGAATTGCAAACATCGCTTCGTCTGAAGCGACACGCAAGTCGCAGGCGCAGGCAAGCAAACAGCCACCGCCAAAACATACTCCATGAATCATCGCGATAGTTGGCAATTCGAATTCCCACACGGCTTGTAAAGAGTCACGGATTGCATGCCAATGGTCGCTAGCCTCCTCATAAGTTTTCAACTGCGCTGCTTCGGTGGTGTTGGCACCAGAGGAAAAATCATCGCCCTCACCATGAATGATGATGCATAGCGCCCCTTGTTTTTGTAGCGAAGCCATTACCTGCGGTAGGGCCAGCCACATCTCCTTCCTGATGGCATTATGCTGCTCCGGGCGATTGAGCATGATGTAGCCGATATTTTTTTCGACTGATGAGAGAATTCCGGAGGTCAAGACCACTCCTTCATTTTGGCAGATCGAACGACAAAGGGTCGCCGACTTTTACGTTGTGACGCTTAGCAAAGCCGGCCGCAAGCTCGACTACCTCAGACACTTCGATTCCAGGACCAGCAGGGTAGGTCGGGCATTCTCGCTCGTTTTTAGCATGGCATGGTGGCACGTTTTCAAAAATTTTGATCACTTTTCCATCTTTTACAAACAGCATGTCAAGCGAAATAAAGCAGTGAGCCATCCAAAAGTTGACCGGTCTGGGCGGGTGAAACAAGAAAACCATGCCCTGATCTTCAGGCAATGAGGTTCTATACATCAGACCGCGCTCGATTTCTTGGTCGCTGGCTGCGACCTCCAGTTTCACAACAGTGGTGCCAATTTTTACCAGTGGCATTTTAGCTTCAGCTCCTTCAGAAACCTGCGAGAATAAAGCTGCGGCTGTGATCGCCGAGTTCAGCGCCAATCGGAACAAGACGTTAAAGCTTCGTTTCATAACCACCACATTTTAGTGAAAGGAGTTTCTCCGTAGAGGAATTGTACCGTGTCTATCAGCACGCCTCGTTTACCAGGATAAGAAACGCTCGTGATCACACCGGCCGGGTCGATGACAGCCGAAATTCCGGTATTTGTGGCAAGCACCATGAATCGCCCGTTCTCTACCGCTCGCAAAACGGCTGCGGCTAACATTTGCCTATTTAACGATGCTTGGTGAAACCAACCTAGATTGGAAACGTTCACGAGAATGTTTGCGCCGTGACGCACCTCATTGGAGATAAGGTGTGGATATATCAACTCAACACAGATCGAGACGCCAATGCCGCCCCAGATACTATGCAGTGGGCGCGCTGATTTAGATTTGAGGAAGACTTCACGACTTAACGGCAAGCGCTCATTGATGCGCTCACCCAACGGACCAAGCGGTGCAAATTCGCCAAACGGCACAAGTCTTTGTTTAACATACAAGTTATCTTTTGGCGGAACAGGGCTAATAATGCGCGCACCATTGACGAGCCCATTGCCCATGTTTTCAATTGACCCGACAACAATTTCTTTCTTCTCTCGAATGACAGTGCCTTTTAACCGTCCAGCCAAATAGCCTGGAACCATTTGGTTCGAATTGAGCAAACCTTCAGGCAGAGCCATGATCGGCACACCCAAATTTGTGGAAAGTCTCGAATATCGATCCGCAACCTCCGAAGGTTTGGCGGTTTTGAGACGATCTTCCTCGATAGAAACATTCCCTTGCAAAACAGCAAGAGGAATCACGGGAGTCTGCCTGTAAATGTTTGCTTCGCTTCCAGGTCGCGTCGATAACGCGGTCTGCTCGATTTGACCAGACCCCCAGTTTGTTGCAATTAGCACCAAACCAAATACCAGAACCGCATCTACCCAACAACCAGCTTTCGGTGATATTTGATCCGACCGCTCTTGCAAGCGTCGTGCAATGCCACTGAGTTCCAGAAAAATCTCCGCTAAGGCGCAATTAGACAGAATCAGGAGGAAATCCACTAACCCACTGCCACCAAGCTTGGCAATCTGAATCAGTTCAGTTTGCCGAGATTGAGAATAAGCAAGTTGGTTGACGGGCATACCCACAAAAAATTCCGACGTTCCAACTGCCCATTGGAAGAAAACCCATAGAAGAGGAACGCTGAGCAAGTACGGAAAGAATGGTCTCTTAAAATGAGGAAAGTAACCTGCCCGAAGCGGCAAGCAAAAAATCATCAGAGCGAACGCGGCAAGTAAAAGTGATTCGTGCAGGGACTCGATTGCCCAAACAAGACCCGATGCTTGGATTCCCAGCCAGTCGTCAAGACCCAACCAGCGTAGAGGAAAGAGTCCGAGGCACCAGCTTAGTGATACCAAATAGAAACCAAGTCCAAAAGAAAGCCCGGTTAAAAATGCATCCATGCGCCCCGAACATCCGCGCACTAGTATCAAGAGTGGTGCCACAGCAATCCATGCCAACCACCACTGATCGAAGCCTGGACTGCTCAATCCGAGGATGCACCCGAAGGCAAAAGCAAATGGCAATTTCTCAAACGACGAAAAACGCTGAAGCCAGGCCACCGAAGAGGTTGGTCCGAGATTCTCAACTAGGATCTCACTACTTTGCATTGAAGTCGCTCATGATGCCAAAGACAATGTTACACTTTGTTTGCGT
>PLZS01000205.1 GCA_003153555.1 Candidatus Melainabacteria bacterium | reverse complement strand
CCGCCGTTCATGCGCTCGAGCTGATACACGCGATCGGGAACGGTCGGGTGCGACAGCATCAGCCATTTCCAGAAATGTTGCAGCTTCTGCCAGAGCGAAGTGGGCTTCGGATCCGCATTGACTGCATCGTACAACGGGTCGATCGTCATGATCGGGCGGAGTGCGCGGAGCAGCTCCTTCTCCTGACCCTTCGGACGGTTCTTCTCGACGTAGGCGACGAGCTTCTCGAGAGCGGTTGCCAGGGCGCAGGGGTTCTGAGTGATCCAGGCGCCGGTTGCGTCAGCACCAGATTCGCGCGAACGAACAACGAACATTTGGATGATCTTCGTCAGCTGACCGGTGAACCAGAACACGACGTACATCGCCACATTCATGAGGATTCCGGACAGCGTGATGAAGACGCCACGGTCCTTGTTCGTGTTCTCCTTGATACCGAACGTTTTGCGGAAGATCCGCAGCGAGCCGAGCACTAGGCGCACACCGGCGTCGGTAATCAGGAAGAAGATCGAGGACATCATTGCCAACATGGAGTTGATACCGACATCGTAGTTTTTGACGTGGCCCAACTCGTGGGCGAAGACGGCTTCGATTTCGTCATCGGTTAGACCAATCAGGAAAAGTCCCTTGGTGGCAGCGACGACAGCCTTGCGATGGATGGGACCGGTGGCGAAGGCGTTGGGCAACGGGTTGTCCGAGACGAAGACAGGGGGCTCGAACTTCAAGCCGCTCTTCAGCCAAACGCGATGAACGATGTCGATCAGGCGCTTGTGTTCGGGATTCGTGGGGTCGGCGGGAACCGACTTGGTCATCATCAACGCCACCTTGGCGCTGAACCACCACATGACCACAGGCAGGAAAATCCAGAGCAAGCCGAAGCCGAGCTGGAAATGATAGGTGGAGCCGAAAAGTTTGAAGGCACCGAGAATGAGCGCGCCCATTCCAAGGTAACCAATCAACGTCTTCAGCCAAGCTTCGATCATGCGCCGACGAATAGCCGCAGGTTTCTGATCATCGATACTGAGAACTGTGTGTCTCATAATTGAACTCCAGGAGTTAACTCAAATGCGTTTGAGTCAGATTTGTGACAGGAACGGAAGCAAAACCAAGCCACCAAATGCAGTGCGCAACAAAACTCCAGCTCTCAAGTCAAACTCGAAAGTAAGCGGGGATTGACTGAAGCGTCTGAGCTTGAGGTGGAAAGAGGTAATTGGTTCCGAAGAAAGAAAATAGGGAGAAAGAGCAAACAGAACCTACTGCTCTGACACTCTCAAGATCCATAAAGAAATCTTGAATAGTTAGCTGCACTCAGATATGCGACCGCGTCCAAAAGCACTCAGGATCGCCTGTAGAGCCCGCCCCTGACCAAATAGGCACAAATTGACAAGCCACGCTATCACTTGAGAAGTGGATGACAAGCAGCCCTGGAGCCAATGATAGTTGATAGCGCAGCTGACTTAACAGTGGGCGATAATAGATGTTGGATCCCGTAACGAATATATTGCAGGGTTCGACTCGAAAAGAAAGTTGTTGCGGCGTGGTCAAAATGCCCGAGAATGGTAGCTATTAGTGGGTATAAGGCAAGATATTGATGTCTTAGGGTGAAGGTATGTCGGTGGACGACTCCGCGACATCGGATCAGCAAGAACAAGCACAGGGGGCTGATTCCGATGTCAGAAAGCAGGAATTGCCAGTACAAAGTGGCAATCATGTAGGTGCGACCGAGCATCCTGTTTCAACTGGGGAGGTAGTCCTAAGACGCGAGAACACTGCTGGTGTAACAGATGCGGCCTGGCACAATTCTTACACGACTCCAATTCCCGCGCCGAAAACGAAAGATGAGCTTATTGAACATCTCAGCGAAGCATTAGCCGAGATGGCTTCGGATTACACCCATGGTCCGGAAAGTTCGCCAAAACCGCACGTGATGCCACCATTGCCAGTTCCTCCATCAAACGGAGGTCAAGCATTTCCGACTCAAGCCCCAGGACCAAGTGCATACCCTTACCAGCACGCGGGTCCATCGCAACAGATCAGGTCCTCGCTGCCACCAGGGTCAGTAGCTCCACAGACGCCTGGCCTTGCACCGCCGCCTAGTTCTGGCCCATCGCAGCGGCAATCTGAACCCGCGCCACCGCTCACAGGGCAGCCCACGCCCAGATCGGGCGGGCCGCCACAGCAACAAGGGCAACCGCGACAGGCTCAAGCCTCCGCACCATCTAACTGGGGTCCGCCTCCCGAAGTGCCACAAACAACACAAGTTGCGTCAAATGTGTCGCCGACAACTGCCAATGGCGATCACGTTGCCGATGCACAGCCGCAACGTCCAGCGCCTCCTGCTCAGCACTATTTTGTCCTGGAAGGGTTGGCACCACCAGCAGCGGCAGCACAAGGAATTGCGCCAGTTGAACGAAAAATTCAATTTGAAGTAACTAAACCGATTCCGGTTGAGCCTCGCGATGGCTTACAGATTCGAAGGCTCATAGCAACGCAACAAGGAATGAGTGCAGCCCAGCCGCCACAATCATCCGAAGAAGAGCAGCCTGACAAAAATACCGAAAGAACATTTCGGTCATCCAGCTCGACCACGGTAGAACAACCGAACCGGGTTCCAAATGCGCCGCAAAATTTGCAGGGAGCAGAACCGCAAAAAACAGTTGGCACACACCCAAGCAATAGCCAAGTCTCTCTCCCTCCGATGTTCGGTGGACGTGCCACCAGCCAGCCAAAGGATCTGGAGCCGGCCAGCGATGAGGATCAACAGAAAGCGCATACGGGATTGCAGGCGCTACCGCCGCTGCCTAAACGGGCTAGCGATTTGCGACAACCAACAGGCGCAAATACAATACCATCCCCGATACCACCATCAAGACCTGACGGCGATCCGTCACAAGACACAGACACTCGAGAATTCGACGAGAAGGCACCACCGCCGAGACCCTCTTCACAACCTCTTCTTACAGGACACAACTTTCAACCCCGGCAAGCAGACCCGCGATCGTCAATGTCCGCGCTGACAGCAATGCCTGCTCCAAACCCGGCCGCCGTTTCATCTGCAATACCACCGGGTCATCCCGTTTCGCCATTGTCTGCCGCTTTGGCGTCATCTCTGCCGTCCAATCCGCCGACCGGGCAGCACGTGATCCCCGCCGCACTTCGCGAAACACCGATAAAAAGTTCGGACCCTTCAAATCTGACCGCTCAGGGCGCACAACAACCCAATCCAGTCGCAGCGCCATCAACCAACCCTGCCGGTCCACCAACGTCGAGTCCGGCTCCACCAGCCAACCCTCTCGGACCTCCAAATTCTGCTCCGGTTCCATCCGCCAATCCTCTCGGACCACCCTCAGGCCCGCTTCCCGCCGCCAATCCTCCCGGACCACCTGCCTCAGGCCCGCTTCCATCCGTCAATCCTCTCGGACCAGCAAAATCAGGTTCGCTTCCAGCCGTCAAACCTCTCGTACCAAGATCAGGTCCGATTCCAGCCGTCAATCCTCTCGGACCAGCAAATTCTGGCACTATTCCATCAGGAGCGTTAAATGCGGGACGGTTGCCAGCAACCAATCCGCTTGGCGCACCAAACTCGGCACCGCTCCCAGCAGCCAATCCGCTTGGCGCACCAAACTCGGCACCGCTCCCAGCAACCAATCCGCTTGGCGCAGCAAATTCTGGCACTATTCCATCAGGCGATCTTCTCGGCCAGCAACCTGGTCCCTTTACACCAGCGACCACACCGACAGATGCGAAGTCTTTACCCACAGTAGAGATAACTGGACCACAGATTCCACTAGGAAGTCTCCCAAGAGCAGGGTCGAATTTAGACCAACCTACGCCTGACGCGCCAACTGCGCCACCAAATACGCCACCAAATCCTCAACTATTTCCGATTAGAGCAACAAGCTCGCGCACTACCTACAGTGATTTAGCAGAAGAAACCGGAATGGTCCTACCTCATTCCGCTCCCGCACCGGAGCCCAATCAAAGAATCAGCAAAGAATTCGGCAAGTCTGTACCTGGTGTGACGCCAGTATCGAAACCGTTTGAGACAGCAGCAGGCAAAGAACGTAGAGAAGCGAAAGAAAAAGAAATTGAAGCTTTGAATAGAATACAGCTCCCCGCCAAAGTTCCACCAAAGCCTGAGGAAACTGAACGCACTCCAGAACGAGAAACGAAGCCAAGAGATTTCAATCCGCCCAAAGAGCAAAAAAACAAGAAACAAACCGATCCTGGACGCGCAGCCAGGTTTGCCAATTTGCTCCATGATTCGCCTGCTGGCGGACCCGTTGCCTCTAAGTCATTACGGGCAAGCCAGAGTCGTGGAGCGCTTCCTGGTATTGTGGATTGGCTCAGGTCAAGATGGCGACTTGTCATCGTGGCATCACTGGTGATACCACTAGTTTTATCCGTATCCACCCTAATCGTCATGATGGGCAAATCACTTGTTGGCTTCACCATGAGCCCCTCTCAAAAGGCCGGAGAAGAGGCCTACAACGAAGGGAACTACGACCGAGCCGTAAATTATTTCAACGAAGCGATAAAGTCTGAGCAGAAAAAACCTGAGCTATATCACGATAGAGCCAGAGCTAATTTGCGCTTGCAAGAGTATGCAAGTGCCGTAGCCGACTACACGTCTGCATTGAATCTAGACAAAAATTTTGCCAGCGCCAGATTGGATCGGGCGGCGGCGTATTACTATCTAGGCGACTATATGAAGGCAATCGCAGATTACGATGAACTCTTGAAGAATGATCCTAACAACATCGACGCTTATTTTGGTCGCGGATTGAGCTATTCCAAGCTGCACAAGTTTGACCCAGCGCTTATAGATTTGAAAAAGGTAGTAGAAATCAACCCGAAGCATCCAGGTGCTTTCGAGGATATTGCAAACGCTTATCTGGCACAAAACATGCTGAATGAAGCCGTCGAGGCTTACAGTCGATCAATCAAAAACAATCCGCGCGATGCTAATGCGTATTACATGCGCGCCACTACCTACAAGCGCTTAGGCCGATCGACCGAGGCCCTTAACGATTTCTCCTCTGCTATTGACGTGGCTCCAGGTCGTTACGAGTTCTACAATGACCGCGGTTTTACGCAATTTGAAAATGCAAAATTCAAAGAAGCCATCACTGATCTTTCCACCGCTCTGGAGTTAAACCCCAATTACAAGATCGCTCGTCATAATCAAAGCGCCGCTTGCGATCGGCTCATCACTGCGGTTGGAAGATCGCCGAAGACGCCGGAAGAATTGGGCGATCTTGCATACGCCTACTTCAACTTAGAAAATTACCCTGCCGCGTTAGCTGCTGCGAACAAGGCTTTGCTACTTAATTCACAGTATCGTCCAGCGATGAACGTTAGAGCAGCGATCGAATTAAAACAGAAGCGTTTTGATTATGCTCTTATTGACGCTGACAACATTTTAAAACTGAAACCAGACGACAAAGCAGCACTATTGACACGTGCGCGAGCTTACTTGCATCAGGGCCGCTATGACAAAGCAATCAAAGACTACGATGCCTGTGTTGCTGAAAACGACAACACAAGCCTCTTTGCGTTGCGAGAGCGCGCACTTGCGCATTTACTTGCAAATGAAGGCGCCTTGGCAGCAACCGATGCCCAGCAATTCATCGATATAAACGGTTGGAACAACTCACTTTCGGGACCTACAGTTCTTCTGTCTTGGCTCGCTAAAAGGCAGCTCCAAGACTTAGATGGTGCCAATGCTGTTCTTAGCCAAGCTGAAACGCACCTCAAGGCATCTCAATGGCCTTACGCCGTGATCAAATTCCTAAAACGCGAACTCACGCTTGCTCAGTTAAATTCAATTGCCCACAACGAGCGAGAAAGGACTGACGTTCGAACTTGGTCAGCATACGACCACCTGCTCAATGGTCTTAGAGATGAATCTCGAACCGACTTCAACTGGGTGAAAAGAAGTGGGTACCAGGACAATGATGATTACTTACTGGCAACAGAACAAATAAGATCAGACGATAGCGGTGGTCGCTGACCAAAACTATCAAAGTGGCGAGCGTCACGAAGGTAAGAAAGCCTAGCCCCTGCACACAGAGGACTCGATCCACCTTGACCGCAAACAGTTTATCTCAGGACCTATCCAGCAAGCTGCCCGACCGCGGCTGCAAGCGAGCTCTCGACTCCGCCACTGCAGGCAGGCGCGATCACGCTCTGCAGGTAAGTCGATCGAGTCCTCAACGCTGCTGCCTGGACCAAACCTAGTCTGATGCTGGAACGCTGTCGCCCGCTTTTGCTTCCTGCTCGATGCGACCGGCACGTTTTGCGAATTCTGCAGATGATTTAGCTCTGCGTTCACTGCGTTTCATTTGATCATTGAATTTGGCAGAAACAAGAATGCGCTCGCCTTTCATGCAAATGAACTGAGCTTTGATTGTTTCGCCCAATCTACAGGAAACGCTTGTCGGCAAGAATCCGCGTCGATCGTCACCAGATACAGTGACACTGTAACCGCCGGGCTCTTCGGCTTCGACAGTGCAATTTAAGTATTCGCCAGCTCGATAATCTTGATTAACCATATGTCACTGATTTTTCCTATTGTGAATTGACCTTACGGTCTTATCCGAGGATAGCCTATGCAGCAAGTTACCCGGCTTATATATATTATGCCCTCCTAATCGCCGAAGGGACACCACTGAAGACCGATAAAGCTGAACGAGTTTACGATAATCATTATTTGATCATCTTTCCGAACGCTGATTGAGGTTGCTAACAGTGCCTTCTATGGGGAACTTCCAGTTCAAGGGACGGGTCAAAATCGCATATTTTAAATGTGAGTGCGATGACTAAGTCCTATCTGTCGTCCTTAACAATCCTGTTACTAGCGGTCAGTCCGCGTTGGCCCAAGAAGACAGGAATGTGAGCGGCGCGGGTCGCACGTAACCGTCCGAAAGCGGCAACGGAGTCGAGGTCAAAGCCACTGTTACGACCGACTCAACACAAATGGGGACGGTGATTGAGAACAAAACGAAGCCAGCAATTCCTGACAACCAGGCAAGCTGAAGCTAAAACAGGACTAGGATAATCCGGCGAGAATTCAGATACTGCAAAGTTAAATCCCAAAACTGCAAACAAGATCGAAAACGCAGAAACCAAGAAAGTTTCGCTTACCAGACCTCGAATTACTCTCGCTCTTGGAGGTGGCGGCTGCACATGCATCACACACATCGGCGTAATCAAAGTTCTAGAGCAGAATCAAATCCCGATAGACTATATCGCCGGAACCAGCTCAGGCGCAACGATAGGAGCACTTTACTGCGCTGGCGTTTCGCTCGATGAGATCGAAAAATGTATCACGGCGGAACGATCCAGAGCGCAATGGTTCCAAATATGGTGCCTAAATTACTGCGGAAACCGCTTGAAAAATTGACATCCACACTGGCCGAGGTAAAGCCTGTCGGCGTTACCGACGCCGTCGAGGACGACGTCATGCTCTCTGACGTGGATAAAACAGAGTCAATAATTTTGACATTGTCATTATTCCTAGAATCCAAGAATACCTTATATGACCAAAAACACGGCGCAGATCGAGGCAGCCGAAAAGTCTGGAGAGGAGGCAGCCAGCACCGCTGTCCCGAAAATAGAAGCTTTCCTAGACGATGAAAACAAAGCGGCCGTTCTTCCGTGATTTATATTCATTCTATTGATGACCAACACCGCTTCCAGTGCTGTACCGATCTCCTACATCCATGCCAGGTGGCTCTCTCAGAATTAAAACCGTAATGTACCCGAAAACGACAACTGCACCTAACAAAACTATCATGACACCACCTATGATGACTCGCTAACAACGAACTGCATCTTAACATCCTCATTTTTTGGGTCCAGTTAATCCGTTCAAGAAATTGACTTTTGTAATGCTAAACAAAATGTTGTGCGCTACGTTTCATGAAGAAACCAAAGAAAAACGGCCGCGCCCCGAAAGCCCCAACCAACAAGGACTTACGGATGTCAAAAACACGAACTTTCAGCTTGCACAACAGAATTTACGCGAAAAATATTTGCATTTTGTTTGCAATTCTCTTACACAAAACAGGCGCAAGCATTGGTTCAAAAGCCATACCCACCCTGCCTTTCACAGCATGTGCATACCGTCATGTTAACTGCAGGTCAAAACTCCGCAAATGCAACTCTTTTACTCAAGCACCACCTGTGGTATGCCAAATCTTTAGCAAAAGCGGCCGGTGACGAAAGAGGCACAGGTACTCGTATTTACCCCCATTGCCAGATTGACTGGATCCTCAACTAGATGGATAGTCAACACTGTATATTTAAAGTTGAAGTGCTCTTGTGAATCGCATTTTTTCAACGCCATTCCTCACTGCGCTAGCCTCTGGCTACTTAGCACTGATGTTTCTTCTTTATATGATCATGTTTGCGCATGCATTTCCCAAACGTGAACTTTTCGTCGCCATTGGCATTGAGGTCTTCCTATTTATAGGGATTGCCATATCGCGCCTATTTCGCTCAAAGTCTCAAGGCGGGAAAGCCAAGCATGCAGTGCTTTTCGAGCTTGCCTCAGGCGGTAAATCCAAACTTGTCAGGAAGATATACGAAAGTTGTGCCGTCACGCTGTGGATAACGGCGGCACTGATTATTTCCTTCGATTTTGCTGCCTTTTCATCAGCGTTCTGCGGAAATTTCGAGAACAGCCAGAGGCTTTATACAGCGGTACCAGTTTCCATTGCCTTAGGTTTACATCCGGCCGCAACGCTAGAGATGCTGTCAGGCGCTTATGTTGAGGCGAAGAACCATGCACAAGCAGAACACTTATATGCAACGATTGAAAAAATCAGACTACAAATTTACGGCGCCGATCACGAAATGATGGTAGCGCTTTATACAGACTTCGGCGATTTATATTGCAAACAAATGCAATTTGAAAAAGCTGCATCGTATTACATGCGGGCTATCGATCTATCCAAGAGAATCAATGGACCAAGTGGATACGGACGCCCGCTGACTGGATTGGCCAACACGCTGCGCGATCGTGGACGAGACGCAGAGGCAGGCAAAACTTATTCAGAAGCTCTTTCTATGCGTCAGAAACTATTATGGTGCCGACAGTGAAAAAGTAGCGGAAACGAAGAAGGAATACGCGATTTTATTGGCGAAAGAAGGACACGCATCCCAAGCCTCCGCAATGGCATCGCAAGCCAAGTCCGTGCTGGACAAACAGTCAGGCGCAAATGATAGAGACACCATTTATAATTTTCTTGCAGTTCTTCTAATTCTCATTACTCGGTCCATGCAGATTGCTCACTCTATGGATCCAGATGGTGGCGGCATATGGTCTGGGAATCCTGTCTGCATAATTGACAGCCATGGTGCAGAGATTGTGCCACCAAAGTTTGCGCGAATCCGATATATCGGGCACGGACTTTTTATCGCAATCGATAGTGACCTAACAGATAAATATCTGTGCGGAGAACATAGATTTTTGTTCAATCGAAAGGGCATGGAGCTAAAGCCCACCGTGCCTGCAAGGACATTGTTTCGCCACTGGAGAGAATGTCGAAATGAGCTCCCTGAGGAATGACGGCGTCCTCACCATTGATTTCACGTCCACCAGGACCTTATCTTTGCCAAGCAATGTCAGTCTCTCAACGCTGCCGACGCGACACCGTTTACGTTTACGGCTGCATTGGAAATCAACCCGGCGACGTTGTGAAAGGAAACCGAGAAACCCTTCATCTCAGGGAAATGCATTGTCTAGCTAAAATCAGCTGTTCAGCAATTGGACTTATCTATTTTTGCGATTAGCCCGGTGGTGCTTTTCTCAGGCACCAGATCAATTATTTTGATCTGCCCGCCGAATGACTCCACAACTGGCGTTTCAGCCAGGTCCTTGGGGTCGTAGTCACCACCTTTGGCATGAAAATTCGGTTGGACGATTTTTAAAAATTCCACCGGGGTGTCTTCAGAGAAGAGGGTCACGAAATCAACACACTCAAGACTGGCCAGAATTTCCGCTCGATCCTGTTCATTGTTGAGTGGGCGCTTTTCGCCTTTCAACCTTTTTACCGAGGCGTCCGTGTTCACTCCAACGATCAGCACATCTCCCAACTGCCGAGCTTGTTTGAGGTAGCGCACGTGGCCTACATGGAGGATATCGAAGCAACCATTGGTGGTGACAATGGTTTTATGGAAATCTTTTTCAGCACGGATTACTTCACGTAATTCGTTACGTGTCAGGACAAGCCCCATAGCTACCTATTTCTTTTGAATCTTCATGGCCGCAAGCTGTTTCTTTGCGTCTTCGGTATATTCTGAATTTGGCGAAACCTTAAGAGCTTCTTTGAACTGAGTGGCCGCATCTTCCAATCGATTTTTGCGTTGATTGATCAGACCCATTCTATAATATGCTTCGCCCAGCCGATAATCGTTCTCGACTGCGTCCTTGTAGGCTTCCAACGCTCGATCGTAGTCTTTTTGGATTTCAAAAGCCGTGCCCAGATTGTAATGGGCTGTGGCTAATTTTGGATCGATATCGACTGCTGTTTGCCAGTTGCGAATCGCGCCTGGCAAATCTTTCTCAGCACGTAATGCAGCTCCGATGCCGTTGTAGGTGATTGCATCCTTAGGATTGATGGCTAAGGCTTTGTGGAATTCGCCAAGTGCTCCGGCATAGTTGTGCTGCTGGTTGTAGATCAAGCCCAAGTTGCTGTGAGCTTCGGCCAGTGATGGATTGGCAGCAAGCGCTCCCTTATAGTCGTTAATCGCTTCAGCCAATTTTCCCGAGAGATGATTTCGCACAGCCGCATTGTAGAGCTTAACGGCCAATGCCGTACTGGAAGCACTCTTTGGAGCCTCTGGTGTGACGACTGCGGCATCGCCATCCGGCGCCGGAGCACTAGTCGTCTTGCCACTGACAGCAGCATCCACCTGGGCTGATGTGGGTTGCACTTCTGTCATTTCAGCTTTTGGAGTTGGCGCTTCAGTGGTTGTTTCAACCGGTGCTTTGGCCGGTGCTTTGGCCGGTGCTTTGGCCGGTGCTTTGGCCGGTGCTTCTGTTGTTCTAGTCACCGATTTGGTTTCTTCGTTAACAACATTTGTCACAGCCGCTGGGGATACATCAACAGGAGCAGCAGTTGTAACTGGCTCTGTTTCTGCCACCTGCTTGACTGGTGCAGTGTTTACTGCCACCGGTTCGGTTTCTAGAACAGCCTTAGCAGGGGCTGCGTTTACTGCCGCCGGGTTTGCCAATTCTGTCGGTGATTTGACTACATCTTGCTCGATTGATTTAGTCTCGGCAATCTTTGTCGCCAAGGCATTGTCGGTAGGCGTATTCCAATCCCAACTGCCAGAACCGGCACTAGTTTTAGTTCCCGCAATCGGAGCCTTTGAATCTTCTAGTTTTTGCTCAGGCTTCAAAGCGACTGTTTCACCATCTGCGCTGACTGTAGTTTGACTAAGCGCTGGGGGCACAACAGGAACGGTCTCAACTGCTTCAAACCTAGCCGTGGTCACGGTGCTAGGACTATTGGACTGGGGTACTGGAACGCTGGAGACGTTGCTCTTCGAACTTTTGGTTGGCACGACAAGATTTTGAACGGCTTCGCCGAGGTTGATGGTCACCGACGACTCTTCCAACTTAACGACACGAGCGGTGATCTTCAAGTCCTCAGGCAAGTCTATAACTATTCTCGCTGTAGGCTTGGCGGCATTCGGCAATATGGAGTAGCGGATGCCGTTAATAACAGGCAGCACTTTAGACATCGCCGTTTTTATGTCATCAACAGACGGAATTTTAGCCTTGTCGATCGTGGCGTCAACAAAATCCACAACAACCCGATGGTTCGGTCCTGGCAGATCCAGCACATTTGGAACCGACGGAAATGCCCCTGGTTGAGAAGCAAATTGAATGACCAGCTGACGAGCATTATCCAATCCAATTCTCTCAATTGGAAGAGGTTTAGTGCCGGCGGCAAATACTGACGGCGCAACTGTGGTGGCTAAGGCGATACCAGACAGAGCCAGTGAAATCGAGCCAATTTTCATCAAGCCCTTGTTGCTAGTTCGTTTCGTACCAGTCATCTTTCCCACACTCCGTTAGTAAACTCGATTCGCTGCTTTTCCCGCTGAACATTAGCTTTCGGTCAGAACTGGGCGGGCCAGGCTTTCTACGCTGCAACAGTTTACTTCACGTAAGCCGACCTTCGACAGCCAATCAATTTAAGTTAGCGGGTTGTGACTACTAAACTAATTCACAGATTGGGAAAATATATCGGCGCCCATTCAGGCTCTATTGATTATAATGACTAGGTTTCCAGCCTATTGACCGATCAAAAAAACTAGTTGCTGTTAGCGAACATTTAGGGATACATTGAGAATATGAAACCTTTGAGATGCCAAGCGAGCAACCAATCCACAATCGGAAAGCATGTCAAGGAGCGCTTCTTTGCCTTGTCCCTGGCGGTGCTGACCCTGGTTGCCTTTACCGATGGTGCCATGGCAAAAAAGAGTGACGAAATTCCCGATTACTTATTTATCGGCAAGAAGGTGCCAAACAAGCTTCCCATGCCGGCTGCGCCCAGCCCAGATCGCGCCAAAATGATTACACCACCTGGAGAAGAGTCTTACTTCCCTGTGCGCGCAGACGGCCAGCCATACATTCTCAATATTGATAGAACAGTGAACCTGACCGAGGCCCTGAACAGGCTTTACTACAACCCCAAGTGGCGTGGTGAAGAGTGGACACCGTTCGATCAAGTCGACAACATCGAACGCGCCCAGAGATTGATGGGAACCTGGAAAGAATACGACGAAGCTAACATTTACCGCGTCTTCACGCCAGTGAACAAGTTTTTTGAGAAGTACTCAGGGTTTGGACCATGAGCGGCACTCGCCTGGATCACATCGCCATTGCTGTGCGCAGTTTAGATGAGGCGCTTCAATTTTACAAAGACCAATTCGGCTTGGAATGTCTTGAAATTGAGGAAGTGACTGAGCAAGGAGTGCGAGTAGCCAAGCTAGATCTTGGCAACACCCATCTCGAATTGCTTGAGCCATTGTCGCCCGACACGCCAGTCGGCAAATTTCTTCAAACTCGCGGACCCGGGCTTCATCATATTTGTGTGGGTGTTGACGACATCCTCAGCAAGCTTGATTGCCTAAAAAGCGCAGGCACTAAGTTAATCGACGAGCAGCCGAAACTGGGTGCCGGCGGGGCGCGCATCGCTTTCGTGCATCCAAAGAGCACCGGCGGAGTTCTTCTCGAGCTGTCTGAACCGGCGCAGCATGGCGCTTCCGACCATTGACCAGAGAATAACGCATATTTGTTGGCTGACGTTAAGCGAAACATTGATATATATGGGCGTTTTAGTTCATACTTGCCAATTCAGTGAGAAAGTATTCGCCTACACCTAAGTAAGGAGGCAGCGGCACTATGCCAGTCATGCAGGAATTATCAAAGATCGAACAGGCATTGGGAAGCAAAGCTTCCTATTATTTACAACACGAGTGCAAGACTGTCTCCAAAGATCTATTGCACCTTCCCGGACCAAATTTCGTCGACGAAATTTTCGTTCAAAGTGATCGCAGCCCTCGCGTTATGCGAGCCCTGCAAAGCATTTACAGCACAGGCAGATTAGCCAATACCGGCTACGTTTCAATTCTTCCTGTCGACCAGGGCATCGAGCACTCAGCCGGTGCGTCATTCGCCAAAAATCCGATTTACTTCGACTCTGAAAATATTGTCAAACTGGCAATAGAAGGCGGCTGCAACGCAGTTGCCTCCACCTTTGGAGTACTTGGCTCAGTGGCCAGAAAGTACGCCCACAAGATCCCTTTCATCGTCAAACTGAACCACAATGAGTTTTTGAGCTATCCAAACAAATACGACCAAATTATGTTTGGTTCTGTTGAACAAGCTTGGGAAATGGGAGCTACAGCAGTCGGCGCCACGATCTACTTCGGCTCAGAGGAGTCAGCTCGCCAGATTCAAGAAGTGGCTCATGCATTCCATGAAGCGCATCAACTCGGAATGGCTACAGTTCTCTGGTGCTATCTGAGAAATCCTGCCTTCAAGACAACCGAAACAGATTTTCATGTATCAGCAGACCTCACCGGGCAAGCCAATCACCTGGGCGTCACGATTGAAGCCGACATCATCAAGCAAAAATTGCCTGAGAATAACGGTGGATACAATGCGATCAAGTTTGGCAAAACCGATCCCTTGGTCTATTCGAAACTAACTACCGATCACCCAATCGACTTAACTCGGTACCAGGTTGTGAACTGCTACATGGGACGTCAAGGCTTGATCAACTCAGGTGGAGCTTCCGGTCAGCACGATTTCGAAGATGCGGTGACCACAGCCGTAATCAATAAGCGTGCAGGTGGAATGGGCTTGATCTCCGGACGAAAAGCGTTCCAGAGACCGATGAATGAAGGCGTTCAGTTACTGAATGCAATTCAAGATGTCTATCTCTGCAAAGACGTAACAGTCGCCTAATCCTGATCAGCATAACTAAAGCGCTTCGCGTTCTAGCCACACACAGCCGAGATCTGACCCTGCTGTATTTGGTTCTCAGAACGCGAAGTTTCATTATAAAGGACTAAAGCAGGACTGAGGACTGACCAGCAAACTGGCATTGGCGCAGGGGCAGCAGCCATCGGCGCCTCTTTCGTTGGGCCATGCTGCAGCGAAGGATGAGATTATTCGCTCGGTCTAACTCAATTAAAAAAGGCGCGGCAAAAATGCCACGCCTTTTATACTTAGTCTTCGAGGTACTAACCTCCGATATTCACTTTAGCGGCATCATGAACTTCGACATGAGCCGTCTTTGTTGCTGTCACCTTGGCGTTGTCAAACGCGTCCACAGTGGCGCTGTCGCTGGCAGTGACAATCGTGTTTCCATATGCTCTCACATTGGAGCTATCTTTAGCGATCACAGTCACATCACCCAAAGCCAGAACGTTGGCGTTGCCGTAACACTCTACTTTGCACTTTCCAGCTGCAAATACAGTGCTGTCGTCGTAAGCCTTAATGGTGGCATTGCCTGCTCCGGTGATGTTGCAGTTACCGTGTCCCATCACAACAGAAAAACCATCCGCTTGCACATAAGCATTCCCGGCGGCGTCAATATCTGATTTGTTGTGGGCAAAGACGCGGCAGTTATCAAACGCTTTTACTTTTACATCGGCATTGGCGTGCACTTGCGTGTGGCCATATGCCATGACTGTGGATGTGTCGTAGGCCTTGATTACGGATTGGTCGTGCGCTTCTACACTGGCCCCACCATAAGCATCTACATGTCCAGTTTCGCGTACGATAGCTGTGCCACCATGCACGTCATTTTGACCGTAGAAAAAGAGCGACGTCTTCTCGATGGCCAAAGCACCAAGCGCTGTCGACAAAGACAAAAGAGCAGGCAGTAATACTAATTTCAGTTTCATCGCACTTACTTTCCTTTCCGGACTTAGCCGGTCAACCGAACCACTGGCGGGATGCGCGTCAGCTTATCACATCTGTATCACCAGCCTCTCTCCGGCAGGACCCTCTGGCGAAACATCCGTTACCAAGTGGCTTACATAATAAAAAGACGCACATTTCAGGTTGTTCATTGATGGGCGCGTTATATTCTTGCCTCTGGTAACCCTTCGGATCCAGTCGAACTCACCGAGCTTGCCATGAACAAATATTTGACCGATCTCCGGCTAGGAGACCTATTATCCAAAACGGGCATCGTTTCAGTGAAACAGATGTCCGAAGCGGTGCGCACCGCAGGGAACAGAAACCTGCATTTCGGTCAAATGCTGGTCAGATCAGGATGCCTGAAGTCAAGCGACTTATCGGCAGGAATTGCAGCGCAATCAGCCATTCGAGACAAAACAATCGATCGCGTCGCCGCCGGCAGAGCTCTTGAAACAGCCTGCAGAACAGGGGTTAGTTTCAACGAAGCACTACGCTCTATTGGTGCCACACCAGGAAAAGTTCCGACCAATCGGCTTGGCGAGCTAATTGTGGAGTCCGGCTTGTTAACAGCCGAGCAATGCCAAAATGCGATCGCAAAAAGTTTATCCACCGGACTTCCAGTTGGCCGAATTCTCGTCTCGAACAATTTGCTGTCAGAAGACACTCTTGTTGGTTTGCTCGAATTGCAGCTGCGTATAAGAGACGGTCTTTTGACACGGGAAGAAGCAGTTTCCTTAATAGTTTCCAGTCCCGAAAAAATATACGAACCAGCTCAAGCATTAAGTGGACAGCACAGCATCCGACTAGGTGAATTGATGGTTCGAGCCGGTATTTTGACGCGAACGGATGTGATCAACGTGCTGGAAGTAGGCTTGCATTCCAACCAAAGAACTGGACAATTGCTTGTCAAATTTGGCTTTATAAGTGACAGCCTGCTTGAGTGTGCTCTCAATCTTCAGCAGATGGTGGAAAACAAATTTATTCGCGTCGAACAGGCGTCCAAATGCTTGAAGCACGCAGAGGAGCATGGCTCCTCTATCTCGGAAGCCCTGGTGCAATTAGAGATGCTCACATTACCGAGAGCGAGTTCTCAGGGCAATCAGAACTCAACCTTTGGCTTAACTGACAGACCTCCGCACGGCAATCCGGATTCCACTTTCGGCGCAGCGGATCGCACCTCTTTGACTGCGATGGACTCGAGAACTCGCAAACTGATTCGCTCATTGCGATCGGCTGCAGAGCCGCCAATCTCTCCCCAGCTTGGTATCGCATACAGTGCACTGGGGCGAGCCTATACACGACTGGCGATCCGACATATTCACTACGGCGATTATCACGAAGCTGAATGGTTGTATGAGCGGATTCTGTCAATCAGAGAGCGTCTGGTTGGACAATCTGATATTAGCCTGGTCACCGATTTAAAAAGCCTTACCGAAGTTCTAGTTGCCCAAAAGAAATTTGGCGGCGCGGAAACAACGATGCGCAGAGCTTTGGAACTACTGGAAAATAATCGTCCCTATGATGGCGCCTTCTTCGCCACATGTTTAAACGTGCTAGCGATGATTTACTTCGAGCAAGGCTTCTACGAGGATGCCGAGCCGCTTTTGACCAGAGCACTGACGCTTAAGGAGCTCAACTATCCTCCAGATCATCCCGAGCTAGCTGACACGCTAAGAGACTACGCCAGGCTTTTAGCAAAAACAGACCGACACTTCGAGGCTGAAAAGGTATACTACCAGGCTCGGACGATTTTATTGCGCCAGCAAAACGCAGAGCCTGAGTCGTTTTTCGAAAAAATGTACATCAATGCCTGGCAAGCAATGAAATAACTCATCCGCCCATCAAATTGCTGCCACTTCGGCAGGCTTGAGTGTGAACCAATACATGTTTTCACCGACCTTGAGGCAATCGCCATCCTCAATCGGCATGCCAGTTTTCAGCGGCTTGCCATTGATCGTAGTCCAGACTGAAATTGGAAAAATCCCGAATTTTGACTTTGCTTTGTAAGAGCCGCTCTCAACTGAAGCGAAGAACTTTCCGTCAGTTTCAGTAATCAATATCTGAATTGGTTCCGGGTAAGGATGCTTTAGAACAACATCGCTCTTCTGATCAGAACCCAGAGTGGCCGGACACGAGAGCGCAAAGATCTCACTGGTCTCACTAAGCTCGAGAAAAGGTTGCGAATTTACCATCGCCGAGGGTTATCGATTTGTTTGATTGCTGCGCACTTTAATTGGCACAGGCACTAGTTTCGAAGGAAACAGCTTTTGCATAAGCTGATTGAAGAGGTTGGCAAGGAAGCTCATTGGAATACCCGTTAGTAAATTTGCGTCTCACACTTTAAGTTGTACCCAATAATCCTGTACTTTCTGACAAATATTAATGACTCTTCGCAAACCTGTTCTGTAAACGCAACAGTCAGCCAGATTCGGGGCTACGAAGGTTTGAGAAAGATTCTGGTACGGACTTATTCGTTCATTAACGAAATCGCAGTAGTCCAACAATCAACAACTACTAGCGCTGGTAGCAAGAATGTCGGATCGCTTTAATTTGCAATATTAGATTTTGTAGTCGGCAAACTTCCTTAGTGCAAACCCAGCTGATAAGCTGATATCGGTACTCCAAGCGAAAAATTCAGAGCCTTGGCCAAACAAAGTCTTACCAAAAATCTAGTCAAAAACAGGTTAGCTACCGTTGAGTTGGCGTTGTCTAAACTTGATGCTGACTATGAACAGACTACCTACCGAAAGAATGTGCTGGTGGCGGATTGCATCAAAAACGCCAGGGAAGAGCTTGAGGCAGCGTTTGAGAAACTGTTCGACGACAACTTTCAAAATGCATTTGAACTGGCCGGCATCGCTTGGTTGCATACAGATTTCGGTCGCCAACTTATCGACGCAGAAGCAATTGAGCACATCCTCGGCGAAAGTGACTATCTCGAATTAAGCGACATCGGTATTCCGTGGGAGAACAGAGCCAAAACACATCTCTCCTTCCTCGATCAAGAATTACAGAAACTACGCGCAGAAATAAACGCCAGTCGCGGGTCTACCTAACTATGCCATTTCAATTTCCCGAACAAATATCTAACTGGTTGGAGAGACGCAATGCAAAGGCTAAGATCGAGCAATTGATGTCTACGATCAGTGAGTTGAGTAACATCTCTCAGGGTAAGGACGAAGCTGTTCGCACACTCCTGCAAAAACATTTGCTGAAAGCTGAGGAGGAGTATCACTCCGCTCTAGTTGAGTTTAAGGATGATATTGATGAGTGCAAGCGACGAACAGAGTTCGGACTGTTCCGGTTGGATTTGGCGAAACAACAATTGTCTGTGGCGCAAGAAAAAAAGTTCGAGCCGAACTTTGAGGAAAACACACCCGAACACAGTGCCTTGATGTTGTCCGGAGCGATCACTCGCACCAAGATGGCTGTGGAGTATAGCAACTGCGTAGTCAGTGAACCAATCCGCACCAATTTAGTGGGCGTAGTGACAATGTTCAACGAAGCAGTGGACATGCTCCGAACCAACCAGCCGGAGATGTCTCAAAGGACATCAGAAGGTGGACTTCTAATGCTTTATTTATTGGAGCGTCAGATTGAGTTAGACAATCGCCAATCAATAGTTGATTTGAAAAATATTCCAAAATTCACAAGCAAAGAATCGAAAAAAATAAAAGACGCTGTCGATTGCATTTGCAATATGAAAGAAGCTTGTATGGAATCGCCGCGTCCTGTTTCACCAAGAATAACCAAACATCTCGACGGCGCAATCGACAACTTTTACGCGGCGGTGCAAGCCTTCGTCGACGACGAAATTCCGATGGTGGACAAACTTACGATCACAATACGGATGCAAGTCGAGCTGTCAGAAAGGCTATTTCGCAGCAACACCTCCAAGGACGTCACCGCTGATGGTGCCGAAGAAGAAGAACATGACAATCTGGACCAACGGGTGAGTGAATTTAAAACGCGGATCTTGAAGTTACAACGCTTATTACTGCATCGCTCCGACCAGGCGGAGATTGCCAACAAGAGGCTTGACGCAGTCTTAAGATTCTATGCCGGATCTGTGGAAGCATTGCGCGATTGCAATCTTATCGAAGCGGAGCGATTGGTCGGAGGAGCGGTCCTAGACTTAGACTTTGCCCGACAGCTTTTATTCGAGAAAGGCAAACCGACGTACCGCGAATTGTAATTTGTGGTACTCTGCGCCAATGTCTCCAAGTTTAGTATCAAAGTTTCGGTATAGTTAAATGCGTGAGAACTGGATGAGGGCGGAGGAAGCCCTATCTTTAACCAACAATGAACTTGAAATTTTGGTTCAGCCGGCTTTTCCGCGCACCAGAGTTTTGCACAGTCAGTTAGCCGCAGGTGGTCTGGCCAACACAAATATTCGCGTCATGCTCTATGACAGAAAGACACCAGTCATGGTGCGCATTTTCACCAGAGATCCGAGTCAGGCACAAAAAGAATTTCGTATCAATAGTGCCATAGATGGTGCGGTTCCAACTCCCGAATTCTTCCACTTTTCAATGGAGAACCCGGTCACTGGGCACCCTTACGCAATCATGCAATGGCTTGATGCACCACGATTGGAAACAGTGTATCCAAAACTTTCTCACACCGAATTGATGCAAGTAGGCACTTCAATAGGCAAAGTTTTAGCGAACATCCATCACTACAAATTCCCCACAACCGGAATGCTCGATAACAAGCTTAAGGTGTCAACTCCGATCGACACAGGAAGTGCAGGCATGCTCGCCTTTGCCGAAGAGTGCTTGATCGAGAAAAACGGCGGAGCACTGATTGGCGAAGAGCTGACTGAACAAGTTTTTGACTTCATCCGAAAACATGGTCCCCTTTTGGACACGTGGAAAGGAGAGCCGTGTTTGACACACTCCGATTTCGGAGGTTCGAACATCCTCGTTCATGACGTCGGCAGTGGCTGGGAAGTAGCGGCGGTGCTGGACTGGGAATTTGCCTTCAGCGGTACTCCGTTTTTCGATTTCGGCAATCTGCTTCGGAAACCCCTCGGGTCGGTTGAGGGATTTGCCGAAACAATCGCCGCCGCCTATTGCGAGAATGGGGGAGAGCTTCCGCCTAACTGGCGAAGATTAATTCGTCTGACAGATTTATCCGCCTGGTTCGATTTTCTGGCCCGTCCGCATGTTTCGACTCAGCTTATCGCTGATGCTAAAGCTGTCATCGCTGACACAATCAGCCTTTTCGAAGAAGGCTAGATAAGACGTGGGCGTCTGAACCGATCGCTGTGCCCCCAGGGTGCCTTAAACAATTCATCCAGCTTTGCGGGAAACCGCATTGTCATATGGTCAGCAAAAAGCTTTAGTTAGGTGTCTCCCAAAAATTTCAACCTTAGTCGGTTTAAATCAAAGAGACTCTCAACCCCACAGCTCAGTCGAACCTGAGTGCGAAAGCAAGCAACAGTGGTTGGATTCTAAAATAGGGCTCTGCATGGCTCCTCCATCACCACCAATTGGCGACTCAACTAGCTCCACCCCTCAACCACAGGGGCAGGACGCTTCAGCCAAGCTGTTCGACGCGACTCACAAGTTCCTCGGCAGTCCAGCATCTTCCACACCAACAGAACAACCTCACAACTCAGTTGGCCACATAGTCAGCGAAGTCGCCGGAACCTTGACGAGCGGTGTGGCAGGCGCTATCACTTATTCTTTACTAAGTCAGACCTCGTACGGCCGAGTGGTGGCATTGCTTGGCTCCGCCGCAGCTGGCAGCTTGACCAACGTCGGTGTCAAGGCTGGGCTGGAAGAGTTTCTTTGCAATCCAAACGAACGCGACACATCATGGAAAGATTTGGCATGGGGCGCAGCGAACGGACTTTCAGGTAGCATTGGCGCGATTGCTGAGACAGGCGCGAGCAAAGCATACGCGGAAAGAGTCGGTCTACAAGCTTTAGGACAAGTAGAAGACACGGCAAAATTGCGCGAAGCCGGTTTCAGAATGTTCGAAAGTTCACTGAGCTACAAGTATAAAGCGAGCATCATGCGCGGTATTGTCGGCGGCAGTGCCGGCACATTCGCTTACAGCCTGCCGCACAGCATGTCGAACCATTGGTCCGAAATACAGGCGGGAAATGCCAGTGCAATAACGGGAATTTTGAAAGATGTTGCCGTAGACACGACGATCGGTGGAGTAACCGGCGGTGTTCTAAGCGGCGCTTTCACGACTGTGCTTAACCGCGCCGATGTGATCGGCTACACAAAGGCCCGATTGTTCGCCAACGAAGCTGAGAATACACGCCTGAACATCGGCCACGTCAATGATGTCCACAGCTCTCTGGTCAATGACAAAGGTGGGCACCCATTCGCCCGAATGTCCACCGAAGCGCAACGCATCACCGCTGAAGCCGAAAAGAAAGGCATTACCACGCACATGATCAATGCTGGCGATGAATTTGGTGGCACCGAAATCGATGCATCCACACACAATGGACTAATCGAAAATAAGACCTTGCAAATGGCGATGAATCCCACGGCGCGAACTATGGGCAACCACGCTGTCGACAAAGCCGCAAGTATTACAGAATGGCTGCGCAATGCAAGGTTGCTGCAAAACGAGTCAGGCGAAATCAACACTGTAGTTTCAAACGTCACTTTCGACACAAAAGAACTAGCCAAGCATGCCAGTGTATTTACTGAAGCAGGTCTCGATCCGAAGCTCTTGGAAGGCGAAATCGTTGGCACAGGCAAAGATTCAATTGTCAAACCATATCTGGTTCGCACGATCAACGGGGCAAACGGGCCAGAGAGAGTCGGTTACATCGGCTTGGTCACAGAAGAAATCGACCCAATGGGACTTCAGGTCAACGCCGGAATGTCGAGAGACACGACAACTATGACCGAGCGATACATAGCCTCGGCAAAATCTGCAGTCGAGAGACTCAAGGCCGATCCAGCTAACGCTGACGTGCAAAAAATCATTTTAGTTTCGCATCTTGGTCGTGGACAAGACGTTCAGCTCGCCAAAGAAGTAGAAGGGCTGAGTGCAATTATCGGCGCTCACTCGCACGACGCTCAACCCATTCCGCACTGGGTGAAAGCAAACAACGGCTGGAACGTGCCTGTCGTGCAAGCTGGAAACGACATGAAGTGGCTTGGTCAGCTCGAACTCTCGTTCAAAAACAACTCCGGTGAAGTCGACAAATATTTGAGCAGAGGTCGTTTGATTCCGCTCACTACGGATGTTGTCGAAGATCCAAAAATCGTCAACTATTTAAAATCACAACCATTTTATTCACGTGTTACAGATTTACGCGGTGCTGACGGTTATGGAAAAATCGCTACCTCGGGCGAATTTTCGGTTGAAAGTGTCAGAGCCCAACAAACAGCATTGGGCACAACAGTCTCGGATGGTTTGTACGCCGGGATCAACAGCAATCTTGCCGAAAGGGGATCCGACGTTCAATTGAACGCTTTCCTCAAGCACTCCGGAGACATCCGCAAAACTATTCCAGGCAACACGGACCTTTCTGGATGGCATTTCGCCAATCTGTTTTGCAATGGTGAAAACGCATCCGAATTAACTGTTGCCACTATGAATGGTGAACAAATTCGCCGCGCGCTTGAGTACGGCGTTCAAGACATGCCCGCACCACAAGCGGCTGCCTCTAGCACCATGGGCAAAATCAAGTCGTTTGCCGGCACCCTTTTCAAAGCAGCGGCCGAAGAACGTCCAGATTATTCCGGCAACTTCATTCAAACCAGCGGGGTTCGCTACCAAATCGACTTAACCAAGCCAGCCATCAGGGCGGAAGTCGGTCAATTGGCTGAAGCAGGCGGAAGAATTAGAAATATCGAAATTTGGAACCCTGGCAAAGGCACCACTCCTGGTTCCTGGACGAAGCTCAATCCTGAGCAACCATATCAAATTGGCACACTCTTCCACCCGATCGACAAGTGGGCGAAAGCAGGCATTTATGACGACATGCTCAATCTCAGCCCAGAACTCAGTGAAGACGCGCTCAAGCAAGCACGGGTGAACGGATTGCACTCAATGTTTGGCACTGAGTCCGGAATCAACACACCAAAATTTGTCGATCAATCTGGTCAAGTGCGCAGAGGGCTGGGTCTTAGCCAGCCTCGTTTGATGGTTGATTATTTGAGTGGTGCAACTAAGTTAGAACCGGGCATGGTGCCTCATCAAATTGCCACCGGCACAAATGGCGCACCAATTGTTCATCCCGTCAATCTCGGCAAGTTGGATGGACGTATCGCTGATGTGACACCACAAACACAAGGAGCGAGTTGGACGGCAATTGGTGCCATGTCCCTGACCGATTGGAGAAATCAAAGCCTCGGCGCAAGCAGATCATTTGCCTACAACGACCTCAAAAACCTGCGCGACAAATCAAATGTGCAATACGCTTCCACTGACCTGCCGCCTCAACAGACCGGTCTCGACGTCGGACATGTACATTGATCGAAACGGATCGCGGATTTGCCAACCACAAACCTCGCGCGAGCGTGCTAGTCAGAAGGTCAAGAACTTGTCGCAACCCGTGCTAGGGTTGGGAAGTATTAATGCTCGCCTGGCGCAGATGAGCAAGCTTTCTGCTTTACATCGGTTGAATCGGGCCCTCGCGTAGTTCTAAGTTTAAGCGTTACTTTCTTCTACTCCTTCAGCTTCTCTAAACTCGCAACCTCAAAACAAATCATGACTATCACGTTAAGTCATTAGGTCTTCGGACCTGAGGTTGGAACTTTGTTGTGCGTCTGAAGGATTCTGCGAACGACGGCATCTGTCCATCGCAAGCAAAACTGACCTGAAATGAAGAATCAGGTTGTCCGAGGATAGTCTGTGCACACTAGTGGGGTCTATCCGAGGAGCGCCTGTGCAGCGAAGCTGCTCGGCTGCTGCAGCGTAGCTGCCCGACTCCCTAAGCTGCTCGACTTATCTTCAAACCAATCAGTTTTCGATAAGTAGCTCCTGCCAACGCCGCCTGCGTGGGGTGGTTTTCGCATGCGCCAAATTCGAATTCTGAGAGAGGAACTTACAGTATGAAACTCATCTCAAATGTGGTCCATGGCATCGGCTGGTTACTCAGCAAGATCGTCATGATCGTCCTCGCTATCACCGTCATCGGTCCCTACGAGGGCGCCAAGTGGCTTTACA
Source organism: Candidatus Melainabacteria bacterium (assembly GCA_003153555.1). GTDB lineage: Bacteria > Cyanobacteriota > Vampirovibrionia > Obscuribacterales > Obscuribacteraceae > PALSA-1081. The sequence goes on along the minus strand of PLZS01000205.1, from coordinate 38,704 downwards.
AGCGCGTCTACAAGGACTCGATCGACTACGTCGGCTTCTCGCTGTTCGGGCTGATCGGCTCCATTTACGGCGCCATCTCCGGCTACGGCTTGGTTCACAGCTTCGGCTACGGCGTACTGGCATCCGGCGTCGCCGGCTTCATTAGCTTCCTTGCCGCCGCGGCCTTCGTTGCACCCATTCTCTGGATCTGCATCCTGCGCTGGGTGGTCAAAGGTTTCGACAAGCTCTGGCGCGCCATCAACAACGCGGCTCGCAAGAATTTCGAAGGCATCGCTGAGGGTATCCTCGACGCCTGCCGCATCTTGCCTGGATCCAATGGTGCTTGGACGAAACTCCTGGCGCCTGAACGCAAGTCTTTCCTGATCAACGCCCTCAAGGTGGTCGCCTATCCCAGTGTCGTCGCAGGCAGCGGCTATCTCGGCTATCTGATCTTCCACTGGGCAACGGCGCTGTTTGCCGGTGTACCAATCCTCGTCGGAGTCGCATCCGGCGCTGGTGCAGTCGCGGCCGTGCTGGTTTTCTCGCTTCTCGCCGACGTCGCTTGCAAGTGGCTGCACTACGGCAAAACGCCCGCTCTGGCACTGCTTCTCAGCGTTGCTGCGGTTGCCGGTGCTGCTCCGATTGTCGCCTCCTTCCTTGGTCTCACTCTTGTCACCACGGTAATCGCTGCTGTCGTCGCCGCCGTTCTGGTTGCTGCCTATGTCTTCCCATTTGGCATCCTCCTGCTCAGCGACAACTTCCTGCACTGGGTGCTGAACACGCTCAAGCCTCTTCTCGAATCGGCCTACGATGAGAAGAAGTCCGGTTCGCGTCAACTCTTCCAGCAGGGCACCAACATCGTCGTCACCGGTCTGGCTGGCTGGGGCGCTGCTTGGCTTTGCAGTGCCATCGCCCTGCCCTTCGCCGTCACCATCGCTTCGGTGCTGGTCGTCGTCGCACTCACCTATACCCTGGCGGGCAAAGCGCTCGACTGGGAGGGTGGCAACTTCGTCATCGGTGGCACCCTTGCGGCCGCGACCGGCATCGCGACTGGCTTCGGCTGGGCAAGCGCCGGTTTCGTCTACGGCAACTACGGAGCTGTGATCGCCGGCGTGCTGGCTGCACTGCCCGTGTTCTTCCTGGTCTTCCCGTTGCTATACGTCGTCTATCGCTGGGTGAGCACTCGTGCCATCATTGGCGGTGTGGTCACAACCGTCGGCGAAGCACTCTCTTCCGGACACGACAAGGTCTGGCAGAAGTTCGACAAGCTCGTCGGCCGCTGCGAGAAGGTCTATCGCTTCGCCTATCGTGATCAACGCCCGTACGACAAGCTCGTGCTGCACATCACCAACCTCCTCGTCACAGGCGCCGCCGGCTTCGGTCTGCACTACCTGCTGACAGGCGTCGCCCTGACGCATCCGTGGCTGGTCATCGCGGCTACGGTGATCGGCACTTTGATCACCTACATCGCCTGTGGTCAGTACATCGTCAAGACCGGTCTTGAACTGGTCGGGGCGGTCACTTCCATCGCCGTGGCTGTTCTGCTGGGCAGTGTCGTCGTCGTAGCGCAACCATTGGGTCTTCTCTTCGCCGTGCCCTTCGGCATCGTCGTCGCCAGCCTGACTTATGTGCTCGCCTACCCGCTCTTCTTCATCGGCGTGCGTTTCATCGCCGATCCGCTCTTGACGGGTTGGCTTCTGCCGATTCTCGACGGCATCCACAAGTGGGCTTGGGACGCGTTCTTCACCGTATTCAAGGCAGTGCGTGATTTCCTGGCGCCGATTTTCTCCTGGCTCTTCGGCTGGCTCAAACCCGTCTGGGTCGCGATCGCCGGTCTGTTCGTGGGCGCCTGGAAGATGGCGATGGATGCCTGGAACGGCATGTTTGGCGGTCGGAAGTAGTCGTCCATAAGAGACGTCACGCCGACTTCCATAGCTGGACGGCTGTTTTACTAGTCCGCCAATTGGGGCGGACTAGTCTAGGCGGTGCAAAAACAGCAATTAAACCGCCACCAGATTCGGTGACGATTTGGGAAACAGCAGAAAGCCTTCGCGGGTCTACTGCTGTTTTCTCTTTTCTTTTTTCCTTTTTTCGCACACGTCCTATACCAAATAGTACGCACTGTCCTTAGTGCCACAGATCATCGTCCAAGAGCACCGGCAGATACCTGGAACTTAGATCTGGCTGAGGTATATAAAGCCCCTGCCAAGCCCCAGGCTTTAGTTCAGGCAACACCGTAAGTAGTGCAAGCGAGTTTGATCGTCCCGACAAACACCTAGAACTGAGCCACTCAGGCATCCATCGAATACACTCCCTAAGCCAGGTGCTCTCGTTTCGGTTAAATCGGTGAGTACAACGTTCGACTTGCTCAGGCGTTACCACTTTCTTGCCTATTTGCCAGAGCGCTCTGATCGAATTACCCACCGCGTTTTCGCCCAGATAAATCCCCTTTCTTGATGCAATTCGATGCATTTTTATTTTGGTGTCACCGACATGGAAATAGCTTGTCGAGCCATTTGTGTAAAAAGTCGTAATCTTTTGGTGATCAAGCTTCAGTCCTAATTTAAGAGCAACGTCATTCCCGTGTTTAAGCAATTGTTTGCCGAAGGCGTCTGCCTTCACCTTGGCTATTTCCTCAAGTGAATGTTCTTGGTTCGTGAGATCTTTACGCACGAATACGCCGCGCGCTAAACGCACAATGCTGCCGCCTTTGACCATCCGGTAAAGACACTGATCAACCGCTCCTCTGGAGCCCATTTTCAACACATCTCTAGTTGCGAACAACTCTCCTGACCGGAGTTTCACTATGTATTTGCGAATCAGATAAGTGCACACAACGGTTTCCTCCTGTTGAAGCTATCTGTTTATAAATACGAGCGTGTACGAAAAAAAGTTCAATTGATAAAGCGGCGAAGTCCACTTTTTTCAAAAAAGTTATCAGAAATAAAGGATTCTTCTAACGAATTTAGACTGATAGCACGATACGGGGGAAGCTTGGGTAGACCAGGTTAGAAATACAGCGTTATTTCTAACAAAGGCAGCATGCGCTTTTTGAAGGAAGCGCCCCTGTTAATAATTTTCTCGAGCTAGGGCTCAAACCCACCAGGAGGACCTATACATGACATCAAAATACAGTGTTGCGAATTGCAATTCGAAATCCGCGCAGAAGTTACGCAGCCGCTCATTCAGCTGATTCTTGCAATGACTCGAGGGACATGCGATTAGCTGGCAGTTTTTGTAAATTCTGAAGATAACTAATAGTGCTGAACGCAATTTTGTCTCGTAGCAGGAACAATCCGCTCAATCCGATGTCAACGATATAAGAGGCTTAGGCACGGTCTCGCGTGGATGAATACATCCGCTTTCTCTCTTCACACTCTTCCCGGAATCACCTTAAGATGCAAAAAGTCTCCTTGCCTCAAGCGCTCGGTGCGCTTTTCTTGACGCTTATGCTCACGGTTGCTACCCGAGCGGCAACTTTGCAATCAGCACTGCCACGGGCATCTGCTAGTCCGTCGTTGGCATATGTTCTGCCTCGCGGAGGGCCGCTCACAGCCGGTTATAATTACCTGGCTGAAGTAACAGAAGTTGGACGATTCACGTGGCCCTTAGAACAAATGCCGCTTAGGGTCTATATAGAAGACGGCACGGGCACGCCGGGGTATCGCGACTGATATCCCGATTTTATTCGACGAGCATTCAGCGAATGGCAAACTATTTCCGATTCGAAATTAACTTGGACTGAAGTTGCTTCGCCAGCAGACGCTGACATTGTCTGTACCTGGACCGCTATCGCTCGACCGAAGGGAAACGGAGTCGAAGCGGGCGAAACGAAAACGACGATTCAGCGTAACCCGTTCACGGGAGCAGGTAAAATCATCAGGCCCGTGTATCTGTGCTCACAAGTCTTTTAGGACCGTCTTTCAGCGATACGGATACCTACAAGACCTGCCAGCACGAAGTGGGTCATGCCTTAGGCTGGCAGGGGCACTCGAGCACCGCTGGCGATATCATGTATCCAGTTCTGAATGCGAATCAAACTCCGTTTCTAAAAGAGAGAGATCGCAACACTATTACTGCTTTGTATGCTGGGACAAACGAGCCTCGCTCATATCCACCACAATTTAAAGGAGAAAGCGTGGCTCGGCGTCAATACTTCGAACCTCGCTTTGCGCCTCAGGTCGGACCGTGGGCAACACGCTTGACGCCTTACCCTAGTGCCTATACACGCGGATGGTTCTTTAGATAGGCTCTACCAATGCACTGACTCATTGGCGGTCACAGGCGTGCCCGTAGAGCGTTACTCTGTGAGAGCTTGACGGATTGTTTGGGAGAAAAACGCTTTAATACTATATGCATCAATAGAAGCAGTCTTGAGAAAATTCTGATAGAACAGTTGAGTCTTGGCGATCTTCAATTTCGGCACCACAAGTGGTGCCCAAAAAATTACCAAAATTAATATCAAAGCAAAATGCAAGAGGGAGCAAATAACAGAAGCAGTGAAAAGAAAGTTGAGAAGGAGGCACCGCCTCCTTCTTCACTTCAGCGGGCATTGGCCTAAAGGGCGACTGGCTCGTAGCCAGGCGACCACTGCACAAACTTTGCCGGCACTCCACCCACGACTGCACCGGGCGGAACGTCTTTGGTCACAACCGCATTGGCCATAACCACAGCGTCCTCGCCAATCGTCACTCCGGGGCAGACGACTGCACCAGTGCAAATCCACGCCCGAGCACCGATCGTCACTGGAGCCGCCTGACTGGCCTGGTTGCCGGGTTCGTAATTGCGCTTGGCACCCTCAAGGGGATGCCTCACAGCAATCACGGTGACATTGGGGCCGAAGCGGACCTCGTCTCCGATGGTGACGATACCGCAGTTGAGGATTTTGCATCCGTAGTTGAGGAAAACTCGATCGCCCAGAACCAACCGGCCCGGGAAATCGCATTGGAAAGTCTCCGCAACGTAGACGTCTCGTCCCAAACCATCGCCAACAAGCTGCGACAGCAGGTCTGCACGTTCTTCATCGGTGTCGGCACGGTTGAAAGCTCGGCAGAGGCACCGGGCGATCTGGTGTTCAGCCGAAATTTCCGGATCGCGTGGGTCGTACCAGCGGCCGGTGTTCATAAGTTCGAATTCGCTCATAGGTTCCTCGTTGGTTGATTGAAGAAAAAAAGCATGTCTATCCGAACAAGACCCGACCTGGCGGAGGCTTGCTCATGTATTTCGTATTCGTTGGTGGACGGTCAGGCAGCCAGAGGCTCCCTGTCGTGTCGCACCCAGCTCTTCAGCCGATCGAGGCTCACCCACATGGTGACGTTGCCCTTGATGACTCTATGCCAGCGCCAACGGTGCCCACAAGTTCGTCTCTGCTGAAGGCACCCGCCACACCGACCTGACTTTCACAAGCGACAACACCGACGCGATGCTCGCTCACGCGCTCAGGCTGATCGAATCCGATAGCGATTTCGAGCCGAAGCTGCGCATCTATGATCCGTTCGGAAAGTTCGAGCAATTTCATGGTAGATCTCCTGGTGAGTGAAACATACCGGTCGCTATAAGCAACCAGGGCGATGAGAGACCACGAGCGGTCAAACAAGTTCTTTTCTCGTCTCAAGCTCAGCTCCACACAGCACATGGCTGGATGGTTTGGAGCTGAGAGCGAGCAAGGAACGATGGTTTGGGGTGCTCGGGACCTATCGGAGAGAGAAAATTGAAGTGCCTAATAACTATCAAGTAACGGGCCCGACGATCATCACAATTTTTGTGTACAGCACCCTCTTTACAACTCTTCACTCCAAGCACCTGGTTGGGTCAATGAGTTTTGTTAACACTAGCCCACCTGGCGCGAGGTCGACAAGACTGAATTGAAATTGCCTATAATTTCAACGTCCCATCGCAATGAAGGCAACCGTGAAAACCATTCTCTGTTTCGGCGATTCCAATACTTGGGGTTACAACGATCTGGATCCAATAGACGATCTGCCAGGGCGTTTTGATATTCGAACACGCTGGACCGGAATTGTGAGTGCATCGTTGGGCAGCGAATTCAGAGTGATAGAAGAAGGTCTGAACGGCAGAACCACCGTGTTTGAAGACCCTTTGTGGGACCACCGAGCAGGAAAGCATTATCTGGTGCCGTGCCTTGACAGCCATCGGCCTCTCGATTTAGTGATAATGATGCTTGGAACGAATGATCTGAAAATTAGATTTTCCGCCTCCGCGGTAGACATTTCACAGGGGCTTGAGGTACTGATCGATCTGATTCAGAAGAGCCGGTCCGGACCGCAGGGCTCTAGCCCCAAGACACTGATCGTCGCTCCTCCGCCAATCGGAATCTTTAACGCCTGCGATGAGCCTTCCTGGACAGGAGCACAAAAGAAAAGCGCAGAACTGCCGCGGTTATACGAGAATGTAGCGACTCGCTATCATTGTCACTTTGCCGATAGCCAAAAGATTGTCACTGTGGAAGATTTAGCTAATGACGGCCTTCATCTTTCCACGCCGGCGCATGCAAAGCTCGGTAAATTCTTGGCCGACAAAATTAGAAAGATTGTTTGAGGCGACAACTCGATTCGGACCTAAAAAACTACACCTGGCTTATCATCTGAAATTACCTGTCGCAATTTTCGCACCACCCACGGTGTGAGTAAGGATTCGGCTAATCGATCAGGTCGCTGTTTCTTGCCGCCGATTAGTCGACAGACCACGTCACAGCTCTATACACGCAGCCGACCTCGAGTCATCCTTCACCGTCAAATCGTGCAAGCTCAATCGCCAGTGATCCTATGGGGTATCACATATGGTGCTCACAAAGACAATAAATCAATCAGCTTCCAAGATTTTCGGAGACTTTCGAATCGATCTGGACCGGTTTCCAAGAGAGCTGGCAAACGCCATTGTCGCATTGATTCAGGCTGTTGGACTCGTTTTGAGGTCCGCCTTTAGTTCTTGTTCTCGTGGAAATTAATGGCTGATTTGCGTTGGAAGATTGTTTTGGCTGCCGCGATTGGCGATTACCAAGGGATCCCGAATTCATTACAGACTCCTACTAGCCTCAAATGCGAGGATAACGGCTGGCTGGGTAGAGCGAAGTGTACTGTGGTCAGTCGTTCTTCTTTCTAGTCGCACCACTTACGTTGTCATAGTGGCACTATAAATCCCAGAGTATTTGCGGACATCTTAACAGCGTCATTAAATAAGTAAACCCAATATCGAGCAGTTATCAGAGATTTATTTGCAAATTTGAATTCGAAATATTTTGCTAAAGCTAAGCCCCACAAGGAAAAATAGTGAAGACTCGCTTCATATGCGGCTTCGAAGGGGCAGAACTTTTTGCCGACATCTGATTCAATATGAGTAGTCCTTTTTTGTCTGCCTAATTGCACCCTTCTGGTTGTTACAATCCGTGATATCACCAAGACTTGGAACTGACCCATTGATTTGCTGCCCGCTGTGCTCGAGCACTGTGAAGATAACCGAGATCGGCGGTCGGGATAGGGTCGTGTGCATATCTTGCGAGTTCGTTCATTGGGATAATCCTAAGCCGGTAACAGCCACATTAGTGCCGATGAACGACGGCATTGTTTTGGTTAAGCGAAAATACGAGCCTTATGTCGGTGACTGGTGTCTTCCTGGGGGATTCATCGAAGGCTTCGAGAATCCTGATGAGTCAGCAGCTCGCGAAGTACTCGAAGAGACGGGACTAAACATTCACGGGCAGCGCCTGTTAGGTGCAAATGCACCTGGCCGTGGCATCAACGTCATTATCTTGTTTTACGCAGCCCAATCGGCAACCGGAACGATGGTGCCTGGAGACGATGCCAGTGATGTCGGCGCTTTCAAACAAGATGAGCTGCCGCCGAATATCGCCTTCGAACTCCACCGGCGCATGATCGCCAAATTTTTCGAAATGAACGGTCAAATGCATTCATCGATATCGCACCAAATTTAGTGCGGCCGTTTTTCAAGTTTTTCAACAACAGGAATTTTGCGTAAGAGAATCTCTTGCAGCTCATCTGCCGCATTCATGTTGGCGCCCACAAGATATGACATTTTCGGGGTGTAGATCATAAAACCCTCTGGCAAAAAAGGCGAAGCGGCCTTTATCCCGCGCAGTTCGGACCAGGGAAAACTTCTCTCAAAGAAAAAGTTACGCATAACTAAATGATCGTCTGTGATCTGCACCCAGCGTGGCATCAAAGCGACAACGAAAGTGCGCCAAAGCAGTACTATCGTTACGGCGATACAAAAGCCAAGCAGGAGCCACCAGTCAGAACTTGATTTCAAATGAAGTGAGCTGGAAAATGCCCAGATGATGGCAATGAAGATGAAGCCGTAAAGTGCTTGCGCAAACTGCCATATGGCGGCAATATTGTCGTGCTCAAACCGTTTGTTAGCGCCCTTGGAGGCAGGTCCGCCCGCTGGTAAATGGTCTCTGATTTCGTCCACGAGTTGATCGCAATTTTTCAAAAGAACCGGAAATGAAACTTCTCCATCCCTGGTTTCGATCACATAGCGCAACCAGTTCCAACTTGAACGCCGAGACAGTCCTCGGATTATTGTCCACTCGCAAAACTGCTTCTTGAAAAGAGAAACACAAGTGATACCACGGGGATCGGTTCTAACTTGCCAAGTAATGAACCCATAAAAAGGAAGCAGGCAGGCGCCGAGCACGGACAGGGTAATAAAGACTGCGCGCCCAGGTAATGACAACAGCATGAACTTGCCAAGCAGGTAGAGCACTACAGGCAATGTCATGAACACCAGGAAGAGCGTCACTTCCGAAAGCATGCGGACGAAAACCATTGCCTTGAGCCGATATGTATTAGTCATATAGGAGTATCAACTGCCTTAGTCAGTGCGCGAGCTTGCGAGGCTAGCCTATCTATTATCCACGCCCTGGCGAAATCTTTATGTTTACTTCTGCTCTTGAGATTGAAGAAATAGGTCCATACCAGTTAGGTTCAACGCGTCTTTACATTTTCCCTAACCAATCACCTAACTTTTCGCTTCTACGCCCACACCGCTATCCAAGCAACCAACAAGTCGATTTCTGCTCGATTGTTTGAACGTGAGCCAAATTTACGCGAGGTATGCCAATGTCTAAAAGAATCAAAACTCGTCTCGAACGAGATTCTATGGGACCGATGCGCGTTCCTGCTAGTGCTTACTACGGCGCCAGCACGCAACGTGCGGTTCTCAATTTTCCTGTCAGCGATTTGAGGTTTCCTCGTTCGTTCATTCGCGCCCTCGCCCTGATCAAGATGTGCGCGGCTGACGTGAACAAGCGCTTTGGCGACCTCGACCCGACTCAAGCCGCGGCCATTGTCAAAGCTGCACGCGAAGTTGCCTCAGGCAAATTCGACGACCAGTTTGTCGTGGATATCTTCCAGACAGGCTCCGGCACATCCACCAACATGAACGCCAACGAGGTGATTGCCACGCGTGCCCGGGAGATTCTCGGTGGCAGCAAAACCAATCGCAAACTCGTACATCCCAACGACCACGTCAATCTTGGTCAGTCGTCCAACGACGTGATTCCCACCGCCACTCATATCGCCGCTTTGACCGAAATACACAGCACGCTTCTGCCGGCATTGCGCCTTCTGCATGATTGCCTGGTGCGCAAATCTGGCGAGTTGATGCCCGTGATTAAAACAGGCAGAACGCATCTGCAAGACGCTACCCCAATCACACTCGGTCAAGAGTTCATGGGTTACGCCGGGCAAATCGAACGCGCCATCGCACGCATCGAACACGCCTGTGAACGACTTTCTGAAGTAGCCCTCGGTGGCACCGCAGTTGGTACCGGGATTAACACGCGTCGGGAATTCTCGTCGCAGGTTTGCCTGAAACTGTCCAAGATTCTCGGCTTCAAGGTTCACGAAACGAACAACCACTTCCAGGCGCAGAGCGCGATGGACGAGGTCGTCGAAGTGAGCGGCATCCTGAAGACTGTCGCCGTCAGTCTAATCAAAATCGCCAACGACATCCGCTGGCTGGCCAGTGGTCCGCGCGCCGGTTTTGGCGAAATCGCCTTGCCTGAAGTGCAGCCTGGAAGTTCGATCATGCCGGGCAAGGTCAATCCGGTCATCGCCGAATCGCTTCTTCAGGTTGCAGCCCAAGTGATCGGCAACGATGCCACCATTACGTATGCAGGACAGTCCGGCTCATTCGAGCTAAACGTGATGCAGCCCGTAGCGGCATTCAACTTGCTGCAGTCAATTTCCATTCTCGGATTGGCATGTGATAACTTCAGGGAGCGTTGCCTTGAAGATATCATCGCTACAAACAGAGGACCGGAGATGGTTTCAGCAGGTCTTGCTCTGGTCACTGCGCTCGTTCCTGCCATCGGCTACGATACCGCGGCCAGCATCGCTCATGAGGCGTCGCGGACCGGAGAATCGGTGCTGACAGTAGCGCTGCGCATGACAAAACTGTCGCAAGCTGAACTCGAAGTTTTGCTCGACCCATTCAAAATGATCGGGCATTGATTTTTTGTTGGAAAGAGCAGGTGAGGCTTGCCCCCCACCTGCTTCTTTTCAAAACTAGTCTCTATTATATCACACCGTATAAAAGTCCACCCCTCCCACAAAGCGGAGCCAGTCCTATCCAACGTTGAAATTTTGACCACCTCCAAAGGATCATCTGCCAAACTTCGTTGAAATAGATGACGCTCGAACCTAGGTGCACAAGTCTTAAATAATTCGACGAATTTATTCACCGACGCAATCTCGGCAGCAATGATGGAATCACTATCAATCAGTGGTAATCGCATGCAAAAAAAACTTTCCAGGTTGCGCAAAATTCAAGGTACAGGCTTGCCCCGCTTCGATGGTGATGTGCACGCACTAGTGATCTCGTTCTGGTCCCAACTAGTGATTCTGTCCTATGGTGCATTTTATTTGGTGCAGATGACACAATTTTCCCACCTCCATCCGCGACTGCTGTTGTGCTCAAAAACATTCACAATCATGTTTCTAATTTGGTCGTTTTTCTTACTGTACAAACTTCCATACCAGCAAAGATGCCGAGGCAGGTTACGCGCCGCCAATTTCAAATTATTGGCAGAACTAAATTTTCCACTCAAGCGAAACTATCCAATCCTTTACGTCACAGCCAAGACGCGCCTCATAGACGGACTGGATGGCGCCGTGGTGAAAACGGGATCGACCAGACCAGCCTTTTGGCGTCTTACTGAAACCGGTGCTGACATATTGACCTTCGTCCTGGAATACGACCACACAACACTAGGAACCAAAATCTCCCAGCTCTACAGACGTCGGCTCTCTTTGGATGTGCACGTGAAATCCAAAGGAATTAACACGCAGTTAGAACTAACCTATGCAGCACAATCGGCAATGGACTATCAGACTGTTCACGAATTAATCCACGCTACGGATCAAAGATTGAAAGAAATCCTTATCGACAAATATGAGGCAAGCCCAACAATACATGCCGCATGATCGGAAGTTCAATCCTGCACAATACAAGCCAAGATCGTTGATGTACAAGCCAAGATCTAGTTAGTGAAGTGCCCAAAACTCAATGGATACAAGTTTGGCCCGATAGACACGAGATTAAGCCCAGCAATACGCAGCATGTGCGAATTGCGACGAAGCAAATTGAAAAATCGCTCGAGATACTTCTGTGCGCTACCATTCTCTCCGGGGTTGCACCCGACAAGGAAACCGAATCACGGGAGCGTTCAATGTCTCAGAATTCAGGAAACCAGACAGAACTGGAACTTAAATACAAGATGGCGACGGAAATCGCGCATGAGCTAAGAACGCCACTCGGTGGAATTTTGGGAATTAACGAATTGCTGCTGTCTTCTCGACTCGATCCTGATCAAAAACTGCTTTCAGAGACGATCAACGACTCGGCAAAGATAATGCTTCAATTGCTCACCGATTTTGTCGATTTAGCAAGGCTTGATGCCGGAAAAGTCGTCCTCAAAAACTCCTCTTTCAATCTCGACAGCACCATTGAGGAGTGCGCATTAGCCTTGCGCAAATTTCTTGCAATGCACAGCATCGATTTGAAAATCTCCGTCGATGCAAAAGTGCCTGAACTTATCACCGGCGACGCCGCCAGCTTACAACAGATTTTAAGGAGCATAATTTTGGGCGCTTCGAAGTTCATAGAATCAGGCACAATCAGTATTGACGCGAGGCTTGAGAATGAAAAAAATAGCGAAACTGTTTGCTTCACAGTCGTCTTGCCACCAAATACAGTGAACAGAAATAACCAAGCGATCTTCACACAATTAGCCGATGAAGACACACCGGTGCAACGTTTCGATTCGACGTGGCTTCGCTTACGTATCGCTCACAGCTTACTCCAGCTGATGAACGCGTCAATTCAAGTGTCCGGAAACACTTTGACTTTCATGATCTCATTTTCGAGCTGAGCTTTAGAGCCCTAATTGACGAGCGATCAACAGCCGTTGAATTTCAGATGTGCCTTCGCCGATTTCGCACAATTTTGCATCGCGCAAGAAACGTTCGGCGGGGAAATCTTCAATGTATCCGTAGCCGCCATGAATTTGAATGCACAAGTTGCAAACTCTCGAGGCGATTTCAGAGGCAAACAATTTAGCCTGAGATCCTTCCAGCGTCACACGCTTATGATGATCTTTCATCCAAGCAGCATGATAGAGCAAGAGGCGAGCCGCACTGATCTGGGTGGACATATCAGCCAAATATCCCTGAATGAATTGAAACTTTCCAATCGGCTGCCCGAAAGCTTCTCGCTGCTTAGCGTAATTGAGTGCCGCATCAAAAGCTGCTTGAGCAATTCCAAGAGCGAGAGCACCAATTGAAATTCTGCCACCTTCAAGAGTCATCAAAGCTTGTTTGTAGCCTTCGCCAACTTCCCCGATGATATTCTCTTTGGGAATGTGGCAATCTTCGAAAGTCAGACTGGCTGTAGGCGATCCACGCATACCCATCTTCTTTTCCACTTTGCTGACTGACAGTCCTTTGGTTCCTTTATCAACAATAAAGGAAGAAATTCCCTTGCGTCCTTTACTCTGATCTGTCATCGCCATGATGATGGCAACATCAGCATGTGTGGCGTTGGTGATGAATTGCTTGGTACCGTTCAAGACCCAGTGATCGCCTTCAAGACGTGCTGTTGTCTTCTGAGCAGCGGCGTCAGACCCAGTGCCTGGTTCTGTCAGAGCCCAGCAACCAAGCCATTCGCCTTTGGCTAGTTTTGGTAGGTAGTGGTTCTTCTGTTCTTCGGTACCGAACATGTAAATAGGGTTGCTGCCCAGAGAGACGTGAGCGGCATAGCTCAAACCAGTCGACCCGCAGGCTCGGCCAATTTCTTCGACAGTGATGGCATAGCTTCTGTAGTCACCGCCTGCACCGCCATATTCTTCCGGAATGGGCAAACCTAGCAAATCCATTTCACCAAGCTTCTTGAAAGTCTCTTCTGGAAACCTTGCGTTGCGATCCACTTCAGCAGACTTAGGAGCTATTTCCTTAGTCGCAAAATCTCGCACGGCTTCGCGAATTTTTTGATGTTCCTCATCTAGAAACTCGCCGTACGGCTGTACATCATGGGTTACAGTGCTCGTCAAGATGCTATCTCCTGCCTTGTGGTGACAACGTAAAAAGTTGATACAAAAGATAATAGCGCCAAACGAGCCCTAAAATTCGCCTCTACAGGGGCGGCGCCTATTTCTTAAGGCAAAAAAAAGCTTCGATGGCATCCACGATTTTTTTCGATGCTTGCCCGTCACCAAATGGGTTCACGGCAAATGCCATCTTGTCGTAGGCTTCTTGAGAATCAAGCAAACAGCTCGCCGCTTCCACGATGCCTTCTTTTTCAGTGCCAATCAGTTTGGCAGCCCCTGCCGCGACAGCTTCTGGACGCTCGGTGTTAGTGCGTAAGACTAGAACTGGTTTTCCTAAGGAAGGCGCTTCTTCTTGAATACCACCCGAATCGGTTAGAACAAAATGACAACGCTGCATGGCATATACGAAAGGGACATAATCTAACGGTTCAACACGGATCAGACGTGGATGTCCCTCGAACACGGGTTCGATGGACTCACGTACGACAGGATTTTTATGGATCGGGTAGAGGATCTGAGTGTCAGGATATTGATCGGCAATTTGCCTCAGTGCTAGGGCAATCGAACTCATGTTGTCGCCCCAATTCTCTCGTCTGTGTGCTGTGACGAGAAGAACTTTGTACTTTTCAAAATCCGCGCCACCAAAAAGAGACTTGTCAACCATGGACTGATCAAGACGCGAAGCCGTGTCCATCAGCGCGTCTATGACCGTATTGCCTGTCAAATAAACGTCATCAACGATGCCTTCCTTGCGTAAATTCTCGACTGCTAGAGAAGTGGGCGCAAAGTGCATTGATGCAAGTTTGCCAGTTTGACGGCGCGACATTTCCTCAGGAAATGGGTTGTATCTGTCGTTGGTACGCAATCCGGCTTCAACATGACCAACCGGTACCTTGTGATAAAACGCCGCCAGTGCCGTGGCCATCACCGTCACCGTATCGCCTTGCACTAAGACGAGATCAGGTCGAGCCTCTGCCAACAGTTTGTCCATAGAGGTGAGGACGCGAGCGGTCAATTCCGACAGGGTCTGCCCGTGCCGCATCAAATCCAGGTCATGATCTGGTTTGATGTCAAACCAGACCAGCATTTGATCCACCATCTCTCGATGCTGCGCGGTCAAAACTACAATTGGCTCAAGAAGCTCTGATTTTGCCACAGCATGAACTACCGGAGCTAGCTTGACAAGCTCCGGGCGGGTCCCAAACACGCACATCACGCGCTTTTTCATCATCAAAAGATTCTACAACAGTGACAATCCAACCAGCCTCTTAGCAACAACTGCTTCGTTGTGAGAAAAACGGCAGTATTTCTCACAAAATCTGAGCCTGTGGTTGTTGACAGCATAGCTCGGGCAAGCGACCTAACCCACTGCTAACCTGCTTTGACCAATCTGGTAGACTAAAAGCCTGGTTGATAGCGGTTAACGGACCGTCAACCCCCGTGACATTCGAAAAACTGGAATCCGCATCGAGCCCTTTCGTAAGCTCCATGGAAGAGGTATAAGTGGACATCATCATAGAAGGCAAGATTACTCCTGAAGAAGGGATGAACGAAGTCATCCAGACAGTGATCGACTTGAAGAATTTGCAAAACCCGATCTTGCGAATCTCTTCTTCTGATAGTGATCTGCAAGGGCGAGTTTCATTTTCCAGCGGACATATCCTCGGTGGACGGATAAATAACACCGACGAAACAGGTTATCCCGCGATTCGAAAGTTGCTTTCGATTACAGACGGAAACTATGCCATTCTCGATCCAGGTCGCCAACACATCACAGATGTGAATCAAACATTGTGGATTGAAGCGAACAAAATTTTGCAGATGCTACCAAACCTGCCGCAAACTCCTGAAGTTTTAATGGACATGAATTCGGATCATTACACTGCTGAGTTGAAACCTCGTATTGCCGCGATGGATTTACGTGCCGGCAAAGCAGATGGTGGTGAAAAGCCGACAGTCACTGACCTTAAAAGCAAGGCGCGCTCATTTGACGAAGGCGCATGGTTCTTTTTTAAACTGTTCATATGGGCACTGGGAACCCTGATTGCGACTGCGGTTATCATTCAGTACGGCGATCAGATTTACGCGATTTTCAAAGCGAAACAAACTAATCCAGCGGTCCAGGTTAGTCCCAAGGATCAAGCTGCGCCTCAAAATTCTGCCAGTCCGACTGCGCCTAGCACGGCTCCCACCAGTGGCAGCGGCGTCACGGCCCCGAATCAAACCGCTCCTCATCGAGCTCCTTCTCGCCACTAATACAGTGGCAGATCAGGGCGCCATCAATTCTGAGCCAGTCAACCCGCAAATGAATGCCAATGCCAGAGCAATTTTGAAGCGTTGTTCTTTGATCGTCGAAGGAGTCTCCCGAACTTACTACGTCCACGTTCCACCCACCTATGATGGGATTAAAGCTTTGCCGCTCGTGCTTGCTTTTCACGGTGGCGGGGGCAAAGCAACGATGATGCACCGAGTCAGCAAGCTCACGACAACGTCAGACAACCATTCTTTTATCGTCGTCTATCCAGAAGGTGTAGAGAAACACTGGAGCGACCAGAGAGCGATAAGAGGCTTCGATCGAGCCGGGGATTTGGGCTATGTGAGCGCCCTGTTGAATGAAGTAGAAAGAGATTACAAGATTGATGCGAAGCGGGTTTATTCAACTGGTATTTCCAATGGTGGCTTCTTCTCTCAAGATCTGGCGATCGCCTTCCCTGAGCGGATCGCCGCTGTCGCATCAGTAGCAGCTTCTGTTAGCGTTCCGGTTTACAAGAAAGTCAAGCCACCGCAGCCGGTGCCAATTCTTTTTATGCTCGGCGAAAATGATCCAATAGTGCCGTATAAAGGGGGCGACATTAAACTAGGTTTAGTACGCCGCGGCAGTGTCGTATCAGCAGAAGACTCAGTTGACTTTTGGGTCCAAGCGAACAATTGCACGATTACCAACGCCCCCGTCGAACTTCCGCTAGCCCAACCCAACGACAACACGCGCGTGACAAAACAGACTTTCACGGGCGCCACCGCGCGCAACGAAGTCGTCCTTTACTCCATCCAAAATGGCGGCCATACCTGGCCATCAGGCTGGCAGTATTTAGGAGAATTGTTTATCGGGAAAACCAGCCGCTCCGTTAGTGCCAACGAAGAGATCTGGAGTTTCTTTCAGCGCCACCATCTGTAATAAGAGCAAATGTAACGTGATCTCGCAAGCTCTTAGAGCGATGTAGATTTGCTAAGCGGAGATCTTCACAAGACGAAACTTGAGGCTCTTCTTCTCTTTAAGTACTCTGAGTACATCCATTCACTCTTTACTTAAAAGAAACAACAAAGTCTCTTAACTGTCTCAGCTATTGCAGTCACATTCCCACAAGCGCCAAAAAGGGCTATTGGTTTGGATCGATCATTGCCCAGAATTGTGGCGCAGATTGCTCACTAGCGAGGCAAACAGATTGCTGTAATCGTCAGTCCAGACGCCAATATCTTTCTGCTCTGCAGTTGAGTTTATTGTCAGTCTGACGAATTGCGAGCCTGTGTCGGATAGCAACTGCAACGGTGTGCGACTGATAGCGACGTAACGACTGTGATCGGTGTTCAATGAAGTGGCGACAAGCCCCAATGAATGAGCAACGTTGGCAATCGCCGGCGCCAAATTCAAGTATCGATTGGATATGTGCAGCAGACAAACTCCATCCGGCTTGACGCTGTGCATGTATAGGCTGATCGCTTCTTGGGTCAGCAGGTGAATTGGCACAGCATCGCCATTGAACGCGTCAATAACCAACAAGTCATAGCCTGGTGTTTTCTCAGCTTCTAAAGCCTTACGTCCATCCGCAATCACGACCTGCACGCTCGCTTGAGAGTCGCTGAGAAAACTAAAATATTTGCGCGCCACCAGTTCCACTTTGGGATCGATCTCGAAGAAGCGCATTTGATCACCAGTCTGGCCATAAGCGGCAATCGTTCCGGCGCCCAGCCCAACCACTGCATAGTGCATCGGACGCCCTGGTGAGTCACGTCTAAGCAATTGGTCGACATAGCTGATGGCAGTATCTTTGGAGAAATATTGAGTTGGCTCTCGCCGTCTTTTCGGATCGGCATACTGGCTGCCGTGCACAATCGTGCCGTTCGCTAGAACAATGCCATCCTCAACTTTGACGACAGAGATGCATCCGTAAAAATTGCGCAGCCTGGCGATCACATTGTTGCTCAGCGAGTAGACCAGATAGCCGTCAAGGAGGACGATGGCGTAGACCATGACGCAGAGGTATGCCATGTTCAGCACTTTGTTCGCCATCAGCTTCACGTCGTCAATCACAAGGGCATAAATACACAGCCCCAACATGACGAAAATGACCGCAAACTTCTCGGCGTAAAAATCGAGCACCATCGGTGCGACAATGTTCACTGCCAGTCCTCCCAGCACGCCACCAAAAGCGATGGCCAGGTAGAAGGACGGCAGAAAGCGCGGCGGTGGCTTTCGGCGCACGATTTCGCCACAGCAGACCATGCTGAAACAAAAAATCATCGCTAACACACACAGCACATTGAGCAGCTGCACCTTGCGCGCAAATGGGTCCAGCAGCCAGAAGACTGGACCGACGTAGAGGTAGAAGCTGCGACAGTAAGAGTTGTTTTTGCCGAAACAGACGATAAAGGCAAGCAGGTAAACGCATAACGGAAGTATCCACAAGAACGGCACAGGTGCTATGTCTTGCGTGATGTACGTCGTGTAGACAATCAGGATTATCGTCGCCAGTGCGCTCAGACCGATCCACCAGGCGTACGACGATGGTGTTGGGTGCGGGCTATCCGCTGCCTCTCCAACCACCTCGCGGCTAGGCGCCCGGCGGAACATGAAGACAGCAGAGAGAACTGCCAGACACGCCAACAGGATATAGCCAGTGTTCCAAACGAACAAAGCTCTGTTGACCCCAAGCCAGGGCTCGACCGCGATCGGATAAAGCAGTAAGGCAGTCATAGAGCCAATGTTCGAAATACCGTAGAGTGGATACGGGTCACCGAGCTTGAGGGATGTGTACCAGCTCTGCATCAAACCGCTGACTGTGGATAGCAACGTGCATGGCAGCGCCAAATGCAAAGTCAGCAAGAGGAGCAGGTTTTCAATTGGATGCATGCCAGCCGACGCAGTCCAGCCACTCGCAGGCGGCACGTTCAAAAGCGCCACCGATGCTGCCATCAAAAGGCAGTAGACAAGACACTGTTGCTTTATTGGCAACTTTGTAATTACGAAAGTGAGGAGGTAGCCAAACAACAGCGCGATCTGAAAAAACATTATGCACACGCACCAGATCGCAGCAACACCACCAAACTGCGCAGTGACAACCTTTCCAACCAGAGGTTGAATCTGAAACATCAGAAAAGCGCCAAGAAAAATCGTTACCCCGTAGGAAAACCGAGCCAGGGCAACGTTCGATTGTTCGCTTTTCATCTAAACCTTCTTTCCGAAACACAATATCACTTCGTGAATGCTCGAAAAAGAGCTTGCAAGCGAAGCTTACTCGTTCGCACCAGGCAAATGAGCATGTTCGGCGGCATGAGTGGTCCATAAAAACGACGAGGTAGCGGCAAGAGCACTCTTTGCTCGCCACCTCGATCACCAGAAGGGGCGCATCTTAGCGATGCCCCTTCTTCCGCAGTAGCAAACTTGATCTAGAAACTGAACGCACCAAATCTGGTGCTCTCAAGGTTGAAAGGAACAGCCATGACTCAGTGGAAAATTGGGGACAGCGCCAGCCTATCCAAGACCGTAACCAAGTCCGATATCAGCGGCTTCGCTGAGATCACCCTCGACAACAACCCGGTTCATCTCGACGAAGAATATGCCGCCGGCACGATCTTCAAGGGCTGCATCGCCCACGGCATGCTCTCAGCTGGTCTGATATCTGCAGTGCTGGGCACGAAGCTACCAGGTCCCGGCGCCATCTACCGCTCCCAGAGCGTCAATTTCCATGCACCTGTTCGTGCTGGAGACGTGCTGACCGCGGCAGCAACGGTGACCAGTTTCGAGGAAGGCATTATGCGCCTCGACACCACCGTCACTAACCAGAAGGGCAAGGTTGTCGTCTCAGGTGTCGCGGAAATCGGCTACAAGCCGGAGAAGTTCCGAATCGCCTGAAGACGATTGCCGAGATCATCAACGCCACGTATGTGGCAACTTTCAGGAGTTTTGTATGAATCAGAATCACTCAGATTTGCAAACCCGCGCCGTCCAGTCTCTTGTGCTTCGCGCCAAGGAGTTTCGAAACTTCATTCTCGCCAGCTCCGGCGAGACGTGGAAGTCTTACCAATTCAGCAGCTCAGTCGCCTACGGTTCGTGGGACCTGATCAAGCTGTTTTCGGACACGCCGCGTATCGCTGACGAAGTGCGGACGATGGAAGGCATCGTGCGCTACATGTCGGCGCATCGCGAAGCCGAGTTCTACTGCCAGGTGGAACTTTGGGCGGCTCTGAACGACGTCTTGGACGTGCTTGCCTGGCGTTTCTCGCCCGTCGAGCTGTACGGCTCAACCAAACAGGTGCTGGCCTCGACGATCGAGACGCTCAAGCTCTGCACAACAACGCTGGCTCACAACCACGTAAATTTCCAGTATGCGCGGCTGCTGCTCGTGCACACGGCACGCCTGTTCCACGAAACTTCAGCCACCCTCACGGAAGCCAACGAAGCGCTGGGCAAGAAGCTGGAACTGGCTCGCGTACCTCTCACCAAAGCCATCTGTGCCCTTGAAAAGAACACAGACGCGGCAGCGGTAACGGCGCGCGAAAACGCAACGGCGACGCTGCTCTTGCTGCAAACCGTTTTTTTTGCAGCCTGAATAGCGCTGAAGAGCCGATGGACGCGGTGTGCAAGTTTGCACACCGCGTCACCGGATAACGCTGCAATCGAAAGGATGCCGCGATCTTTGGTCAGCATTGTTGCCTACACATTCATCGTGATCGCATTAACCGGCAGATGCTACCGGTTAGTCGCCAATGCAATCGAGCGCTCTCGCTCAATCTCCACTAGCATCGTCAAGGAATAGAATCATGTCGTTGAAAGTATTCGTCTCTCGCACTTTCGCAATCCAGAGCTGCATCATGGCCGCGGTCATGTTCGCTTTGCTCTGCAACCTCGCTTATGGTCGCTACATGATCGGCTCTGATCTGAGTTCGTCTGTACTCGTCGGCGCCATCATCGGTGGACTCATCGCCGCCACGCTCGTGCTCATGGACTTCATGACGTACCACTATGGACGGGTGAAGGACTTCCCAATCTTCAACCTGATGGGCATCGTCGCGGCCATCACCGTCTATAACTGGAACGTCATTCTGCACATGAATACGTCCGGATGGACCATCCGAGGCCTACTGCTCTCGACTTTGCTCGGCGGCCTCTGCGGCAACGCCTATGCCTCCGCATGTGGTGCTGTGAAGAAATTGGCAGCCTGAACAGCTAACAGCCTGTCAGCTTGAGTGACAACAATGTGGGGCGCAGCGCAGCTGCAGCAGCGCCCCTTCCGGATTCAACTTTCACAACAGCCCTTAAAAGCCCCTATCAACTATAGAGCATAGCATTAACCGAATACGACCTGCACACGGAGTAAGTCGCATCCATCGTTTGCATTAGATGTGCCGCTAATGCGACCAACACTTCGCACCGCAGATAGTGGCAAAGCGATGATGAATACCAATATCAGTAACGTTTTGGTAATGGTTGAAGCGTAAGTTCAGGCTACATAGTGATAACTAGCGATTTAACCGACGCAGGTTATTTAAGAAATCCCCTGCGGTATATGATTTGGGAGCAAGTAATGCGAAGATCGTTCCAAATGTCAGAGCCCCACATTACAACAGCAGCCGATGCTCCCTCTCAAAGCGGGAAACGCCTAACGCTGCGCATACCTGGCAGTACAAGCAATCTCGGACCCGGATTCGATTGCTTCGGACTGGCTTTGTCTCTGTATTGCCGCCTTACTTTCACTCTCTTAGAAGCTAAGAACCCCGACACGCCTTTGATAACCTTCTCGGGTGCTATCGCGCAATCAAGTTTGCCGCAAGACACAGGCAATCTCGTTTACAGGATCCTTAAACAACTTTGGAAAGATCAAACGGACATGCTGGACCGCATCCGCATTCATGTAGATTCGGACATCCCTCTCGGTTGCGGACTTGGAAGCAGCGCCGCGGCCATATTGGGAGCTCTTTGGGCTGACAACGTCTTTAAAGATCGAGTCCCCACTACAGGGAGCCTGCTCGCTCAGGCATCGCTGTTAGAGGGTCACAGCGAAACGCTTGCAGCAAGCCTGATGGGTAAGTTCGTGATCGCGGCGCCATCGGCCACCTCGAATAGCATCGTCGCTCGTCAGCTTAATTGGCCCACCACCTGGCGCACAATTTTTGTCGTGCCGAGCTATCGCATGAAAACAGAAAAATCGCGAGCGGTTCTGCCCAAGACAGTCAGCCACGCTGATGCTGTTTGGAACATGCAGCGCGCTGCCATGCTTATATCAGCAATCACAACCTGCGACGAAAATACGCTCAAAGAGGCGCTTCATGACCGCTTGCATGAGCCTTATCGTGAAGTCCTCGTGCCCGAATTGGCATCACTGCGACGAGCCATGGTCAATCAACCAATATTAGGTTGCGTTCTAAGCGCCGGCGGCCCATCAATGCTCGTTATCGTCAATGAAAGATATCGGGCCGATGTTCTCGCTCATATCGAAGAGTGGGCTGCAGCCCAAAATGATCACCCACGTGTTCTGGATCTTCGGGTTGACGAAGATGGAATCAGACAAATACGCGGATTTTAGCCGTGGTCGGCAAAGCCTCAAAACCCTGGCATTCTAACCGAAACCACCATTTAGCTGAGGCAAAATTTATCGGCGCAGTAGATAGTGGCGCAAGCTAGCGCAAAGCGGCAGCCGGTTTGGCGACAGCCCTAACCACTGCCTGCATCGAAGTCGTGAAATCCGCCTGCACCACCTGGTCCGGACGTCACTATGACTGGTCCAGCGTCCAAACGCTAGTCAGAGCCACCTCAACGTTTCGCCGGAGGACCGGAATCCGATTCAAAATCCGATTCAGAAGCAGCCGCTTCCCTAAATCGGACCCTTTTCCGGGTCTGATTTTTGGGCTGGGTGATGTTAACTATATTCATAAGTACAATTTAATTCCACTCAGGATTTGCCGACCATTGTACGACCGCTCCATGCCACCATTGGTAATACCACGCATCAAGTCAACCACAGCAATACCCTGACTTAGTCTTTGCTGCGCGTTAGTATCCGAACACATCACTTGCTTCGTAATCGCCACACTATAATCACATACATGTCATGAGAAAGTCACGAGGTCGAAACTATGCTTCTTGCACCGTTCCGAGACCACATCGTAGGTAAAAACATGCCAGAGCGACGTTGCAGTAAATCGTACCAAAATCTTCCGGCGTTTCACTTGCCACAAATCATCGACGCAGCGAGTGTTGTTGCTTTAACGCTACCACCGCCTATCTCGAATCAGACGCAGGATCGCGAATTATGCAAAGACAAAGCTCCCAGTCAACTTGCTTTCACCCGAGCCTCGGCGATGGATTTAGTCTGATTGGCAACACACTTAGCACTGTATATAGTGCTTCCGCTGCTCTGCACTGGTCAATTCACCGGCGACTTGATGGAACACAGAATCTGGGTAGAACAGAAACTTTTTCAGTCTATAACTAACTTTCGTGACGGGCACCGCCGCTTCCGGTAGAAGCAATTCTACTCAGCCCTGTGGCAAAGGTTTTTATGTCACTTCTTTCTACATAAGGACTTGAGAAAAAACCGAATACAGAGTTATTTTCGACTCGGGTCCAGAAATCAACATGGGGCAAAGAGGTAGGGCAATCAGCGGCAACCAAAGCATCGCTGGCGGTGGCACATCCGCTAGCAGCTTCGCTGGTCGCAGCCGCTTGGGTAGCCATAGCAGCTTCGGTAGTCACAGCCGCTTCGGTAGTCACAGCCGCTTCGGCAGCCGCAGCGATTTCTCCTCCAGCTCTTGCAGCAAGTACAGCCTGAGAACCTAAATTACCAGTGTAATTACCAAGCAGGAAGGTGGCAGGAAGGAGCGCCAAGTTAGTGACAGCAGACCCAGTAGCTGTCTCGACCTTCTTTTCTGCAGCTGCGACTTCAGCTTTGGAGTGATGATCGGCGTCCCAAACAATCTCTAGATCCGGCATCGCCTCCTTGAATGAATCGAATGTTTGCATACCCATCGCCGCAGTGCCTATTACACCCAAAGTTGCACAAACACCAACAATTGCCACAGCTGGAAGTAGCGGCGTTAACGCACCGGACACAATTCCTACTCCAGCTGCTATCGCCAGAGTTTTTGCCACGTCGCCTGGATGGGCAACCGTGTAATCCCAAGCACCTTTAGCTAGCACTTCTCCAACCCGAGCCGAATTCACAACATCGTGCTCGAGTGTTGAGAAGTCACTCGCTACTTCATGCCCGAAATCCGACAAGCCGTGCTCAACAGAAGGTTCAATGCGGGAAAAGATGCTCATTTGTTTCCTGGTAAAATTGTCAACTAACTTGCCTTGTCATGTCTATATCCAACTAGACAGTTTTTTGGACAATGTTTCTTTTTGCAGCACTGCTTTTTATCTATTTCGACTCTCGTTTCAACGTCCGCCAAAACGCAGAATTAGTGCACATTAAAAGGTGGTACCCCTTGATCTTTTTAGGGATCCCATCTCAAGTAAAGCCATATTACATCAAGCTTTACAGACTTTGCGAATCCCGCAATAGATTGCCAAACGGTCATTTTGAGGATCGCTGAAACCCGCGTTATTTGCTTGAGCCAGGCAGCTTCGCTGCACAGTCCATCCACGAATAACATATTAAACGGCCAAAACCGAAATGGAAGGATGCTGTACCGACCACTTCAAATCGAATTCGACTAATCTGGGACCGATTAACATTTAGAAGTGCGCGAACCTACCCAGCGTCAACGTGATGCGGCAGAAGCATGCTCTGACTGTTTAGCGGAGGAAATGCCACCACGAATACCCAGCAGCAACTCGGTCAACATCTGATCAAGACGCTCATAACCAGCGCCTCTACCTGCCAATGCATCAACGTCAAAACTGGCGTTCTTGAGTTTGGTGGCATTGCCGCTGCTGTACTTGTGCAGCTGGTATTCATCCTTGCCGTATTCAGAAGCTATCTCCCGCTTCAACGCTTGAATCTCTTCATCCGCCGCAAATTGGGCAGCTTTGAATTTCAGAACATTGTAGGTGCGCATGCATCCCAAAGCGAAATTCCAAACTCCCTCTTCATCTTCTGAACGATATGCGTGGGCATCGAAGTGACGCATACCCTGATATTTAGACTCCTCGAGCAATCTGACCAAGTGAAACATTGGCTTGATACTCTCGCTGCCAAAACGCAGATCCTGATCATAACGTCCCGGTTTTTGATCGTTCAAATCGATGTGAAATAACTTGCCCGCGTCTATCGCCTGCGCTATACCATGATAGAAATTCAAGCCGCTCATCTGTTCATGCGCGACTTCAGGATTGACGCCGACAATTTCGGGATGGTCGAGTGTTTGAATGAAAGCCAACATGTGTCCCGTGGTGGCTAGGTAGATGTCGCCGCGTGGCTCGTTTGGCTTAGCCTCGAGCGCGAATTTCAAATCCAGTTTTTGGTCCTTAACGTATCCAGTCAAATAATTGATACCCTCTCGGTACCACTTGAGCGCCTCAAGAGCGCACTTGCTGACGTCGGCTTCAACGCCTTCTCGACCGCCCCAGAGCACAAAAATGTTGGCGCCCAAATCAATGCCGAGATCAATTGCGCGCAAAGTTTTTTGGATCGCAAAGGCGCGCACTTTTGGATCATTGGAAGTGAAGGCACCATCTCTGAATATCGGATGGTAGAAAAGATTCACCGTGGCCATAGGCACTTTCATATCGTTGTCTTTCAAAGCAACTTTAAATTCGCGCACAATTTTTTCTTGCTCGGTGGCGCTCGCACCAAACGGCACGAGATCGTTGTCGTGCAAGTTGACGCCATAGGCGCCAAGCTCGGATAATTTCTTCACCACGTGCACAGGCGTGATCGGCGGACGCACTGCATCGCCGAAAGGGTCGCGACCGCGGTTTCCAACGGTCCATAGTCCGAATGTGAAATGGTCTTCCTTTTTAGGGGTGAACTGATCAGGCAACATGGCACTAACCTCTCATTGAAAACTGGCGACCTGGCAAATCCAAGCCGAGCGCGGGAAAAATGTTTGGACAAATATACAGTATTAGCGCGCGGACTGTCTCTGATCACCAAAGCTATTGACGCTACTGACGCTGCCCATGAAGTCAGCAATTTTTATACCATTGGCGGCAGACTGATTTGCTTTCATGCCATTAAGCATCTCTTGACCGTCTACCCAACCCAAGCCAGTCACTGCGTCCCAACCTTTTCCTGATTCGTAGCCATGATTGCCGCCATTGATGACGTCATGGAACATAGCGGTTTGAGCACGGGCATACATCCATGGATTCAACGGAGTCACAGGTTTAATTCCTAATGTCGCCAGCTCACTGTTGATGTTCAACATCAGCCCGGCGTAAAGTGGTGCACCGGCGCTTGTGCCACCAATGACCAAATTTTCCCCATTAACGCGCACTGGAAATCCCGTCGCTTTAGCCGCATTCGTAGAGATGTCAGGCACTCCCCGTCCCGGTTTGCCGGTGTCCAGATTGTATGGAACATTCGAATCACGCTGCCAGATCGGCAAGCGGAAGATTTTACTGACGCCACCACCGGTAGAGCTATTCTCGCCCTCGTCCCAAGCCGAAACAGCTGATGCCTTGCCGTCCGGACCAAGAACCATCTTCAAGCCACCTACACCTGTTACGTTTGGATCTGAAGCCGGAAATTCGGGTTGAAACGCTGTAGAATTCGACTTGGCGCCGTTATCTCCAGCACCTGCAAATATTTGCACGCCGCGAATCGCGGCTTGCCTGAAAGCAATACTGAGGGTGTTTAGAGCTTGCGGCGACTGTTTAGTCTCTCCAAGTCCCCAACTTGTGCTGATTACGGATTTTTGCGCTTCGCCATCTTTTGGAAAAATGCTTCTTTCAAATACATCGGCAAAGCCCTGATCGCTGTTCGGTCCAAGCACCATATCAATGTGAGCTTTGGGCGCAATCGACTGCATCTGCACGGCATCCAGCACATTCTCAGTATCTCCACCGTGCGGACTTCCCGGTGCATTTTTGGCGCCGTCAACTTCTACAATGCGCAGAGGATTTGGTTGTTCCAGTCCATGGTCAGGAAAGAATTTATTGTAGTCGGCCAAATCTATTCCACCACTCAAACTTATGAAGGCACCATGTTGTCCTTCACCACCAGTCTGGAGCGGGAAGTTTTGCGCCTTGGCAATATCAGTGGCGAGATAACCGCCTTGTTTGATAAAGCCATCGCCAGGTGCATCAACAGTTTGAACGCGGAAGCTAGGCGATGCAACAGCTCGTTCGTCTGTTCCGAGCACAGCGCGAACATGCGGAGCGAGCTCTTTCGGCAGTGATACAGCTGCGGTGTGTCCGATGTGCACACCATCGTCGCTGGCATACTTCATCAAGTCAACACTAAATGCATTCTGGAAATCTGCGGTCCTTCCTGTCAGCAAGACCTTTCCGGACCGCAAATCGGACTCAGCAATCGATAAATTATGCTGCGTCGCGAAAGTCTTGACCGCATCCAACGACTCCCGACTAGCACCGAACCTCTTCTCGTAAGCACCACCTTCGTCCGTCAACATGTGCGCTTTGCCTGCAGACATGCGAGCGATATAGCGATCCATCAACAACACGGATGCATTGCTCTTCAACATTACGGTCGCGTTCATCGGTGCTTCGAGATCCGCTGGACCAATTATTTTGGCGGCAGCCGGTGCGTCCTGTAGACTGTCGAGTAATTTTATCTTGTCGCCGTCCATGGCAAAATTCGGCTTCAGTCCCACAGACGAAGCGGTGGGGACTGCAGTGTCCATCCGCAAAAGTCCTTTGACTCGGTCAGTTGTGCCATCCCAAAAATTCTGTTTGACGTCCGCGAACTTATCGAATGATTCGCGAGCCAGGATGTTTCCGCTAATGCCGGAGCCAATTTTGAAGCCCACGTATCCCAAACCGGCATTAACGCCCAATGTTCCAGCCGAATCTCCCCATTGCTGACCAGACTGATTCATTTGCGTCCAAGTGTTGGCATTCAAACCAGTCTTGTAAGCGCCGTAAAATCCAGGCGCGGCGCTGCCAATGAACCACGCACCCATGGCCAGCCCAGCAATCTTGCCGACCGGTCCCGCTTCTGGCAAGGCGAACTTGAGTGCCGCGGCAAATGCAGCCGAACCGGCCACAGTCTCGACCAGTTGCATGGGATGTTCGAGGTTGTAGCTGATCGCGTGCTCCAAACCCTTGGGAATATGAGCAATACCATCGGCAGTTGTCAGAGCTACTCTAGCAACGCCGCCGCCGAAGCCATTCATGCCGATTTGATTGACTTCCTGACTTAGTTTTGCAGACGCCTCAGGAACCACGTTAGTCACGTGCGCAACTTGTCCGTCGCCAATTCCCGTTTCTGCCATGCTGAAGTCACTTGTGGGATTTGTCCAAGAATAAGCCCGATAACTCCCAATTGCAGTGGTGGAACTACGGTAGGATCTCAATTTTTGCCACTTTTTATCGATTTTTTTAGACTTTCATTGACTGGTTGGAATGTTCGGATAAGGTCAGTACAATTGCGCGATGAGCATTTTCCTCGGCATTGATATCGGCACCTCCGGCACAAAAACAATCGCCATCAACGCTAAAGGAGAGTTGCTTGGCCAGGCGACTGTCAGCTATCCCTGCATGCAGCCCAAACCTCTGTGGAGCGAACAAGATCCAGACGATTGGTGGAATGCGACCGTCGAAACGGTTCGTCGGGTCATTGCTCAGGCGCAACTCAAACCTGCGGATGTGAAAGCAATCGGTTTGTCAGGACAGATGCACGGGTCTGTTTTTCTGGACAAGGACAATCAGGTCATTCGTCCGGCCATCCTCTGGAATGACCAGCGCACTGCGTTGGAATGCGACGAAATTGAAGAGAAAGTTGGCGGCAGAAAAAATCTTGTCAAACTTGTCGCCAATCCAGCCTTGACCGGCTTTACCGCGCCTAAAATTCTGTGGCTTCGCAAGCACGAACCAAAAAATTTCGAGCGCACCCGCAAGGTGCTTTTGCCTAAGGACGAGATTCGGCGCCGTCTTACAGGAGAGTTCGCGACGGATGTGAGTGATGCCAGTGGAACCTTATTGCTCGATGTTTCTGCAAGAAAATGGTCAACTGAGCTTCTATCCAAGCTGGATCTCGATTTGGATTTGATGCCACAGTGCTATGAGTCTCCAGAAATCACAGGCAAGCTCACTCGCGAAAGCGCAGAGCTGCTCGGTTTGAGTACGGATTGTGTGGTCGTCGCCGGCGCTGGAGATTGTCCCGCTGGCGCGATGGGCAACGGAATCGTCAACAAAGGCGCGTTGTCCACAATCATCGGCACTTCCAGTGTGATGCTGATGCACAGCGATGATTTCGCCATCGAGCCGGAAGGGCGATTGCACACGATCTGCCACACTGTCCCTGGAAAGTGGCTAATGATGGGCGTCAATCTCTCTGGTGGTGGATCGATGCAATGGTTTCGCAATCAGCTTTGTAAAACCGATCATGCTCAAAGTGAGAAAAACTTCTACGAAACTTTGTCTACCGAAGCCTCGGAAATCCAGGTGGGCAGCGAGGGCTTGATCTTCTTGCCCTATTTATCCGGCGAGCGATCACCGCACAATGATCCACAAGCGAGAGCTTGCTTCATCGGTCTAACTCTCGCTCACACACGCGCTCACATGGTGCGCGCGATCATGGAGGGCGTCGCTTACAACATGCGCGAAACGCTATCGATCATCAAAGCGCTCGGTGTTCCAGTCAATCAAATCAGAGTCTCGGGCGGCGGCTCCCAGAGCGCGTTGTGGCGCAGCATCCAAGCTGACGCATTCGGACAAAACGTCTGTTCAATCAACTGCGACGAAGGACCAGCCTATGGCGTCGCACTTCTCGCTGCCGTCGGAGTCGGCGCATTCGCCAGCGTCGAAGAAGCTTGCCACGCCACAATCAAGGTCGTGAGCGAGACGCCTTGCACTCCAGCCAACGCGACCTACTACGATCGCGGCTTTCCAATCTTCAAGAAACTGTACTGCTCACTGAAAGATGACTTTGGTAGCATTGCAAAGATCGAAGATGCTTATTCGAATGAATAACACCTACATCAGATTCAGCGCTGCAGAAAACAGGGTTTTGTTGCCAATGTCGATTTTGCAGCTAAGCAACAAGTAAAAAGCGCGCCCGCTAATCGATAGCGGACGCGCCAGCAGTTAACTAAGCACCAGAATTAGTGGCTAAAAAATTTGTTGAACGCGCACTTGATATATCCAAGCACACTGGCCAGTCGCGAGCATTCTTGCGCTTCGGCATCAACTTTGAGCAATCGCTCCAATGCATCAACGTCGATTCTCTGGAAGTTCTTTTGGGTCACTTGTGATGCTGTCATGTTTAATACCTTGCCGGATTTGATGACCCAACAATAAAGCACAAGTGTGACAAAAATGGGTCCAAACTACTGTTGCTGCACAACATTTTCAATTGCTGCGGTTGTTTCTTCTAAAACCGCATTGCAGGTTGTTCTCCCAAAGGGAGCATAAACGCTGTACATCAGCCGAACCAGGGTGATCTCGTCCTCAACAATAATGCTAATCGTGAGAATAAGTTGACGTTTGGCCACCGCAGCCTGATTCCCCAAATCTTCTTCGAAAGTGAGAATGGCAATCAACATTCCGTTTGGATTGTCT
Organism: Candidatus Melainabacteria bacterium; assembly: GCA_003153555.1. GTDB lineage: Bacteria > Cyanobacteriota > Vampirovibrionia > Obscuribacterales > Obscuribacteraceae > PALSA-1081. Next base: position 8,237 of record PLZS01000205.1, on the reverse strand, counting down.
TCTTTTATAGACCACTTTCGCGAGACGAACGACTGATGCTTTAAAACTGCTCGCACTTTTTTTAGAGCATCCCCTACAGAAAGAGGTGTTTTAATCGGGGGAGGATTTTGTTGAGCTGATAATTGGGCTGTTACAGCAGTGCGTTTTAGTCCGTACGCGACAGTAAAACCGATAGCGCCAACTAACGCGAGACAAGTGAAAATTCCGATAAGGTCCATTCTTCTATTCGATTCCAATTCTTTTTCGGGCGCCCGCCATTGGATAGGATAGACGGTATTCACCGAGCTGGATTCTTGCACGCTTGCACAGGTCCATTTTGCGAGACCATACCATGTTGGAAATACAGCGGTTTTTCTAACAAAATCAGTCTGGTCGGACCATACAAGCCTTGGAATCGATTTTAAGGCTAAAAATGGAAATCCTGGGAGTGAAAATATTTGAGTCAACACGAATGTCACGAGTCGTCCTTGATGCGCGCCTGGTCGACACTCATAAGTCGTTGATGACGGTCATATCAAATTTCGACGCCTGGCAAGGTGTTTTGGTGCTTGCAGGAACGAATAGTTGTGTCCAATTTCGCAAGGTGGCCCAATGCTTGCAAAAATGAATAAACAAATTTCGATGCCACCTAGGTGGCCCAGTGCTCGCAGGAACGAATACCACTTTGTGTCAAATTTCGATTGCCATCGCTCGCAGGAACGAATGTTAGCGCGAGCTAACGTGCAGCGCATAGCTAGGCTAGCCTCTAATGTTCGCTTCATATGTTGAAAAATGGCTCGCAATGCGGATTTTCGAAACAAAGATTAAATGGAAAGGTGGCCCAGGCGCGCTATGCGTTGATGTCGGCTGTCATTAGTAATAACCGCAGAGGTCGGACGGTGTCTGTGCTAGCTGCTTGTACCCCAATAATAGGGGCCAGTTATTAGGTATTTAGGGCGAGTACTTAGATTCTAGTTAAACAGTACCTATGACGCTCTAAAGACTTACGCGTATAGAAAACATTACCGCCCATTGCTTGACATCCCCTCGATAGCATAAGGTGAACACACATATAAACACCACCCACCCAACAAGAGCAGCACTCAAAACCCTTAAAACCCAACAGCCCATTCACTCTCAGCGGCTCACAAGCAACACTCACATGCTGCAACTTCGACTACTTACCACCCTAGCAAGCCATTCTTAACCGCTTCGCTAACTCATCTCTCTATATCCCCTATCCACACCTTCCTGTGGTGGGGCCGGATACGGTTTGAATTCTCTTTGAGATTCATGCCGGTGCCGGTGCTGGTTATGTCAGGACATCTGGGACATATCTGGGGAATTTTCCCGTGGTCGCGCAAATAGCGTGCCCCCACATTCACTTACGTAAAGGAACACCGTCATGGCAATGAGAACACTAACGCACGAAAGGATGGAACTCTTCCTCCGATGTCAGCGAAAGTTTCGCAAAACAGTCGGTAAACACAAGGGAGAAGTTTCAAAAGGGGATCAGGTCGCAGCGATCATAGGCAAGGCCGTTGAGCTAGTTACCGCTACCTCTGACCCGAAAGAACGCTCCATCATCATCGAAGCTGCCTTGCAGCAACTTCCTGATGAAGAGCAAACTGATGCCCTTCGCCGAGTCGAGACCTGTGTCTCACGTTCTGACGAGATTCGCTCCGACGAACAGACCGCGAAGGTACTCACCCAGTATCAGTTCAAGTGGTTTGATGAAGTGACCGGTTGGTCGTTGATGGCTTTGCCTGATTTCGTGCGATTCGCAAGGGACGCGCGCGGTCCGGTAATTCAGGTCATCGACGAGAAGACAGCTGGTCATATCACCAACTATCAGCGTCGCATGCTTCACTTCTTCGGGTTTGTCGTAGCCAAACAACTCGATGAGGAAAAGAGAGCAGCAATTGCTGAAGCCCAGAGGCTCGATATTCATCCGACCTACACAGTCAGCGGCTTTCTCGCAGAGCTGGTCAATGAGTTCGGGCTCGAGGTGCTCTACAGCAACACATCAATCGAGTTGGTCATCCGACTGCTCGGCGACAACGACAATCCCGAAGGCGAGCAACGCGAAGTGAGCATTGGCTTTCACAAGCGCGCCCGCCAATGGGAACAACTGGCTGAAATCCGAGAGGTCATTTCAGGAATTCAAGCTGCGTTCGACGCGGATGACTTTCCTGCCAAGACCGATTGGAACTGCGACCGCTGCCCCTTCAAGCTGGATTGTCCAGCCTACGAGGCACTCTTGGTCGCGAAACGCGCAGAAGAAGCTTTGGCTGATACTGCGTGACTCTTGCTCGAACGAAGAACCGCTTCACTGCGGAGATCCGTTGAGCAATTTCTTTCAAATAACCCGCTGCCGTTAACTCGGTAGCACAACGAAGGAGGTTCATCATGGATCACGGAAGCGGACATTCAGACGGCGCACACGGCGGACAAGGTGGTCACATCACCAAAGAGTCGCTGTTCATCGCCAGTCTCGGTACACACAGCGGTGGTCACTTCTCATTCGCCTACAACGGCGGGTCGGGCGGTAACCACGATCATCCTTTGGCGGTCGCCACTGCCATCTCACCCCAGGGCAACAGCGTCACCTCGCTGGTCAACGTGCATGTGCCCACCACGGATGAAAACGGAGATGCCATTCGTGGCTACATCTGTCACATCTCGCGGCACGGCAGGCTCGACATCCTGTCGGAGTTCAAGAAGCTCGCAGCCAGGTACGACCTCATCCAGATCGATGGGCGTCGTCCGGGTCTCGACATCTCGGACCGGATCAAGTACTCGATTCTGGACTTCGACGCTTGGGCTCACGCTCAGGAGTTGGCGGAAGGACGTCCGTACGACGCGGCCACTTTCGGTGTCCGGGCCAAGCCTAACGGCTGGTACCCCGGAGCCACCGGCAGCACTGCGTTGATCCGTCAGTACTGGCAGGTCGGCAAGCGCAAGCGCTTCCTCGGCAAGCCGGAGTTCGACGACCAGGCGGGCACCTATCTCGAGGTGTCGGTGATTATCTGGAGTTACTACGAGAGCGGAGACTTCGAGACTAAGCTCGAGGTTCGCGTCATCTCGGCTCCGGAGTGGTCGGTGCGTGAGCAAAAGTGGGGATATCGGCGCGTGCCTTTTGATACCCACCAACGCGTGGCGATCAAGAGCTACCTGGCCATGATGAACCTGCTGATCGCAACGAAGCCCAGCCGCACGGCTGAGCTGCTGCGCGGTGAGCTCGACGCCAAGTACCCGCCCCAAGCGGAAGCGCCGGAAGGCACCTACGCGATGTCGGAGGCGGAAATCCTGGAGCGTGACGCAGAGTCGGTCAACGACGATGCCAGAGACGACCAGGTGTCTCGGGACAACCAGCCAGGACTGCCCGGCGCCCCTCCACCCGCCACTCCACCCGCCGATGGCGGTGACGATGGCAACGATGGCGGTGACGATAGCTTGGCAGACCTGACGGTCGAACTGGACGACTAGTGGCAAGGGAGCAGCCCGGAGAATCTTTCTTTCGGGCTGCTCCTGAACCGCCAATAACAACAACGAACACCGCCCGGCCACGACCGAACTGGCGCGGAGAGAAACCCAGGTCAATCAGCAGCAAAAAGCAACACCACACATGAAGAAGTTCAATTCCGCCACCGACAGCATCCCCGCCGAACTGACCAACAAGTCGTTCATCGGAGACATCCTCATCGCCTTCGGCTTCGCCACTCGCGCCCAAGTCGACGCCGCACTCGCCATCCAGACACAGGAACGCGATGCGCGCACAGATGAGGAAAAGGCAGCCAACAAGAAGACCCGCTTCACCGGCGAGATCCTCGTTGACCAACAGGTCTGCACGCAAGAGCAGATCGATTACGGCATGGACGTGCAAAACCACCTGCGCAAGTAGGGCACGTCTTTTCACCTTCGTTTCAATCCACTCGAAAGGGAAAGTTATGAACACCATCGCAATCGTCACCACCGCCGCAATGCCCATCCAGGCACAGATCCTGATCGGCATTGCCCTCTTCATCATCGTGCTGCGCTGCATGCGGCACCACTCCGCCGGCTACACCGCCGCTGTGATGATCGCCGTCGCCGCGCCGCTGTACATCCACAGCTTCGCCTACATGGCCATCGCCATCGTCGTCGCCGGCATCATCGGGCTGATCACCGTCTGCACCCGGACGCATCAGCACGCCCACTCCTGACCGAACTCGCGCGCAAGCGGTGACTCGCTGACTACTCAGTAGAGAGCCGCTTGCCGCATCGGTCAGTAATCAACACCGAATCGCACAGCCCAACAGGGGTGTGCATACGGAGGTGCGCGCTCATCACCGCCAAGGTGATGACACCGCATTTAGTGCATCCCCTATCCGCACCATCCTGCGGTGGGGCCGGGAGGTCGTATCTTTGCGGTTCTCCGCAAAATCGACCTCAGGGAAACCGGTGCTGGTCAGACCAGGTAAGGGGTCTGGCTGGGGAATCATCCCAAATCAAACCGCCGCAAGGCACAAGGAGAAACAACATGAACGCAATGACCATCAACACCGCAGCCGCCATCACCGCCATCCCCGCCGACATCTTGGAGATGTGGGCCGATGGCGTCATCGACCACCACCGCTTCGCCAGCGACGAGGACCGCATCCTCTCTCGCTTCGAAGACACCGACACCGTGATGCCGTCTGCCGACGACCTCAGCGCAATCGGCTTCGACGTGGTCGGTCTGGCAACGGCACTGGAAGCGGGTCTGAACCCGGAGCTGTTCGGCAAGGCTTACCGCCTCGTCGACGTCGCCGAGTTCAACATCGCTCTGGCTGCCGGTCTCGACATCGCTCTCTACAACGAGGGCTTGGACCACCTCGCCGACATCGTTGCCGAATGCGCCGCGTAAGTGCATTCGCCCGCGACAAGGCGAGCTCGAAGCCTCCGCTAACTCGGAAGCTAAATCCCCCATCCGCACCATCCTGCGGTGGGGCCGGGAGGTCGTAACTTTGCGCTTCGCCGCAAATCGACCTCAGGGAACCGGTGCTGGTCAGACCAGGAAAGGGGTCTGGCTGGGGAAATCATCCCAAATCAAACCGCCGCAAGGCACACAAGGAGAAACAACATGAACGCAATGATCAACAACACCGCCGCCGCCACCACCGCCATCCCCACCGACATCCTCGAGATGTGGGCCGATGGCATCATCGACCACCACCGCTTCGCCAGCGACGAGGACCGCATCCTCTCTCGCTTCGAAGACACCGACACCGTGATGCCGTCCGCCGACGACCTCAGCGCAATCGGGTTCGACGTGGTCGGGCTGGCAACGGCACTGGAAGCGGGTCTGAATCCGGAGCTGTTCGGCAAGGCCTACCGCCTCGTCGACGTCACCGAGTTCAACATCGCCCTGGCTGCCGGTCTCGACATCGCTCTCTACAACGAGGGCTTGGACCACCTCGCCGACATCGTTGCCGAATGCGCCGCGTAAGTGCATTCGCCCACGACAAGGCGAGTTCAAAGCCTCCGCTAACTCGGAAGCTGCAATCCCCTATCCGCACCATCCTGCGGTGGGGCCGGGAGGTCGTGACTTTGCGGCTCGCCGCAAATCGACCTCAATGAGTCCGGTGCTGGTCAGACCAGGTAAGGGGTCTGACTGGGGAGTATCTCATTCCCGCGAGCTAGAGCTGGCATGTCGCCAGTTCACAGATTGGCTCGTATCAACCCACCTGCGATGAGCAGGTCTTTTCCGAAAGGAGACAGTCTTGTTATGAAACCACAACCAGATCATCAGGAGGCACCAGTGAACACGGCAGAACCGTCCGCTCAGTCAACTTCAACCAGCAACGAAACCACCAACCCGAAGGGAACCTTGAACATGAACGATTCCATCAGCACCACCAGCACGCTCGTCGAAGGCGCCACCGTCACCGGTGTCGTCGCGAGCAAGAACCAGCACGGCGCCACCGTCAACGTCGACGGCGCTTCCACCTTCCTGCCCGTCGCGAAGCTCGGTGACACCGCGCTCAGCGATCTCACCAAGGGCACCGAGGTCGCCGTCACCGTCGTCGACACCACCGGCGCCAAGCCCGTCGTCGCCATCGCCATCGCCACCGAGGTCGTCGAGACCGCGGTCGAGAGCGAAGAGCCCGTCGACGAACTCGCGGAATCGATCTTGAAGCTCGCCGGTGCCTGGGGTGCCAGCGTCAAGTTCGAGACGAGCAAGCGCCCGACGAGCACCAAGCCGGCCAAGCCGCGTGCCATCAAGGTCGCTGCCGCCGTCGTTCCCGTCCCGGTCGTCACGCCGGAGCCGGTCGTCGTCACTCCCGCCGCGCCAGACTCGGCCAAGGTGGTCTACCTGAAGTCCCTCAAGGTGGGCGACACCGTCAAAGCGACGGTGAAGTTCAAGAAGGACTTCGGCGCCTTCATGACCGTCGGCGGAATCGGCTTCGGTCTGCTGCACATGAGCGAGGTGCCCGGCACCAAGCCCGAGCAGCGCAAGGCGTTCATCGATGGGCTGCGCTACAAGCAGGAGCTCACCGTGCAGGTCGTCAGCATCGACCTGAAGGAAGAGCGTCTGGGCCTCAGCCTGATCGCCGGCGAGAAGGCGTCGTTCTTCGACACGCTGAAGGTCGGCGCTCTCGTCGAGGGCACCGTCAGCGGCACGAAGGACATCGGCGCCTTCATCAACCTCGGTGTGACGACGGGCTTCATGCACGTCAGCGAGGTGGACGGTGAGAACCGCACGGTCCGTGACGCGGGTCTGGCGGCGTTGAAGTTCGGCGACAAGCTCGAGCTCGTCGTCGTCGACGTCAACCGTGACAAGAAGGAAGTGCGTCTGAGCCAGCGCCGTCTCGGTCTGGTCAGCGTGGTTCCGGGCACCGAGGTGACGGGTTCCGTCGTCCAGGTGCGCAACAACGTCGTTATCGTCGACCTCGCGGTCGGCGCGCGGGGCTTCCTGCCGAAGACCGGTGGCAAGCGCTACGAGAGCGGCGAGGAGATCACCGCCAAGGTGAAGTCGGTCGACGTCGCTCGCGGCACGATCGACCTGGTCTAACCGATTGGATTGAAGTGGTGGGAGTGGCAGCAATGCTGCTCTCATCGCTGATCTCCGAACGGGTCTGACCAGCAAGCAGTACGGCAAACTTGCCGTGAACAAAGTGGTGCGGGTGACAGCAGTGTCGCCCGCATCACTCCCTGTTCAAATTTGTTGCCATCACTTGTGGTGGCTGCAAATTTGAGCGGGGTCAGCGACAACCGAGGCGTGTGCCACGGTTGGTTCTTTTTTCTCATCAGGAGCGCAAGCTCCCAAAAACAAAAAGGAGTTCTAACATGAACACGACAAAAGTTGACTTCACCCAGGGCCAGCTCACTCTCGTCCGGACGATCGCCATCCAGTGCGACGAACCGGACTCGACTTCCCGCACGTCCAACGAGTGGGCTGTCTTCACCACGCTGCGCGACTTCTGCTCCGGCTTCTCGGCCGACGAGCTCGTCGTCATGCACCTGATCGCCAAGGAGTGCGAGAAGCGCAACCTCGGCGCCATGAAGGTGTACGAGTGCATCGCCGAGTTCGCCCGCATCTATCGCGGTGAGGACCTCGGTCAGCTGCCCAGTCTCGCCGGCCGCGCCATCAGCGCATGCCTGCCTCTGGAGTCGTTCGTCAGCCCGCTCATGATGCTCGGCGGCCGCCTGTCGACCCCGCGCACCAGCAACCCGGGCTTCATGGGTCCGTTCAGCCTGAACTAACCAGAAGCCACGTCCGCACACACCTGCTCTCAACGTCGAGAGCAGGTGTTGGCTTGAGGTGTTTTCGCACCTCTGCCGAATTTCTAAGTACCAAGCAAGACCGGGTGATCCGCAGATCGAAGGTTCACGCCTTCGCTCTTCGCATCACGCGGGAGCACGCCGGCGTTTCGACGCCTTTCATTCACCCGGCCCGCGCATCTCGCCCGAGCCCTTTCCACAAACGAGGTGGAATATGCTTACTCAATCAACAACCCAACCAGAAGGCATCCCGATCGTACTGGGCGGAGGTGGAATGAGGGGCGCATCGCTTCTCGGTTTCCTCGACTTCCTGGAAGACGAAGGTGTCATCTGCCGCGACTTCACCGGTGTCAGCATCGGCAGCATCGTGGCAGCGTTCTACACGAACGGCTACAGCACCAAGGAGATTCGCCAGGTCTTCATCGACGAGCTCTGCAAGCCGAGCTGGACGCTGATGTGGCAGTCTCTCATCCCGCCAGTGTTCAACCCGCTGCGCATGTTCTGCGGCGGTT
>PLZS01000056.1 GCA_003153555.1 Candidatus Melainabacteria bacterium | reverse complement strand
CATAGGCTAATTGCACTGCTCCTTCCACACCAATACTTTCCAAAATTTCGATGGCTTTCTCCAAGTCGCTCTCTGCACCATCGTTGTTGCCTTTTTCAGATAAAACTGCCGCATGAAATTTGAGTGCGACAGCACAGAGCTCTTTCAAGGCTACATCACTGGTGCCGCTCAGTCTCTGAATTGGTTGCTCTAAATGTTTGCAAGCTTCATCTAGCTTACCGGTCGCTAAACACAATGCTCCCTGTCCTACAAGACATGTGTTTATGGCAAACGTACTCTCTTTAAGCGATTTTCCTTTTTCTAGAGCACGAAGTAGCAGCGATTCGCATTGTTTGAAATCGGCTATCGCATAGGCACCCTTAGCGGCAGCAAATAGCGATTTCCACATTCTGGTCTCTGTATCCGTCGATGCAATAGCATCAATAAGCCTTCTCTGTATCATAGCCTCACGATTTGCCTTCGTCCCCTTAGCCGACAACGCTGAACTCGCCTCATCTACCTTATAGGCGGGTTCAGTTTTTGACATCCTTCTTGAGGCCAATGAAAACGATTGTTCACGTTTCTTCCTTGAGCAATTTGGATGATTCCCAATCTTAATAAGCGAGCAGCTGCTTACAAGCAAGTCATCCCCGCAAATCTCAACAATTGCCGACAACCTGTTTGGGCTGAGCGGTAAGCCTCGCACTTTAGGGCCCGGAAGGAAAGCGCCGCGGGCGCAGCCCGCTAAAAAACCATTGCAATTTCGAAAAATCCTGCTACCATGCATATGTATGGTGTTGCGGATACAAACAAGTCGCTCAGCGGCTCGCATCAGGTGATAACGAGATGAAAAAGTTGCGAGCTTTCAAATTTCAATTGAGGACAAACTCTATTCAACAATCCAAGATGGCCAGGTTCTCTGGTTGTGGACGTTTTGTATACAACAAGGCTCTGGCTGAGCAGATAGAACGCAAGGACAGAAATGAAAGAGTGATTGAGATTGATTATGCGAGTCTTTGCCGATCACTTACGCAGTGGCGTCATGCAGAAGAGACTGCTTTTTTAGCGGAAGCACCAACACATCCTTTACAGCAAAGTCTCAAAGATCTTGGCAGAGCTTTCACTAATTTTTTCGCCGGGCGAGCAAAATTTCCGCGTTTCAAGAAAAAAGGCATGGACAATTCCTTTCGCTATCCAGATCCCAAGCAAATAAAATTTGATGAGATAAATAGTCGGATATTCTTGCCAAAGCTTGGATGGGTTCGTTATCGCAAAAGTAGGGAGATATCGGGGACGATTAAACAAGTTACGGTGAGTCAGGCTGGGGATGCATGGTTTGTAAGTATTCAAACAGAACAGGAAATTGCTGCTCAAGTGCCATTTACAGGATCAGCAGTAGGAATTGATTTAGGAGTGGCAATATTTGCCACCTTATCTGATGGCACGACATATGCGTCCGAATTTGATTACCGAAATTATCTTAGAAGGATTGCAAGAGAGCAAAGAAGATTAGCGAGCAAACAAAAGTTCGGTAAAAACTGGCGCAAACAGGTAACGAAGATACAACAATTGTACAAACGCGTACGAAATAGTCGGCTAGATTTTCAACACAAAACTTCGACTTCCATTTGCAAAAAACACGCTACGGTGATTGTCGAAGATCTCAATGTGAAAGGAATGAGCTCATCTGCAGCAGGGACATTGGAAAATCCAGGAAAGAACGTGAAAGCAAAGTCAGCAGGGATAGTCGGAAGAGTCAGTCCAATTTTTCATGCCTTGCATGTAGTCACGCAGAGAATGCAGATCGTAATGCGGCGCGAAATATTCTTGCGGCGGGGCTCGCCGTGCAAGCTTGTGGAGAAACGCCAATGGGCATTTCATTGAAGCAAGAACCCACCGTGGCGGCAAGAGTTCTTGCCTAGTCGGAATCCCCTTCCTTTAGGGAGGGGTGGAGGTCAAAGACTCTATGTTGTCTATCTTGAAGGCTTACGACGGGCAGCTTTGTCTAAATCAAAGTGCAGACGCATCTAATGATCGCGGAGACAGTATTCAGGATTCTGAAGTAGTAAGTTTAGATCGCAAGTTATGTGTAGAAGATCAGGGATACGTGTTCAATGATAGTTCGATAGCAACAGAATGACTGCGTTGTAAATTATGGAGAAATCTGTGGACAGCTACTGCGTAAGCGCAATCAAGTCAGATCTGGATAGCTAGAGAGTGGCTTGGTGCGGAGTACTTTTATCGCTTGCAGCAGGCAATGTCTCCCATTGTGCTTGCTCGTCGACCGTGTGCAGCACAGCAATTTCGATGTAGCAATCAGCGGCACCGGTTGGACATTCCTCGACGCACTTTTTGCATTCGTTGCAAATGTTAGGATCGATGCAGTACCTCCCGCAGATGCACTGAATAGCTTTTAGTGGGCAAGCCAGTTCACATGCCGAACATCGTATACAAAGCTCTGGATCAGTGACATGTTGTAGCATCACGCGCTCCGGTTGCCGTGATTTTTAGACCGAGCGAATTGCAAGTTGCCACCACTTGTTCTTGCCAATCTTTTGCCAGCGCCTCATTTTGCTTCGACTTGAGTTTGAAGCGCCGATAGAGTTCGTTGTTCATTGACTGGGCTGGTCCAAATGAAGTGAGGACGCGCTCAAACCAATAATCCATAGAAAGCTGTACCGGTTGGGAATCGCCCTCTTGTTTGACGATTTTCTCCATTTGATTTTGCCCGAACTTGGCATGGGTCCTTTCCATTTCCAGAAATCCAGCCACTAATTCTGACCACGGCAAGAAACTGCTGCCGGCAAATTCTTCCAACTGCAGGCATGCCATTGAAGCCATCAAGTAGGTGAAGACCGCCACGTCAGCCCAGCTTTCCAGCGGATACATCAAGGCGTTCAAGCGCCGATCAGATGCGGCACGCCTGAAACCGAGAGTCGCTTTGCGCTGAATGCGAGCCTCCCAGCAGTGCGAAGAGAAATATTTGTCCATGTTCAAGCCCAGTTCGCGCAGCAGATCGTAAGTAGACTGCACCATTGACATTTTTTCAGCCGCTATAGATGCCAGTGTGCGTCTATCGTCAATTGTCGGACCAAGATTGATAAATCGAGTATATCCTGCAGCACCTGCCATTTCTGAGTCGGCAAATTGAAAGAGAATTCCAGTGACAAGCTCGATGTACTTTCGAGAGTCGGCTGGGAATGATTCAATCTTTTCTCCACGCTCCATCAACTTGATTAACTGCTCATCTGAGGCAGTCAGCTCATAGGGCTGGCTCATCGCTTCTCCTTTTCGAATCTAGATGTTGGCACCAGCGAAAGATAGCTGTGATTCATCAGCACAATAGCCGACGCGCATTTCGTAATCAGGTTGGATGTTACTGGGCAGCTCTAACCCGATCTCGGCAATCCGCTTCGAGACGATTGCCAGGTATTCATCCTGCAGTTCTTGAGCCGTCTTGAGTTTGAGACCCATCTCAAAATAGCGGGCGAAGTGTGCGCTGTCGTCAGCTGGACGTCCAGAGAAACCCATTCCCATCTGGAGAAACTTGGGCACAGCGGCTTGCAATTTGGCTTTTCCAACCTCGCCATCGAACTCGATCACACGCTTTGCTGCCCAGACGCCAAACGCCAGGTGCCCCTTCTCTTCTTGCCAGATTCGTTCGCTTATCCGGCGCCACGGCAGATATGAGGATTCGCGGTATTGGCCAAGAAATGCCACCGCCGCTGGTGTGACAACAGTGGAAAACATGGCGACATCTGCCCAACATGTAAAACAGGGCGCCCAATTTTCCTTGCGAAAGCCATTTATGACCCGCACTTTTTTGGGATCGGGGTTTTCCGGGTTTTCGACGAGATGTTGAACACGAACGTTCACATCCACTCCCAGTGGTGCGAGGATTTCCCAGCAGTACCAGGCGTGCCCGTATTCCTCCATTACTTTCTTGGCCAGACGGTACGCTTCCTCGGGTCTTGGAGCAAATCGCATGTTTTCGGAAACCCGCTGTCCACCAGCGAATTCAGAATCCGCTTGAAAAGAGAGAAGGTCGATCAACGCCAACTTGTAATCTGCGGGCAATGTATCTGACGCGTCATATGTCTGCATATAAACACCTATGGCTGTACATCTTTAAATGTGTCAAGGACTGGCGTTTTCTGCATCGACCAAACTAACTGTTTCTTTGCACTTGTACTCATCCTAAAGGTGGATCGGTTACCTCAATGTCACTAGCAATAATCACAATTTGGCGGTATCTACCAGTTCGGTTCCTGCTTCTTCCCGACTGGCCTTCGCTAGAGCTGTCGCACTGGGGAGCTTGAGATCACGCGCGATGCCAAGAAAAGTCAATAACCTAAGGACAATCCATGAAAGATCAACCTCCCACTTCTTTAGACCGTGCCGAGCCGACTGTGGAATAGCGTGATGGTTGTTATGCCAACCTTCGCCAAAAGAAGTAATTGCAACAAACCAGACATTGCGACTCTGATCTTGAATGGGAAATGTTCGATAACCAAAACGCGGACTATGACAAAAAGAATTGACCATAAGAGGGCTTACAAAAGCACATGCCATGCCAGCCAAATTCCCAGCCAGAACCACTGGTCCAAGAACAAGCCAGATGATCAGGCGGAAGACGATGGCTGCCACCAAACACATCAAACCATCTAGTCCGTTTCCACCAAAATGCAGAAAGCGGTAGAGAGGAACTCTGAACAGGTCGGGGCTGACAGTTTTGTGGTCAACATCTGAGATCTTGACCAGCGGTCTAAACATCCAACCTAAAAAGGCGTGCCAGAATCCATCTTTTGGTGAATGAGGATCACCTTGATGATCTGAATAGCGATGATGCAATCGATGAGTGGTCACCCAAAAAATTGGAGCACCTTCAAGCGACAGGTATGCTCCTGAGATCAGGAAGTATTCAAACCAGACAGGCACCTTGAACGACCGATGCGAAAGCAGGCGATGATATCCAAGCGTAATGCCAAGTCCATGGTAAAGATATGAAAGCGCGAAGGCGACAAAAAACAAAGTCATATGAGTAGATTATAAAAAAGTGCGATTGTCGATGTCATCGTCAATTCGGATGATAACGATGAGGTGCCCATAAAACGTGTTTAATGGCACCACTGGTGGTATCTTGTCAGGACTGCCGCCGTTTCCGATCTTGTCGGATCTGGGAGAGGCTCATCTAGTGTTCGTCAAGTAAATCGTCAATTGGAGGAAGAGCATGCGTCAGAATAACGTACGCTCTGCCTCCAGCAACGACCCTAACCTGCTTTGACTTCGATCTTATGCTGATCTTTCAAGGACTCTTTGGATTTTGGCAGCGTGATGCTGAGCACCCCATCTTTAAAGCTGGCCTTGACGTTTTCACGCTCAACTTCGCAAGGCAGAGGAAGCAGTCTGTAGAACGATCCATAACTACGTTCCATTCTGTAAAAGCCTTTCTCCTTTTCCTCTTTTTCAGCTCGTTTCTCGCCTTGAATTGATAGCCCCTGGGAGGTAACCGTAACCTCGATATCACTCATCTCGACGCCGGGCAATTCGGCCGTTACAAGTAGCTCTTTAGCCGTATCTTTGATATCCACTCTTGCGTGAAATTGGCTCATTGGTTCAAACCATTTGGTCGGGCGAACCATGCCGAAGCCATGTTTGAATTCATCAAACAGCCGATTCACTTCGTGTTGAAGAGAATGAATATGCGGTTCTTCTGTCACTGGTACCGGCGTGATGCCACCATTGTGTTTTGTTTCTTCCTGAGTTGCAACTGCGTTTTTCATTTGTTCTTCTCCTACAAGGGTGTAACTTAGATTCAATACTTCTTGTGATACCTGATTCGTAATGTGACCCTCAAAACGTTAGTTTATAACGTCAATCATCTTGAGCTGCATTTCCTTCAGATTGATTTCACTACAGTATTCTCGTTCATTGGGAACAGTGAAATCATCTACTTTGGGACGATCTGCTTTCAATCGAGAGGATGATCTACAAATTGCCAGATCCATGCCTCGGCACTACAGGCGTTACTTTGGTTGTAGCGAATCATTCTGTATATAACAAAAACACCACCAAGAATTCTTCGGTGGTGATTTTGTTTCGGCCCTGTGTTAGGGGGCAGTGTTTCTTCATCTTTCAGCTAATTCGCCAGATGAAACGGGCTCTCCTAGTGTCGTTTCCAGCAGTTCGCGCCACCCGATGTTTCCCTAGGGCCCCTCGGCTCCCTGCAATCAACTTTTTGACTGCTCACCGTTATGCTCACAGTTTACGGCTCCTCTAACAGACTAAGGAATTATTGACAACTTAAAATCATTTTGAAGCCCTGAGCACTTCGAAAATCTAGTTGTTGACACAAATGCCGATATTAGTGAAACAGTTGCAAGTGCCAGAGAATGGGTATATTTACAGGGTCTTGGCTGTTCAAACCGTTTCACTGAGTGGCGACATGGATCACCTGCAAACTGAGCTAAAACAGGTCTGTCCTGTTTGCAAAATGCCACCATCTGGTTCAATGACTTCTTGGATTTTTCAAAAAAATTACTGTCGTTGTAAAAAAGAGCCTCATGTTGCTCTTTCACAGAAGTCAACCCAAAAGCCCCATGGTGCCAGTACACTGCAGGCTGGCGAGCTGCTTGATGGCAAGTACCGGGTCGTACGATTGATCGGACATGGTGGCATGGGCACCATATACGAAGGAGTGCATGTAGGGCTGGGCAAACGAGTGGCCATAAAGTTTTTTGATTCAATGAAGGCGACTCATCCAAAGGCGTTCGAACGATTCCATATGGAAGCCAAGGCAGCAAGCCGACTGAACCATCCTTCGCTTGTGGCGGTGACGGATTACGGTGTATCCCAAAGCAATCACACATATCTGATCATGGACCTAGTGGAAGGGGAGAGTCTGGCAGAATACATTGAAAAGCAAGGCCAACTCCGTTACGACGAGACTATTTATATACTGCAGAGATTGTCCGACGCGCTTGGGTATGCCCACCGGCAAGGCATCGTGCATAGAGATTTGAAGCCTGGCAACATCATGCTGTCGCAAGTTGACGATCAGGATTTGAACGTTCAGATCATTGATTTCGGGGTGGCTAAGATGCTCATCGAAGACGAGCAAGAAGGCAATGCCTTGACCGAGACCGGCGAGATCTTTGGCAGTCCGTTTTATATGAGTCCTGAACAGTGCGTTGGTAAAAAAGTGGGACCTCAAAGTGACCTTTACTCGCTTGGATGCGTCATATATGAGTGTTTGGTTGGTCGTCCGCCGTTTATGGCTGAAAATATTTTGATGACTATATCTATGCACTTGCAAGATCAAGCGACAAGAATCAGCAGCTATCGCCCGGATGTGCCGCCTCTTTTAGAAGCGATCATCTCGAAATTATTGAAGAAAGAACTCAATGCACGTTATCGAAACGCGGAGGAACTCAAAGCAGACCTGGCGATATTGCAAGCCGAGCAAGCCGGACAGTCTCTTACAATGGCTTCGCGCCTGCGGGCTTGCCTGTTGAGGTCCGGTGCAATAGCTGGCAACGGGAAAGTTCGAACCATCCTCATTTGCAGCGCTTTGTTTTTTGTCTTTGTGGTCAGTGGGTCATTTCTGCTCCGATTGTCACCAGATGCAGTGCGCGGCTTATTCCAGCCTGGCTCCAAACAATCACAAGTCCAGCAAGCGGAGCCTCTGGTCTCAAGCCAATCAACACGAGAATCCGTTCTGTCGCTCCTGAAAGAAGAAGAAGCACTTCGAAATGAGCTGCACAAATGGCAACACATGAGAGGCGAGCTTTTCAAGGAACATGATTTCGGTACTAGATATTTACATGCAGCAGAGCAAGTGCTCGCATTAACGCAGCGTATTGCCGCTATCCGTCGAAGTCTCTTTGGAGAACAAGCCAGACAGAACAAGCTATCAAACCAACAGAATGCCGATAACCGGAACATTGCTGCTGCCCTCGTCGATCTGTCACATGCAGAAGTGTTCAATGATGCGCTGCCTTCCGCCCAGAAACACTTGATTGAAGGAATTGCTCTACTGGGTGACAATAATCTTCATGGCACTAACAGTGCATACAATTGGTATCGGTTGCATGCAAATAGCGATCTTGCCTATTGTTTTGCCAGGCAGGGACGATACGCTGAGGCTATAACCGCGGCGTCTCAAGCATTAGAAACCACTTCGACTGACAGAAACAAAGTATTCGTTCTGTTGATACGTGCAAAAGCCTATGCTCATCTAAACGAAAACGCGCTGGCTCTGGCCGATTATCGCAAAGCCTTTGACACGGTTGATACGAATGTTCAAAAGGCGCAAATTAGCGATGAAATGGGGTATCTGGAAACACAAAAGACTGGCGATGGGTCAAGTAGCATCGAAGATCGATTGACAAAATGCCGCGAATTCCTGGCAGATACACGCTATGAAAAGTACAATGAGCAGCTCCTCGCGGAATCTCAAAAAATGCTGCAGCTGACTCTAGATGCAAAACGTTCCCCAAAAGAGATAGCAGTGGCTTATTGTTATCTTGGCGTTGCCCAAAGTACCATCAATGATGATCAATCAGCGATCACTAGTTTCGAGCAGGCTCTCAAAAAATTCAACTCTGACTGCCGCGCAGATGACGTAAAATACTGGCTTCCAGCCACACAGTACAGCCTGGCCAGATCTTATTACAAACAGGGTAAGTATAAAGAGTCCTACAAGTACGCCTCAGACGCCTTAGCTGTGTCTGTTACATCCCAGGACAAGGCTCTAATACTATCATTGCAATCATCTGCCAAATCCAAACTCCAACACACATTATCGTCTGAGATCAAAAGATGACGCTGTGGCACTACCCCTTTGTGCCAAGCGAAGTTGCAATCGCAATTGATGTTCGACATAGGCTCGAACGGTCGCTCTAGATCGGTTGCAATCTATAAAGCATTCCAGCTCAGTTTCGCATCGATGCGAAATCGAATGCTGGTCTGCGTGCAAATAGATTCGATGCAGATAGTGGTTCCATCAAAATCAAGTAAATCTGGCTCTTGCCTGGAAGGCTGAGCAAAGCTAGAGGGACCCCAGACCTATTGCCGCGATTGGAGAGTGAAAGAATACCATCCGAACCTCTAAGCCGGTATTGCCCTTGGTGACACATATGGGCTCATCGCTCTTGGAAGAGTTGGAAGCAACTAGTAGCTCGAAGCTTGATTTGGATGGAACAGTTTCGGATCTAAAATCGTTGATGCTGAATTACACAATCGTTATCCAGGCAAGCCAATTTTCGTGCTCGGCGAATCAGTAGGTGGCAACATAGTTATGTGTATACCGATCATCTAAGTGGTGTCGTATGTAGTGCGCCTTGTTGGCATATGTACAGGCAAAGGCGCACACTTATACTTGGATTGATTGAAACATTGATTAGCCGATCAGCTGTGATTAAACTCGCAGCATCGGTATACATGCAATCGACTCACGATCGAAAATTGCAGTTGCGCTGGCAGACAGATCCACTGCATCATCGTTTGTTATATTCGGCCCAAGAAGCTTTCCACTTCCTGGATTTCATTCGTCAGACTGCTCGGGATGCATACAAAATGAAAAGGGTACCGGTTCTTATGATCCAGGGCCTGAATGACGGACTTGTTAAGGCGCGAGGAACAGCACGATTGTTCAAGTGGATATCCAGTCCCAGAAAGCAACTTATGCTTCTGGCGGGCGCCGATCACCTGATTTTTGAGGAAGTAGAACCTGAGCAGTCCATCGTAGATGCTCTCGTCGATTGGATGCAAACAAGCCAGGGCGTCACTGAGTATGCACAGATGCCTGATCATTGCGGTATTGGGACTTTTGTCGGCGAATCGATAGATGAGCCAGCTGCAATAGAGATTTTTCGGATTGCGGGTATGGAGGAGCAGACCGTGCCGCCGTCACATCCACTTTTCGTGGACTAAAGGATTTCCTGTTTATTCAGCCTGCTTCGAATTGCCGACAAGATCGCGATAGCAATGCGATTCCCATCCGCCGAGTTTTTGATCAGATAGTTGTCAGCACCTGCATTCATCACTTCTGCTAAGACCCCACGGTCATTATTTCCGCTCAAAATGATTATGGGAATGCTCGCTGCTTGTGCCTTCACACGTTCAAAAGTCTTTATGCCAGTCGAATCCGGCAATCCCAAGTCCAAAATAATAGCGTCGTATGTCTTCTCCGCCAGCCTCTGTATGCCAGTCCCGAGAGCATCAGCATGTTCCATGTCGAAAGCAAATTCAGTCACTTCTTGCAAGTTTTCGCTCAACAGCAGTGCATCCGTTGGGCTGTCCTCTATGAGCAAGATGGATAGCGGCTTGCCTTTCATTTTTCTGCGTTGGGAGGCAAGGTGACGACTGAGAAAAAGAATTGCTTGATTTGCTTTGCTACTTCCAAAAATTTGTCGAAATCCATCGGCTTGGTAACGTAGCAACTGGCCTGTAGTTCGTACGATTTCATGACGTCAGCTTCGTCTTCAGATGTTGTCAAAATAACTACCGGTATGTGCTTAAAAACTGGATCTTGTTTGAGTTCAGCCAACACCTGACGACCGTCTTTCTTCGGCATATTGAGGTCCAAGACGATAATGTCCGGGCGCGGCTCGTTTGCATACTTGCCTTCCTTGCGCATGTACGCCATTGCTTCGACTCCATCCGGCACGATGACCAGTCCATTCATGAGCTTGCCATTTTTAAAGGCTTCTCTGGCAAGATCTGCATCTGACGGACTGTCTTCTGCCATAAGTATGTTGATCGGTTTAATGGTTGCCATTGTTTTTATCGTCTCCATTTACTTGAGGCAGGGTGAAAAAAAATGTTGAGCCCTGGTCCGGTTTTGATTCAACCCAAATTTTTCCATTGTGCCGTTCTACGATCTTTTTGCACAGCGCCAGACCGATTCCAGTGCCGCTCGCTTGTTCGCGGCCTTGCAGGCGTTGAAAGATGACAAAAATACGTTCGGCGTGCTCCATATCAAAGCCTCGACCATTGTCTTGCACTGAAAAGAGCCAGTCGTTGTTTTGCGGTTGGCACTTTATTCTAATTTCAGGAGCCCGAGAATTGCGAAATTTGATGGCGTTGCCAATAAGATTTTGAAATAATTGACCAAGTTGTGCAGGGTCGCCAGTCAGCGTAGGCAATTCGTCCGAGATGATGACCGCTGCGCTTTCGTCAATCGCCGCAGACAGATCTAACTTTACTCGGTCCAGAATTTTTGATAACTGCACGGGTTTAAGTTCTCTGCCACGCGATTCAACCCGAGCATATGTGAGCAAGTCATTGACTAGCGCCCGCATACGGTGAGCCCCTTCGACCGCGTGATTGATGTATCTTTGCGAGTCGGCGTCTAAGTTGCCAGCCTGCTTGCTAGCAAGCAATGTCAAAAAGCCTGTGACTGCCCGCAGTGGTTCTTGCAAGTCATGTGAGGCGACATACGCGAACTGCTGCAAATCGGCATTGGAGCTAGCCAAATTTACAGTAGTCTCCTTGAGAGCTTTCTCGATACGCTTGCGTTGCTCTATTTCTGTATTTAATTCGCTCACTTGCCGCTTCTCTTCTTGTATGGCGGTGCGAGTGATTTGAAAAACCCAGGTTAGTAACATGATTGCCAATGATGCCAAGCAGGCTGTGGTTGTCCAAATAGCATATTGAGCGAACCGTAAATCGGTGATTCTCTTTTGCAGCAGTTTATCTTCGTTGTCTATCATGACTTTGATTTGCTCACGATAGGCATCCATCAGTTTCTTGCTTTCGCCTGTTGCAATGAGCTGACCGGCTGCATCAGGAGATTGTTGGGATTTTTCGAGAATCTCGCTAGTTTTCGCAAGTAGTTTTCGAGCCATAGCATTTAAAGCGACAACGCTCTGCTGCTGGATTGGATTATCTACAGTCAGTCTTTTGATCTCGTCTATATGAGTGAAAGCAGAGGCGCTGCCAGAGTTATACGGTTCCAAAAAATCTTGTTTGTGAGTCAACAGATAACCACGCTGACCGGTCTCAACGTCTTGAAGCGACGATAGCGAGTCTTTTAATTCTTCAATCACCTTATGTGTGTGAATCGTCCAGTAGTCGACATCTGAAAGTTTGTAGGATAAAAATCCCATGGCAACGACTGCCACAAGAAACAAGATTCCTGTAGCAATTAGCCCTCTGACAGTTTTTTGAATGACGCTTAGGGCCATATTCAGCCTTTTATCGATCGGTCCATTTGTGTGTTGACCAAAATGTGCGTCAAGTCTCGCACTTTAGGGCGCGGAAGGAAAGCGCCGTGGGCGCAGCCCGCAAAAACCATTGCAATTTCGAAAAATTGGTGGCGGCAAGTTTTCTTGCCAAGTCGGAATCCCCTTCCTTCAGGATCCTTCAGGAAGGGGAGGAAGTCAATATATCAGTGAATCCGAGGATAAGCCTGAGGCGTTCAATCCTGAACCAAAGGAGCAGTGTTATATCTCCGCCTAAAGAATGATGCAAGCTATAAAACCAAGCGTGATTTCGACGCATAAACATCGAAATCAATCCAATAGATGATGTCACCTAGTTCGTTTTTGACTAGAGTAATAGTGTTAAAGGAAACCTGGATCCAAGCAAAAGGCAAAGGACCAGAACACTAGAAAGGAGAAAGACAGAATAAATACAATATTTCTTTAAAACGGCCGAACCCAAGCATAACTCTCTGAAGAGCTGAAAAAATATGGGGCTGCGGCCGTTTTATTTGGCACTATATTCAGTGCCCACAAATGGGGTAGATGAACAGATTTTGCTTGAATTGGAAGCGCTTGAGTATGAAATGGAGAAATTGAAAATGAGTAAGAGAGACAAGTCCAACGTGCTTTCAATCGTCAATAAGAGTCACGTTCTCATTCCTGCAGGTGGCTCGCACGTCAAAGGCGATCTTGCTCTTCCCAAGGTCTCTACGGCTCTGGTCATGTTTATCCATGGCAACGGGAGCAGCCGTTTGAGTCCCAGAAATCAATTCGTGGCTCGTACACTTTTTGAGTCTGGATTTGCCACGCTATTGGTTGATTTGCTGACGCCCGAAGAGGATCAGCTTGAGCGCAAAACTGGCGAGATTCGCTTCGATTCTGAGATGCTGGGAGACCGCGTCGTAGAAATCATCGATTGGCTGTCTGTCAGACCGAATACTGAAGGGTTGAAGATCGGTCTATTTGGAGCAAGTACAGGGGCTGCTGCCGCCATATTGGCCGCGACGCGGCGCGACAAGTGGGTGAACGCAGTAGTATCAAGAGGCGGTCGTCCGGACCTGGCTTTGGAGGCATTGCCAACCTTAAGCAGCCCAACGCTGTTAATAGTTGGTGGACAGGACCAGCAAGTCGCCGAGTTCAATCAACAAGCACTAGCGCTAATTACGTGCACGAAAGCATTGGCAACAGTCGCTGGGGCGACACATCTTTTTGAAGAGCCTGGAGCGATCGAGGAAGTAGCAGAACTCACAAAAGCCTGGTTCACAAAGTATTTGAAATGAGAATTGTATACACTCATGGTTTGGGTACGTCAACAGATTGAAGGCTCAACTATTGAAAGAGTTCAATGAAACCTTACCTGCGCGCCAACATTTTCAAATTGGCGCATCGCATGGGCTGTTCTGGTTGCCAGTGTCCGGAAAGTGTGCTGGAATCGTTGTTTGTGTGCATGGTTTAGGCTTATCTGCCGAAGGCTACGAGAACTTCGCACGATGTTTGCAAAGGGCTGATTTTGCAACATATGCAATAGACGTGCGCGGATGCCGCTCTTTGGATACCGTTCAACCGCAATGGCCGAAGCTTGATTTGGATGGAACAGTTTCGGATTTGAAATCGTTGATAGCTGAATTACACATTCTTTATTCAGGTAGTCCAATTTTCGTGCTCGGCGAATCAGTAGGCGGCAATATTGTTATGAGACTTGCGGCACTTTGTACTGACCACCTGCGTGGTGTTATATGCAGTGCACCTTGCTGGCATATGTACAAGCAACGGCGCACATTTATCACGGGACTAATTGAATTATTGATTAGTCGACAAGCTGTGACGAAACTAGCAGCATCGGTATACATGCAATCGACTGGCGAAAGAGAATTGCAGATGCGCTGGCAGACAGATCCGTTGCACCATCGTTTGCTATATTCGGCCGGAGAAGCGTTCCATTTTCTGGATTTCATCCGTCTGACTGCTCTAGATGCACTCAAAATGAAGAGGCTACCAGTCCTTATGATCCAGGGACTGAACGATGGACTCGTTAAGCCGCGCGGAACAGCACGATTGTTCAGGTGGATATCCAGTCCCCAAAAGCAACTTATGCTTCTGGAAAGTGCCGAGCACCTGATTTTTGAGGAAGTGGAACCTGATCGGTCTATCGTAGATTCGCTCGTCGATTGGATGCAGACAAGCCAGGGCGCAACTGATTATGCACAGATGCCTGATCATCGTGGTACCGGGATTATTGTCGGCGATTCGATTGCTTCGTTGGGAGCAATAAGGATTTTTCGCACCGCGGGTATCGAGGCAGAGACCGTGCCATCACAGCTATAGCTCCAGAGAAGATGAGGTGAATAGAATGGTTAGTCAAAACATTTGCAGTGCTAGAACTTCCCGAGCCCTTCAGATAGTCGCGGCTGCCTGCGCTATATCTAGTCTGCAAATGAGCAGCATAGTGGAGGCAAAGGGCGCACATTCAATAGCCTTGACGGGTGAAAAACACCAGACGCGCAAACCATCAGTTGGCGAGTGGTTTGAGCAGTATGATCAGATCAGAAGAGAT
>PLZS01000066.1 GCA_003153555.1 Candidatus Melainabacteria bacterium | reverse complement strand
TTGGTGGTTTGGCGGCGATGATGATTGAGGCTGTTGCACGGGATGGGAATTTCGAGATGATTGCCATGACTGCCGGTACTCACTCGAGGGTTCAACAATTCCTGATTGGCAGCACCACCAGTAGAGTCATCAATCATGCACCATGCACGGTGCTGGTGATGAGGAATGTTCCAGTCGGAGTTCCCTTGACACGAGTATTAATCGCGATTGACGGATCAGATGCCGCGCTCAATGCCGCAAAGAAAGCGATATCTCTGTTTGGTCTGGCTGGCCGCGAAGTGCAGGTGACACTGATAAATGTTGTTTCAGTGAAAGGTATTTACAAATTTATTTCGCCTGTGCAATTTGTGGCCGCGATTGAAGACAATCTCGTTATGTCGGGTGAGGCCAGTCTTGCAGCCGCGGAAAGTGAGTTGAGCGAGTTGGGCATTACCAAGCTTGATAATGTCTTAAAGAATGGAGAGCCGGCCGATGAAATCATCAATTTTGCTGAATCCATCGGAGCTGAACTAATAATCATGGGTGCGCAAGGACGTTCCGCGGTTGAGAAATTCTTAGTCGGCAGCGTCTCCAATCGTGTCGCTACTTTTGCCAAATGCTCGACTGCGGTAATCAGATGAAGGTTTCTTTTCGCATCTTTCTTGCCACCTGTTTGGTAGTCAATCTATGTTCGGCCGTGCGAGCTCAAGGTATGGCAGCGGAGCAAGCGGCTGAAAGAGAAGAGTTGGGTAAGATGCGCTCGGAAGTAAAAGACATCAAATCTACAATAAATGATGCGATGAATTCCATGAATGAGTTGAACAATCAAGCCACGGCGGCAAGCAAAGCGAGTGCGAGCGCGCATGAGCTGCACTTATTCGCTAAATCGGCGACGTGGGAATTGTATTCAGGAATGACGGCCGATTGCCTCACTTATAACGGCAAAATTCCAGGACCGCCAATTCGCGTGCCTGAGGGGCAGCCGGTTCGAATTGTTCTCCATAATCAATTGAAGGTGCCGACAAGCTTGGTTTTCCACGGGATTGTTGTGCCTCAGTCAGTAGGTGGTCTGCCCAAAAAGGATGCTGGTATCGTCAAACCTGGTGAGACATATGCATACCAGTTCGTTCCGAAACAAGCCGGAACATACTGGTATCACCCACAAGTTGTCAATGAGGATCAAAAAACTCGAGGCATGTTCGGAGCTTTTGTTGTTGAACCGCGTTCGGGACCTTCGGAAGACAAGGACATGATGATGGTCCTCTCAGAACTGAATCTCTCGGACTCACGCACAGCCACTGAGCCTTCTGCTCACCTCACAGTGCCGTTGAAAGCAACGAATCAAGGTGTGCATACTTTCTATTTGCTGAATGGAAAGGCGGCCCCGGCGATACCACCGGTGGAGCTGCGCCAGGGTGAGCGTGTCAGATTGCGAGTGATCAACACTGCTCAACACGCAATTCCTCTTTATCTCACCGGGCACCGATTTGAAGTCTTGTCAATCAATGGTGGTGATTCGTTAGAGCCTCATGTATATCGAGACACTATCACTTTGAACCCATCTGACAGAGTCGATTTGAGTTTCGCTGCCGACAATCCCGGAGTATGGTCGTTCGCTTCAGAAGTCTTGGAGCAGGCCAGCAATGAAGGCAAATTCCCGGGTGGAATCGCTTGTGTTGTGCGCTATTCCGGATCGTCCGGCGACTAATTGCCGGACTAAATTGCTTCGCGCAACTCAGTCAAATGAGAATTGACCTTGTCCATAGTCAAGCCTGTGTGGTTGCAGAAGACCTGCCAGCCAACTTCTATGACCGCTTCCCAATTTCCGTAAAACACTTCTTGGTTTAAGTATCCTTTGCCGAGTTCGTAAGAGTAGTCGGCGAGGATAGCCTTAGCCATATCGTGTTGGATCAGATGCTGCAGGTCGAACCACTGCTCTTCCAGCGCCAACTCAAAGAGTGCGCTTAAGAACTCCTTTTGCCCATAGCGACTTTCAGCTAATTCGCGTAATCGCTCGTCCATTGATCCATTCGACTCTTTTGTAGAAATCTGTAAACCGGCATCGGCCCTTCTCTTACGTTATCATAAAGTTTTGTAAACGCAACTGTCAATTTATCTTAGTTTCAAGGAAGTGCTTCGCGACCATTTTGTTCCGCCGTGTCTTGCTTCTAAGTTCTCAATCCAGCGAGTGGATCAGCGAACGAGACGATTTTGTTGGTGCACCGGTGGCGGTGCCGATGATTGCAACGCTCAAGCAGTCACTTGACCAATCTCTTTGCCTGGATTTTATTTGTCCAAGATTTCTCATGACTCGACAATATCGCCGAACAACGAAGGATTGCTAAGGTGATAGTTCTAATTGGCAGTTCGACGTTCTATCAGCGATCGGGATCTTGTCGAACGATGGCGCGAGTGACCTTGCTCGTCACGATCCGTGACGTTGTTGGACAAAGCCTACATCTTGATCGTCCAATCATTTCGTGAGGTGGGTGTGATGCACGATCGGTAGGTGCATTTTGATATATGTGATACCAAATATGATGCAATCTTGCGCTGAAAATTCATTTTAATATGAAATCCCTCAAATCTGCGAAAGATTAACGATCTCGGTAACGCCTCTCTGCACTGGGTCTACTGGGGTAGATCCAAACTCCATAATACTATGATGGAACCGCCTTCCTTATATGGATTATGATGAGTTCAGATTAGGCTGGTAATGTCGGCCAGTTATCGAAATGTAGCTAAGTAGCTGCCGTTAATCACCTTGTCTGCAACTAACAGCGTGGTTAATCGGTTAGCATTTATGAGCGCCCAAATCTTAGCGTTAATTGAATCTCCGGCGACGGAGCTTGCTGTTACAGAAAGTCTGTCTCGGTCTGGGCACAGCGTTCTTGTGGTCCCTACATTCCCGAAAGCTATTGGGATTTTGCAAGGGGTGCACGTTGATCTGATTATTTCTGACGTCCATTTGGAAAATGGCGGCAATGTTTTTGACTTTCTGAAGTGGGTCAAGACCAATCCACTATTGGGATTCATACCCTTCGTGCTACTCAGCTGTGAGCCGACGATACTGGCGATGTATTTAGAAGATGGCATAAAAACATCAGCTCGCATGCTAGGCGCAACCAAGTACATACGAATGAACACGTTTGATTCGGACGAATTGCGTCAGCAAATTGATCCATTGCTGTCAGAGGCAAATCACGATGATTCGGATATTAAAACTGCAATCTTCAAAGACCGGTGGGTAAAATGACAGCCAAAATTCTCATAACAATGGAACACGCAGACCAGGGGAAGCAGTTGGCCGATTGTCTTGAACAGAGCGGTCACAGCGTGACTTCGGTTGATACGTTTCATAACGCCATGGAAATCCTTAGATGTTCAGACTTTGATTTAGTTCTCGCAGACGTTCATTTACAGAATGGTGGCAGTGTATTTGACTTCCTTCGATGGGTCAAAGGCGATCCACATATGCGCGCCATTCCATTTGTATGTTTTAGCGGTGAGCCGAAAGAGGTTAGCAACTATCTCGCTGATGGAATACGCACAGCAGCGCGCTCTCTAGGTGCCGCCAGGTATATTACGATGGTGAATTTTGACTCAAAATTGTTTCTTGAAGAAATCGAGTGGCTGATGCCTCAGGCTCAAGCGGGAAGCTATTACCTCGGTCGTGGTGGCATTGATCACAAAGTAGAGAGCAACTAGTCAACGTTCTCCGGTATTCGCTATGTGGTATTGAGTGTGGTGTCACTGAATTGGACTTGCAATTTTTGCCGATAAGAGTCGAGACGGCAAAGAACGATGGTTTTCTCATACATTTATATAGTAAGGCTTTTAATTCACACCGCTGGTTGGTGGGATATATTGGTAATGTAGCCTTAGGAATCCCAGATGCTATACCAACAACTACACCAGGTGCGCCGGCAGCTTCGTCGTCGGGAGATGAAAGTCTCTGATGCGCTGCTTATTGTTTTCAGATACTTGCGTGATCGTTTACCGTCAGACCGGTTAATTTGGCTGAATCGGGAACTGTTGGGCTATCGCAAGGATGACCTATCGAGCCTTTATGAAAAGCCTCGCCTGCGCCAGTTCTCGATATTCTTGCCAGCGCCTAAAAAATCGGATTTGGAAGTGCCGATGTACCGCTTCCTGTCCGGCGCTTGGGGAAAGTTAGACACCAACGGTAAGTTGGTTTGTTGCGATGAGCGGCATCTGGCGGAGAAGAGCATTTTTTGCAACATTGGCATTCAGCAAATTGAAACTCAACTGGATGACATGCAGGAACCAGAAACTAGTTTGTTTAGTATGAGTACTGATGAAGGAAGTGGTGCTGAATTTTACTGTTGGTCAAAGGAGTTGGCTCGAGTATATGATGCAGTTCGCCTCAAGCTCTGTGACTTCATTGAGTCCGTCATTCAGGAGTTGAAGCTGGCTCCGAATGAGCGGTGAACGCATAAAACCTTATATCTTCTGTGTTTTGATATCGGTCTTTTGGCTGGGCACAAGTACAAGTGCAATCGCACAAACTTCCGGTCCGAATCAATATCTGCCTTTATCGAATTATTTGCCACCCATTGATGTTGCACCGCCTCATTTTCTGCGGATTGAGCAGGACGGATCCAAATCAGCGACCGATTATTTTGATCAGATAATGCTTGGCACCAGTGGCAGAGTGTTTCGGTTCAACGCTATGCCAATCCCCGTGTTCATACAGCCTAATCAACCAACCTATGTAGATGCTTGCAACAAGGCGCTGCAGACTTGGGAAATGCGTACGAACTCCATGATTAGATTTGCACCGGTCAGTGCTCAACCACAGGCGCGTATTAGCATCATTTGGTCTCATCTCGGCATGCCGGCGGATCGTAGTAGTACCGAATTTGGTGCCCATACGATTACTGAATGGAAAGTGAAAACAGGAGGACTATTTCCCTTCGCATCGCAAAAGACAGGAACCGTGGCTCCTCAGATTATTGAAGTCAACCTGGATGTGATTGAGGCTCGAGAGATGGATCACAGGCTGCTCTTGTTACAAAACATTCTCACTCACGAGCTTGGTCATGCTCTTGGTTTAATCGGGCACAGTCCAGAACGCGGCGACATGATGTTTAAAGACACCGACGAATACTCACGCATTTCACGGCGCGATCTAAACACACTACAAAAGATCTACTCGCGCAAAGGCGATTTCCCCTTGTGACTTCGCCGCTTAGGAGGACTGCCTATAGAAGCGGCAACGTTTACCCTGCAACTATCGTTTGACTTGTTTTAGGTGTATTAGTTTTTTCTTGAAAAGTACAGTCATCAATTGATCTAAAAGCAGTGTCGGGATTTATAATCTCTCGGTTCCTTCAACGGTAGAATACGTCTGTACTTAATTTGAGAGCCAGCAACATTCGTGATGTGTTTCGTTCGTCATAATTTTTGGCTATTACCAATTAACAGAGTATCGTGACTTGGTCCAGTTCAAAACTAAGGGCACAGAATTCATGAGCGATAGACGCAATATAGTTTGGCCCTTTTATGCGACTTTGATTTTGTCCCTGGTGATGTCAGGGATGTTATTTCTTCCGTGGATGTACTTTGGGGCAGCATCTGATCGGCCGATGCTTTTATCGAACTCGGTTACAGCGCATCCGAAACTTAGTGTCTGGGCTTGGGAAAGAGACGAAGATTTATCCTATATAGATCCTGCAACAGTCAAAGTTTCCTATTTCGCCGGCACTATTTATTTGCGGGGGGCGAGTGTCAGCTTTCGACCAAGAACTCAAAAGTTGAAGGTGCCACCAGGCACACAAACAATTCCGGTTTTTCGTATCGAAAGCCTTCGCGCTGGAGGCGCAGAAGGTGCTGTGCCGCCGGGTCCACCCCAATCGGTGGCAGCACGGTTTGTAGCGCAGACTGTTGCAACACGATTGAAAGAACTGGCGTCCACCGACAACGTTCAAATTGACTACGATGCTTTAGAAGACGAGCGACCTTTTTACAGAAACCTGCTTCGGGAACTTCGTCGGCAACTTCCAAATAAAACCAGAATTTCTATTACCGCTCTTGCTTCATGGTTGTTGTGCGATCGGTGGCTGCGCGATGGCGACGCGGATGAAGTTATCGCGATGATCTTCAATATTGGACCGGATAGAAAAAAGGTCTTGCAAACGGTTAAGAAGCAACCTTTAGATTCTGGAACTAAGGCAGTAGTTTCGATTGGTATTTCGGCTAATGAAAGTGATACAAACGAAACTATTTTCAACGCAAAACTGCAGCGTCAGACCGACACGTTGTATGTGTTCAGTTCTCGTCCGTGGACGAAGGAACGATTTCTCGCAATTAAAAAAGAGGCTTTCAATGATTAATCGCATAGCCAGAGGTCTGACGGCATCTCTATTGTCATTCTCGTTGTTGTGCATGACAGCACCACAAGCGATGGCATGCGCACCAGATTTAGCCTATGCAGTTTTGATCAACGGAAATCATCCGGACTTACCCCTTGGTTTGTTTGCGCAAGGTGACGTCGGCATTGTTCAATCGGGCTGGGCAAAGTCTTACCTGATTGTTGCCTATAGATACTTGATCGATAAGCCGTTAACAATAACTGAGCAAGAAACCATCATTAATCTCTGGCATAAGCGCATAATCAACGGCTCTCGCTTTAGCACAATGGCAGGTGTCGATCAGCGTGACGCTTACATTAAGTTGCGCGCTCAAGCGATTCAGTTGGATCCAAAAAAAAGTTCTGATTTGTATTACAAAATGGATGGTTTTTGCTACAAAAACAATATTGGTGATTCAGCCGTAGAGCAGGCACGATCTACGCTCCAAAGCATTTTGTCTACCTACAAACCTGGCAGTGCCCCGGTCCGAGAATGGGTCGCCGCTCAAGATGGACTCTTCGGAATTGGCTCGGGAAGCATAGTTGTGCCACCACCGTTACCAAGCGGAACAGAACAAATGCTTGTGGATTATCGTACCTACCAAATTGGTGCAGCCAATTATTATCTTTCGGATTTTGTTAAAGCCCTGATTTGTTTTCAGAAAATCTCCGCTTCTAGCGCTCCCGACTTGAAACAGGTGGCACCTTATATGGTGCTACGAACGAAAGCTGCAGAAGTCCGATTGAAAAAAGCCGACGAAGATGGCTCGGTTAGTAAGCTGTTACAAGAGGCGGCGCAACATGCAGGAAAAGCCTCTGATCGAGAAGACTACTTGGATCTTTTGCGACCGATCGACTACATGAACGAATCATCCGTGGACGCGATCAAGATGTTGACTATCGCAGTGACCAATGGTACTACCAGACGATTCGGTGGCGACGTAGGTGATTTGACATTCCTTCTGGACGGCAACCCATTGCATGCGGA
This sequence comes from Candidatus Melainabacteria bacterium, assembly GCA_003153555.1. Lineage (GTDB taxonomy): Bacteria > Cyanobacteriota > Vampirovibrionia > Obscuribacterales > Obscuribacteraceae > PALSA-1081. The sequence continues at coordinate 18,685 of PLZS01000066.1, read as the reverse complement.
AGTCGAGGCTGGCTCGAGGCCACAGTCCGAACTATCTAATGCTAGCGATCTGGCTGACTGGATTCTTAACGTTCAGAACAGCAATAGTTTTTACGATGATGATTCGCCAGAAGCTAAAGCTAAGCAAAAAGAGTTTCGAGAAATCGCGGCAAAACACTCATTAGATATGTGGCGCAAGAAACACAGCTTGCCTTGGCTTGTTGCTGCTCTTACAAACAATGGTTTGCGCAATTCAGAAAACTTAGATTTGTATGAAGCAGCCAAGCGAGTGTCATCGAATTCCGTTGCCTATCTGACTTGCCGATTTTACATCGGGGACGCTCTAATCGCTGCGAACAAAAAAGCTGCCACCCGTCATATGCTGGCCCAAGTTTTTGCAATTAGAAATATGCCCCCGTCGGCACGCAACATCTTCAGGATGCAGATGGCAGCGGCGAGCGATTCGATCGCAGAATATTTGCAATACTCTGTCCAGACTCCTCCAGAAATTTTGCAGTCATCAACAGATTTAGTAACGCCGAAATTTCTCAAGGTGGAAGCCAATCATTCCTATTTGACTGAGACTCCGGCGTTCGATACAAACGTTGCTGCCGATGTCAGTCGTAATGCACCGCTGTCGACATGGATGGCATTGACGGTGAACAAATTCATTCCATCGAAATTTAGAGCAATTGTCTTAAGGGCAGCCTGGACCCGTGCAATACTTTTGCAGCGCGACGATCTTGCTTTGCAAATCTCGGACGCACTTGCAGCAACGAATCCTGTGTTGTCTTCGGCGGTGGCAAAATTCAAAAACGCAGGGGCTGGTTTACCGCGTCAATTCGCGTCGGCGTGCTTGGTGCTGCGAAACTTTGGTATGTCGCCGTATCTTCTTGGCGGCGATGAACGACATGGTGCCGCGATCAACCAGTTTGATTGGTATAACAATAATTTCTGGATTCCGTTTCCTCTTAAACAGGACAACAAGAGTGACGACGAGACATCTTGGAATTACAACGTCACCGTTGGATATTCCGGCAGTAAAGAGTTTCAGAAACTCATCAATGGCTATGACCAAAATGGCTTAAACACTCGTCTTTCGGCGATCGAGAAGAAGCAAGCCAGCGCAGAACGAGCGCTTCTTCTAAAAAATCATCCGTCGCGATTTTTTGGGCAGATTGTGCTTGACTGGGCTCGATTGCATCCCTCCGATCCCGACGTTCCAGAGATGCTGTACAAGATTGTCAGATTGCCCAAGTGGACAGACGCTTCGGCGGTTGGCAGCGAGTACTCGCGCAAGGCGTACCTCGTGCTTCATAGCCGGTATCAAGGCAACAAGTGGACAAAGAAAGCAGTGTGCTACTACTGATGACGAGTTGATTTCGCCGGTTAAGTCATTATAGGTCCAGCTTCCGATGAGAAAATTATCCGTTCCGGCAAAAGTTTCGCTAGTACCGATAAGCCGGAATGCCGAACTGCTGCCGCAACTGCGCATCCAAAGCTTTGTTGTTTTCGTCGAGCGATGCCAGCTCTTGCTTTCTGCCCATCAATTGCCCGGCGATCATACGGCCCGATTGATCACGGGCAAGTATGTCATTTTGCACTTTCAAGTAATCAGAAAAAAGACTCTGCGCACTAGCGAAATACTGGTAGTACCCGCGGTGCAGCTGTTCCGTTTCCTTGTACAGTGGTAACAACTTCATTTGGTCAGCTGCCACCTTATTTCGATTGACCAGTTTTACTAGCAGCTGTCCTGTGATGGCTTTTTCAGGACCCGGAACCACAATTGATAGACCTTTGGACATCAAGTTGTCAGCTCGTACGCGTTCTTGCGGGTTCATTTGAGCGCCGCGTCTGATCTGGTCATAACGATAGAACCATTGACCNNTCGGGCGATGCCATCCGCTGAGCTTGAGCACCGATTGACCCTAACAATGTAAGAGTTAATAGAGCTGAGAAAACCGATGTCTGCCACTTCATTTCGAGTTCCTTTTTGAACAGGCGTGGTATCGCCCAACGTCGACACGCTTACGGATTTATTTGCCTGTTGATGTAGACGGCGCTCATTTTCAATAGTTTCTCAAGCGCAGCCCGACATTTGTAGAGAAACAGGCTCAGATCTTGCGTAGATTTAATATAATCTAACACCCAGGTGATCGTAAAGGATGCAAAACACTCATGACTATTTTGGTGGCTGTAAAAAAGAACGGGCGCGTTTTTCTGGGTGCAGATCGCATCACAACTTTCGGAAACGAGTATACGACGGATCTGATCAATGGGTCGAAAATCATGAAGCTCAGGTACGCATACCTGGCTACCAGTGGCTATACCTTGCTCGACAACGTGATTGAACACCTGTTCCAGAACAACCATAAGATGATGGAAAATCCGTTCTCCGATAGGGCTCATGTTTTTTCGTTTTTTCTGGATCTGTACACGGAGCTGAAGAAGACCTACACGCTTGTTGATACCGGCAAAGAAACTTATGCCACTATGTACAACGTTTTTCTGGTAGTGACGCCAACCAGTATCTATGGAATTTCGAACAATCTGAGTGTGCACGAGTACGAGCGTTTTGCCGCCAAGGGCGCTGGCTCCGACTACTCGCAAGGATGTTTGTATGGAATTTTCGATCTCCTCGATGATGGTGAAGAAATTTGCCGCTTGGCTTTGGAAGCCGCTTGCCACTTCTCTATATATTGTAAGGAGCCGCTTGACGTGCTTGAGGTCCAAGCGAGCGACTTTTCGAAAGCTTCCAAAGGCTACAAAACACACAAGGCGTCTATGAAAACGGTGCCGATTCGAAAGGGTACAGGCGATCTGATTGCTGTCGAGCGGAAGTCACTGAAAGCCATTGGCAGGCAAGGCAGTGCGGACACCAAGCGAAAGTCCAAAGGAGCAACGAGCACGGCTCAGGTCCGTCGCACGGCTAAGAAGGCTGTGAAGACTAAGCCTAAGTCTAGGAAGGGTTAGGGGGATCGATGCCGGCAAGGATGCCGGCGCTCCCAGGTCGCACCTTATGAAGTCGCGCTGTTGAAAGATGTCGGCGCCAGGTTAGACTAGCTGTCGTGTTAATTGATCCAGATCTTGTTGGAATGTGGGATACGAGATTTTAATCGAGTCCGTCTCTTGGAGTCTAACTCCGCCCGGGCAAATCAAGTTGACAATCAACCCGGTCATCGCCAGCCTGTGGTCGAGGTGGGTCGCCCACTCGCAGTTGCCGGGCAATTTTGCCTGCCCTTTGAGTGTGAATCCATCCTCGCTGTCTTGAACGTCGGCGCCTATGTTGCGCAAGTTTGTCGTTATCGCCGTCAAACGGTCGCTCTCTTTGTGTCTCAATTCGCCCGCGCCTTCCACGACGAATTGCCCCTCACAGAGCGCTCCGGCGATTGATAGAATTGGAATTTCATCAACTCCTGAAGCCACCTCGTCACCAAATATGGTGGTGCCCTGCAGTCGTCCTGCGTAGCGGACGCGAATGTCCGCCACCGGCTCCCCAGACACTTCTCGAGCGTTCAGAATTTCGATATTTGCGCCCATTCTTTGCAAAACATCGATAACCAGCGTGCGGCCTGGATTAACGCCGCAGTTTTTGAGGGTTATATCTGAATCCTTCAAACAGGCTGCTCCGACCATGAAGAAGGCTGCGGATGAAATATCAGCAGGCACGTCGATGCTGAATCCGTCTAGCATCTTTTGCAATTTTTCCACTCGCACACTATTTGCAGATGGCTCTGCGAATGGCACTCCCATGTGCCTAAACATGCGCAATGTGTGGTCCCGGGCAATCTGAGGCAGCGATACAACTGTGCTGCCCTCCGCCTGAAGACCCGCCAAAAGTAAGGCAGTCTGCACTTGAGCAGAGGCAACCGGTAGGTCAAAATGTTTTCCTGTTAACTGGGTGCCCGTAACGGAAAAGGGCGCACATCCCTGTTTCGCTTCGAAACTAACGGTCGCTCCCATCTGCGCGAGCAGGTCCAAAACTCGTGACATCGGGCGTTTGCGTAATGACTGGTCTCCGTCAAATTTAGAGATGAACGGACGCCCCGCTACTAAGCCGCTCATGACGCGGATCGTCGTGCCGCTGTTACCGGCGTCGAGCACCGATTTTGGTGCTGTTAATGCATCAAGCCCCGGGCTGTCAACTGTTAGTCGTCCAGCTTCGTTCGCGTCCGGCGTGATCGTCAACCCCAGCGCAGTCATGCAGTGTGCGCTGCTTTGACAATCTTCCGCTGGAGACAAGCCTGTGATAGTGACCCTTCCCTTGCACAGAGCTGAAAAAATCAACGCTCTGTGCGAAATGGATTTGTCACCGGGCACGGCAAGCGAACCGTGAAGACTAGTTTCAGTCGTCATCGAACAACTCCAATCGCGGAAAGTCATATTGTAAGATTGTTGGCACTTTCACGGGGCGGAATCGACAAAACTTATGTTGCGCTTTTTAACAACTGGTGAATCTCACGGACCTGCTTTGGTCGCAGTGCTTGAAGGGATGCCTGCGGGCCTGAAGCTGGACTTGAGTCAGATCAATGAAGATTTGTGGAGGAGACAGCAAGGTTACGGTCGCGGCAACCGCCAGAAAATCGAGAAAGACAAAGCTGAAATCATTGGTGGCGTCCGTCATGGTATTACCACCGGTGCGCCGATCGCGCTCATGATTCGCAATCGTGACTTTGAAAATTGGCGTCACGTCATGTCAATCGAACCAGTGGATACCAGCTCGCCCGAAGTAATTGAGCAATTTGAAAAAAAGCTGATTGAAAGATTTCGACCTGGTCACGCCGATTTAGCAGGCACACTAAAATTTCGACAAACAGATATTAGAGACGTTCTGGAGCGAGCCAGTGCCAGGGAAACGGCTTCGCGCGTTGCTGCAGGCGGCGTGTGTCGTCAGTTGCTTGAGGCGTTCGGAATCAAGAGCGCCAGTCACGTGATTCAAGTTGGATCCGTTAAAGCAAAATCAAAGTCGACAACCTTGAGCGCTGAGGAAATAGACGCAAAAGTTGTACAGTCCGAACTGTTTTGCTTGGATGATGAAGCTTCCGAAGCAATGAAGGAGCTGATCAAGTCCACCTGGCAAGAAGGCGATAGTTTGGGCGGAGTGATTGAAGTTGTGGTCGATGGCTTACCAGTTGGGTTGGGAAGTTATACGCAGTGGGACAGGCGATTGGACGGATTGCTGGCCCAGGCGGTAATGAGCATCCAAGCGATGAAAGCTGTCGAAATCGGAGACGGAGTTGAAGCTGCTGGTGAATTTGGATCACGTGTGCATGATCCGATATATCCAACAGATAGCAGCGCGAGATATCCTTTCAGTAGAAAAACCAATCATGCAGGCGGCCTAGAAGGCGGCATGACCAACGGCGAAAGACTTTGTGTGCGCGTCTACATGAAGCCCATACCGACGTTGCGCAAAGGTTTGGACTCTCTTAGCTTCCCCGAATTCGAGGCTCAAAAGGCGCATTACGAGCGCTCGGATGTTTGTGCGATCGCCGCCGCTTCTGTTGTTTGCAGGGCGATGGTATGCTTGGTTTTGGCGAACGCCATGGTTGACAAGTTTGGGGGAGACTCGATCACTGACCTTAAAGCATCGTTTTTGGAATACGAAAAATTTTGCAGAAATGGGCATGGTAAAAACAGTAAGCACGAAGAAGTTGTTGCTGAGCCTCAAAGAATGGATGCTGAACCTGAAGGCAACGAAGACGCATTAGGAGAGTTTTAAATGTCCACCATGCGCAATAAGTCACGCCATCGCGGACCAGTGATCACAATGCTCTGGAACACGAATCTGGAAGTGAAAACCCGCGTCGCAATTGGCATCGGCGCGCGTCAGAAGCTATCGAACATTCTTGCTCAAATAGGTTCTGGGAAGCGCGTGCTTGTTTTATGTCAGCCATCAACTGCGGTGCACTGGTTACGCGATCTTTTGTCCTTTTTGCCGCAAGAAGACTATCAGGTCACGACGTTGGAAGTTCCTGATGGTGAAGCTTGCAAAACGCCAGATTGGCTGATTAGAATTTGGGAGCATTTGCAAGAGCGAAAGTTCGATCGCCGAGACACCGTCGTCGCTCTCGGCGGCGGCTCTGTTACAGATCTGGCTGGGTTTGCGGCATCCACATATCTCCGTGGATTGAATTTGGTTCTTGTGCCGACTTCTCTCTTGGGACAAGTTGATGCAGCCATTGGTGGCAAGACTGGAATCAATTTACCGGCAGGAAAGAATTTGGCCGGTACATTTTTCTTTCCCAAGGCAGTTTTGGCAGATCAGGAAATTTTGAGCACACTGCCTGAAAGTCAGTTTAAATCTGGCATAGGCGAAATCATCAAGTACGGCATGATTGAAGATACCGTTGCCAAAACTACTGACTATGAGCTGGGACCAAAACGCATGCTGGACGTGTTGGAAAATTCTCTCGGTCATACGCTCGATCATGATGATCCTGGACTGTCAGGAATTATTTCCAGCTGTATAAAAATGAAGCTCTTCGTTGTCGCCAAAGATCCTCAAGAAGCTGGACTGCGTCGTATTCTCAATCTTGGCCATACAGTCGGTCACGCCATCGAAACACTAAGTGATTACAAAGTCACTCACGGTGAAGCAGTGGGAATCGGCTTATTTCTCGATACTAAATTTAGTGTCAAGCAGAAGAGAATCGGCAAAGAGGCGCTAGATAAAGTTGAAGAATTGTTGGCTAAAGCCGGCTTATCGACTTCGATACCAGCGGGCATCTCTAAGGAAAAAATGGTCAACACGATGCTTAGTGATAAAAAGCGTGCTGGTCAAACTATAAAACTAGTGCTGCCGCAAACAAAGTTAGGAACTGTTGATTACGACGTCACCATTCCGCTCACTGATTTGTCGAAAACACTTTAAAAATGGCAACAGACTCCGAGCTTAAAATAGGCTATCAAGGAGCCCCTGGAGCGTTTAGTCATCGAGCAGTCAAAATTTTTGCAGAAGATTTAAATCGTCTGGAAGATGTGACACCAGTTTCTTGCAAAACCTTCGACGAGGTTTTTGCCAGAATACTTTCCGGTGAATGTTCGCATGGCGTCATTCCCCTCGAAAATTCATCCGTTGGTTCGATTGTTGCCAACTACGATTTGCTCTGGAAAAACAAAGTTGAAATGGTCGGAGAGATCTATTTGCCTATCCATCACAACTTGATCGGTTTTAGCGATACCGATATCAGCAAGCTGGTCGAAGTCTATTCTCATCCTGTTGCATTAGACCAGTGCAGAACATTCCTGAAAGAGCTGACGGGAGCGAAGGCGGTATCTTACTGGGATACGAGCGCCGCCGCATTCTATGTACAGGAGACAGGCAGTCGAACTATCGGTGCCATCGCTAGCGAGTTTGCTGCAGTCGAAACCGGTCTTTCTATCCTGCGTCGCAACATCGAAGATCACAGCGGCAATCGCACTCGCTTCGGCGTGATCACTCTCGTCAATGGTCACCTCCCGGCACCACCTGCGGCGCCATTTAAAATGTCATGCGTTGTTGAACTTGCGCATCAACCTGGAGCGTTGGCAAATCTTTTGCGAAATCTGGCGATATTAGGTGTCAATTTGACTAAAATCGAATCGCGCCCAATTCCTGAAACGCCCTGGCATTATCGTTTCTTTCTGGATATAGAAATTCCATTTGAAGAAGTGACCGACGCTGTCACATCCGCAATCGGAAGACTCAGTGAAGCGCACAAAATTCTCGGTCGCTATAAAGGCTGGCAAGAACCAGCTCAATAGCCCCCAATGCATCACAGTGCATCATAGGACTGGAATTTGAAGCAGACTTGCCGCCACTTGCTCAATAAAGTTAGCGAAGTACTTTAGCTGGGCAAATATTGTAAGGTCAATGCAAAGTCACCAAGGGCTGCGACGTGGAATCTAAACCAGTCAGATTAGGCGACCTGCTTACACAAGCAGGCGTCTTGCGCAAAGAAGATCTGAATGAGGCGGTTCAGATAGCCAGCGATACCGGGCAGTTGATTGGCAAGGTATTGGTCATGTCTGGTTATCTCTCAAAACACGCGTTGCAGGTAGCGGTCAACGCTCAATCTCTTATTCGAGACAACGTCGTTAATGCTGAGTTGGCGATTATGGCTATTTCCGTTGCCTCTAAACAAGAAATCGACTTTGAAGATGCTTTGGCACAACTTGGTTGGGAGCGCAAGAAAGAGGTAGTGACAGCCAAATTGGGCGAATTGCTTCTGGGCGCCGGTTTGATTGGACCGACCGAGTTGGAAAGTGCTTTGAAGGTGGCGGAGCAAAGTGGACAACCTTTAGGCTGCATTCTTATAAAGTCTAAAGTGATTGACGAGTCGCTCTTGCTCTTCGCTTTGGATCAACAAGCCGCAATTAGAGACGGCCACACCTCAAGGGAAGATGCAATTCGCCACATCGCTGCCGCACCAAAGATTATGAATATCTGATGCGGCGAAACTTTTTGCTCTGCACTGGGTAATCAAATTACCGGCGCAATTTTAGAGCCGAAAATTGAGGAATGAATATGAAACGCAGACTGTACGTGGGGTCAGCGATTGCATTGGCAAGCGCGCTCTCCATCTTTACGTTCATCCAGGTCTTTCCGGTCTGGGCCGGTGATAGTGCGGGAGCAACGGCGTCTTTTATTGACAAGGATTTTGAAGTAGCACTGCGAAAGCATTTTCAAAAGCGATTCTTTAATCTCATAGATGCAAGCGAAGATCAAGAGAAGAAAATCTCGACAGTGCTGGAAGAACGCATGGACGCGACGCGTCCGCAACGTGAAAAATTGAGAGTCGAAGCGGTTGAACTAACACAATTGATGGCAAGCAATGCCTCCGACGATCAGATTGTAGACAAAGTACATGAGGTTAGAGAGCTGCGAAACAAATTAATGGATGAGCGATTGACCACGGCTTTGAAGGTTCGATCCTTTCTGAAACCTGAACAGCGCAAAACAATCTCTGACAAAATTGTCGGATTCCTCAGTGGGAATGCTAGACCCCGATTGCTGAATAATCTATAACGGATAAGAGCACTCTTTATTTTTGCAGGGCCGCAGTTTGACCAGAAATCAAATTTTTGCCGACAGTGAGCCAGATGATCAAAGCCTGATTGATCTGGCTCTTGCCGGTGACTCAAAAGCCTTTGAATGCTTGCTGCGGCGCTATCAAAAGCTTGTCTACAACCTGTTGTTTCAGATGGTTCGCTCTCACGAAATTGCTGCTGATTTGACGCAGGATTCTTTTCTGAAAGTTTTCAAGTCATTGCATATGTTTCGTCGGGGTGCCAATTTCAAGCCATGGCTACTGAGAATCGCGACTAACTCTTGCTTGAATTATTTGAGAGACAATAAACAGGCTAGTTCTCTTGATGCTTTATTGGAGGCCGAACCGTATATGGAACCAGCTTGCTCAATTAATGTCGAACGAGAAGTCGAGTTGAGAATTTCCCAGCAAGAACTTTTTACTGCGCTGGAGCAGCTTTCGGCGCGCCAGCGTAATGTTTTTGTTTTGCGCTATCACCACGATTTGTCTTATGAAGACATTGCTGGTATTGCCGGTGAGAGTGTGTCGACAATTAAATCGATGCTGTTTAGAATTCGTGACAAGTTGCGTAAAATCCTTGAACAGTCGCCTGATCTTCAGCAGGATACAATGACCCAATTGGGAGGTGACACACAGTGACTGAACAAGAATGTATGCAGGCTCGTCAGACGGTCGATGAAACTGCAGGTTTTACTCCGGAGCAGTTGCTTGTCGCGGAAAAGCACATCCGCACTTGCACTCAATGCACAACCTGGCGTCACCAAGTAAATGCAATTACTGTGGCCGCCAAGGAAATGCCCCTGTTCGATGTGCCTGAGTCTTTGACTCAACGGATTATGGGCGACGTGCAGAACGTTTCTGCAAGTAAGTCTTTGACGATTAAGACTCTAGTTCTGAGCGGTGTTGTGCTTTTAGCTTTTATCTTCGTATTTTCGTCCGATTCTCTTGATACCGTTAATGGTGCCGTATCCTGGCTGATTGGTTTGGTTTTGTTATTTGGTCTAAAGGCTTTGATTCAGGCAAATGCGAAAAATGATGCACGTCTACAAAAGCAGATTTAAAATTGCCACACTGATCATCAGTCTTGCCGGCACGCTCGTCGTTTCGTGCTCGACGTGTCCACTTGCTATAGCAGCTGAAGATGCGCCTGAATCAACTACGTCACCTTTAAGCATCAGCGCCACGCCAGGTCAGCCAATTCCGGTAGATTTGCCCAGCCCGCCCAACCCAACTAGCCAGACATCAGTGCTCAAATTCGCCGAACAGTTTCAGCCTGATATTAGCAAAGAGGATATGCGCAAGCGACCGTTGCTTTACTTTCGGAATTGGGCTAATACGCCACTACCACCGGTGCAGTCATTTTTCTTTCTGCTTTTCGCCACTTTAGTGGTCTCCGAGTTGATGCCAACAAGACTGGAGCGCGCTCGTCGGTCTTGCGCAAGCAGCTATTGGAGAAGCCTTTGGTGCGGCATTGTCGCCTCTCTGCTCTTCGTGGCTAGTGCGCGTGCTTTGCTTGTTAGTGAGATCGGTATTCCGCTTGGCTTTTTATCTTTAGCCGCGCTTGAACTCTTCCTTTTGATTGGATTTGCAATCAGCGCCACTTTAATAGGACAGACGTTGTTGACGACGATGCGTTTGGATCAAACGCCTGGATCCAGTCGGGTTTGGGTCGGACGTCTTGGCGCCCCTTTCCTGGGAACTCTCCTCCTCTCTTTCGTGCTGATGATTCCGCAGATTGGATTGCTTCCGCGCATCGGCATCCGACTCATAATGTTGTTGTGTTTTCTTGGTATGGGCGCGTGGTTCAGAACAGGAATGGGCACTAAAGAAATGGGTAGTACGAGCGAAAAGTGAGCCCGTTTTTCCCATGCAAGCACGACTGGTGTAATAATGTTGAATAGGGTTCAAAAGAGGCAACCCTTGAAGCTCTTTCCATTGCTAGCGTTAGTTGTCCTAGGCCTGGCGCCATGTGGTGCTTGGGCGAGCCCTGCTTCTGAAGAAGCAGATATCGCCAACTCCTTGGCCCGGCAAGGCTGCTATGACACCGCAGTTATGTTTTACGAAAAGGCCTTACGCTTAAATCCAGGCTTTGGTCCAGCCATCGCCGGTCGGGCTGCGGCCCTACGCAAGCTGGCTCATCCCGGCAGTGCCACGCCCAAAGCTGCCAAAGGAAAGAAGCCTCGCCCTAATGAAGATCGCGCCGCTGAGACTGCAGCCCGTGCCAAGACCCTAGCTGCTGAAGCGGCGGTCCGTGCTCAAGCGCAGGAAGCAAATGCTGCCAAACGAGCGGCACAAGTCGCCGCTGCCGCAGCTAAGCCGAAACCTGTAGCCGCGACCGCTCCGGCAAAACCGAAACAAGCCAAACAAGCCGCTTTTGCCACGACTAAACCAAAGCCAATTGCCGCAGTAACCCCACCGAAGCCTAAACCAATTGCCGCAGTTAGCGCGCCTAAGGCAAAACCGGTCGCCGCAGTCACAGCACTTAATCAGAGTCCAATTGCTGCACTTACCACGCCTAAACCAACGTCGAAGCCGGTTGCGGTAGAGGCACCTAAACCAAAACCAATTGCTGCAGTTGCCGCAATTCCAACACAATCTCATACAGGGGCGGTTTCGACTCCTGCAAAACCCTTAGCGGCGGTGGCAGCCAGTAAGCCAGTGGTTGAAAGCGTTGCTGCTCCTAATGACTCGACAATTTCGTCGACCCGGCCAGCTCCTCGTGCTTCGGTACCGCACGAATACAGCTCCTCCAGTGTTGCCGTACCATCGAACGTCGGCTCCTCTCCGCCTATGTCCGCGATGTCAGATGACGCTGCTCGTTCCGCTGCCAGTGACAAAGTGCCAGGCTGGTTGATTGGTATGGCGATCGGAACCTTTTTGCTTTTGATTGTGCTGGCGATTTGGTGGCTTTCGCCGACACTATCCGCATCGCGCCAGTTGCATGATCGACTCAAGGGCTTGGAACGTACTCGCGAAGAACGTTAAGAGTCTAGGGCGGCTGGCAAACGACTAGCTGCGCTAAACAACTGCTCAAGACGGGCATCGTTCTGGTGATTTTGCCTAATGGAAATAATTAAATCGTCGATGCCTGACTGAAGTTCAGAAAGCGCAGCGACGATGTCACCCCTATTCTGTTCGAGTATCTCTTGCCAGAGTGCAGGTGGGCTCTTCATCAGTCTGGAGAATTGTCTCAGTCCCGGACCGGAAAGTTTTGCAAACCTGGCCAGTTCAGCATCAGAAAGGTCTTTCGTAATTTGTGAACCGATAAGCACGGCCACAAGTTGGATCAGGTGACTAGTGCGCGCCAGAATCGCATCATGCTCAAGGGCGCCAGCAACTTCAACTCGAAAACTCAACGTTGTTAACCAACGAATCAGCCGGCGCACTGAAATCTCTGACGACTTCGCACCCGGCACCACACAAAAAGTGCTGCCTTCGACACTCAAGTCCAGAGCCGCTTTTAATCCACTTCTCTCGCTACCGAAGAGCGGATGTCCCCCGATAAAATCGGCTCCTTTCAAATTTAACTCTTCCGCTAATTTTGAAATCATGCCTTTGGTGGAAGTGACATCGATAACCAGCTTTCGTCTGGACAAAAACGGAGCAATATTTTTCAACAGCTCCATATTCTGGCTTGGAGATGCAGCGAGAATTATCAGGCTTGAGCGCTGCAAAGCCGCTTTGGGGTCGACTATGGCTTTGTCTATCAGCTCTTGTTCCATGGCCTCCGCTAAGACTTCTTCGTTGTCGACGCCAATTATTTTTGTATCTGGAAGTCTTCTCTTAATCAGTCTTGCCAGAGCTCCGCCGATTAGACCGACACCAAATATGGTGACTTGAGGAAAATAAGTGGTCACTAAAGGATCAATTGAATTGTCCTGTTGAATTTGTCGACTTAGTTCAAACAATCGTTCGTAAGTGTTGCGGATCGCATTGCGCATTTGCTCGGTTTCACCAACTTTAGAAACCCTGTCAAGCACCTGTTCTTCACGCGAACGATCTTTGATCGCCATCCCCAGTTGCGCTTTCACTTCAGTCAACTCGCCGGCCAATTGCAAGCGCTCATTCAACATCGAGGCAATCTGGCTATCTAATTCATCAATGCGAGTGCGAATTTCGCCTAGTCGAGTTTGAGCTCGCAAATTGGAGCTGTTAGACGGAGGCGCTTTCGTTCTTCGCATGTTTATCTTCCGGCGGTGCTGGATGCTCTAAATCTACTTATGTGTTTTTCGAATGAGACTTTAACATGCTTGTTGGAAGAATTCACGATCGAAAATTGACGCCTGTCATTGCGAATGATTCTGCGCCCGACCGCTTCTGCTATAGGTCTCAAGCTGATCACGAGTTCGACCATATCATTCAAAGACAAGGCCTGTCGAGCGTCTGACACAGATTTTTCGGGCTCAGGATGAGATTCGATGATCAGTCCATCTGCACCACAGGCGATGGCAGCACGAGCCAGATCGGCTACCAGTTCCCTTTTGCCGGCTGCGTGGCTTGGATCGACGATTACAGGAAGATGGGTGAGTTGCTTTAGAGCCACAACAGCACCGAGATCCAGAACATTTCTGGTGTGAGTATCAAAGCTGCGAATGCCACGTTCACACATAATTACATTGGCATTGCCGCAAGCAAGAATGTACTCGGCAGCCATGAGAAATTCTTCAATTGTTGCGCAAAGGCCACGTTTGAGAAGAATGGGCGTTTGCACCTTTCCCAAAGCTTTGAGCAATTCGAAATTTTGCATATTGCGACTGCCGATTTGCAACATATCCGCGTTTGCTGCCACTGCGTCGATTTGCTCAATCGACATAACCTCAGTCACGACGGGTATTTCATGACGTTGACGGATCTCTGAAAGAATTTTCAGTCCTTCAATTCCCATACCTTGAAAGGCGTAAGGAGAAGTTCTCGGTTTGTAGACGCCACCGCGCAATGCTTGGACTGGTCCATGTTTTAGATGATCAGCCACTGCTTCCATCTGCGCTTCACTTTCGACTGTGCACGGTCCACCGATGATCATCAGATCCTTGCCACCGCACGTGGCGTTGCCGACTTGAATGATCGACTTGTCGTCATTCCCTTTCTTACTTGCCAATTTTGCTTCCATGATTGAACTCCTTGTAAAAGCGCAACAGCCCGGTCCTTATCCTGGTACCGGGCTGGCTGGTAATGGTTGAAACAAAGATGCTTGTTACGCCCGCCCGGGATTTATCCTGCTGGTGAAGAAATAAAAGCTGTAGTACCAATTTGTCGTTTTCATTATTTTTGCTCTAAAAAAGAAAAGAACCGCAGAGCTTTTCTGCGGTTCACCTGGAGGACCAAAACGGGTCTAACTCACGCCAGGTGAACCTCTATAAACCAATAATAAAAAGCGTTGTGCATTTCGATATTCTTTTTCGCAGTGCCAAATTGTATCAACATGCTAGCTGAATGAATAAGTGACGTCAATAAAATTTGCTCGTCGCGTTACATTGGCAATGCCAGAGAGCTTCATAAAAGTACTGCATGGATAGGCTATGACAAAGCCGACCTGACGTTGGATAATGCTGTTGGCTAGCTTGCGGTTACGTCACAATCTTTTTCCCCGAGAACTATATATATGAACATTCTTCTGGCAGTTGATGGTTCGCCTTACTCGAAAGCAGCTTTAGATGCGGTACTTGAGCGACCCTGGCCGGTAGGCAGCAGCTTCAAGGTGCTGACTGTGGTGGAACCGTTTCATCCGGAATATGCGGGCTGGCAAACAGCATATGTGCCCCTAGCTGTTGAAGTGCAGCGAGAGCAGATGGCTTCGGCAAGGGGATTGATCGATAGCAGTGCCGCTCAGTTGACGGAAAAATTCGGCGCTGAGGCTGTCAGTCTCGAAGTGGTTGAAGGTTACATCAAAGATCGAATTCTGGATATCGCCAAACACTGGCCAGCTGACCTTATCGTGGTTGGCTCACACGGGCGACGAGGATTCACCAAATTTTTGCTAGGCAGCGTTTCTGAGGCCATCGTTGCTCATGCGCCATGCTCAGTTGAGATCGTTAAGTTGAGAGAACACCCGCCGGTGAACTAGCCGTTCTGCCTACATGGTTGGTGGATTGGATGCTGGCACAGGCATTGGCTCGGCAGGGCTCTTAGGCTCTTCACTTTCGACGTAAGGTTCAAAGTAAACCTTTTTTGCGCCTAAGATAAAGAGACTGAGCACCACATATGCGGCGATGATGAATAGAAAAAGCGCCCAGGGCGTCTGGTAATCGGCTGGATGCATTTGGTAGTTCCTTCTGGTTCTTACTGATCAACTGTATTTGGACATTATAAACATTTGAACGGTTTATTGACTCCCTTTAACAAAACTGATTTGTCCTTGTAAACACCCATAGAGCTCTTCTCTCGGACGCTTAGCGAGCTCATGACCACTTCCGCGTATGTGCTATAACAACACAAAGTTTGCCCATTTAGTGGTCCGAAGGGAGAAAAACAGCTGATGAGAGCTAAAAAGCAGTCCGCGCCGGTCGTCATTGCCTGCATCTTTGCGGCAACGTGCACCGCTGCACTGGCTAATAATCCAGGTTCACCTGGATCCTCACTAGATCCCAATAACTACGTTCCGTCGCCAGCCAGCAAGTTGTTGAACAAAGCGCCTAAATCACAGGTGCCTGCTGGAGAACCGCAAGAAGAAACGCAATCAACGACCACCTTTGTTACTATGCCCGGATTCGAAACGGCTGCCGAAAAGAACGCCGCCAAAATTAAGCCCGCTCCAGGCGATAATGGCTCCGGATTGATGTCAGGAGTGAACGACAAGTTTAAATCAGCTAGCTCGGGCGTCGTCAGCGGCACCAAGGCGGCGAGCGATCATGTAGTTAAGGGCACGAAGGCAGTCGGTGACGGCATCGCCAACGGCGCCAAAGCTTCTGGCAATTTCTTCATGAAGGGCGCTCGGGCGATCGGTAGTGGGACCAAGAAAATGGGCAGTAAAGTTGCCGTCATTCCAAAGGCAATCGGGCACGGCGCCAAAGCTGCAGGCGATAACATCAAAGATGGCACGCATGCAGTAGCTGATCGGCTGCCGTTCACAGGTAAGTCTGGCACAAAAGGTGATGAACTAAAATCAGTAGCGTCTAAGCAAGAATCAGTAGCGTCTAAGCAAGAACCGGTAGTGCCTAAGCAAGAACCGGTAGTGCCTAAGCAAGAATCAGTAGCGTCTAAGCAAGATGATGTGAAGCCAGTTGCCAATGCTAAGGCTGATGAGTTAGCAAAATTTGCCGCAATCCCCGAATCCAAGAAGCAATTACCTGGGGCAGTTAAAGCTGAAAAAACAAAGGAAGTAACCTTTGGGCCAAAACCAGGGATTGTTGGAAAAACATTCGGCACGATTGGCAAATTGAATGTGTTTCACAAGAAAGGTGCTCCAGCTGTCAATGTTGAAACGGCTGGAAAAACCCCAACTGGCGCCGACATCACCCACTAAGAACATGGGAGCTGAAATCTCATGACACAGACGTTGGACTGTGCGGAGAGTTTACGGCGGGCCATTAGACCGACTACTTTCGTGCACTCGCGCACGTTGTCCGACTTAGTCGGCGCGAGGGTGGTAATCGCTAGCGAAACTTTCCAGCATACGGGAAGCTTCAAATTTCGAGCGGCTTACAATGTGGCGCAGCAGACAGAGGCACCACATCTCATTGCCGCGTCTTCCGGAAACTTCGGTCAAGCGCTTGCCTGTGCTTGTCAACTTCTGTCCAAGCGCTGCACGATCGTCATGCCCTCAACTTCTGCAAAAGTGAAGGTGGACGCTGTTCGCCGTTATGGTGGCAACGTTGAAATAGTAGATACGGCCTTGATCAGTCGAGCCGAGCGGGTCAAGCAACTAGCTTTCGAACATGCGGATGCTCAGGTCGTTTCCGCCTACGACGATCAATGGGTTATAGATGGCAATGCTTCTCTAGGAGAAGAACTGATAAAGTCCGGTGAAGATTTTGATGCCATAGTTGTCCCCATTGGTGGTGGCGGATTAGCGTCGGGTATCATTCGAGCGCTGCAAAGACATGGCAATGGCACTCTCGTCTATGGCGCTGAGCCTAAGATGGCTAATGACGCTGCTCGTTCGCTTCAAGCAGGGGAAATAGTGAGAAACGAAAGTGAACCGCAGAGCATCGCCGATGGTGCCCGTACCTTGAGCGTCGGTTTAAACAATTGGCCGATCTTGCAAGCTGGGCTAAGCGGAATTGTTGAAGTCGAAGAAGAAATGATTGAAGAAGCTGTGCGCACCTTGTTCGTGACTGCCAATCTCAAGGTTGAGCCAACTGGCGCGCTGGCACTTGGCGCTTTGCTTTCGCAGGCGCAGTTGTTTGCCAAAAAAAAGGTGTGCTGCGTCGTAAGCGGAGGCAATGTTGACGCCGCCGTGTACTGCCGCATTTTATCCGGGGATAGTCTTATGCGCACTAGTAGTGGGGTCTAGGCACGCTTCAAATAATGATTTCGCAGTTGGGTAGCCACTTTGTCAGTTCCACAAGACCGGGATAGCTGACTTGCGTGCTACGCAACCAAAGCTCTTTTAGATTGGTTAGGCGCCCGACAAAGCCGAGTCCATCGTCACCGATATCCGTGCAATTGAGACGAAGTTTTTCCAGGTTCTTCATTTCCTTGAGCTTGCTCAAACCTTTATCAGACACATCGGTGAAAGATAGACTGAGGGTGTGTAACTCGCTGAGGTTGCTTATGTGGACGAGCGCCTCGTCTCCAATCTCTGTATCGTCTAAGACGAGTTCTTTTAGCTTGGTCAGTTTGGAAATGATGCCAATGCCGACCGTTGTCACTTGAGTAGAGGACAGATTCAATTTGGACAGCTCCGTCAAGCCCGTGAGGTGCGTCAATCCCTCATCGCCTACCTGGGTGCAGCTTACGTCTAGCTCTTTAAGCCCCGAGAGACGACCCACGTGGATTAACTCGGCATCCCCGACGTCACTGCCGAGGAAAGAAAGGCTGTGAAGACCGTTGGCATTGACGTCCGAGAGCAGTGAGCAGCCGTAAACAGGGTCGAAGCTGTAATACAAGGAAAGGTACGAACCCTGCGGCACCTTAACGGAGCCCAGGGCATCGCCATGGAATTGGGTCTTGCCGTCCTGGTCTAAGATGTAGAGTTCGCCCAGAGATCTGTTCGCCGGGAACTCCACTGTCCGCTCTTCCGGAATAATGGAAACCACGATTTCGCCTTCGATTCAAACATCCGAAATTTACATTCCAGAGCTTACTTCCCCTATCATCAATTTACCCTCAATTCGCTCGGAATATAACCTCATTAGAGCTATTATTCCAGTTCGAATTTATCTAGCACAACATTATGCCGCGCTCTTCTCGGCTAGTCATAATAGGCAAGCACCGTATATGGTGTTGCCGGAGAGCCGGATAACCTCCTAGCAAAAAGACGCGGATTGCTCCGCGCCTTTTAAAGATGTCTGAATTCGTTTAGTTTGCGGCAGCTACACGCAAACGCTCAGACTCAACAGCGATCCCGGCTCTGCCTAAGCTGCGAGGAAACTCGCGGCCGCGCATAAGCACTTGCTTTTCGTAGCTTTCAGGGTTGAATACGCTACTGAAGTATTTAATCGCTTGATCAACGTCAAATTCCCGGCAAGAGAATATATCCAGAGTGACAAAGCCCTTTTCAGGAAAGGTGTGGA
>PLZS01000003.1 GCA_003153555.1 Candidatus Melainabacteria bacterium | reverse complement strand
TCATTTAAGGAACCTCACGTCGCACAGCCAAAACTTTGCCAGCAAAGTACTAGTTAATAAGATCACTTACTCAGGATTTCTTCAACCTTGAAGCGGTAACGTCCTGAAACCGGCGCTGGATGGGATTTACTATGACTGCCGAATTTAGAACAGAATCATTCGACAATAACCGGGCTGCAGATCAGCGCCTGAATTTCGATGCCTGGGATCGTCAGGCAAGCCCGGTAATGCAATCGATCAATTCTCGCTCCTCCTGGTCAACGGCTGATTCTACGCTCGTTGCTCAAGGTGTTTTGCCTCCGTCAATGGAGTTGTTGCAGTCATTTCACAGCGCTGAAGTTGTTCAAGATAAAACAAAGATTGCTTTGAATGCCGACCTGGAAGCCGGGCTTAATGCCGTCATTCCGCAGTATCTAATTCCCGTGGCTGAGCAGATTTGGAAACAGACCGAGCACCCGCTGGCTGGAATCGAAAAGAAATTGATGGATGAAACTACAGCTTCTAACCCTCGCGCCTGGGAGCAAGCAATAAGCTCTTTCCCGCAGCTCAAGGATGTTCCGGCTAATCTGATGAAGGCTTACGTCAGGAACGAACTCGCGTTTTATGACCGCAACGATCTCGGCGATGACTATCTTGCTGCTCAAGGAGTATCGCTAGATCTGCCCGGCAGGCGCGGCGAAGACGCTACTTTGGGGATGTCGCAAATTTCGCCGGCAGGCGTGCGAAAGTTCGAGCATAAATATCCGCAACTGAAAGAGTTCTTGGCGCAGAAAGGTTATGCCGGGCACGAAGAGAAGGCGCTTCTGGACCCGGAATGCGTGCCGATGATCGTGGCTGCAAAAACCGCCAGCTTGATCGATGACATGAAGAAACATCATGTCCCGATTACGCAAGAGAGTCTGGCTTATGCCTATAACCCTGACGTGTACTCATATTCCAATGGACATGGTGGGCGTGATCACAAAGCGCTTTCCGGTGCTTACGTGCACTCATCGCACGCGGTGCACTGGGACCAGCATAAGGATCTCTATGCCAACCAACCCGGTATTGTTTCTGCATCTGACCACGTCAAGAATGTGACGCATCAACTTGATCTGATTGAGCAGGGGCAATGACTTCAGCCTCTTGCTTCTTGCGTTGAGTGAGCCAGATCAGTCCGCCAAGTATGCAAGTGACCACCCAGTTCACCGGTATGAAAACGATCAAATTCGTTCCGACACGTTGCAAGATGAACAGCCAGGGCAGAATGTGCGACTTGTTTATTGGATTGAAAAACAGCATTGCTGCTTCTGAGCCGCCATACACCAGTGCCATGTAAACGGCATAAACAAGTGCTTCGGTGATGAACCGTCCGCTTCCTTCTTTCTCGCCCAGGCGCCGTAGATTCTGGATGCGATCGCTTGCTGAAAGCGCGATCGCTACGCCTGCGATCGATGGAATGGCCATGGCTGCTCCACTGAGGAGGAACCAACAGGGCGCTGTTTCCAGCGCGTGTTCGGCTTCGTCTGTGTGATATGGGTTAAGTGCTTCCCAACCTATAAAGGCCCCATAGGTCAAGAAAGGGACCAGGACAGATAGCAGCACCCAGCGATGATGTTTCTTAAGCCATTGCAGCACTTTCATTGCACCAGTATACGGCTTCGAGTTAATCAGTTCGATAAGCGTGCGCTGGCCGTTTTTTCTTTGAACCGACTGTCGCCACTGCGTGTGGTGTGTTACTGCAGATCATTGCCCCGCTGTGATGCTCTTGTATACCTGGCTTGGTTACAGCTCCCTGGCTGATTTCTTCAATGTACTCAGTTGAATTTTTCCTTCGTATGCGGGCTTGCTCGCTTCCTTCCCATGCCCGGCACATAAGCCTACACGCCGCCACCCAGTGTCAATGCCCAAGCCCTTCGGGTCGCTTCGCGAGGCATTGACACCGGGACCCATGGCTGGCGTGTGACCGGCATGTGCTGCATGGGGTGCGCTGCGCAGCCCTAACACATGGGAGAAAAATAGATGAAAACACAGATGAACAGCCGTACTTTGAAGAAGCACTTAAAATATATTGTGCCTGAAATGCGCCTTGCGCTCATCAAAGAGCCGGGCGTAAAACCGCAAGCGATCTTAGGACCGGATGATCTGGAGCGCTTCGTAGAACCGCTCAAACACTACGCCGAAGAGCATTTTGTCAGCTTCCATCTAAACGCAAAAAATGAAATAGTCGGTTATCAAATTGTGTCGCGCGGGACGCTCAGCGCCAGTCTCGTACACCCAAGGGAAGTATTCAAAGCCGCTCTGTTAGCCAATTCTTACGCTATGATCGTCGCTCACAACCACCCAGCCGGATCGCTCAATCCGAGCCTGGAAGATATTGAAACTACCGAAACCCTGATCAAGGCTGGCGTTTTGTTAGGTGTCAATGTTATTGATCACATCATTGTCAGCTCAAATGGCATCCAGAGCTTAAGAGAACTGCGCCCGGCTCTCTGGAGCTAGGCAGGCATGGAGGCCGCCCGGCCGGGGTGGCCTCCGCAACTGGCCGGACCCGGTACAATAGCCACACCCGAGGGAAAATTTATGCACCTGTACGACACAATCAAAGGCGAAAATGGCCGGCAGTTTTGCGAAACGACGCTAAAAATGGACCCCGCCGAATTCGACCTGGACGCAGTCAACCGCGTCGAGGTTTTCGGCACCGATATTGACGACCCGGGCGAAGACTACTGCGAATTTAGAGTGATCGACTGTCATAACAAAGTTATGGCAGTCCGCCGCGAAATGGGCTACTAAGTCCTAACTCAAAATGGCAACGTCGAAGCCGCTGCGCCTGGCGGCTTTTTGCTGGGTGCGCGTCCTGGACGCTCCACTAAATTGCCGATTGAAAGATGCGCGGGCTGCGCCCGCTGAGGCTACCCGCCCACCGCCCCTATCTCTTTATGTCCGCGAGGCGCGGAAGGTGCGCAGGCTGCCCGCCCGCTGAGGCTACCCACCCGCCACCCTCGCTGCATTGCCCTTGGGCGCTGGCCCTTACGTGCCCGCGCGCGTCTGGCAAAGGCTAAAAAGCCGTTTTATTTGTCTGGTAATAATGATAATAAAAATGGTAATAATAAAAATAATGGTAAAGATAAAAAATAATGTGGTAAAATACTTGAAATCGAGACAGAAGAGGTGATTGAAATGGCACGCAGGCGGGCGATTGAGGCTGATGAGTTATTCGAGACGGCGAACCAGCTCCAAGCTGACGGCAAGGAGGTCACGGCAGTGGCGTTGCTGGATGCACTAGGTGGCGGCAGCCTGCGGACTATCTATAAGCACCTGGAGGCGTGGCAGCAACGACGACCGGCGATGGTAATAACGGCGCCTGAGGAAATTCCGGGAGGGGTTCAGTCCGCTTTTGCTAGCGCCTGGCGGCTGGCGACGCAAGAAGCCGGGCGGGCAGTCTTAGCCGTGAAAGAAAAGGCGGCCGAAGAGGTCGAAGCCGCGTTGAAGCAGTTTAATGGCGCTTTAGAAGCGATAGAGAAGCTGGAGAAGGAAAGCGAAGCGGACGCGCAGCAGATCGACAGTCTTAAAGAGCGAGTCACCGAGCTGGAAGCCGCTTTGCAGAAGTCGCAGAATGAGAGCGCCGGATTCGAGGCGACTGCCGAACAATTGCGCCACCAGGTCAAATCGCAAGAATCAGAGCTTGAGCGGCTGCATGCTGAGATGGACAAAGAGCGCACTAGCCGCCAGCAAGAGATCCAGAGAATTACCACAGCGGCAGAAGCCGCCCAAGTAAAAGCGATGCAACAGATCGAAAGCGCTAAGAGCGCGCTTTCTGACGCCCAGGGCAAAGCGCAACAACTAGAAAAAGACAAAGCCGCCGCGCAAAGCGGGCGGGAAGAGGCGCAGCGGCAGCTTGAGAAAGTCGAGGAGGCGAGCAGGAAAGATCGTGCCGAGCGAGACGCGGCTATTAAAGAAGCGGCAGAATTACGCGGACTGTCCGAAGGTCTTAAAACACAGAACGCCGAGTTGCTATCTCGCTTTGGGCGAGACGATAAGCAAGACAAATCTCGCAAGACTTAAGAAGATCGGTCACCAATTTCTCGTTTTATCAAATTCTTTGCGAGTCTCAGTCAGTATCTTCTGCCAATCCGCTCGATTAGGCACGACGCTACAATCGCCAATGAGGAAGCCCGCGACATCTTCAAATGCAACGCGGCCGCTGGGAATATGGCGCTTGTTCAAATCCTCGAAACGCGCATCTTTGGCTCGCACATGCGTGTGCGGATAAGGGAATGGTTCTTTCTCGCCAGTCTTTCGTTTGGCTGGTTCCAGTGTGTTTCTGTCGATCTTCTCTGGATGCCAGTGAAATTCATAGAGTGCCTTGCCGTCAGCATTTGATGCGATCTGGTAGATGTATTCTCTTGTTTTGACTCGCTTGCCCGTGCCACCATCTTTGGCGACAACTTCAGTGACAATGAACGCACTTAGCTTATACTGCGCTTTTCCATTGTTGTCTTTGAGGATCAGTGCGGGCATCAAGGCGTAAAGTCTTATAACCTCGCCCTTCTTGGGGTGGTTTACGACCTGCCATTGAGAAACAGTCAGCGTGCTAAGCGCTTTTTGGATCGTCCGGCTGAAAGCTTTATTGGCCTCAGCGACTTTGTTTTGTGGCATATTTGGCGCTATAACCGGTGAACGGCAGGAGCATGAGAAGGCTCATAATGTCGCAATCGTCCCGGTCTTCGTAGTCACCTTTCTGGTAGTTCTTGATAAATTCGCTCGAATCAATGCCGAGGTTTTCCTTGACGGTTTGATCGAATAAATGGCGAGCTTGATCCGTGGTCAGGACATTGACCTCATAACTTTCTTTTGTTTTCTTGGTCGCCGTCTTCATCAAGTTCTTCCTCTAAACCTAGAATACCTCGAATAGGACCTGTTTCACCAGCACTTTGTTTCTGTAGGACAATTGAGCTATGGATCTCATCTGGTCACTCGGTTTAATTGTCATTATCCTGCTCGCCCTGAACCACCTGGCCGGCGGTAGAGCTTCTGGCGTGCTTCGCCCAGTAACCCAAATTGTCAGTAGCTTGGTTTCGATGGTTGTTCGCGCCGTGTTGGCGCTGTTTGGATCGGTCTTTAGGATTGGCGCTGGTTTGGTGAAGTTGCCGAAGCCTGGCGGCGATAAGAAAGAGACAGATAGAGGACCAGGACCGCCGCCGCCTCGATGGGATTAGCGCTGAGAATGCAGCGCGCGGAAGAGGCACTGACGCGCAAAAGATCACGGAACGAAGCGTAGCGAAGTGGAGCCGCACCGACGGTGCTGAACGAAGTGAGGCTTAACCGTTCGGTAAGGCAAGATACAATGCGCAGGCACGCGCTTGTTACAAGCGCTCCTGCGCTGAAGAAATCGGAGGCACAGCTCCAGTAAATACCCTATGGCGTCCGGCACATCGGCTGTATTATCCTATTAGTAGTAGCTGAGGTAGGGGCACGAATGGACGAAGCCAAAAAACGAGTTTTCAATCCCAGGGTAGAAACCAGGTTGACCAGGACGGATATTAAACGGCTCGATGACGCCGCCAAAGCGGCCGGCAAATCGCGGTCGGATTATGCGCGTCAGGCCCTCCTGTGGTTTCTGGATAACCAGGAAAAGCTAGAACATGACGAGCGCGAAACCGAAGTAGCTCAGGCAATGAGGTACGCAACTGACCAGCATGTGAAGGCAATCAATAGCGGCGTCGAAAGGGTTTGTAAGATGCTGGCCAGGCAGGGAGCGGCCATAGGGACTCTGTATGAGCTTTCCTGGATGGCGTTACCGGACGATGAAAACGCCAGGGCCGCTTTTGAGGCTGCATCAAACACCGCCAAGCAGAAGATGCGGAAGCACGTCGAGCGCGATGAGGCCGAGATATCCGACAAAATGAAGAAGGTGGTAACTAGTCCGTGATAGTTGTTAAACACAGCTACATTTCAGCCAGGGACAGGCAAAGCAGAGTAGGCGGCAAGCCGTCGAAAGGCATAGCTGTGGGGCGGGCGCTAGCTCATTTGAAGTACATTCAGCACCGCCCAGGTGAAGACCGCGAGAAGGGCGGGCGGGAATTTTTCGGTGAGAGCGATGACGATTTGAGCGTCAAGCGCCTACGGAAAGCCGTTAGGGAGATGGCCGACAGCAAAGTAGTCGTTCACAAAGTGACGCTTGCACCGGAGATAAACCCAGGAGACAAGCGCGCATTCACCCGCGAAGTCATGCAAAAGCTTGGCAGCGAAAAGGGCTTAGATCTGCAATGGATGGCGGTTGAGCACAATAACACCGATCACCATCACATTCACGTAGTCATCCTTGGTAAGGACAAGAACGGCACAGACGTGCGCATTGACAAGAAAGACTACGACAAAATCAAAGAGTATGGCGACCGCTACTTAGAGCGAGTACACCCGCTGGAACTAGAGCGGGCAAGGGCTGAACGGGAGCGCAAAGAAAAGGACCGGATAGAGCAGCGCAAGCGCGAACGAGACGCGGTACGCCAGGAGCGTATCCGGGAAGGCTTAGAGCTTCCCTGGATGCACAAGAAAATCTTACGAGAACAGCTTGAGCCGTACAGCCAGTGGAAAGAGAAGCAGCTAGAAAAAGAGCGCGCCAAAAAGAGCAAAGGCAAGGAGCCTGCCCAGGAGCCAGAAAAGCCTTACTTCCAAGATACGATCCAGGCTGCGGGCAAAGAATGGAGCAAGCAGAACACGCTTGCCGAGCTGAAAGAGCTAAATCAGTACCTCTGGGATAACTACGACGAACGCATAGAAAAGCCGGACTACAAGAAACTGGTTGCCTGGATGAAGGATAAAGAGCGGCTAGGCGAGCGCGAACCAGAGGCCAAAGGCGATAAGGAAAAGAACCAAGAGCAGGCAAAGGAGCTGGAAAAGCCCAAAGACCATTTCGAGTACAAAGGCGAGAAGTACAGCAAAGAAAGCTCCTATGAGAAATTAACCGAACTCAATCAGAAGTTACGCGACAAGAACGCTGACCGCCTGCCGGTCGAGAACTATCAGCAGTTGAGAGGATGGATCGAAAACGCAGACCGAGCAAGGTGGTCTGGCGTTCTTGAAAAACAGGTTGAGCTGTCAAAGACGCAGTATGGCCGCGAAGGCGCCCAGAAGACTATGCCCGACAACTTCAGAGCCCCGAACCCCCTGCAAGAAGCGGTTATGAGAAATCCCGTTGTAGGCATGTTTATGGCGGGTGCCTCGGTCGCTAATGAGCTTGTCCGCTGGATACCCCTGACCGATACACGCGACCGGCTGAAAGAAGGCAAAGATGCCCTGGAGGCAGCCAAGCTCGATAAGCTTCAGGAACACGTACAGCCAGGAAGGACAGCCGAGCAAAAATCGCGGGACAAAGAGACAATAGACAAGCTTGACGACGCCATAGAAGGCAATCAGGCGACCCGAGACGAAGCGAACGAGAAAAAGAAAAAGAAGAAAGACCGAGGACCCGAAGATCCGTTTACGTTTGACCCGTGGGGGCGCTACTAGATGGCAGTCCAAATCAGCGATTCCGGCATAGTTCAAACGAACGCCAAAGATTTCCCGATCCTGGCTGTGAATGTTCTTGACCGGCTCGGCTACCAGGTAGCCCGCGCTAGCAAGCAGCTCGATCAGATTCTGGCAACTGAGCGCCTGGACGAGCAGATCGGGCAAGACTGGTGGCGGCATGAGTACCGCGTAGTGCTGCGCTGGAGAGTCGCGAACTCGGGTGGCATGCTCGTAAACATCGAACTGGAAGAGCGTAAAGGCGGGGCCAGCGAAATCGAATGCCAGAACCGTTGTGACCGCATACTTTTGGAGCTGCAGCGCGATGCCGAACGCGCCGAAGAAGCACAATCACACAAAGAAAAGAGCACCGTACACGGTGCCGCCCGATGGGGCACAGACAAAGAACTAAAAGCAAACGGCTACTTTCAAAAGACGCCAGACGCCAAAAGGCTCATCATTGGCAGAACCCCGGATAAAGAATACATTCAAGTACCGGAGTTCTGGACGCACGCGCACGCCATAGTGTGCGGTAGAACCGGCGTCGGAAAGTCGCGCGGCTTCTTTATCCCGCAGCTAGTGGAACGAATAGCTACCAGCATGATCGTGACAGAAGCAACGCCAGGATATGAGGCTGGCGAGCTGTACAAGCTGACCTCGGGCTGGCGAAAGATGGCCGGTCACCAAATCTATTGCTTCAATCCTTCCGATATGACATCAAATCGGATCAACCCGATCGATCGAGTAAGGCGAGCACCTGAAGAGGAAAAGGCAAACCTGGCTGAGAAGCTAGCCGATCTGATCATCATGAATGGTGAGAGCGGAGAGAGCAGAGGAGACCAAACCTGGAACCGTTCAGAAAAGCTCTTATTAATCCCTCTCATTTTGCATGCCGCAGCCTCAGAGCCTGAACATGGGCATTTCGGCGCTTTGCGCTGGTTGCTTTTGAAAGGGCCGGACCGACTAGCCGAGGTTCTTTATAAAAGTCCGTCTGATGTGGCCCAGATGGAGTTCGAAGGTTGGATGCGGCTTTCGGGAGAAACAAATTTCAAGTACGGTGTATTCTCTGGACTGATCACCAAGCTGAATCCCTGGATGACAGATCAAATGATTACGTTGACAGAAACAACGGACATAGACCTGGAAGCTCTTAAACACCAGCTTTTCACGTTCTATCTAGCAGTGCCAAGCCGATCCAGGGACAGCAAACTTATCGGATCTCTCATGGTCAATTTTCTGTTAGACCACGTTTTAGAAATACGCGAACAGATGAAATACCCGCTTACCATGCTGCTTGACGAGTTTACTAACTTCGGAAAAATCTCTGGCATCGGTGACACTCTTTCGATTATTCGCAAGAACAAAATTGGATTGATTCTCGGCTTTCAAAATTACTACCAGCTAGAGCAGGTCTACAGCAGGCGCGAGGCGCAAATAATAATCGACATGCCAGCGACTCAAGTTTATTTCAAGCAAAAAACTTTCCAGGAAGCGCGAGACTTGAGTGAAGCCATCGGGCGCACAACCGTAGAAGAGGCATCAGTAAGCGATAGCGGGCGAGTCCAAGAGTTTATACAAGGGCGTCACTTAATCACTCCGGACGAACTAATCAGCCTGAACAAAGAGGTAATTGTCTTTACCGCAGACACAAAGCCGCTCAAGCTGGCTCTCACAGATCCGATGGCCTATGAGCAAGCCTTATCATACGAGGCGCCTACACGCGAAAAGCACGAGGTTAGCGAGTTTGTACGCAAACGAGGACGCACAGCAAGAGACGACGCCGAGCGACAAGAACGGATGCCGAAGCGCAAAGGACCGCCCAAAACCAACACGAACAACTCCCAGCAGGAGTCCAAATCCGGCAGCCGGTTCGACAAAGGAAGCAGGCCAAAAATAGCGAAAGAAACCGAGAACACAGAGCGCAAGCCATATCCGAAGCGCCCGCAGGACGCCCCAGACTATGACCCGTAGGAATAGGTAGGACAATGAAAGAACTAGCAGGCGAGGCAAAAATGTGATGGGAGTCGGGATAATTCTTGGCATACTGGTTTGGGGAATTGTCGGCTCCTGTACAAGATTTTTCGTCTTGCAGACGCCAGAAACTGGAATGTTTGAAGGCATGGTAGCTGGCGTTTGGGCGGCTTGGCCATTCTTCCATCATGGGCGCGTGCAGCGTTATAACTTTCTGCACCCAGTACCAAGGCGCTATAAAGTGCCGCTGAAGCAGGCTTTTGCAAAGATCCGACAGATCATCGGCGAAAAGTCATACAACTTCGGCGACAAGTGGCATGTCTCGACAGCCGACACCATGCAGCGCCGTATCACTGCAACGCTTAAGTTTACCGAGGAAGAATCACAAGGCTTTGAAGGTACAAACATGGCGAACATTCGCCACAAAACGCAGCGAGTGCAGCGACTTTTAGAGCTGGATGTACAAATGAAGGAAGAGCCGAATGACACTACTGTAGTGCAGTTCGACTTCCGCCCGAGAGTTGAGGGCGTCGCTTTTCATGCGTGTGATTCGATAATCGCCGGAATAGTTAACGACGCAGAAGCCGCACTAGGACCCGGAACTGACGCAGGTAGTGCGGCTGATACTTCACTGCCGGCGCCGCCCTGGTGGCTTATAGGATTAGGCGCTCTTGGGGTTCTCGGTCTTTGGGGCGATGTGATGAAGGCGGTTTTTGGATAATGACTGAAGAAGAGAAACTGCAAAAAGCCTATTTCATCCTCGGTCTTGAGCCGGGGGCACCAATGGACAAAGTTACTCGACGGCATAAGCGCCTGATCATGGTGTGGCATCCAGACCGCTTTCCGACTGCCGATGGCAAGAACGATGCAGAAGAAGAACTGAAGCAAATCAATAACGCGAAGGACGACCTCAAGGCCCATTTCGAGAAAGGGCACAAGCCTAGCGGTCCTTGCGCGTGCAAGCCAAGCGCGGGTTCCTCGTCCCAGGGCAGCAGCCAAACCGGACGGAGCGGGCAAGGACCTGGCCCAGGACCAGGCAAGCGCAAAACGACGCAGGAAACAAACCGCGAAGAAGCAGAAGCGCAGCGCAGGAGCAAAGAGCGAGAACAAAAGGCCGCTGCAGAGGCAGCCGAAAAGGAGCGTCAAAGACAAGCAGCGGCTAGCGCCGCCGCCCCGCAGCAAACGGCTAAAGAAGCCATAGATCAGACCAAGCTGTTAGAAGACGAGCGATTGCGCTGGAAGATCTCCCTTTGTATAGCCGCAGCCTGGATAGGTTTAAGCATCTTTGGTTGGATGGGCACCAGTCTCAAATCATGGTGGCATGACATTTCGTGGAAGTGGGAGCGTGATCACCCGTCGCAACAGCAGCAGTCAACGCCGCCACCGCAGACCAATAATAACTATGTGCCGCCATATGAAGTATCGCCTTACAGTAGCAGCACACCGAGCACGAGTCCCTTTGGAGCAGTCGGACCGCCCCCGACAGAGCAATCGAAAAGCCCTTACCTGCTAAATGGACTGAATAAGCAAAGCACCACGAACAGTACCGAAGCACCGCCCAGCACTACCACCTCGACTCCGAGCCTATCTGCACCGATCTTTCAGCCAACTACGCCGAATGTATTTCAAAGTGATCCGACAAACCTCAGGCAACGCGCAAGCGACTTTTTGAACAGCTCGGGCAGCTCGTCGCCCAGTCTGAACGTTCCGATTACGCCGCATGTCGTGCCGACGAACACGCCACTGACGCCATCAACTGACGTAAAAAACTCTTTCAGTCGAACCATGGATGAGATCAATAAAAAATCAGGACAGTGAGGATACCGTGAACCAAAACAAAAACAGATTGGCGTTGCACGTGACTGTACTTGCGTTTTCTGAGTGACGGCTGCAGCTGCCAAACCCAATAGACTAGTCGGGCATGGATCAAAAGAAGGGCATATAAATCAATTAAGAACTTGGGCTACCTTATTACCTTGACCGAACTATTGGGGCTTTGCGAGTGACTGATACACCTGAACAGTTTTCTGCAAGTGCACCGGCGCTGGGGTATTTCTATCAGCCCCGATTCGCTTTGTATTACCTCTTGCAATTAGACGAGACTGCTCATGTTTTCATTGAAAAACAAGACGATTTAGATTTTGAAGAGAAGGGCGGCAAGCTGACTTTGGGCTCTATGAAACACAAACAAGCTGGTGAGAAATTAACTGACCTGGCCACCGACTTTTGGAAGTCAGTGCGGGTTTGGCTGGCATCATATAAAGTGCTCAAAACCTCGAAAGACTTGAGATTCTTCCTGTTCACAACTGCTGAAGCGAATGGTCCGTTCTCCAAACTCTTCTTACCAGACGCCGTTGTTGATCCGAATGACGGGGAGACGCTTGCGGAAAAAGCAATCAAGAAAATGGCCGAAAGCACATCTGAAGCCGTAACGGTGGCAAAGCAAAGTTTGGACGAATTGACTGACGCTGAGAAAGAAGATTTCTTTTCTCGAATCAAAATATTTGATTCTTTGCCTCGCGTGGAAGAATTGCCGGCTCTGATACAGAGCAAATCTTTTCGGGCTATCAATTCCAACGCGAGGAATGCAGTATTTCAGCGTTTGGAAGGCTGGTGGAACAATGAAATTATCCTTCTGTTGACCAAAAAAAGAACTGATCCAATTGTTGGATCGGAGTTGTCGGACATGATTTCTTCGATCGCTGACGAGTACAAAACCGACAACCTTCCTATAACCTTCGGCGGCGCGGAGCCTGAGAATATCGATGCTAGCGGTGATCAACGCATTTTTGTTGCGCAGCTTCGAGAGATAGGGATCTCGCTGGAACGGATTCGACATGCAATCATCGATTACTATCGTGCCTTCGAACAACGCTCGGCCTGGGCTCGCGAAAGTTTGCTTGTATCCGGCGAGATCGAAAAATATGAGGCTCTGCTCACAGAGGAATGGCAAAGATATAGCGCGGTTGCGTTAGATGAGCTGGACTCGAATGCCTCCGAAGAGCTTCTAAAACAG
Organism: Candidatus Melainabacteria bacterium; assembly: GCA_003153555.1. Classification (GTDB taxonomy): domain Bacteria; phylum Cyanobacteriota; class Vampirovibrionia; order Obscuribacterales; family Obscuribacteraceae; genus PALSA-1081. The sequence goes on along the minus strand of PLZS01000003.1, from coordinate 13,025 downwards.
AAAGGGCACGAAGTATATAAGTGGGCTCAAATGCAGTGTATGCATTTGAAGATAAGACCGCGTGTTGATGAAGCTTATGTTGTGCGAGGTAACTTTCAAATTTTGGCCAATACAAACCCGCCTAACGTGTACTGGCACCCTCAGTTTCTCAATAGGCTGGAAAGCATTCTAGGAGCGGGGCAATGACAACCTGGTATCGACGCCCCATCGAGATACGTAATCTGTTCAATCCGGCTTTTTGTGCTTTGGTTTTGTGCCGGTCATTCAATGGATTCGAAGAATCCAACGAGGGTGGGATGCCGTTCTCGCTCTCACTTCTCGTCTTGCCTTTATGCTTGCACAAAGAATCGCGCGAGATAATCAATGGAAATAATCGCAGCTATCTTTTGAAAGTCATTGAACGAAACCCGCAGCTTGTCGTAGGTTTTGAAACGCGAGTTACTAATATGTTGCCTTTCACATTTGAAGGACTTGGCCTCGCAATGCAGTTTGGATGTATTCAGGTTGAAAAAACTGGTTCTATCAAAGGGATACCTGAAACAGTTCAAAAAACCGTGTCAGGCACTGACGAGACAAAAGCCATACAACGAGCGGCCCGCACCATCGGAAAAGGTTTTGCCGAAACAATCGACCGCGTCACCATCTACACGAGTCTGGGAATTAGACCATGAAAATAAAGTCTCTCCACATTTATAGCTATTCTGGCGAGCGCAGAGATTTGGCTTTCAACCCGAATGGACTCAATATCATCACAGGGAGTTCTGAAACCGGCAAGTCTGCAATATCTGGCGTAATCGAATATTGCATCGGGCGCACTACGTTCAATGTGCCAGAGGGTTTTATACGAGACCATGTTTCATGGTTCGCTGTGATCTATCAATTCGAAAATGATGAGGTTCTAATAGCCAAACCCAGTCCCGGCGCTGGATTCAATAGCAGCTCTCCCGCAATGATCAGGAGGGGCGCTGTTCTTGAACCGCCGCCTTTCTCTGAACTTGCTGTCAATGCCGATAGTAGTGATGTATCCGAATTGCTGTCACGACTGTTGGGAATTCCGGAAAACCGGATTGATGTATCAGATACCTCCAGCAGGGATGTCTATGACACCAACATTAAGCACACACTATTCTATCTGTTCCAAAAACAAAATTTAGTGTCGAATCACGAGCAGCTCTTCTATCGACAAAACGAAGACCGCATGCCGCAAACGATTCGAGACACCTTCCCGGTGTTGATGGGGGTTTCGACTAACGAGCAGTTTGAACTTAAGGCCCGTCTAAGAGAAATGGTCAGAGAACTCAAAATCAAACAGAAGCTCATAGAGCAAGCAAAGTTTGAAATTGATTCGTCTCAAAACAAGGCCGTGAGCCTGCTTTCCGAAGCCAAGGCTTGTGGTGTAATTGAGCGTGACAAAACGATAAATAGCCTGAACGTTATTGAAGTTCTACGAGATGCTTTGTCTTGGACTCCTGCTTCGATGCCGGAGGATGACGGTCATCGCATTTCCGAACTTGAAATAGAACTAAGCCAGTTGCGAAAGGAACGCGGCGATGTTCAGCGCAAAATTGACTCAACAGAGCGCTATGCAAGAGAGGCAAATGGGTTTGCTCGGGAAGTGGAAGAGCAAAAAGACAGGTTGAAATCGATCAAGGCATTGCCGAAAAATCCGCAGACGGGTGAGTGGCAGTGGCCATTTGCAGAAACGAATCTCGGCATGGAGACTCCTGTTGCTGAAATTCTGCTTGCCGAGCTGAAATCCCTGGACAAAGAAATGGCTGCGGTTGTAGGTGAACGTCCCAAGCTGGACGCATATCTCAAGGAGTTGAGGCAAGAAGTACGAACGACCTATGAAGCGATCAGAGCTAAAGAGCTGGAGCTATCTGCAGCGATCGCGACTTCCGAGGCCATAGCTGCACTCGGTCAACGTAACACTGCTGCCGCTAAGGTCATAGGTCGCCTAAGTCTGTTTCTTGAAAACCTGACTCAGTCTAGTGAACAGAATATCGCCAATCTTGAAAGCGAGTTCAAAAAATTGAAGTTTCGGGCCGAAGAACTTCAGCGCCAAATTGGCACAGAAACGTACAAGGAGCGCGAAGCCTCTACGCTAAATGCAATTTCAGCTCTTATAACGCAGTATGTAAAAGATTTCGATGCGGAAATGAAAATCTACCCAGCGCGTTTGGACTTGACGAATTTGACCGTCGTTTTTGACAAAGATGAGCGCGGAATTCCGCTTAGGAACACTGGAAGTGCTAAAAACCATTTGGCATATCATTTAGCTGCACTGCTTGGTTTTCACTTATTTGCAGCGAGAAACAACAGACCAATTCCGAGATTTCTCATTATTGATCAACCCACTCAAGTCTACTTTCCATCGGAAAAAGTCTACAAGCAGATCGATGGCTCGGTTGAACAAACAGAAAAAGATGGGGACATGGAATTGGTGCGCAGGCTCTTTGCGCTATTGCTTAAGTTCACAAAACAGGACTGCCCAAATTTTCAGATCATCGTGACTGAGCATGCCAACCTCAATGATGATTGGTTTCAAGAATGCCTGGTCGAAGAGCCTTGGAAGCGACCACCGGCTCTGGTCCCGTTAAATTGGAAACCGGAGGAGTCTGTAGACAACGACGAAACCAACACCGAGCCGCAGTGAACGATTACTTATATGTTTAGGGCGCATTCGCGCGCGCTCCTGGTGTCGCGCCAGGGACTGTGGAATTAGCGTGACCGTCTCACCAACCATTGATTGTTGGTGTCATAACTTTTGGAACCCCGTTCGCCAGCAGCTCGCCACATCTCATCGATCATGTCTATGCAATGATTGCCAATGCACAGCTCGGAATTCATTTGCGACCAATCATCAATATTTAGAGGCGTCAACGCAATTGTGTCGGAGTCAAAAGTAGTTGCTGCGTGGCTTGCAGCCAAGGTTTTGTTGTCTGTTATTGAATAACCTTTGGCGTTAAGAATGAAGAAGTTGAATTGATATGGCAACGGTGTTTGTTGACTCTTGAGCAAATGTACGTAGGCTGAAACGATAAGAACAATGCCGTCATCGAGGGCCATGCCTAGAATCTCTTGGTTTTCTGCGCTGATAGCAAAAATTCCTTCGATCTGGCCGCTTTTAAAAATCTGAGCCTTTGCGCTCGTAATGCCATTGTGGGAGCGTGTCAGTTCGTAACCGTGTTGTTGTATGCGTCCACTAAAACCGGTCGATCCCCAAGGGATAAGCGATAGGGCATTTTTTTCGATATCTGCGATATCTATTGATACCCCAGGTGTCAGAGGATGTACGTGAACGGCAAGAGCCGGACCCAACTCGAAATCTGCCTTCAGGACTGACTTCATATTTTCAAGACGTTCGTCTTGCCATTGTTTTCTTTCGATAGTTATCATTCTAATTTCCTCGCTAAGGCGCTCTGATAGCCACACCCTCAACATTGCGCTGAGCGGCAGGTTTTTCTTTTCGGCAACTCGATTTAGCTTGTCCAAAAAGGTTTTTTCGACTCTGAGTTGGATCAGCTCAGCTTTTTTTGATTCTGTCATACTTTTCCTTTCGGGGCCTGTATGAGTATTACAAAATGCGGAGCGTGTCAACTAACCCCGAAAGCGAACCTTCCCACGTACCAAAAAGCATTTGTTTTTTGGTACGCTGGGTTTGCCAGCCGAAAGGGCACTCCTGTCAGCCGAACTTGGGTTAGTTTTGCCGGAGGGTTTATGGTACAGCGTGTAGCAATTTATGCCCGGGTCAGCACGGCCGACCAATCCTGCGAGCGGCAAATTGCTGAGTTGCAGCAGTATGCCCAGCGTAGTGGTTTTGAAGTTGTCGCCGCCTTTACCGAGACCGCCAGTGGCGCCAAGAACAGCCGTAAGCAGCGCAAAGCTGTAATCGAGCTGGCGCGCCATCGGGAGATCGACCTGGTCGTTATTTCAGAACTGTCCCGATGGGGCCGAAGTACACCGGATCTGTTGCAGACAATCCAAGATCTTGCCGATCGCGGCGTCGGTTTGAGAACTTTGAACGGTCCGGACCTCGATACTTCGACTGCCCAGGGCGAACTAATGCTTGGACTTCTTTCGGTAATTTCTCAGTTCGAGCGCAGTCTGTTGCGAGAAAGAATCAATTCTGGGATAGCTCACGCCCGTTCTAAGGGCACTAAAAGCGGTAAGGCTATAGGAAGACCTTCTTTCGATAAAGTGAACGCAGCACGGCAACTTCTGGCGGAAGGTAATAGCATTCGATCCGTAGCCGCGAAATTGGAAGTTAGCAAAACAACTATCATGAAGATAAAAAAGACTTGCTCGACAAATTGATTCAAACAGGCAGCAGTGGCTTGCCCAGTTCTTTCAAAAACTCATTATGTTTGAGTGTTGCTTTGCGGATAGTTTCCTGAATACGCACTAAATTGGCATGCGTATCCTCCAGAACGATCTCTTCCACACTGACCGCCGTACTGATGTAGCGAGAGATATTCAGGTTGTATCCTTCGTCAGCGATGCGCTGCATCGACACTCGCTTGGAATAGCGTTCTTCCTCCGTCCGAAATTGATAAGTGTCGATTATCTTGGCGATGTGCTCCGGCAGTAGCTGATTTTGGCGTTTGCCTTTCTCGAAGTGTTCGGCGGCATTAATGAAGAGTACATCGTCAGGTTTCTTGCACTTCTTGAGCACGACGATGCAGACCGGGATGCCAGTGGAATAGAACAAATTGGCTGGAAGTCCGATAACTGAGTCAATGTGACCGTCTTTGATCAACTTGGTTCGGATCCGCTCCTCCGCACCGCCACGAAATAGTACGCCGTGTGGCAAGATTATTGCCATAACGCCTTCGTCCTTCAGGAAGTGAAAGCCGTGCAGGAGAAAAGCGAAATCCGCCGCGGATTTCGGAGCGAGTCCGTGGTTTTTGAAACGCACGTCATCTGCCATCGCTTCGGTTGGGTTCCAGCGGTAGCTGAAGGGTGGATTAGCCACAATGGCATCGAAGTAAGGCATCTTAGCGGGATTAAGTTCGCGAAGAATGTCCCAGTCATTGGTCAAAGTGTCACCATGGTAAATCTCAAACTCTGAATCCTTCACTCCATGAAGCAGCATGTTCATGCGCGCGAGATTGTAAGTGGTGATGTTCTTTTCTTGTCCGTAAATCTTGCCAATGCCATTCACTCCCATACGCTTACGCACGTTAAGGAGCAGTGAGCCGGAGCCACAGGCGAAATCAAGGACTTTTTCCAATCGTGACTTCTTACCGGTAGCTGGCTCTTGGCTATCAAGGGTGACTATGGCGGAGAGAATGTCGGAGATCTGCTGTGGTGTATAGAACTCGCCGGCCTTTTTGCCGGAACCGGCGGCGAACTGACCGATCAAATATTCATAAGCATTGCCGAGCGAGTCGGAGTCGGTGGAAAACTCTGACAAACCTTCTGCAATCTTCTGGATGATGGTACAGAGTTTGCTGTTGCGGTCTGTGTAGGTTCGTCCTAGTTTTGGCGAGCTTAGATCAACTTCGGAGAATAGCCCTTGAAAGGTGCTTTGGAAGGAGTCATTCTCAATGTATTTAAAGCCTGCTTGCAAAGTTTTGAGCAGCTCTTCGTCCTGCCTGCGCGCCATGTCGGCGATACTGGCCCATAGGTAATCAGGCTTGATCACGTAATGTACCTTACGTCGCATCTGCTTTTCAAACTCTGCTATATCGTCGGCATTGTTTACGTACCAGAGGCTGAGCGGCGCACGGCGGTCATCATCGTCTAGCTTGGGGTAATCCTTTCCCAATTCGCGTTCCGTCGCCGCCTCATAGTTATCGGAGAGATAGCGCAAGAACAAAAATGACAGCATGTAATCGCGGAAATCGTCCGGGTCCATCGCACCGCGCAATTGGTCGGCAATGGCCCAGAGCTTTTTACCTAACTGCTTTTTCTCCATTTCCGGTGTCATAATGTTGAGCCTTCCTCTGGTGCGGGTACGAGCGATGGAGCTGCTTCGTTCAGAAGCTCTGGCAAGTCGAATTGATGTTTAGCAAGAAACGCAGCAAGTATGTTGCGGAAGAGTTGCTTGTTGTCCTCCATCATCTCCGTCGGCTCATAGAGCGAATATTTGCCATGACTGAGAAGGTTTAGAGCACGAGAATATAACGCCTCGTCTTCCACACCTTCAATGCAAGTCGAGAAATCCTTCTTGCCTAAAAAAGTGGCCGTCTTCTCCAAGATGCTTCTGAGCATATTGAAGTGATAGGTGTAAAGCGCACCAGATTCCGCCGCCTTGCGGATCTCGCTCAGCATGGCCACATGATGAAAAAATGGCGTATCGTCGGTCGCGCGAAGCGTCAACTGGTCGCTACCAATTGAACGATGTAGAAAATAACGCTTAGTCTTCGACGTTTTCAGTTCATTGCAAACGACATTGAAAAACAATGCGTGGTGCGAGGAAACAACCACCTTGATCCGGTCCTTGGCCTTGCGCAGAAGCTTCGCCAAGTCACTGGCCACGGCAATGGCGTTGTTATCATCCAACGAAGAAATCGGGTCGTCGATGTAGAAAAACTTCACCCATGCGTAAGATGGATGGGCATCGATCACGCGTTCACAAATAGCCATGAAAAGGCACCAGACAAAGATGTTTTCTTCGCCTCGCGAAATCTTGATGTGCTCGGACGCGCCCTTGCTAAAAGATATTGTCCAATTCGTGTAGTCAATGTTGAAATCGAAATCGGTGTAGCGCCCAAGGTAGGACTGAATACTTTCCTCAAGCGCAAGTTCTTTAATACCCAAAAAGAAGCGTGAGGCTGAGTTTAGGCGGTAAATGCGTCTGCTATCGGCGTCTAGATCGTTGTCCCAAGAGAAAAGATCCTCGGTGTAGGCGTTGAAGTAGAGCGTGTCTGGGTTACCGTCATTCTTGGTCTTCCCGGCACCTTTGAATTCCATCGAGAGACGCGTCTTGCCGGTGCCATTGTACGCATAAAGCAACACGAAATCATGACCACCACTGTGAAAGTCATCCCGGATGCGCGAGACCAGCCGGTCGAAGGATGGGAAACGATAAATTTTAGGCTGGTCGCTCATGGTTCCACTCTTTCCACGCATGGAAAAAGCTGCTGCATCAGACCTTTCTTGTGGATTTTGAGAAATTTGAGCTTATCGCTTTCAGAGTTGAGCATTTCATCAACAGAGCAAAGACAAGCTGCGATGTGATTCTGCTCTGCAGCTGAAGGAACAGCAATGATTAGTTCTTTGCGAAAAGCGGTCGGGTTGATGTTGACCTGGCTGATACTCGGCTTGGCTAGCGCCTTGATCCGCCCCTGATAGAGCGGCGTGTTCAGAATATAATTACAGAATGCGGGATCCATTCGGTCTTTGTCCAAGCGATACGTGACTATGTACGAGGCGGTCATATACTCTGATTCGAGTTGAAACAGTGAAACCTTTCCGACCAAAGCAGGACTGTTAGTTCTGTTTAGTAGAATGTCTCCTTTCGTGAGTCGGAATGATTCGAATGATTCAGGATCGAGGTCGATGTAGGCTAAGTTCGAGAGGTCCAATCCGCCGTCGACCATATTTCCCATCCGCAGAACCGGATATCGCCCCTTTGATGAAGTTGACTGAGATGTTCCATAGAACGTCTTGATTACGAAGCTATCTAACGGATGCATCTCCCATGCGGGCGCAGATTGGAATTCCCGGAAGCGAACGCGAGGAACTTTCTCGCCTTCGCGTGGGAAAAGCTGCTGTAGCAGCCCTTTTTTATATGACTTGAGCGCGTCTAGTTTTTGGCTTTGCGCCGCGATCACCGCGTCCAGCGAGGTCAGACAGTCGGCGATTTTTTGTTGTTCGGCTAGCGATGACTCTCCCATCGGAAGTGGCACTGGCAAAGCGAGCAAATCGTCCTCATTTATGCTTAGCGACCCGTGAGCACGACCGCCAACCTCAATGAATTTCCGCAACCACTTTCCGTGCAGGTTTGCGAGAAAGAGGTAGTTCAGGTATTGAGGATCGAGCGATTTGCCTTTGATTCGCAAACAGGTGAAAATGCTGTTCGGCACAGCGGCAAGCTCGTCGCCGGAATACAACGCGATGTATCCTTCCGGAAATTCCTTAGTGGCGCTCTTGTTGTAGGCGAAGTCATACTGTTTGAGCAGGAGATAGTTTTTGTAAGAGTTTCCGGCGATGATGCGACCGAATTTCTCTATTTGGCTCACCAACCCAACGCCTGTGGTGATGCTCATTGGGATACAGTCCTCATCACCCACTTTCTCAGTGCTAATAGATGCGACCGATCCTAGTGTTTCTGTTTTCCAGACACCGGCACACCGAAACTCCGGAAAGCGCAGCTTAGGCGTCAACGAGGATTTGTCGTCGTTGTTCATGTCCGTGGTTGTCACCTTATTGCTCATACGCGTTGAGTCCTGAGATGTCGCGACCATGAGCGCGTTTGCGAAGGAGCGGGATGAGTTCTTCCATCAGGGCGAGTTCTTTCTGGGTACGAGTTTTCCAGCCCAGACCAAGCGGAGCCATAAGGTCGCTCAATTGCTCACCATCAAAAATCATGCGCTGAAGGATGCTGGACACAAAGGCTTCCAGAGCGGTGCTTTCGAGCCCGTGTCGGATGGCAACTTGGGCAAGCTCCTTAAACTGTTTGTCGGCTTTAAAGCGCTCATAACCGTCGCGGATCGACGTTTCACTCAGGGCCTCGCCTGCCTTCAACGTGGCAATATAGGCGGCGATCTCTTGTCCCTCATCCATGAATTTGGCATCAGCTTGGATAAGCCCTACAAGTTGCTCGCGGCTCAACTTCTGCTTCCCCGGGGCCTGCGCTGTGAAGCGTGCTATGAGTCCAATGATGTAGTCATAATCGATGACTGCAGAAGCGAAGAGGACGAACTCGAAATCCAATTCGTCCACTTCAGGACTTACGGCTGTGTCGCTGTGCTTGCCCTTGTCTTGCTGGGCCTTTAGCCGCTGAGCAGTCTCCAGATATGCACCCCGGAAGCCGAGTAGATTTTCCTTCGGCAGGATTTGCTCAATTGTGGTGACGTTATCCTTGGAGAGATCAGTGTATTGATCAAGCTGGGTCTTGAGTCGCTGAACTTCTTTGAAGTGGTTGATAAAGGCAGCGCGTGCTTCGTCGCCCTTGAGATTGGGCACAGCCTCAGGAACAGATTCGAGTCCCTGAGATTTCATGAAAACGTCGAGCTTCTGTACAGCGTCTTTCAGCTTTTCGATTACTACAGGCGCCTTGTCGACAAGCCATATCTCGCGCGCCTTTGGTCCAGCATCTTCTCCCGAGAAGAGAGCGATAGCGCTGTCCACAGCGTCTTGTTGCTGGCGGAAATCGAGGATGTTGCCGTATGGTTTCGTGCTGTTGAGCACACGATTCGTTCGGGAGAAGGCTTGGATCAAGCCGTGATACTTGAGATTTTTGTCCACATAGAGAGTGTTCAAATATTTCGAGTCGAAGCCGGTGAGTAGCATGTCCACTACGATGGTCAAATCAATTTTCTGCGCATGCGGCTGGTCGGTATTCGGCCATTGCTGGTCCTTAATGCGCTTTTGCACATCCTGGTAATAAAGGTCGAATTCGCTAATGCTGTGGTTCGAACCGTAGCGAGTGTTGTAGTCGTCCACGATAGCCTTGAGCGCGGCTTTTTTCTTCTCCGGCTCTACTTCGTTATCTTCCTTTTCCTGCGGCAGGTCTTCCTGAATCTGCTGCACGTCTGGGTCACCCTGCGCAGGCGGCGAAAAGACGCACGCGATATTCAGCGGCTGGAAGTCCTGATCCGCGGAAAGTTTCTCTGACTGCACGGACTGGAAAAGGTTGTAGTATTCGATGGCGTCATTGATGGACGCGGTTGCAAACAAAGCATTGAACCGTCGTCCACCGGTGGCAGCATCGTGCTTGGACAAAATAGCCATCAACGATGGCACGTTTGGCGAGACTCTCACCGGGCTTTGGTGCACCAGTCCCCTCTGGCTTGTAATAATCAACATGGAAGCGCAACACGTTCGTGTCTTCGATTGCATGGGTAATGGTGTACGCGTGAAGCTGTTTTTGAAAAAGATCTACGGTCGTCTTGTAGTGACCGAACTCACCCTCAATTTGCTTGACGTTAGAGTTGACCTCAAAAATAGGGGTGCCAGTAAAGCCGAACAGCTGGGACTTCGGGAAGAATTCTTTGATGGCTTTATGGTTGTCACCGAACTGTGAACGGTGGCACTCGTCGAAAATGAAAACAATGCGTTTGTCGCGAAGCGGCTCTAACTGCTCTTTGTAGGTAGCCTTCCCATCCTTCTTCTGCTGCTTACTGCGTTTGCTGTTTTCATCCAAAGCAAGCCCGAGCTTCTGGATTGTTGTAACGATAACCTTGTCGGCGTAGTCGTCGGAAAGAAGGCGATGGACTAATGCACTAGTATTCGTGTTTTCTTCGACACATCCTTCTTGAAACCGGTTGAACTCCTCCCGTGTTTGTCGGTCAAGATCTTTGCGGTCCACAACAAAGACACATTTTTCGATGTCATTCCGGTCCTTGAGCAGAGTCGAGGCCTTGAAGGAGGTGAGCGTCTTGCCACTACCGGTGGTGTGCCAGATGTAGCCGTTGCCGCAATTCTGTTGAATACAGTCCACAATTGCCTTGACTGCATAAACTTGATACGGGCGCATGATCATCAGCTTCTGTTCACTAGCAATAAGCACCATGTAACGGCTTATCATTTGACTGAGAGTGCATTTCGCGAGGAAGGCATCCGCGAAGTCGTCGAGATGCGCGATCTTTTTGTTGTCTTCCCCGGCAAACTGGTAAATGGGGAGAAAGCGCTCTTCGGCATTGAAGGCAAAATGGCGAGCGTTGTTATTGGAGAAGTAGTAGGTGCTGTCGCGATTGCTGACAATGAAGAGCTGTATAAAACAGAGAATTGTGCGGGTGTAGCCGTTTCCGGGATCATTTTTGTAATCAACGATTTGTTCCATCGCACGACGCGGGTTAATGCCGAGGGTCTTCAACTCAATTTGCACAACGGGGACGCCGTTCATGAGGAGGATAACGTCATAACGATGGTGACTGTAATCCGTATTGATGCGGAGCTGGTTTATGATCTCAAAGGAGTTTTTGCACCAATCTTTGATATTTACCAATGTGTAGTTCAGCGGCGTGCCGTCGTCGCGGACGAAGCTTTGACGCTCACGAATTGTACGGGCAGCGGTGAAGACATCCGGCGTAATAATCTCTTCCAGCAAGCGCGAGAATTCACCCGACGACAGAGTGACCCGGTTAAGTGATTCGAACTTCTCGCGAAAATTTTGCTCCAGAGCGGCCCGATCGCGGATGTCCTCGCGGTATTCATATTTGAGGCTACGAAGCTTCTCAATCAAGTGATTTTCAAGATGGCGTTCTTGTGACATTCCGTTTAGTGTCCATCCACTGGCGTGGAAAATATCTTCTTCCACCAGGGAGTCTGAAGTTTCTCCACGGTCTTCTTCAGTGTTTGTAGGTCAGTGGCTAACGCAGCAGCTTCGTTTGCCTTCGCTTCTAGTTGCTGTTTCTCTTCTTCAATAGCGGCTACTTGCTTGTTGAGAGCTTCTATTTCGAGCGCGCGTAATTCGGCAGCCTTTCGTTCTTCTTCGGCGCGAGCCTTTTCATCTTCTGCTCGCTTCTGGAAGTCGGGTAGCAGACGGAGCTGGCGGCTCTGGTCCTCAATGATTCTGTCTTTCTCTGCTAGCGCCAGTGCCTGCGCCTTCACTTCTTCCACCAGGGGGCGCACGCATTGCTCTACGATCAACTGAAAATCCATCGCGCCTGGGCGCGCTTCTGATTGCTGGTTCGTGTCACTGCCTGCGGTGTCGTCAACCGATTCAGCTTCAATAACATCATTAGGCTCGAAGTCGATTGCTGTCGTGTCGTCGGCGGGTGGCTGGCTGAGGCCGGAGAGAATTTCCTTGTTTGGATAAATGCGCCATTCAGGCACACCGGTAGCTTCGTTTTTCGTTAGCGTGCCTTTGAGCTGGCCCTTCTCCAGTCTGTATGAGACTGCCCGAGGCGTAATGCCCAGAGCTACGGCTGCTTCTTTTACAGTTATCGTTCTCAATCGAGCACCTCTATATCCAATGATTATCTGTCGGATATGGAAACCCTTACCCCGTCAGCATTATAGGGGTTCAGGCACAAAAAATAAACGACAAATATCGCTGAAAGGTCGCGCCACTGACGCATCGCGCCTTCGCCTTGAAACGCTTCTAACCACCACCTGGAAAAGGTCTCCAGCTTTGGAAACGGACCAAGAAGCTATTTCGAGATGCTAGAAATTTTTTGTGCAATCTCGCAGATGCCATTTCGAATCCGTTTCTATAGGGATCGAATATTTTTCTAGCCGTTCCGCCTAACCAGGTCGGGGTTTCAGCGGTCGCTTCCAGGCGCCTCGAAAAGGTTGGAAATGCGCCTGGGATTTCTTTCGAGGTGGGTTGGAAATTTCTAGCCTTGGATTAGAAGCGGTTGGAAGCGTTTCTAGAGTGTCCTCGAAATACCATTCGGTAACACCCTCGAAGTGGTGCTTGTCAATATATCGCCGTGCGCTCTGATGTGGGATACGGCATTTCTAACCGTTTCTAGTCTGATAACTGCTCGTCTTTTCCAGCCGTTTCGATGGTATCGAAATCTGTTTCCAGACTGTCTGGAAATTTTCTAGCCGGTTTCTCGATGCTCTTGCGCGGTATGAAGATGTTCGTTCGAAGATCGAGCAATTGAGGCATGCAGCAATTTCCAGCCCTAAGGCTAGAAAATTTCTAGACCAGCGAAACCCCCAGCCCCTGGATCTATTCTGGTAGCCAAGTGTTGATCGGTTTTCGCCTAACCAATATAGTGTCATCGTGAGATGCCACCGTTAATGGTGCGTATCCAATGGATATATCCGAGGCGATCGCCTCCTAGAACGGACGAAAACCAACCAGAAACAAAAAACATCGCTTGGGGCGAAGTCTTTTGAGAGAACATTTTACGGGCCGATATATTCAGTTGTCGTCGCGTTTTTCGAAGTTTCGCGAAGTG
>PLZS01000104.1 GCA_003153555.1 Candidatus Melainabacteria bacterium | reverse complement strand
CAAGAAGACGCCGATCTTCATACACTCCAACGGGCGCCTGGTTTTGCCCGCGCCAACTTCGCTTTGCTGATGATTCGCAACGGCGATCAGTATTATGGAACGCAACTTTTATTGGAAGCCCAACAAAAAGATCCTGAAATGAACCAGGATCCAAACTTCCAACGCCACCTTAAGAATGCTATCGATGCTGCTCCGAAATCCCAGCAGGCTCAGAATGACGGGACTCAACAACAGCAACAGTTGCAGCCTGGTGATCCTCGTCTGCAACAACAGCAACAACCTGGTGATACCCGTCAGCCGCAACAACAGCAACAACCTGGCGACGTCCGTCAACAGCAACAACAGCCTGGTGACCAGACGCAGCAACAGCCGCAACGAATCTCGCCTCTGGACGCGCAGAATCGTACACCTGTAGAAGCAGTGCAATCCTTGTTCCAGTCAGTCACTGGTCCAAAGACTATGACTCCGGACGTGAAGCAGCAATTTCAACAAGCGATTGCTAACGCCGATGCTGGTCAGTCACCGAAAATGGCTCAATTGTTGCAAGCGGAAGCGCAAGCAGCCAATGCCGTTCGACCTTTAACAGATGCAAACCTGGTCAAAGCCGTTACTGCGCAAGACCAAGCTGCTCAAACCCTGATTCAACAGATGACTCCGGACAAGCAACAGGCTGCTTTCCAACTTTATAATGCCTTAGACAAATCTGCCTCCCCGCAAGAAAGACAACAAATTGAACAGCAACTTGTTCAGTTGAATCCTGGCTTGCAGACAATTCTCGCCCAGCGCGATCAGCTTATGGGACCTCAGAATATCCAAGCTCTGATGAACTATATGACTGTTGAAAATGCTCTTCAAGCCGAGAAGAACCAAGCTGCAATCACTAGATTCACTTATGGATTGGCGCTCGCTAAAAATGGTGATGCCGCAGAAGCGAAGCAGCAAGTTGGCGATGCTCTAAAGTTGAACAACAGCACTGACCCAGATTTGAAAGCTTATTGGCAGCGCACAGCCGCTCAAATGGGCATTCCGACTGATGCTACTCAACAGCAAGCGCAAACGCAGCCAACTGATGCTAGCCAACCACAACCGACCGATCGCCCAACTGCCGGCACTGCCGCGGATGCGCTCGCTACCGTTGAACAGAAATTCCAGCAAGTTGTGCAACAAAAGGGTGACGTTAAAGCTGCTTATCAGCAATTAACGCCTGAATTCCAAGCTGCTATTCAAAAGTCTGACGCTGAATTCACAGCGCTCAATACTCAAACTACAGCTAGAGACCAGCAGCTCGAAGCAGCGATCAACGCTAAGATGACGCCTGATGTCAAGGCTAAGCTGCAAACACTCGGCACTCAAATCGATGCTGAGAAGAAAAATCTGACTCCTGATGCTCTCGCTCTTTGGAATAAATACCAAGATCCATCCACTACAGATGCTGACAAAGCCACCATTCACACTCAACTCGAGAAATCTGCGCCGAACATGACTAAGCTTGGCGATCAGCTTGAAGCGACTGTAGGCAAAGACACGTTGATGAACATCATGACCCTGGCAGGCGACCACGCCAAAATGCAAGGTGCTTTGATGGGCAGATTCTTGACGCGCTATTACCTCGCTGACGCCGCTGCCACCGCCGGCGATACTCCAAATGCTCAGGCACAATTGGGTGCAGCATTCTCGGCCGTGCCTCAAGAATTCCAAAAAGCGTTCGCTCAAAAGCCAGACGTACAAGCTCTTGCTCAAAAGGTCGGCATCGACTTGACTAAGTTGCCTGCACCTCCTGATGCAGTTTTGGCTGGCACAGGTCAACCGGCTCAGCCTGGTAGAACAACGGATGCAACGCAGCAATCTGCCACCACGACAGACGCCTCACAACAGCCAGCACAAATTGCTGGTCTGAGCCCAGAAAATCAAGGCTTGCGTCCAGACCAAATCATGGCCAAGGCGCAACAACAGTTGCAACAAACTGGCATGACCGATGCCGTCAAAAAGCAATTTGGTGACGCCATCAAGGTCGCCGATTCAATGTACGGACCAGACGATCAGAAGATGACTGATCAATTGATCAACGTTTTGCAGACTGGCAAGAAAGCAGATGGCACAGCGATTACGCCTGACGAAAGAGTGCAAGCGCACCAATTGGTTCAACAAGAATTCAGTCGCGCCACATTGGGCATGCAATATCGGATGGCTTATGGAACGTTGCTCAATCAGAACAAACAATATGCCACCGCTGAAGGTGTATTCAAAGACAACATTGCAGGAGCAGACAAGCTGCCACTGGCTTCGTTCCAGGCTGAATTGACTCAACTCGGAAAAGACGTACAAAACCCACAGATCAGTCGTGCTAATCAAGCCGACTTGTTCACCATGATGCAGGGAATTCAAGGCTCAGGCACATCGAAAGATGACCCATCAGCTTTGTTGTACATGCCGATCACCGCCAGAAAGCAAGCCGCCCTGTTCTATGTAGGTGGTGCTGATGGATCTGGTGTCGGAATTGTGAAGCCTGAGCTGGCTGCAGCAATGATCGACCAAACCACGGCGAAAGAGAAAGCTCTTTATGGCGTCACCGACGACAAACTCAAAGCTTTCGATCCAACTCTTGCAAACATGGCTCAAGGCATCATTCCCTTGCTGCCTGAAAATCTGAGAAAGGAAAAACAGAAAGCCGATAGCTTCTGGAGTAACGCTATCGTGGATGGTGGCACTGCTGCTGCCGTAATCACGTTAGCCGGTCTGACAGCCAGTTTGATCACTAGGAACCCGAAAATCTTCGGCATGATGGTTGAAGGTGAAGGTGCCGCTGCGAAACTGTCATTGACTGGTTATGCGGCTGTCGGCGCTGGTGCTTTCGGCACAGAAGTGGTAGCTAGACACACAGTTCATCAGCTTGTTACTGGTGAGAACGAAGGTTGGGATAAGAGCTTGATTCATGGTGCTGCCGGTCTCGGTGCTGTGGCAGCGATTATGGGAACCCGCTCTTTAGCCAGCAAGTTCCTCTACAATGGAGCGACTGTAGAAGGCGCCTCAGCGCGAATCAGCACAGAAATGGGTTTAGGTGCTGACGCGCCGATCGGAAAGTTTGTCAGCGCGGTAGGGGGTAAGACTACCCTTACGCCTGGGCTACAAGCATTGGAAGGAAGCCTTGAGCCAATGATGGTGGATGGCGCAGTTAATCCGAAACTGGCTGCGGAACTTGCAAAATACTCGCCAGCTCAACTAACGACCTTAACGCAAACCTTCATGAAGGATGGTGCTGAGGTAGCTGGTAGTTCTGCTAAGTGGTATGCGCCAAGCAATGTTGCTTCAAAAGTGGCAGGAGCGAATCCATTCTCTGCTCTTGATCTGACGACTGCCACGACTGGTAAACTCGCTATGAGATCCTTCTACAGCGGTTATTCATCCGCCTTCGGAGCTATCGGTGCTTACAGTTCAATTAGCTCGCTAGATCGTCCAATCGATCCGAAGACTGGAAAACCGGTTAGCTACGCTGATTCGTTCATTCAATCCAACTATCGCAGCATGTCTGACAATACTGCAGTAGACGCTCTCTGGTTAGGCATTATGCCAGCTATGAAGGATGGCGTCTTGGCGAAGAGTGTCTATGCTGAAGGCGCTGGACCGATCGGCAAGACTTGGGGTTATTTCAAGGCACCGTTCAAGGTAAGCACTTTTGGTTCAATGGGTGCTGAAGCAGCCGGAGTAGGCAACTACACGAAACTTGGACTGCAAGCTAGTCAGTTAGCGATTGGATCAACCTTCTATAACTTCAGTAACTTGTCTAAGGTGTTCCAAGGTGGCATGCAATCGAGAGCAATTGGTCACCAACTGGATGCTATGAATGCGCCAATCACGGACCAAAGCGCACCACAAACGCAAGCCCCTGACACACAAGTGTTAAATCCAAAGGCGAAGCCTGCTGGACAAACTGATGCTCCTGCAACTCCTGTTAAACCTGTTCAAGATAACGGCCAACCGATTCAAGACCAGCCGGTAACTAATCCGCCTGCTGACAAAACTCAGCAACAACAACCACCAGGTGGCCTGACTGCAGGCACCCCAGGACTCGGAGGATAGTCCAACCTGAAAGCCAAAATACACTTCTAATGCAAATATCCAGAGCTTTTACGGGCTCTGGATGTATGCCGTTAGCATCCCTGAAACAGGTTTGAAACAAGTACAAGATAAGATGTCCAATAATTCAGTCAGCTGTATAGATTCAACTACTAAAGGACTCTGTCTCTCGAAGGATTACTAAAAATGGCCCCTCCCAACCGCGAAGTACAAACTAACGTCACTCATACTGACTCTGCTGCGAAGACAGAGCCAATTGACGCGAGCACAGTCTTTTTGGCTCAAGTGCAGAACGATCGGGCGCCGAAAACAGCTGAAATAAAGGCCGATGTATTTAGAGTCTCGGATCAAGTTCTGACTTCCGTTAAGCCAGATCAAACCGCGGTTTATCCGAACAAGCTTATTGCTGAAGCACAATCAGCAGGCAAGGAAATATCGAGCTATTTGCAATCTGGACAGAAATCTACTGATGTAATTCAATACAAAGATGCTAATGGTCAAATTCGCGAAACAACAGTCGGTGAGCGCGTCGAAACCTTACGTACTTTGATCAATCAAGATTGCCAAAATGCAATTACTGCCTCAAACGAATTGATCAAAAATAATCCGAATCTAGACAAAGATTTGGCCAGCACCACAGCTCGTTTGCAAACAGCTGCCCAACAAGCTGGGCTTGATTACAACGATCCCAACTTCCGTCAACAAATTGCTAACCACCCAGAGCTAACTCAGTTAGCTCAAGACCAGGCTGTATTGCAGTCCGCACGTATGGCACCAGGCACTGCGATGTTGACATATGCAATGCTCAAAGCCGAGGGCTTGACTGAAAATCCAGCTGACAGTATGGAAGCTTTCAAAACTACTGGTGTGCCTAAACCAACAGCTCAAGAGCTTAACGATGCATTCTTACTAGTTTCTCAAGCTGGCAGAACAAACCCTGAAGTGTTCAACTCGCCTTTGTATGCCTCCGTCAATAATGCGGTTAAAACGGACTACGCCGTAACCCAACAGGCGAAGGGCAATCAAATCGTCACAATGCTGAAAGATGCTGATCAACTCAGCCAGTCTGGCGATACTGCTAAGGCCGAAGCTAAGTACAAAGAAGCATGGCAACTGGGCGAAGGTATCGATCAAAAGTTTCTAGCCGCGCAATTGAAGTTGCAAGACAATCAAAAGAATCCACAAGTAGCACAAGCCTTAGTCGGCATTCTTGGTGACGTGAAAGAAGCTCGCATGCATTATGCCAACTTCCTCGTCAAACAGGGCAAGTACGACGATGCGCTTCCAATCGCACTTTCTGTAGGTTCTGATACGCCTGAATTTGCTCAAGCTGATCCGACCTTCAACAAATTAGTATCTGATGCGACTTTCGGTAAGAGCATGCCGCAAGGTGAGCTGCAAGCGCACCAAGCCAAGTTTGCGGAATTGATGCAAGACACCAAAAATCCTAACCGTTTCACTGATGCTCAAAAAGAACTCGATATCTTGTTGAAGAATTTTCAAGATACGAAAGCGACATTGGATCAAGGGCGCACCAAGCTTGAAGCTGATAAGACTTCTATCGATACCAAGTTGGCAGATTTGGACAAGAAGAAAGACAGTACTGATCCTGAAGAATATAAAATCGAACAATTGAGACTTACCAACGAGAAGAAGGTAATTGAACAAGTAGAGAAGCAAAACGATCAGTTTGCCAAGCAAGAACCTTATTTGAAGTATCTGCAAGGTGTGATGGCTTACTCGAAGGATGACAAAGACACTGCTCACGCCTTATTTGAGGAAGTTAAGAAAACTGATCCGGAGCTTGCCGCTCAAAAATCATTGAACATGGATGCATTGCTTGATGCCACCAAACATCAAAACTGGTTCCAACGTAATTGGCACGCAATTGCCACCGTAGGTGCAGTTGTCGCCGGTGTTGTAGTAGGTATCGGTGTGGGCTGCTTAACCGGACCTGGTGGTATCGCCGCTGGTATCGGTACCACGGGCGCCATCTTGGCCGCGGTTGGTGGTGGCGCTGTCGCTGGTGGTCTTGTCTTTACGGGTACCAAGGCTGCGGCTCTTGGTACTGACCAGGTGGGCTGGAAAGACTTCAGAGAAGGCGCTTTGATCGGGGCAGCATCTGCTGTACCGATGGTCCGTATCGGTACTGCCTTCGCACCTTTGGCGGGTGCCGCCGATTCAGTAGCATCGACCGCTGCTGTTGGTACTAATGTCTTCGCCAGGTTTGGACTAACTGGCAAGGCGCTCGCTTTCGGAGCTTCAGTTGCCGGTGCCAAGGAAGGTATGGCAGTTGCATTTGATGGCAAGTCTTTCGGAGACGCCGCTAAATCTTTCGCCTACGAAGCACCATTTGCGGCACTAACTTACGGTGCTGCAGGTAATGCCAAGACTATCCTTGGGGCTGTGGCTGCGGACTCTCTGTATGGCGGTGGTGGTTCCGGTGTGGCTGAATTGGGATTCGGCACCTATGCGCAAATCAAAGAACACACTCTTGATCCTAACAATTCCGCTGAAAACGATCAGATTTGGAATCGCTACAATGGCGTCAATCCTAGCCTGTTTCGCCCAGATGGCACGCCCGTACAAGCTGGAGATCAACAACCAGCTCAACCTCCACGCAAACAGTTGACTCAAGCAGAAATCGACAGAATGAGCAACCAAGCCATCACTGACGAACCTGTCAAATAGCAAATTCTCCAGCACATGCAAAGCAAAGACAAGACCTAATCGCTAGTGGTTTGGAGTTACAAGGTGACCATTGTGACGCCGTCGCCGCCCTCGTGCCCGTCACCTGGACGATAAGAACCCTTGTGTGCGGAGTTATTCAGATAGTCGCGCACTGCACTTTTAACAGCGCCAGTGCCGTGCCCGTGAATGATCATTAGTGGGCTTATGCCATTCAACAGATTCTCATCTAGAAATCGGTCTAGGTCTATCAGCGCCTCATCGACTCGTTTCCCACGCAGATCTAGAGTGTTAGCGACCGTGCGCACGAATACATCGACGGTATTACCCTTAGTGCGCGACCGTATCGGAACTGCGCCCTGTTTCTCTTTGTTTTGAGTGTGCTGTTTGTTTTGCTGAATTTTTTGAGGACGTTCGTAGCCGATTATTTCCAAATCAGAAACTGGCACCTTTATTTTCAGATTACCGCAGCGCACCATAACTGGAATTTCGGAATTCTTCAAGGCTTCAACTGGCACGTCGGCGACAATTCCGCGTTGGTTCAGTGATAAAACTTTGACAGTCTGTCCGATGGCGATAATTGGTCCTTTAGACTGCTGAGGAGCCGCTTTCCACCCCAGCTCATCTCGCACTTTCTCCAGGTCTTGCTGCGCTTTTTGCGCTTTGCTTATGCTTGGTTGTTTTTGCAAATCAGCAATCAAATGTTTTATATATTCTTTGCCAAGCTTATAGTCGGACTCAATATCACTGACATGTTTTTGTTTGAGCGAAACTGATTCGACTTCTGCTTTGCGCATTTGTTCTTCGGCTATACGTTTTAATTCTTCAGCCTGTTGTTGAGCCAGTTGAGCTTCTTCTTCTCGAACCGTAGCTTCTCTCAATTTGATTTCAAGTTGATCGATGACACGCTGCAAATCTTGTTCGTGCACTTCAATTAATTCGCATGCTCTATTAATTACCGTTGCATTTAAACCGAGTCGTTTAGCGATAGTAGTCGCTTTGGAACTGCCTGGTACTCCCAATCTCAGCCTATAGGTGGGTGACAATGTTTGTTCGTCGAAATCCAAGCTTCCATTGACGAAACCAGCCTCAGTATAAGCAAGTGTTTTCAATTCGCCATAGTGTGTGCTCGATATGGTTACGGCTCCGGATTGGTTTAAATACTCAAGAACGGAGCGGGCGAGCGCCGCACCTTCACGAGGGTCTGTACCGGCACCAACTTCATCTAGCAGAATCAACCAACCCGGTCCGCATTGATCGACAATTTCCACAATATTTTTCATGTGCGATGAGAAGGTAGACAAACTCTGTTCGAGCGATTGTTCATCACCGATATCAGCACAAACACTAGTAAAAATAGATGCCGTGGATCCTGCTGAAACAGGCAACAGCAGCCCGGCCCGTAGCATTAATGAAAATATTCCTAGTGTTTTTAGTAATACTGTTTTGCCACCAGTATTCGGACCTGTGATCACCAGAGTATTTCCTTCACTGCCACCTAATCTGATGTCATTTGGCACCACAGTTTTAGTCGAATCTTGCAAGACCAATAGAGGATGGCGTGCACTCAAGAGATTGAAACTTTCGTTTTTTGAGATGTCAGGGCGCTCACCCTTGTATTTGATGGCGATGCTGGCTCGTGCCATGATCGTGTCTAGCTGGACGCTTGTCGTATAGTTGCTTTTTACTTCCGAGAAATACGTTGATGCAACACGCGAGAGATCTTCTAGGATGCGAACAACTTCCCGCTCAATCTCAGTTTCTTTCAAACGCAGTTTATTTGATAGTTCCAGAACGGCCATCGGTTCTACATATACGGTAAGCCCAGATGCCGAACTGTCGTGGACGATGCCACTAATTGAAGAGCGCATGCTCGAATTCACCGGCAGTACATAGCGACCATTCCGTTGTGTGTAAAGTGGCTCTGTCAGCGCTTTTGATTGAGTACTGGAATGAATAATGCGCATCAAGGTTTCCTTGATGCTGCTGTCTATTCGTTTCACATCGCGGCGCAAACTTCGCAAAAGAGTGCTCGCATCGTCTTTTACGTTGCCACCATCGTCGATGGCAATGCCGATTTCCACGACTAATTTTTCAGCTTGCGGTAGACCACTTAAATAAGCAGTCAATCGAGGGAAAGACTCTGGAGCAAGTGAAGAAAGACTGGAGCGAAACTTTTTTCCGATAGTCAAAGACAAGCTAATCGCCAGGAGTTCCAAGCCAGAGAGAGACGCACCCAGCATTAGCCGTTCCAGCACGCTGCGCAAATCTGGCAAGCCCGCGGCAGAAATTCCGACTCTGGCTTCTAAAAGGTGAACAGCTTCTTTGGTCTCATCCAATAACTGTTCGATCGAAGCTTGAGTAGATTCGAGCGCGAGGTTAAAGCAGAGCTCTTTCCCACCTTGGCTGCTCGCTTCTGCGGCAACAAAACTCTTCAGGCGATCCCACTCGAGTGCCCGAAAAGTTCGATATTGTATGTCGTCCATATCGTTCATACCGCGCTCAGCTCGCTGCTTGATCTGCAACGCGCTACGACTGTAATCCTAGGATCGCCTACGCAGCAAGCTGCCCGGCTGAACGAAGTTTTCACTTCTATAACAGACTGCCTAAAATGAAACTAATTCAAATCGGTCGACAGTGCTGCGTCAAGAATTGGTTCGACGGTTGCGTCTGGCTCAGTTGCTACTAGCTGGTCAATGCCAAGATTTCCGAGCAATTTCTTCAAGCGAATCTTTTGAAGTTCATAGCAGCGATTGTTGCGCTTGTGCACAACACCGATTCTTTCCAGCTGCTTGATGGCTTCGAGGTGGCTATCCGGAACTGCACCGACATCTACCGACCCTTTTTCGTTAAGCCACGAAATGGTCGGAGATAAGACTCCTAGTAACTTACGCATGGGTTGATCGTACACGGGCATCATTCGGCTCTCCCTCCCTATCAGGCTTAATTTTAACATCTTGGCAATTTATAAACCTGGAATAACCGACTATATGAACCTCATGATTCGACGAGGATGTATTTCGACGGTAGACTTTAGGACATGCTTTTTCCTTTTGAAAATTTTCATCCGGACATTCCGGAAAGCGTTTTTGTCGCTCCGACTGCGGTGATCATCGGGCGCACACATGTTGGTGAAGGCGCCAGTATCTGGTTTCATACAGTCGTACGTGCGGATATCAATCGCATCGACATTGGCAGCAACACTAATATCCAGGATGGATGCCTGTTGCATGTCACAAACAAGCATGGACTGTTCGTGGGCGACAGGGTTACGGTTGGGCATGGAGCGATTCTTCACGGTTGCCGGGTTGAAGCTGATTGCCTGATTTCAATGGGTGCTGTTGTTCTGGATGGGGCAGTGGTTGGGGCTGGCTCCATCATCGCTGCCGGCGCCGTTGTCGCCCCTGGA
Source organism: Candidatus Melainabacteria bacterium (assembly GCA_003153555.1). Classification (GTDB taxonomy): domain Bacteria; phylum Cyanobacteriota; class Vampirovibrionia; order Obscuribacterales; family Obscuribacteraceae; genus PALSA-1081. The sequence continues at coordinate 33,496 of PLZS01000104.1, read as the reverse complement.
TCGCAAATCCCCGCAGGCAGCCTAGCCATGGGCGTTCCCGCCAAAGTTGTGAGGCAGGTGACGGACGATGACCGCCACAAGATAGATAGAGGTTGGCAGAACTACCTCCACTATTCAGGCATCTACCGCGGCATGACATTAAAAGTAGAGTAAGAACGCTCGTCATTCGTGCTTTCCCCATCGCCCATTTGGCACGTTCCGCATTTAATAGAGCGTGGAAGTCCCTTTCCTTTGAAAATAAATGCCATTTGAGAATTACTCTTTGTCGTCGAACGCGCCATCAGGTGACGGATATACGCGCATACCAACGCTGCGAGTTGGTCAGCCGTTAGACACTAATGATGCAACTGCTTATCCAAGCAGTATGAATCTGGTCGCCCAGTACCAAGAGGCAAGTAAAAGCGTTGCTCGCATTGAAGCGGTGAAAGGCACTGATGCCCATGGAACGCCCACGGGCAGCATCGGCTCTGGTTTTATAGTCACGTCTGATGGTGAAGTGGCCACCGATTATCACGTTGTCAAAGGCGCCAACAATATTCGCGTCAAAATTGGGAACACAACTTACTCAGCCAACATTGACGCTGTCGACCAGCGGACTGACCTGGCGCTACTCCGGCTAAACGCCAATCCTAGTGAGCGTTTCCAGCCTGTTCAACTGTCTCCCTCCAGCCAAATGGAGCCTGGCGCCGCAACTATAGCCCTCGGCTTCCCAGCCGGAGAGCAAAAGATGTATATGTCCGCCGGCGGCTTTAACTGGGCGCCAGGTGGCTTCCAGTCCTACAGGCGCTTTGGGGACATTGTTGGGAGTTTGAAGGGCGGATTGATGCCTGGTGAGGATCCAAACCGGACCTCCATAGAGAGCAACATGAACGCTGATCAGGGTATTTCTGGCGGGCCGATGTTCAACGACCGCTTCCAGGTCGTCGGCGTCATGGACGTTGGCACTACAACTGGCACTAAAGGGGACGCCACGCCGGTCGAGGACCTCTATAGATTGCTTAGCTCGACCCAAAGAATGAGAATGGCGAGCAACACAGGGTCTCAATATGGGTTGTCGCTACAGAGCGATGCGCCCGTAGCGAATTATTATTCTGCTCTGTCAAATCAGAGCTACTCTACATATAACTCATCGCAAAACTACTATTCTTCGTCCAATGCTAGGGCGGAAACTCAATACACGCCAGCGCCTGTCAGCGGGACGTCATGGTCTGATTTAGCGAAGATGCTAGATCGCGGTTCTAACTAGGAGCGCTGGGAGCGCCGGCGCCAAGTCTCATGACGTGGTATCGCACTTGGTGGCCCCAGAAATGTCCGCTTTAGTTAGTCGAGTCGATGATATCGGGGGCTGAGCGCTGATCTGAGTAGGTGCCGGCAAGGATGCCGGCGCTCCCAATCGAAACTTGAGTCGTCAGCTGCGCGTCATCAATGTGTTCCTGTAACCATCCGCTCACGGTGTCCACGGTCTCAGGTCTTAGGTAAGCAGTCTCGAGCAACAAATGTCCACGATCGTTGAACCAGCGAACCGTTTGATCCTTCGATTTTGCTCTCGCCAGCAACTGCACTACAGCATTGCTTTTCAGCATTCTGTCTTTGTTTCCTTGAATCACTAAAAGGGGAATGTTCGCAGGAATTCGTTTTGCGTAATGCAAATTTGGTCGCATGCAATTGATGCTGCGCACTAATTCCCAGGTGGTCAGGCGCTTCGTGACAAGAGGATCGGCAAGACTTTCTGCGATTATGCGCGGATCATCAGATGCAAATTTCTTGATATATGGAGCAAGGTCGACCTTTTTGCGCATATCTATTAAGAAGGCAGGCGCTTCGCTTAACATAGGTCCAACAAACGATCTGTGTTTCAATGCCGGGCTCGACAGGATAAGGCCGTCGACTAGATCGGGATGATCAATGGCCACGTGCATTGCGAATCCGGCGCCAAGACTTTCGCCGATGCAGTAGAGAGGCAAATTTGGATAACGCTCTTTCGCCGCTTTTACCAACTCGCCGACATCCCTGTAGCTCTTGCCATAATTCAGTCCGCCTTGCTTGTTATGGCTGCCTTGCCATCGTCCGAATCCTCTCAAATCAGGTGCAATGACAATGATGCCGTCAGCGGCTAATTTCTTTGCAAGCGCATCATAGACGCCGCCGTGCATGACTAGACCATGAATGGCAATCGCTACTGCCCGTGGCTTTTTCGCGTTATCTTGCCAAACGTACACAGGTGTTTTACGGTTAATCAGAGCTTCAGCGCTCTCGTGTCTAACCACCTCTGCTTTAGCCTGAGGCGCAAGAAGTGCTGCGCATGTCGCAAGGGCAACTGCAAATTTTGAAATGGCGCGCATCGATTCCCCCCAAACGCTACGGTTGCAGCGCATACCGTAAAGCGGCTTGACTAGCTATCTGACTGGAAGATGTCCCAGAACTTCCATGACATCACTTACCAACCAAGCAGCCCCTTTAAAACGTTATCTGACGAAGTTTAAGGAAACGAAGATCGACATGGCGTCTGCCATACCACAGAGCGAGATCGTCTAAACCCTCTTCCCGTGATCGTTACTTCGCTGATTGTTCACACTCTGTAATGAACAGGGCTGCCCAACACGCATATTCAAAACCGCGTTAGGACGCTGTAGCAAGAGGAGCGCGGCATGTGCGGGCTGTGCTTAGCAAAACGCGCCGGTCTGGGTGTGGGAGCCGAACGAACTGAAGGCGACTGAGCGCTTATAATCAATCGGGCAAAGAACTTTTCGCGTATATAAGAAGAAGGCAGTGGCTAAACGCAGCGACATTCAAAAAATTCTCGTGCTGGGTGCGGGACCAATTACTATCGGCCAGGCTTGCGAATTTGATTATTCCGGCAGCCAAGCCTGCAAGGCACTGAGGGACGAGGGATACGAAGTTGTTCTGATCAATTCGAACCCGGCCACGATCATGACCGATCCCGAAGTGGCAGACCGAACATATATCGAACCGGTTACAGCCGAAGTAGCCCGAGAAGTAATCATTAAAGAGCGACCACAGGCTCTCTTGCCGACCATGGGCGGACAGACTGCCTTGAACGTGGCAGTGGAATTAGCCGAGTCCGGTGTATTAGACGAATACAAAGTTGAGCTAATCGGCGCCAAAATTGAAGCGATTAAGCTGGCTGAAGATCGTCAACTTTTCAAGGCCAAGATGCTAGAGATAGGACTCGATGTTCCGGAATCAGGAATAGCCCACAAACTTTCCGAAGTAAAGGACATCGCGGCCCGTCTCGGCTTTCCTGTGATCATCAGACCAGCGTTCACTCTTGGTGGCGCCGGTGGTGGCATCGCCTACAACCAGGAAGAATTGGAAGATATCGCCTGGCAAGGTTTGTGTGCCAGTCCGGTCAGCGAAATACTTTTGGAAGAAAGTGTTCTCGGTTGGAAAGAAATAGAACTTGAAGTGATGCGTGATTGCGCCGACAACGTCGTGATCATCTGCGGCATCGAAAATTTCGATCCGATGGGTGTGCACACCGGTGATTCAATCACAGTGGCACCTGTGCAGACGCTGACGGACAGAGAGTATCAAGCGCTGCGCGATGCGTCGATAAAAATCATTCGGGCCATCGGCGTAGACACAGGTGGTTCCAATATTCAGTTCGGTGTTCATCCTGAAACAGGCAGAATCATCATCATCGAAATGAATCCTCGTGTTTCCAGATCTTCCGCGTTGGCCAGTAAAGCAACTGGTTATCCGATCGCGAAAATTGCCGCTAAGCTGGCAATCGGCCTGACTCTAGACGAGATTGCAAACGACATCACTAAAACAACACCAGCTTCTTTTGAACCGACGTTGGACTATGTTGTCACCAAAATTCCGAGATTCAATTTTGAAAAATTTCGTGGTGCAGATACCACTTTGACGACTCAAATGAAAGCAGTCGGAGAAGTTATGGCTGTTGGCAGGACGTTCCAAGAGTCGATTCAGAAAGCTCTCCGGGGCTTAGAACTGGGTCTGGCAGGATTCGTCGCAGTGCCCGCACGCGCCAAGGCGGATTTTTGGGAATGGCGGCGTCGACTTTCTGTTCCAACTCAACATCGGATTACCGATATTTTCGGAGCACTCGACGCTGGCATATCCATAAAAGAAGTAGCCGAGCTAACATCCATAGATCCTTGGTATCTGGACAATCTACTTGAGTTGTTTCAGGAAACGAAAGCATTCAGCGCCAAAGTCAAGACTTTGGCTGACCTCGATAAAGATTATCTGCTTCATCTGAAACGACTTGGATTCAGCGACGTCCAGCTGGCTGATTTAATTGCCGATGATAAAGTTGATGAGACTGCTGTTTTTGAATATCGCCAGAAGTTAGGTATCGCGCCGGTCTATAAGATGATCGACACCTGCTCGGCTGAGTTCGAAGCAAGCACGCCTTACATGTACTCGACTTACGACGAAGAAACTGAAGTACCTCCATCGACAAAACCGCGGATCATGATTTTGGGCGGCGGTCCTAACCGAATCGGTCAGGGCATTGAGTTCGACTATTGTTGCGTGCACAGCAGCATTGCCCTTCGAGAGCTTGGGTTTGAATCAGTTATGGTGAACTCAAATCCAGAAACGGTTTCGACCGACTACGATGTTTCGGATCGTCTCTATTTCGAATCACTTACTTTAGAAGACGTGACCAACATCGCCCTCGTTGAAAAGCCAGAAGGCATCATTGTTCAGATGGGTGGTCAAACTCCTCTGAAGTTAGCGAAGGGGTTAGAAGCGCGCGGTTTTAAAATTCTCGGCACCTCGCCGGAATCAATCGACATCGCTGAAGATCGGGCTCGCTTTGGCATCCTGATTGACAAATTGGGACTACGTCAGCCTCCGGGTGCGGTCGCTCACAGCCCGCAAGAAGCAATTGATATTGCCACCAAAATCGGCTACCCGGTTCTGGTTCGCCCCAGTTATGTGCTGGGCGGCCGAGCTATGGAGATTATCTACAATCAAGAAGAGCTTGAACGCTGGCTCAAGACAGGTTATGGCAGCAATCCTAAACTGGCTGTATTGGTAGATCAGTTTCTTGAAAATGCAATTGAAATAGATGTAGATGCAATTTCTGATGGCCGAGCCTCAATCATTGCCGGAATCATGGAGCACGTAGAAGAAGCAGGTATCCACTCAGGTGACAGCACCTGTGTCTTGCCGACTCAAACTATTCCACTGAAAATAATTGAGGAAATTCGTCGCGCCACTAACGATTTAGCCAGAGAATTGAAAGTTATCGGTTTGATGAACATACAGTTTGCCTTGCAGGGTGACGATCTCTACATTCTCGAAGTTAATCCCCGCGCCAGCCGAACCGTTCCCTTTGTCTCCAAAGCAACTGGCGTGCCGTGGGCTAAGTTAGCGGCGGCTGTGATGACTGGTAAGACGCTTTCCGAGTTGGGAATTGCACCTAGACTGCTGCCGCCTCACATTTCGGTGAAGTCTGTGGTAATTCCGTTCAAACGTTTTCCGGGCTCGCAAATTTCGCTAGGTCCCGAGATGCGCTCCACTGGAGAAGTGATGGGCATCGCCACCCAGTTCGGTCTAGCCTTTGCCAAGGCGCAAATCGCAGCTGGTCAAGTTCTGCCTACCAAAGGCAAATGCTTTATCAGCGTTTCCGACATTCACAAACAAGAGGTAGTGCAGGTAGCACAGAGCCTTTATCAGCTTGGTTTGGAGATTGTGGCGACGCGCGGGACATCTTCTGCGATCAAAACAGGCGGCATTCCAGTAACGCCCGTAAACAAGGTATCTGAGGGTCGCCCTAATCTTGTCGACAGAATTAAGAATGGTGAAATTCAATTAGTCATTAACATTCCATCGGGTAGAACCGCCCGCGAGGATGACCAGCTGATTAGGCGGGCAGCCGTCAACTACAACATTCCGGTAGTGACAACGCTGGCGGGTGCACGTGCCACTGCTGCGGCGATTGCCGCACTGCAGCAGGGACCCTTGAGCGTCAACGCTCTGCAGGAATATCATCGAAACATTGCATTCTGGGAAACTTCTACCCGCCGCCGCACAGTTGGCTTTTCTTCCTGAGCGCCCCAGGAATCCGGTCAAGCGGCTATAATGCTCACTTGCTCGTTCGGGAGAATTGGTTGTGAATCCAGAAATTGCCAAGTACATTGATCACACGCTGTTGAATCCAAATGCTCGCAAAGCAGAGATCACCAAGTTGTGTGAGGAAGCCAAAGAGAACAATTTTTACGCTGTCTGCGTAAATCCTGTGCATGTGCGTCAAGCAGTAAAAGAACTATCCTCCAGCAAGGTTGCCGTAGCAACTGTAATAGGATTCCCGCTGGGAGCTAATCTTACTGATGTAAAAATTGCCGAAACTCAGAAAGCAATTTCTGAAGGGGCGGAAGAAATAGACATGGTGATTAACATCGGCGCCTTGAAAGATGGCGAATTTGATTTTGTCGCCGAAGAAATCAAAGCCATCGTCAAAGTTGCCAAAGAGCACCCAGTCAAAGTAATCATCGAATGTGATTTGCTCACAGATGATGAAAAGATAGCTGCCACCAAAGCCTGCATCGCCGGTGGTGCGCAAATGGTAAAAACTTCCACCGGTTTTGTGAAAGACGGAAAAGGCGCAACTGTTGAAGACATTCGACTGATAAAAGATACGCTTGGTTCGGCAAAGCTCGGAATCAAAGCAAGCGCTGGAATTAGAGATTACGAGAAAGCCAAAGCTTTGATTGATGCAGGTGCGACGCGACTGGGAACTTCAGCTGGAGTTTCTATCGTCAAAGGTTCGCAAGCTGTACAAGCGGCATATTGATCAACTTGAAAGGGCGGGCTCCCAGCCAGCTCTTACGCTTATAAGTCTACAAATTACGAATGCTAACGGAGGCGTTTTCAATTGAGTAAGGACAGAAACAACTTTGCAGTGAACGGTTTGCTTGGAGTTATGTTTGCAGCAACGGCTATCGGTGCACCTTTAGCAGCAGTGGCAGCAGAGGAATCCTCGGGATCGTCCGATAGCGTTCAGATGAAAAAAGCAGAATCTCTTTACGGAAGAGGCAAAGTAAAAGAAGCAATCGCTGAATTCAGAGAAACAATTCGCATTGAGCCAACCAATGCCAAAGCGCATCAACGCCTTGGTGCTGCTCTGGCTGCCAACGAGGATTACGACACTGCTATTTTGGAAGAGAAACAAGCAATCAAGTTGGATCCTAAATACTTTCTGCCTCACGTAGTGCTCGGACAGATTTACGCTAATCAGAGCAAGATCGATCTGGCACTTGAAGAATTTCGTCAAGCGACAACGTTAAAGCCGACCAGTTTCAGAGCACATTTAGATCTTGGTTTTGCCTTGACTCATGTCGGTCAAGTAGACGAAGCGATCGCGGCTTATAAAAAGGCCGCTGAAATCAATCCCAAGGATCCAACTCCACACTTGAATCTTGGTGTTTTGCTGGCTCAAAAGAATGAATTCCAAGAAGCCATCAAAGAAGAAAAGGAAGCGATTGCAATCAACAAAGATGTGCCTGAGTCATATATCAACCTCGGTAACATTTATGCTGATTCCGGTGACATTGAAAATGCCATTGCCGCTTTCAAAAGTGCACTGAAATTGGTGCCGAAACATCCAAACGCTTTGAGCGGCTTGGGATGGATGATGCAGAAGAAAGGTGATCTGACCGGAGCAATCGAAACTCAACGTAAGGCGATCAAGTCGGATCCTAAGTTTGGACCAGCTCATCGTCGCCTTGCTGAAGCACTTTTCCAATCCGGTGATACCAAAGGTGCTCGAACTGCCTTCGAAGAAACATTGGTGATCACTCCTCGCGACGTTACTGCGCGTGTTCAATACGCCCAGTTCTTGACGAAGCAAGGGCAAACTGCTGATGCAATCAAGGAATACACCAAAGCATTGGAGATCAATCCTAAATCAAAGATTGCGCAAGATGCTCTGTCTGAGCTGAACAAGAAGACACCAACCAAGCAACAGTAGTTATTTACCGTCGCCGAATCTTGCTGAGATAGCGCCGAATGGATTGGTCTTCCATAAACATTCGGTGATCATTCTCTTGGTCGCTCCATAGAGGGCGCTCTTCTCTCCTCCAAGCGGGGGACCAACCGATTTGACCGTGGCTTGTGCATCGCGCAGCGAAGCTTCGGCGTCCTTGTACTTACCTTCTGCAAAGAGAACGAGACCATATCCGTACTTTGCTTTTGCCAAGAATAAATTCGGTTTGGGATCGCTAAGGTAGTTTTGAGCAGAGTCCAAACCTAGCTTGTATAGGCGATCTGACTCCTGCAACTTGTTTTGGCGCCGGTAGATATCTCCGAGAGTCACACAAGCTTGCACATACTCTAATGGTGACACCAATTTTCTAGAATCGGCGAGCTGATAAAGTTTGTCATAGACCCCAGCTGCCTCCGACAATTGATTCTTCGAAGAATATACATCGCCGACTATAGTGTAAGCAAGATAGAGAGAACTATCTTTCGCATTGCCTTGTTTATCGAATTCATCAATAGCGCTCATGGCTGTTTTAAACGCTTTGTCGAATTCATTTTGCTCGAAAAAACAGAAGGCCTCAGTCGCTAATACTTTCGGCACCGGAATGTTCGGATCGATACCTGGAGCAATTTCTGCGATTTTTCCTAACTGCTCCGCTGCTTCATTCCAATGACCTGCTCTTGTATATAGATCGACGAGGTGTTTGGTTGCCGCCAAAAATTCTTTGCTTTTCTCACCCTTCTCTTTTCTCGCTGAATCGGCGTCCATTTTGTACGCTTCTTCCTGGCTACCAAAATCAGGAACCTCAGGCGGTTGCTTTCGTTCTTGGACAACAAAAAGTTTGTCGTTTTTAAAGGCTGGAAATTCCTGCGAATCCGAGCCTAAGAACATAAACGACCAGATTGCCACCACCGCAAATAAAAGCACGGCGGCACCGCTGAAGACACCAACCTCGAAGCTCATGACGAATTTGCGATTTTCGCGCTTTTTAGCTTTGGCAATCTTTTTCAAGGCATATGCGTTATTGACCCAAGTCGTATCGTTAGCTTTGAGCAACATCTGCAAGTCTTGATACAACTGCGTCACCAGTTGATATCTTTCGTTTGGATCTTTTGCCAGACACTTAAATATGACTGCTTCGAGACGCGCCAGTGATCGTCCAGAAGACGTATCGGTGGTCATCGGTTTGGGCGATTCGTTCATGTGCTTGTAAGCCGTCTCGAGCACATTCTTACCAACAAACGGTGGTTTGCCGGTCAAGGTCTCGTACATTACGCAGCCGATTGAATAAATATCAGACCGTGCATCCAGCTTCTTACCCATGCATTGCTCTGGGCTCATGTACATTGGACTGCCAAATACTTCGCGGGTGCGGGTGATATAGCCACTGGATTTGATGTCATCGCCTTCTTCAGTCAAAAGTCTGGCGATGCCAAAATCAACCAATTTCACTTCGTCTGTGATGGAGCTTGTTTCCAATAAAACGATGTTGCTTGGTTTCAAGTCTCTGTGCAGAACGTCTTCTCCGTGAGCGTATTCGAGAGCTTCGCAGGCTTGCGAAAATATTTCGACGGCGTGATCGACCGATAAATGTCCTGTTTTAGCGAGCAGGTCTTCTAAACTTTCGCCTTTCAGTGGCTCAACAACAAGAAAAACCTGACCATCAGGCGAAAGGTGAATGTCCAGCACTTTTGAAATTCGATCGTGATGGAGATCTACTGTCGCTTTGGCACGCTGCTCAAAGCGCTTCAGGCTTTTGGCATTGGCAACGAGATGATGGTGCAGGATTTTGAGGACGACCGGCTCGTTAGTCTCGTGGTCTTGGGCTTTGTAGACCACGCTCATGCTGCCTTCACCGAGAAATTCAAGGACTTCCCAGCGGCCACCCATGGTTTTGCCCAGCAAAGGATCCACGTTGCCAAAGAGCGAGTCGCTGCGCGGTCGTTTTTCTTTTTCGTTCGGACCTAGCATGGAAAACCTTAGCTCTGCAAGGAGGCAACGGCAGGAGGACACTTTCGTGATCTAACAATACAATATGCCACCAAACGGGTGTTTTAACTACTTGTGGGGTATCTACCTGTCGGCTTGTAACGTTCGGGCGGTTGGTCTAACTTTCAGTTTTTCGGTCAGGACTGGGATTGGTGCCAATTATTGCCCGAACGTTTTAAGCTTTTCCAGCACGGACTGAAAATACATGCCGTTTTTCCACAAAGCCCGGCAGTATTCCTGATTAATCGCTTTGCCTAGTTGCTTATCACTTGCTCCAGACTTGTGCGCTTCGTCCAGCGCAGCAACCGCTTCGTTATATTTTCCATCTTGAAAATAAGACAGGCTCAAAGCGAGAGCTAACCGTGCATCCCGATCTGGATAACTCCATTGCTCTCTGATCTCAATTATTGACTTAAAGTCTTCAGCCGCGGCCGGATTTTTGCGCAGTCTAATGATATCCGCCAGGTATGCTAAATCTTTGGCTTGATCACCTTTAAGGTCGCCAGGAAAAGGGGGTAATATTCCACTGCCGTGCGGATCCTTTTCACCTTTCTTCTCAGCTAAATCTTTCAAATGCTCGCTTTTTGCGTAATCATCATCTGATGCGACCATCAACTGAGCATAATTTTCCGCAACGTCCAGTTGTCCCTCTTGTTCCGCAATATAGCCAAGGTAAGTGAGGACCAACCTGATATTTTTGGTATTGATTCCGTAAATAACACCATCTAACATTTTGAGAACATTATGGTTGGTTCGCTCTCTATCTTCGATGCTGTTTAGGGAGGTAATGATGGTGTCGAGAAATCTATAAAAATGTTTTTTTGCCTCTGGAAAGTTGTTTGACCGCAGGTTGAAATAACCGATCGATTTGTGGAATTCAGCTAGCTTAACCGTGCCAGCATCAAGCTTACATAAATTTGTATACTCAATGATCGCTTCTTTCCATTTCCCGTTATCTGCGTAAAAGTTCCCCAATAGTTGTCCATTCTGAATCTCTTCGATATCGGAGGGTGATGAACTTCTCATGCTCTGGATGTCTTGGTACATCCTAACTAGGTCCTTATCATATTGTGCTGAAACTTTTGGCACGTCGAGTTCAATTACTTCGAACAACGGTTTGTTCTCAAACCCAGATGGTTGGTTGATTTCAGTTGCCAAAGAGTAGGAGCCAGCCAGAATAAGCGCGCCGGTGACAGTAAGAATTACTTTCTGGATCAGAAGCTTTTTGGCGCTGGCCTTGTTCACTATTTGGGAGACAGTTTTTTCTCGTTCTTTCCACATGCCAGTTGTATTTTTGCCTGTAATGGCTTGGCGAAGATCGTGAGCGATCGCCTTCATTGACGAATATCGAGCTGACGGTTCTTTAGCCATGCAGGTAAAGACAATAACTTGCATGCGTTTCGCTAACGGACTTTTAACCAACTCGGAATTGAATGGTTGTGGTAAGTCTGTGAGATGTTTTTGCATGGTATCAAGAAAATTCTTGCCAACGATCGGCGGTTCCCCTGTCAACGCCTCGTACATCAAACAGCCCAGCGAGTAGATGTCAGAACGCGTGTCCAGCTTTTGTCCGGAACACTGTTCAGGGCTCATGTAGAGCGGACTGCCGAAAACATCTCCGGTTTGAGTGAGATTATGCATCGTCTGTCCGTCGTCGTTCATTAGCAATTTTGCTATGCCGAAGTCGACGACTTTTACAATATCAAATCCGTTTTTATCCGTAGTGAGCATGACGTTGCTTGGCTTCAAGTCTCGATGAATGATGCCACGTTCGTGCGCATGATGGAGAGCCTCACAAATTTGCACAAACACTTCGAGTGCTCGCTCTGGTCTGAACTTGCCTTCCGTTCGAATTATTTCTTCAAGACTTTGACCTTCGACAAAATCCATGATGATGAATGCTTGACCGTTGCTCAGACCACAGTCATGGATGCGCACGATATTTGCATGGTTCAACGTGGCTGTCGCTTGGGCCTCCTGCTGGAAGCGCTTCAAGCTAGTTGAATCGTTGGTTAGATGGGGCAGCAGTAGTTTCACTGCTACTTCTTTATTCATGACCAGGTGTCGGGCTTTATAGACGACAGCCATGCCGCCCTTGCCGATTCGGCTGATGATCTCAAGTCGCTCCGAGGTGGCACAGGCCGCCTGCCAAAACGGATCAACATCCGATTGAGGAGTTGAATCTTCAAGCCATGAAGCGCTATCGGATTTTGAGCTTTTTTGCGTTGACTTTGGATCGGCTTCCATTTCTCTTGATCTGAGGTGCTACTAATACTATGCCCAGAACTTAATTGAGCGTTTCGGAATAAACAATATAGCGCCGTGGCATGAAATAGATGATGTCTTCACTTTCTAAAATCAGGAATTTAGGAGTAATTGCTCTGCTTTTGTGCAGTGGGGTAGGCGCTCAGGCTGAGCCGCCACCCAATGGGTGGCTGATGAAACAGACAAGCGATGAGCAAGGACTGCTTGAATCGAAGGTTACGGCAAAGGGGATTCGGCTCGATACTGAAGATGTAACACTTTTGCTTTTGCCACCGACGTACAGTTGCTACATGTATAACAAAGCTAATAAGCGATACGTGGATATACCCGCGAAGGAGTTTACAGTCCATACTTCGAATCGGCCTCATCCAAAATTTGACCTCAAAAAAATGGGCGACACCGAAATGTGCGGACTCAAAGCTACTAAGTACGTTTCGTTCGTAGACGGGAAACCTAGCTTTGAATTTTGGGCAACGAGAGCATTTCCGATTCCAGAAAAATTAGCAGATGCTTGCATGATATTTATGAGTATTACTGAGATGCCACCCGGTCACGGTTTGCCTCTAAGAGCGTCTCGAATCAGTGAGACCGGGGGAAGATTCACGCACATTAGAACGAAGTCCATTGAGCGAGCCTATTTCCCGCCTGATACCTTTGCCAAACCGAAGAATTATAAATTAGTCGACAATTTTGTCGCTCTCAGGACCGGTTCAACGAATGTACCGGCGCCTTCAGCTCATGCACTCGACTATATGCTGGATAAAAAATAGGCTTGTTGCTGGTCGGATGCTAGCAGCTGATTCACGACCGATGCTTCGCTGCCTAAGTTCCGGCCAGCGTGTAACCTCGCCCCTTGAGGATCTTCTGCATTTCCAGTAAGCATGTGTAGGTTGGCATGATCCATAAAGTTTCGCCGGGCTGCACCAACCCTAGTGCCTGATCCAGGGCTTTGTCGAGCTTGGGTTCCGTAAGGATATTTTCTCTCGACACGCCGGCGTACTTCATCCGCACGGCCATGTCTTCTGCGCGCTGCCCGCTCACGACCATTTTCTTAGCGTGCCCGGCCAGCAACTCGAAATCTGCATCCCATAGCCACGATATGTCCCGTCCGTCGGCCAGATTGTCGTTGATCGAAATCAATATTCTGGCATTGGGATCCGCGGCCACTGCGCTAATTGCTTGACTGGCACCGGCGGGATTTTTGATTAGTTGAATCAAAACCGATTTACCGGCAATTAAAATGCGCTCCGAGCGGCCAAATAATGTCTGATAGTTTTTCAGACCCTGTCGGATCGTTTCTATAGTCACACCAAGAGAGGCAGCACTAGCAGCCGCAGCAAGAGCATTGTAGACATTGAACATGCCCGGCAATGGCACCACTGCATCGGCTGTTCGCTCATAGATGGAAAGTATGAAAGTCGATCCGGTTGGTCCGACTTCCACATCGCTGGCTTTGATGCGAGGTACTGGTCGCATGTACTCACACTTCGTGCAGCTCCAGTGCCCTAACTGGCCATAGAACACTAAGGTGTATGTAGTTTCCGCGCCACATTGAGCACAATAAGACAGTTCCATGGACTGAACGCCCATACCATCTGCGGTGGCAGCAGTTTTTTGTACGGCCTGCCCTTTGATTGATTCAACGCCGAAAAATATTCTTGGACACTCCGGCACCAGCTGGCTCACGTTGGGATCATCGGCGTTCAAAATAGCCAGTGTTTTGTTTTCGATAATCCCTTTAGAAATCAGTTTCGCTGTCGTGTCGAGTTCACCGAATCGATCGAGTTGATCACGAAATAAATTTGTGACAACAACTTGGGTCAGTTTCACTTCTTTAGCAATCAAAGGCAAAGCTGCTTCATCGGTTTCAAACAAGCAGTAATCAGCTGTTAATTTGCCACTCCAACTTGCTGATTCGACAAGACTGGCTGTGATTCCTGCCACCAAATTGGCCCCTTGTTTGTTATGCACGAGCTCCAAACCGGCAGCACGCAAAATGGACGATAGTAAACCAGATGTGGTGCTCTTGCCGTTTGTGCCAGTTACCGCAATGATTCCGCTCTTCGCTTGCTGGGAGAGATTGGTGAGCACATGTGGGGCGAATCGCCTGGCTAGCTTACCAGGCAAATTTGAGCCCAGTCCAGCGCCTAGGAGCCTGATCGCACGCGCAGACAATTTGCCTGCAACAACTGCAACAGTGTCCGAAGGATCCATGGCCACCTCACATGTTTCCGAGCTGCTTAGACAAACCTGGCGTTGACGTCATCTGCGATGTATGCGCGAAGATAATGAGGGCTTCCCTTAACGATCAATTCGTCACCAAGCCCGAATTGATAGTCTATATGTTGGCCGTCAATATGCAAAACTCCGGTTCTCATCTGCGAAACAATGCGTATCTCTTCAGAGTGATCGAGTATGCCTTTCAAAAATCGATAATGCTCACCGGGTCGCATGCAGGGCTCGCGCACGATGAAGATGTAGCGGTTGTCCGTAATCGGCAGCACCTCTCCACCAGCTGATCTCAGTGAACCAGTTGAACCACCTGGCGTACCAATCCAAATTCCCGATGACCTTTGCTCTTCGCGCCCAGCGCTCAGCTCTATGAAGAAACGGCTTGTGGCAGCAGGGTTTGAATGCGCGACGAGCACTTCATTTAATACCAGCTCAGGCAAAAGCGAACCGTTTAGCCAGAGTTCGAGGCGCAAAATCGGTCTTGTGGACAGTTCACCAGCTTCTATCTGCTCAAGAATCTCTTTCAAATTTTTCTCATTGCCCAGACAGAAGTGTCCGAAACTGGAAGAACTTGACGAGTTGATACCCAACACCGGAATGCTATCAACTGAGTGAGAGGCGTCTAGAAACGTGCCGTCGCCGCCAACTGAGATGACCAAATCAACATCAGTGACCTTCTGAGTCAGCTCAGAGCGCGCCACGGAGCGATACTCGACCCCTCTTTTGAGAAGTTCCTTCTCAAGTAGTTCGAGCGTATAAACGTGCTCGTTATGAGCAAGCTTGACGCGAGTGACAACCTCGCTACCCTCTTCAAGGAGCTTTAGAAACCGTGATTCTCTATGCTCAAGAGCTTGGATCTGGAAGGTGGACTTCTTGTGGAGTATCAGAACCTTGCGGAGTTTCACCGGGGGCCGCCTGTAACCAGAAAAATCATTTCCAGGAAGGTTAGCAGATCCAGCTTATCATTGCTACATCCGCAGCCCTCCCTGAACAAAGTGAACTGTAGACGGTGTCTGGGTTTTGGCGTTCCGTTACGAAGCTAAAAATTAGAGCATTTGTAGGCTATACTCAATAGAGTTTGTTTAGGTGCGCTGGGAGCGCCGGCTTTTAGCTGGCTTCGACAGCGAATGTGGAGTCCGCCGAGTGGCCAGGATGGCAGAACTCTCGGAACGCATGGCGTTTACGTCAATTTGGAGGGGAAAATGGCACTGTCTGGTTCGCAAATCAGGGACAAGTTTATTGAATACTTCCGCGATAAACGCGGCCATTCATACTTGCCTAGCTCCAGTTTGATACCTGACAATCCAACCCTGCTTCTGACTTCAGCCGGAATGGTGCAGTTCGTGCCCATCTTCCTTGGTCAAGCGCCTGCGCCAGAGCCACCAAGGGCCGTAACCGTGCAGAAGTGCGCCCGGGCCGGCGGTAAAGATTCTGACATCGAGAATGTGGGAAGAACCGCTCGGCATCATAGTTTCTTTGAGATGCTAGGTAATTTCAGCTTTGGTGATTACTTCAAGAAAGAGGTGATTCCATGGGCTTGGGAATTTGTCACCAAGGATTTGGGACTGGAATCTGAAAAGCTTTACGTCACTATCTTTGAAGGCGATGAGCTTAACGCTGCCGACGAAGAAGCCTTTGAAATCTGGAACAAGACAGTGGGCGTGCCAGCTGAGCGAATTATCCGGATGTCTCGTTCAGACAATTTCTGGGGACCACCGGGGCCTACCGGTCCATGTGGACCATGTTCGGAAATCTATTACGACCGAGGTGAAAAGTTCGGCTGCAGCTCTGATCCAACCAAATGTGGCATCGGACTTTGCGAATGTGATCGATATCTTGAATTCTGGAATCTCGTCTTTATGGAAATGTTCAAGGACGATAAAGGCAATTTCTCTCCCCTGGCGAAAAAGAACGTCGACACAGGATCTGGACTCGAACGCGTGGCCTTGATCTTGCAGAAGAAGGACAACAACTACGAAACTGATTTGTTTTTCCCCATTCTTCAAGAAGTTTCTAGATTAGCTGGCGTGCCATATGTTGGTGGTGTGCCGCGAGCAGAGGATTGGACTAAGTCTGAAGTTAAAAAAGATAGCTACCTCAAAATCATCTCCGATCACACTCGTGCGGTCACTTTTTTGGTTGCTGATGGAGTGCGCACTAGTAATCTGGGACGAGGTTATGTGCTCAGATTTATCCTCAGAAGAGCGGCTCGATTCGGAAGATTGCTTGGCATTACTGAGCCGTTTATTTACAAGCTGGTACCAAAGGTGGTGGAGCTTTATGGCTCCCACTATCCTGAATTGCGTAATGAACAATTGATTTCTCAGATTATCAAAGATGAGGAAGAGCGCTTCTCCAAGACGATTGACCGGGGTATGACTTTGCTCAATGAGTTGCTCGAGGGTGAGAAGTCAGAAATTCCAGGACAAGCCGCTTTTAACTTATATGCAACGTTCGGTTTTCCGATTGAATTGACGCGTGAAATCGCAGAAGAACATGGCAAAACCGTTGATATGGTTGGTTTTAGTGATGCCAGGAAAGTGCATGAAGAGGCTTCTGCAGGAAGCAAATTCAATGTGATTATTGCCGGTGACGAAGCCTTCGGCAAAATTCTCAAAGAGCATGGCAAAACGAAATTTACCGGTTACAAGAATCTAGAATCAGCAGGTAATGTGCTGGCCATCATTAAAGACGGCAAGCTTGTTGATCATGCAGAGGAAGGTGAAGAAGTTGAGGTGCTCCTCAACGAGACGCCTTTCTATGCAGAGTCTGGCGGTCAAGTCGGCGATACCGGCATCATGGAAAACCGAGCCGCGCGCTTAAATGTCTTGGATACCAGAAAACACGAAGGATTGCATGTCCACAAGGTTCGTGCCTTATCGGGATTGTTGGAGCCGGGACAAGAGCTGACAACCTCAGTTGATCGTGAGCGCCGAACTGCAACAATGTTGCACCATAGCGCCGCTCATATTTTCCACTCCGCGATCAGGCAACTGCTCGGTAAGCACGTGGCCCAGGCTGGTTCGCAGGTTGGTCCACAAACGATGCGTTTCGACTTCTCGTTTGAGCGCCAACCGACTCCAGCTGAATTGAAAAAAATTGAATCGACAATGAACGAATGGGTGCGTTTGAATCTTCCTGTCACCACCGAAGAGATGCCGATCGATGAGGCGAAGAGAACCGGTGCAGTTGCCATGTTCGGTGAGAAGTACGGCGATATTGTTCGAGTTCTAAAAATGGGAGATGTCAGCCTCGAATTTTGTGGTGGCACTCACGTTTCTAACACCGGTGAAATTGGACCGATTAAAATCATCTCCGAAGGTAGTATCGCCTCTGGTGTGCGCCGGGTAGAAGCACTCGCTGGTCCAACGGCATGGAATCACATTGCCCAGAGCATGTCGCTGCTTACAGATGCGTCAGGTATCCTGCGTGTCAAGCCTGCGGATTTAGCCAATCAGATCGAGCGTTTGCAAGATCAACTCAAACAAAAAGATAAAGCGTTGCAAGCAAGAGAAGAAGAACTTGCCTTCATGCGTGTTTCTACTCTGCGCCCGGAAAGGCTCGGTCGCATCGATTTGATTGCCGGCGAATTACAGGGCATGTCGCCTGAGGGACTGAAGAGTGCCGTGGAGAAAATGCGTAATCAAAGCAATGCTACGGTCGTTTTGCTCGCTTCTTCCTCGGGTCCAGACAAAGTTTCAATCGCGGCAGGCGTGGCTGACACTTTGGTTAAAGATGGAATCAGCGCTGGCAATTTAGTTAAGGATTTTGCGGCTGTTTGCGGCGGCGGTGGTGGTGGCAAGCCACAGGTGGCACAAGCAGGTGGCAAAGACCCCTCTAAGATCGCCGACGCCTTCACTCAATTGAAACGAGCTCTCGCGGAGAAATCCGGTTAAGATCAAAAGCGTTCACTTTGTTGTGTGTTTGAAACATTAACGGAAGCATAATTCGCTCAAGTCCCGCGTGGACAAGGAGAGTTGGTTGGCGGACGGTCTGCTTGTGATATATGCCGATGGCGGCTCCAGGGGCAATCCAGGTCCGGCTGGAGCTGGCGCATATCTTACCGTTGATGGACAGATTGTTGCTCAATTAAGCAAATTTATCGGAGTGGCCACTAATAACGTGGCTGAATACACCGGTCTGTTAATTGGTCTTGAGAAGGCTCTTGAAATGGGCTACAGACGTGTGGAAGTGCGCATGGACTCTGAGCTTATCGTCAAGCAGATGATCGGCGTTTATAAAGTCAAGAACGAGAATCTGCAAACCTTGTTTCGCAAAGCGGACACGCTTGCAACGAGATTTTCGGAATTCAAAATTGTTCATGTCAGACGTGCATACAATAAAGACGCGGATCGTTTAGCCAATCAGGCTATGGATCTTGCAGGACAAGCATGAGTCGGGCCGCAAGCAGCGGTGCAGCTTGGCTACAGGAGCCGAGCAGCTTGCTGCATAGGCCCTCCTCGGATAGACCCCACTAGTGTGCATAGGCCCTCCTCGGATAGACTATCCTCAAACAACATCGGAGGTTGTAGCGATGGCTTTTACTTGGTCGGGATCTAAAAGGATTTTCTTATGGTGCATCGGACTTAGCTTTGTAGTCCTGACACTTGTCAAACCAGCATTGGCGGAGGCGCCTCCGGTCAGGATCGCGGTCGTGCCAGGTGGAGGCAGTGGACAAGAGCAAGAAGTTGTCGATCGCATCAACGGCCAACTGCAAAACAATCAAGACGTCGCCTTGAGCACTGTCAACCCGGACTGGTATGTAGTCTGCAATATTAAAGAGAACTTGGATCAGGCCAGCGGCCAAATTCGCTACAACGGTACTGTCACTACCAAAACGACAGAGGGTCACGTGATCAGCACAGTTTCCCTGCAAAAATACAATCAAGACTTTTCGTTGACTCCGGGAGCTCAACTTAACAAGAAACTAGTCGATAACGCTGTTCAAGACGTGATTTCGGGATTGAGTGACCGCGCTGTTGGTCCGATTCAACAAGCGATCGAGATTGAGATGGAGACACGCGAACGCATGATCAAAGCTACCGTTCTCGGGCAACACGGCAAATACGACGAAGCTATCGCTTTGTTACGACCGATCAGCCCGGAGACGCCTCATTTTAAGGCTGTAGTTGCTTTGACACGTAAGCTCGAAAATCAGCGGGACGCCAAACCAGCGCCTCCTTCTACGCATCGTAAGCCCGCCGCACATTAGCGAGAAATTAATCTTAAAGGCTGTGCCAGTCGCAGGCTTAATTAAAAGGGGTTTCGCCGGCGCTAGCGAATCCGGTAGACTTTTAGGCTAGTGCCTGCGTTTTAGCCGTATATACGGCAGAAGGAAACCAATTCCAATCTTGGTAGGAGAGAACATAAAATGAAAGCGCGTAAGACCAGTGCAATGCTAATCGCACTTCTTTTCGTTGTGAACTTGATATTGCCGCAGATGGCTATGGCTGGTGCGAAAAGACGCATTGCTATTATGCCGTTTGAGTACGGCGCCGTTCAGGGTGGCGAAGTTGGTACGTACGATGTTGGTAAAGGCATAGTCAGTCTGCTGATCACCAAACTCGTCAACGACGGCACTTATTCAGTAGTTGATCGACAAATGCTCGATTCGATTTTGAAAGAACAAAATTTCTCGGTCAGCGACCGAGCCGATCCAGCAACTGCTGTCAAAATCGGTAAGTTATTGAGTATTGACGCAATGGTCGTCGGCACAGTCACGCAATTTGGTTTTGAAAACAAAACTGTTAGTGCAAGTGGCGCAGTTGGTGCGTTAGGCTACGTTCCTTACGGTGGATATCTCGGCATGTTCGGCGGCGCAAGCAGCCACAAAAGCACTGTCAAAGTGGCTATTGATGCCCGCATCATTGATGTAGCTACCGGAGAAATTTTAGGTGCTGTGCACGGCACTGGTGAATCACTACGCAAAGGCGTGTCATTGTTTGGTGGCGGAGCTGGATTCGATATGGGCTCTTCTGGATTTGCCAGTTCGATTGCCGGAGAAGCGACGCTGCAGGCTGTCGACGGTTTAGGAGCGCAGTTAGACGCACTTGCTGCAAAAATTCCGGACAATCAATCACTTGCCGCTGCTAATGTGCAAGGAAAAATCGCTGATGTAACCGGCACCCAAGTAGTCGTCAATCTGGGCAAAAACAATGGTTTAGCCACTGGTGACAACTTGCAAGTGCAACGTGCTTACAAGACGATCAAAGATCCATCTAGTGGAAAAGTCTTGAAAGAATTGGTCAACACGATCGCGATCATCAAGCTAAGCCAAGTCGAAACGGATAATGCTACTGGCAATATCACCAAAGGTTCTGGTGTCAAAGTTGGTGACAATGTCACCAAGGTGACAACTGATGTTTCGGCTGTTGTAGTTCAACCGGTGCCTGGAAATGACTCCCCGACCCGCTCAATAAGCGCGACGGGAACAGTGCTCTCACCCAAGAAGACAAAATAGGAAAACGGAGCGGAAAGGATAAAGAAAATGATTTTTGCATTTAATCCAAAACTCCGCAGCTCACTCTTAATCTCAATCACATTCATAGTGGCAGGCTTCCTAAGCCTGCCTTCTTTTGCCGCCAAACAGCCGCCAGATTGGGAAAAAACATTGAGCAGTGGATACAATCAACTCACCATGGGTAATACCGAACAAGCGCTGGCGTTCTTTCGCAAACAGTCCCTCAAGTATCCATCCTCTGGGGCGTGCCACCTGGGAATTGGCAAGTGTTTGAAGCGACTGAGCAAGTTCAGCGAAGCGAAAGTTGAATATCGCACCGCCACAGAACTGGAACCGACTTTGGCTGATGCCTTCTATGAATTAGGTACTGTGTGCGAAGGCGACCAGGAGTGGGATAACGCCTCGAAAGCTTTTAGCAAGTTTTTGGAGCTTAAACCAGATGCCGGTCAGAGGCAAGCCGTTGTCGATCGAATCCGCTTCTGTGAAAGCAAGAAGCCGGGTTAGTTGAACTGAAGACAAGCATACAAATCGCGAATGGGTGAGAGGAAAAATGGAAACTGAAAAGAAGACGTTGGCCTTTTTCAAAGGAAACTTTGTGCCGATTGAAGAAGCCAACATCAATATCATGAATCATTCTTTCATGTACGGAACCGCTGTATTTGAAGGAATCCGCGCCTACTGGAATGAGAAGGAAGAAGAGCTTTACGTTTTTCGTCTTCGTGAACATTTTGAACGCATGGCAGACAGCGTGAAGATCATGTATTTGGAAACCAAATATTCAGTCGATGAGCTATGCAAAATTACTGTAGAGCTGCTGCGTCGAAACGCTCCTAGAACCGACACTTACGTTCGTCCTGCTGCCTATAAAACTGTTCACAGAGTCGGCCCAAGTCTAGACAACAACCCAAGTGACATTTGCATGTTCACTGTGCCCTTCGGAGATTATTTCCATGGTGCCGAAGGTTTGAAAGTTCAAGTTTCAAGTTGGCGGCGTGTGGAAGATAACGCGATTCCGGCGCGCGCGAAGATAGTAGGAGCTTATGCAAACACTGCTCTGGCCAAGACGGACGCTGTGATGGCCGGGTTTGATGAGTGTATCGTTCTTTCTGAAAATGGACATGTCTCAGAAGGAAGTGCCATGAATCTTTTCATGGTCAAGCGGGGACAGTTGATCACGACGCCGACCACCGAAAACATTTTAGAGGGCATCACCCGCGGTAGCATCATGGAGTTTGCCGAAGCAGAACTTGGGCTTAAAACGGTTTCTCGAACTGTCGATCGAAGCGAGTTGTACACTGCCGATGAACTTTTTTTCTGCGGCACCGGTGCACAAATTGCCCCAATTATCGAAGTGGATAAGCGGCCAATCGGCGATGGACGTGCAGGCGCCATTTCCAATCAAATCAAGGACGCATATATCTCAATTTGCCGCGGTGAAAACGTGAAGTATCACAAGTGGCTCACACCTGTGAACAGCAAAAAGACATCCGAGACCAAAATCCCATCTAAGCGTTAGATTTTCTGGGAGCGCCGGCATCCATGCCGGCATCGGCATCGAACCTGGGAGCGCCGGCATCCTGCCGGCATCTCTACGTAATTGCATACGTCAAAGATATTCGCCAAGAAGCTTCATCGCTTCAGTGATAACGCAATCAAGTCCATCTACAATTTTTTAGGAGAGTCTTTTGTCGCCACTTGCGACTCAACTCCGTGCTCTTTTTGCTGTTTAGCAATCGCTTTAGCAAGGTTGGACAAAGATCTTGTCTCTCTCCTACCTTCAACCTGTTCCAACAAATCTGCATCGTGGTGCCAGATCAATTTCCACTCCTGTATTCCTAGCGCAAGCAAAGTAGGATCAGGCGATCTGGATGATCTTACTTTGGCAGAAATCGCTCGAGCATAGAGGATATGCCCGGTTGGATCGGCTGGATCCAATTGAACAGCCTTAGCCAGTTTTTTTATTGCAATGTCATAGTTTGCCGCGGCAGTTTCCTGTTCTCCCTCGAAACGGAGATTCGATGCCTCGGTCAGTCTACCTGAGATGCCGGTGCCAAAATAGGCGGTATTCGCCACGTCTTTCGAATATTGCTTACCATCACCTGTGATGGCTGGAGAAATTGCATCTGCTAGAGCTGGCAAACTGCACAGCAAAACCAAGCCGGTTAGCAAAACAGCTTGGGACCAAAAACTCTTTTCAATCATGTTTAGGCTTCTCGTGTTCGTCTTCTTCTTCTGTGACGTCGGTGACATCAACACTCTGAGTGCTGGCGCGTAGATCAGCAATTTCGTTTTCAATTTCACGAACGCGACTTTCTATGCGCTCGATTTGAGCGATCTCGTCTCTCACTTTCTCTTGCAAAACTGTGCCATCAATTTTGTTGTTTTCGGTGAACAGGGTATATGCTCTGACGCCGATTGTTTGAAGATGCCTGCCCTTTTCGGATCGCAGGGTCATGACGTTCGTATTGAGCTTGCCGATTTTCGCAATTCGTGTGGTTTGATCAGCAGCTTGCTTTAAGAAGCCCTTGCCTTTGTTAACCAGGTTGTCAAAATTTGGGGCCATTCGCCTATCTCTCAGAAACTACGTTAATACTATACGCGACGACTCCTGAAAAGTGTCGTTCGAGACGTCCGCCGAAGCAAATTGAGTACTAATTAAAGGCCGGCAAACGTACCGTCGGCGAGCTTGAACCGATTGTGAATCAACCTGACGGCCTCGCCGGCGTGGTGATTCGGCAGAAGTACAGTCACTCGCATATCGCTTGTTGCTACAAGTTGCACCGGAATGGATGCTGCGTGCAAGGTTTCGAAAACACCAGCTACGATGTCGGTGCGAGAAGTCAAGTGTCTGCCGATTACTGAAATTCTGGCGCTCGTGGTATCAAATGTTACCTTGGGTTGCCCCAAGCTTTCTGAGAGTGATTCGATAATTGTCTTAACGCGTGCAATGGCTCTGCGATCGACAGTTAAAGCCAATTCTTGAGATGGCTCGTCTTCTCGGGCGAGCAACATCATCATATCGGTGGAGATATTTAGTTCTTGCAGTCGCGTGAAAAGATTCGAGACGCCTTCTAGCGTCTGCGCACCGGGGGTGGTGGTGGTTAGAGTAAGCGAAGCGTGATTGCGATCGACGGCAACTGCACAAATGGCGTAATCAGGTGCCACCCACTTATGGGTAATCAATGTGCCAAGGTCCTCAGGTCTGTGGCTGGCTCGAACTCTGATCGGAATATGAGTATCGAGTGCAAGTTCAAGCGAGCTGGGACTTAATAAGTCTGTTCCAGAAGAAGTAATTTCAAGCATTTCCTCATAGCTCAATGCAGGCAAACATCGCGCATTGGAGACGATGTGCGGATCAGCGGTGAAGACTCCCCGCACGTCGCTGTAAATGTCGCACCGTTCTGCAGCAAGCGCAGCAGTTAGGGCTACCGCGGTTGTATCAGATCCACCCGGACCCAAAGTTGTGATTTCGTAATTGTCAGTGATGCCTTGGAAGCCTGCGACTACAGCTATTTCGCCCCTGGCTAAACAGGCTTCGATCGCTTCTGGGTGAACGTCTCGAATGCCCGCCATGCCATGCCTATGCTCTGTGACGATGCCGGCTTGTGAACCTGTAAATGATCGGGCTTGCCATCCCAATGACTGGATGGCCATAGACATCAAAGCGCCAGAGACTTGCTCCCCTGTGGCCAGCAACATATCTAATTCTCGAGCATTGGGCTGATCAGTCAGTTCGTTAGCTAACGATTTCAGGTGGTCGCTTGAGCGCCCCATCGCTGATACCACTGCTACCACTTCATGCCCTTCGGAGGCTTGTTTAACAGCTATTTCAGCGGCTTTGCGTATGCGACTTAGATCAGCAACCGTAGCGCCACCAAATTTTTGAACTAACCTGCCCATTGATCTGCCACCAAATACGAACCATCAGATAAACAGATTATATATAAGATCTGTCATTATGGTGCATTTTTTAATATTTCTTTGCCACCTTCTTTGGTGGCAAGGGGCAACCACGGAATGGAGCGCGGGTTTCCAGACCCGCCACGAAATGGACGCGCTACTTTCATTTCTTCGATACACCATGGCTGGTGCCTAAAGAATCAGATCCGCCAAAAGGTACACGGCCGCTATTAAAACGCTGCTAAACATAATCACTTTCAGGATCAAGCTTGCCTTCTTGGTCTTGCGGCTGGCCGATAAAACCCAAGCCGCGGCTGCTAGCAGCATAAAGACGATCGCCGCTCCGTATTTGAGGATGAAAAGCATGGAAGGGTTGATTTCATTCATCAACCATGCGCGTCTGGCACGAAGAAATGATTTTCCAGAGAAGGCAAGATGTGGTCTTGGTGAGGCTTTGACAACACCGTTCTCAAGGACTACGGCAAATGCACTATTAGGTTGGCTGCCACCAAGAGGTTTTACATCTCGGTCATAACAACGAATGTAGAATGTATTCAGGTCACCCTTTTTAGTGTGGATAACCGCAGAGTAGCAGCTGATCTCGCCTTGATGACGCTTTGGCTCGTGCGGCCAACGTCCTCCGTTGACTGCGATGTCGTAGAGTCTTTTTCGCTGCTGCCCGTCATCAGACTGGGTCTTCTTTCCCAGCACAACTGTCTGAATGCTTGGGTGATCAGCCTGCCCTGTAAATGGATTGTGATAGGCACGCTTGCTGGTATCAAGATCTTCCAGCTTTTTAGGGTAATGATGCTGCCGTAGATATGTTAACTGCGCAGCCCGACCAATTTCCTCAGCGAAATCGGCAACCTGCAGCTCAGGACTTGCCTCTGTATAAAGCGTCGAGCCTTGATCGTCAATGATGCCATTTTTGATTTTGGTCAACCAGTATTGATGATGCAGCAAAGGTCCGAACATGACGCGAAATGTATCGGGCAAATCACCGTGATTCTGGAAGTAGGGCATTCTCGCGGTTTCCGACCCGGCTACGAACTCGCATTCGTTGGCTGAGGGTAGGAAAAATAACTTCTCACCATCTGCGGTGCGATAGCGATGCGGAATTGACCTATAGTCCTCTTGTGTGTTGTTGTGACTGGTGAACACGCTGCCTAACAGCAATACCCAAAAGCAGCCTAGAAGAGTTCCTAAAATCAGGTTCCGCTGTTTGTCTGACTTGAAAAGTTTTGCTTCAAATCCCTTTCTGTTTTGAGCGGCCAGCTTTGCTGCCCGAGCAGCTTCCTGACGCTCCATCTCTAGTCGTTCTTGCAATGAGCTCTTGTTTACCACCTGGGCAGGATCTGGCGAGGCCTTTTCCTTGGCTTGCTGCTTGAGTGATCCGCCCAGCACGATTTTGGCGAGAATTTCATCAGACTTCTTGCGATCACCCTTGTCACCCCTAATCGTGGACGGTGAAGTTGAGGTCTCAGGGGCGGAAATTTTCGGCTGAGGAATTGTCAAAATTGTTGGCGGTTCGGCCTGCGTGGTTTCGGCTGATGATGATGTTGTTGGCTCTCCTGGCGTCTCCGCTGGTGTTTCACTAGCTGCCTGGTCGGCACTATGCTCGGTATCACTTTGCTCGGTATCACTTTGACTGTTGCCGCCTTCGTCAACTTTGGGGGGCACCAGGTCTAACCTGTTCAGAATCAGAGTTTCCAATTGCGGATCCTTGACTGGCGGCACAGGATCTACAACTTTGGGCAGCTTCATCGTTTCTTCCGAGAGGTCTCGCTTCTTGTTAGCCGCAGGCTCTTGACCAAATTCATAGGCAACTTCTCCGGGCTTCGGTAAACCGTTTTCCAGAGCCATTTTTGCCGTTTCGGAATACTGATAGTCTAAGTCAAGCTCTTCAGCGATCTGAGCTGGATTTGGCACACCTTCAGCCGGCTCTGGTTCATGTTCCTGATCGGCCCACAATGATCGCTCGCTGGATTTTCGAGCACGTTCGTACATATCTCTCGACTCATCCGTTCGCCCCAACTTTTCGTACAGCCCGGCGATCTCGTCCATCAGTGCAATTGTTTTAGGATGATCTTCGCCGAAGCGCTCTTCGTTGAGAATCAGGAGATGGATTTCGAGCTTTAACGCTTCACCATAGTCCTTTCGCTCTAGGCATATATGGGCGAGGTTTTTCAAGCAGCCGCTTATTTCGGGAGAGCCGTCGCCTAAAACCTCAACACCTTTTCGGTAAGCTGGTTCAGCAAGAGCGTACATTCCCTTGTTGTAATTTTCGTCGGCATCTTTGATCGATCGGAGGAGCTCACGTCTCTCATCCATACTGATGCCCGTCATAATCACAAACCTCTAGAATCGCGCCTGATCAGACTTCTGACATGGGAATACGAATTCCTGATTTTCGTGCAAAGTCTATCGCTTCATCATAACCTGCATCGACATGTCGAATCACGCCCATACCGGGGTCGGTTGTCAGCACTCTTTGCAAGCGGATGGTGGCGGATTCGGTGCCGTCTGCCACTATCACTTGACCTGCGTGGAGCGAATAACCCATTCCCACCCCTCCACCATGATGTAAAGAAACCCAACTGGCACCACCGACGGCATTAATCATTGCGTTCAGGTATACCCAGTCGGCTACAGCGTCCGAGCCATCCTTCATGTTCTCAGTTTCTCTGTTTGGAGAAGCAACAGATCCAGAATCCAAATGGTCTCGCCCGATCACGATGGGCGCCTTGAGCTTTTTCTCGGCCACAAGTTGGTTCATGATCAACCCCATCTTGGCGCGGTCCCCATAACCCAACCAGCATATTCGAGCAGGCAGTCCTTGGAAGGCCACTTTCTTGGAAGCCATTTCGATCCAGCGACAAAGATGTTTGTCCTCTTTAAAATTTGTCAGTATCGCTTCATCCAAAACTGCTATGTCCGCTGGATCTCCAGAGAGCGCCGCCCACCGGAAAGGTCCTTTACCTTCACAGAAAAGTGGTCGAATGTAAGCGGGTACAAATCCTGGGAAGTTAAAGGCATCCTTAACGCCGTTGTCGCGCGCCACTTGTCTGATGTTATTACCGTAGTCGAAAACAATAGAGCCTTGTTTTTGGAAGGCAAGCATCGTTTCAACGTGAGTGACAATCGACTTGTTGGCCAGCTCCAAATACTTGGCTGGATTAGCAGCACGTAACTCTGCTGCCTGCTCCAGGCTCATCGTTACTGGGATGTAGCCGTTCAGTGGATCGTGAGCCGATGTTTGATCGGTGACAACGTCTGGCTTAAATCCAGATTTCAACATTGAAGGCAGTATTTCTGCGGCATTGCCGAGAATGGCAATGGAGATCGCCTCACCCTTTTGTTTGGCGTCTTCAGCCAACTTAATTGCATGCTCGAGCGAATCAGCTTTAACATCGCAATATCTCGTTTCTAGACGTCGTTGAATGCGAATTGGATCAACTTCCACGCACAGTGCCACTCCACCATTCATCGTGATCGACAATGGCTGAGCGCCTCCCATGCCACCAAGTCCACTTGTCAAAACGATGCGTCCCTGCAAAGATTCGCCAAAGTGTTTGCGCGCGAGTGCCGCAAATGTCTCGAACGTGCCCTGCAAAATTCCCTGCGTGCCGATATAAATCCACGAACCCGCAGTCATCTGACCGAACATGATCAAACCCTTGCGATCGAGTTCTCTAAAATGGTCCCAATTGGCCCAGGCACCAACTAGGTTAGAGTTGGCAATCAAAACTCGAGGCGCGTCTGAATGACTTTTGAAAATCCCGACAGGCTTACCTGACTGAACCAAGAGAGTTTCATCAGACTCTAGTCCAATTAACGATTTGACTATTCCCTTAAAGCAATCCCAATTGCGCGCGGCTTTGCCAGAACCGCCATAGACCACCAGGTCTTGGGGCCGTTCAGCAACTTCAGGGTCGAGATTGTTCAACAACATGCGCAGGGCAGCTTCTTGAACCCATCCTTTGGTATTCAAATCAGTTCCGTGCGGAGCCTGAACAGGGATAGGCTTATCGCTAGCGAGAATCCTGCGCAGCAAATCTGCACCTGTGGCTGCCGTGGCTGATGTCATGACGAAGCTCCTGTTGTTCGAGGGGTGGCTTTGTTCTGGTAGGCTCATGCACCGGACGGGTCTCTGCGAGCAGGCTGCTCCAACTCCGCTTCGCTTCCGACTCATGCTTCTCGCCTTATGAAAACATTACAGTAATACATCTGTGTTGTAGACTGGCGAATGGAGATCATATCCGACGATGGACTATGCCGCAAAGCTGCTCGTCTCATCTGCTTCGCTAATCGGAATTGAGTTATCCTAGGATAGCCTGAGCAGCCAAGCCGCTCGGCTTATCGTCCCAAGTTTTATGGAGCTGTAATGGTTAAAGAATTGTCCAAACCAAAAGGCGAGAAGAACGCTAAGCGAGTAATCGAGACGCTGTCTGGGCTGCAGCTTAAGCCTGTCTATACTCCTGAAGACTTGAAGAATTGGAATTATCAACGCGATTTGGCTGACCCGGGTCAGTTCCCGTACACACGCGGTATTCACCACAATATGTATCTTGGCAAGCTGTGGACCATGCGGCAATTCGCTGGTTACGGCGGTCCGGAAGAAACCAATGCTCGCTTTAAATATTTGCTAAGCCAGGGACAAACTGGATTGTCGACCGCTTTCGATCTGCCCACTTTAATGGGCTACGATTCTGATCATCCAAAATCGCTGGGCGAAGTAGGCGTCTGCGGTGTCGCGATTGACAGTTTGGAAGACGTAGAAATTCTCTATCGCGACATTCCGTTAGACGAAATTTCTACCTCAATGACGATCAACGGACCGGCTGTCGTTATTTTTTGCATGTTCCTTGCCAACGCTCAGAAACGAGGCATCGACCTCAAGAAGCTGAATGGCACTCTGCAAAATGATATTTTCAAAGAATACATTGCTCAAAAAACTTACCTCGTTCCACCACGTCAGGGACTGAAGTTAATTCAGGACATGATGGTTTTTTGCACTAAAGAAGTGCCGCGATGGAACACGATCTCGGTCAGCGGTTATCACATTCGTGAGGCTGGTGCCACGGCTGTTCAAGAACTCGCCTTTACACTGGCAGATGGATTTGCTTACGTGGATGCGGGTCTGGAAGCGGGCTTGGAGCTTGATGATTTCGTTCCGCGTTTGTCATTTTTCTTCAATGCACACATCGACTTTTTTGAAGAAATTGCCAAGTATCGGGCAGCAAGACGTATTTGGGCGAAGCGCATGCGCGATCATTACGGCGCCAAAGATGAACGTTCGTTGAAACTGCGCTTTCATACGCAGACAGCTGGTTGTAGCTTAACGGCACCGCAACCAGAGAACAACATCATCCGGACGGCGATCGAGGCTCTTGCTGGCGTTCTTGGCGGCACTCAATCATTGCATACAAACTCGATGGACGAAGTCTTAGGCTTGCCCACTGAGAAAGCAGCCCATATCGCTTTGCGTACGCAGCAAATCATCGCCCATGAAACCGGTGTGGCTAATGTTGTTGACCCACTAGCCGGTTCGTATTATATCGAGTGGCTTACGGACGAAATGGAGAAAGGCGCCAACGAGTATTTCAAACAGATTGAAGAAGTAGGCGGTGTCATCGCTGGTATCGAGTCAGGCTTCTTCATGAAAGAAATCGCGGATTCTGCATATCGCTTCCAACAAAAATTGGATACAGGCGAGCGAGTTTTCGTAGGTTTGAATGCATTTACGGAACAGGCAAACGGTGCCAAAATCGAGATTCTGAAGATCGGTCCTGAATACGAAGTTAGGCAGACTGAGAGACTCAAGAGTTTGAAAGCACGCAGGAATAGTGAAGAGGTTGCGAAGTCACTTGAGACACTGAAGAGGGCATTGCGTTCAGGTGAAAATTCATTCCCTTTGATTTTAGAGAGCGTAAAAGCTTACACAACAATGGGTGAAATCTGCGATGCCATGCGCGAAGTATGGGGCGCTTATCGCGAGACCGCAGTCATCTAACTCCCGTAGCTCCTCTGGTCTGTGTCACTGAACGGCCGGCATTATGCACACTATAGTCTGGCTCCTTAAAATTGCCGCTTCGATGATGTTGATCGGCACGGTGACCATCGATGTGGGTCTAATTGTCGTTTGGCTAGCACTTGGCACCATCGACGGTGAATGGGATCGCATTCCACTTTGGGCAACTTTGCTCGCAGCTTTAGTCAGTTTCCTGCAGTTTCTAATTAGTTCGTTTCTCTATGGTGTCTCCCGCCAGGTAGCCACCAATCGTGGTGCGGATTTAAAGCAACTGCCTTTGGGTGAAAAGCTAAGCGATACACTCGATGAAGGGTGGACTACTACTCTTAAAGTAGGCAAACTGAGTCTACTTGTCGTTTGTGTCATTCTTCTTTGCACCATCACTGTCTTTTTCAATGATTTGAATTTCCTGGTCGGATTTCACCGTGGCATGGAATTGAACACTTCAGGCGACGCCAAGGGCGCACAAAAGTGGTTTCGCATCTCTGTCAATTATGCCGGTCCTGACCGAATTGCGATTGCGCGGTTTCTTCTCGCCGGCAGTCTAATGCATGACCAAAAGTTTGTCGATGCAGAAACAGAATTGCGCCAAGCCATCTCTGAACTTGATCCCAAGAATGAAGATAATCAAGCTCTGTTGGTGTATGTCTACTCCGCTCTATCGAATTGTCTGATGTTTCAATCCAAATTGCCGGAGTCTGAAATGTGGGCAGCTAAGTCGGTTCAAGTGATTGAAGACAATCCTAACTTGTTGGGTCTGCGCCTGCGAGTGATCGGTCCATACAAACAGTTTTTGATTCCAGAGGCACCACCTTTGACGATCGCCTTGGGTGGACTTGAGGATATCTATATAAAGGAAGGCAATTTCGACCTCGCAATAAAAACGTATCAACGAATTTTGAACCAGCTAGCTAAGAGCCCCAAACTGATAGAGACAGACATTTTTGATGAACTGATGCGCTTCCAGCGCGAGCTCGCAAAACTTCAGATCGATAAGACCACTGCAGTCGAAAACAAAGCTCTCACACTGAGTGTGGACTTATCTATGCGCAAATTTAAAACAAAAGACGTTGCTGCTTTCGACCTCAAATATCAGAACTACATAAAAGCGCTCAACCAGAGGAATAGGAGCTGATGGTCATCCTGATTCTAAGGCTTTTAAAATGGCTGATATACCTACAAATACTGGCGATGCAAAAGCGCCACTAGCTGGTCATAGAGACTTGGCTGTCTGGGCAAAACTTCTCGATGAAGCTAACGCCAAGCCCAAACCAGAACCGGCATTTGATAATTCCAAGATTCGACTCTACACCAATCCAGGAGTGTGCGCGAGTTGCCACCCTCAGAAAGAAAAAAATGATTTCAAACTGGATTTGAAATCATTTGATTTCAAGCCGGTAGATTACGGCTCGTTCGCAAAACCAAATGAAAATCGCTTACAAGTCGTGGCTGATACTCCCGAGTCTCGTAATGCTCGGGAGATAGAAAAATTTCAGAAGGAAGATCCCTTAGCCAAAACCTCAAACAGTTGTCTCTAAGTGGCGACACGCCAACTTTGCGAAGTCCGTCTGCCTGGAATGAATGCGGATTTCCTCAAAGGTATGGTCAAAACTTTAGCGGATTCAAAGACGGCGCTTCAGAATAAAGACGCCAGCATGCTGCTGTCAGGTCTTCCCGATGAGGGAATTCGCACCAAACTACAAGAGATGCTCAAGGGTCTCACTGGCATCGACAGGAACGGAGATACGTTTACAGTAAGACGCAATAATGGAGTCACCGAGCATGACTTTGGTGGTCCAAAACTTTCGGTGTCACCAACTCTTAGTTTCAAACTGGGTAAAAATCCAGATAGCCCAACTGTGACAGACATAAAGGGCATCGTGGACTAGCGCTGTCATTCTTTAGGCATCAACCAGTTGCATTTTGTCGATTTTGCCGATCGCAGTTTTTGGCAAAGTTTTTTTGGCTGGAAGGAAATCCCAATCCATCGGACGCAGTTCGCGTTTCAAATTCTGTTTGCAATATTCTTTCATTTGCGCGATCAGCTGTTGGCGCGCTTCTTTCTTCTCTTCATCTGTGCCTTCCAGTTTGCGGCTCAACGCTTCATCTGAAATCACGATAATTGCTTTGACGATTTGACCGAGTTGTTTGTGCGGCAATCCAAGCACTGCAACTTCTTTGACCATTGGCTCTTTGAGCAGCACATCTTCAACTTCGGAGGGAAATACTTTGTTGCCGGCGACAATGATCATTTCTTTTGTACGACCGGAAATGAACAAGTAACCGTCTTCCATATGACCCATATCGCCGGTGTAATAGCTGTCACCTTTGAGTACTTTGTCAGTGGCTTCTTGATCATTCAAGTAGCCTTTCATCAGCATTGGCCCGGATATTCTGATTTCTCCGTGCTCGCCTTCGGGTAAGACTTCGTTCTTTTCGTTGACTATTTCTATTCGCGCAGTTGGAATACTTCTGCCGACGCTTTCGGATGGACCGTTCAAATTTAGCGAAATAATTTTGGATTCCGTTGAACCATAACCGTTGTTGATCATCTTACCGAAGCGAGTTTTGAATTCGCCTGCCAACGAGGTCGGTAATGGTGCGCCACCGGATAACAGCACTTCGGCATTGTCCAGACCAA
>PLZS01000127.1 GCA_003153555.1 Candidatus Melainabacteria bacterium | reverse complement strand
GTGTGAATGTTGGCAATATTGACGATGATCAGATACGAGAAAGCGATCCAGTTGAGAAAGCCCATCAATGTGACCATGAAGATCAAGGGTCGTTTTGAAATGTCCTTTTCCGGCCCAGTCACCCAGACGTCGATAAACGGCAGCAAAATGACTGAAATTGGGATCACTAGCGTGATTTCCGTAGCTACAACCGGCTCGAGATACTTATACATTTGATATAAGCCAAGGAAGTACCAGTCTGACAAAATCGGCAATGGTGTCACGTCTGGATCTGAGCGACGTCCTTGAGCAGCAGGAAGAATTATGGACACGATGACCAACATCATAGTGATGATGATGCGCTTGGTCCAATTGAGCGGCACACGCTTGTAAGCGTTCTTGTAGAAATAGAGCTCAACAAAGATAAGTGGTATCAGAGAGAAAGCGAGGTGCAAAGAGAAGAATCGAGTAATCGTCTCTTGCGTGATCGCAGCACCACCACCAAGCAATACTTCTGCTGTATTCCAACCAAGGTGAAGAGACTTCACCAGAGGCTGGTAAAAGTCACCCATGACAGGAAATTGATCCATGTAAGTCGGGAATGTAGCAAACACCTTGGTCGCCCAAAATGCGCGCTGATTCCAAATCAACAGATAGCCTGTCAGACCTGAATACATTGAAAGCAGAAGCGCTATCAAACCAAGGGCAATATTGAACTCTTTGCCCGGCTTGTAATCAGCGGCAATAAACATGCGATAGAGGCGCAGGGTGGCAGCGATGATCATCGCATCAGCGCCGTATTTGTGCATACCGCGCATCAGTCCACCGAAAGGAATCTCAGTTTGAATTCTGAAGATGGAATCAAAAGCTTCCGGTTTTGTTGGCACGTACCAGATCATCAAGATCAATCCGGTCAACATAACTATGAACCAGACCAGATAGAAGATTGGTCCAAGCGCATAGAAGGGATTCGTTTGCGCTTCGACCTTTTGATAGTGCTCATCGAATATATCGATGTTGTTAATACGCGTTTTGAGATAGTCGCCGGTAGCGGTGACTAAGCCCATCAGACCATTGTCCGCAGATGTCCTAGGCAATTCCCCCGGCCTCCAAAGTCAGAACTTGATACTCTTCGCCCACTTTCTTCACTTCAAAGCTGCGTGGTGGTCTTGGCGCTGGACCGCTCACCACCTTGCCGCCATTAGCGATGTCGTAAACGCTCAAGTGACATGGACAGGCAAATACTGGATAGGTCGGCGTGAAGTTGTAACCCTTGGCACACTCGGCTGGGTCTTTGACGAAGTTGAAGATGCAACCAAGATGCGGGCAGATGCGGCTGTAAGCGACCACGTCACCGGTAGGCAATTTGACGATGTAACCAGGAATCTGGCGAACTTCTTTGCCTTCTGGGTTGTACTCGATATAGCTTTGTTTGAACATGAACGGCAAGCAAGTCCATGGTTCCGGGAAATCCGTGTCCTTGAAACTTGGCACCGGTGGCTCAGCAATAGGCTGGTCAGACTGACCGAGCACGTCTAGAGGCTTTCTTGTCGGGAGGAGGAACCGCAAAAAAGGCGAAGCCAACAATCCGAAAGTAGCGGCTAGCGGTATTGCTGCCACCGTCTTCAATAACAATCTTCTTGATGTACCGTCAGCCATAGTGCTCACCCTTGTTCTTTACTTAATTGGACTAGTTGCGCCTGTTTTCGGGGCCGCAGTGTCTTCTGGCAATGTCGCCAGGTTAGTTTCATGGAAGTTTCGAACATACTGTACCAGTTTCCAGATGTACTCCTCATCGAATTTTACGTTTTTCGCTTTGTCTTCCTTACCGAGGAAATCAGGCATCCCTTCCCATTTGATGCCATTTGCGATGTGATCGTAGAGAATGTCGTCGCTTCGATCGTAGAAGCGACGGAACTGCGAGAAGTTTGCTGGCACTGGCTCTAAGGCATGAGCGAGCGGTCCATCACCCTTGCCTTTTTTACCGTGACAGACTGCGCAGTTTGAACCAAATACAGGGTCAACTGCCATGATCTGCTCATCATTCAATTCAGGCACGGCCAGCGATCTTGTATAGAAAACCAGGTCCCAAACTTGTCTCTTTGTTAACTTGTCGGTCAATGCGGGATGATTCGTGCCTGGTTTGCCATAAGCCACCAACATGAATTGATCGATTGGTTTTTGTTTGTGCATCCAGATTTTGTCAGCCAAATTTACTGTTGCCGAGCCGCCACTACCTGTAGCACCATGGCAAGACGCACAATTTTGCTGACCCCAATAAACTTTGCCGTCAGGCACAGAAGGTCTGTCGTCTGGATAAATTTCAATGTCAGCTTTTCGGGTCAGGTTTGCCGCAACAAGGCTGTCGTTCTTGACGGCAACTTGACTAGAACATGACGTCAGAAATACCATCCCTGGCAACAGGATGATTAAGCTCAATGCATTCTTCAGTCGAAAAGGTAATCGCATTTGTAGTTAGTATCCGAAGAAGGGAATCCAGGAGAAAAGCGCCCAACCGACAATGAACAGGAATAAGAGAACCAGAAACAGAGGAGGCGGACCTTCGCCAATGCGATATTCCGAAACTACTTCGTAGTGCTCTTCTTCACCAGTGGCAGGTGCCGCCGCTGGTTTTAGCGGATCTGCCGCTTTAACAGACTGTTGCGCGTCGTCAGCCATTGCTTACCTCTTTTACTGAAGACAGATTTTTGAGACGTGCTCTTTCCGTCGCCATTTTTGCGCGAATAGCATTTGGTCCTTCCAGATCGTCATCCATCATGTCAAATTTGGTGCCTTCCATATCTTCGAATTCACCATTTTTGAAGGCCCAGAGAATTCCGACCATAGCCACGATAAAGAACACTCCGCAGACACCGAAAGCAACATACATGCCGCCTTGCAGGCTGGCTTGATTAAGAACGCAATTAGGACACATTTTATTCTCCGCCTCCGGTATGGGGCTCGTACTCTTCGTGCGTCAAAGCCGGCAGTTTGATTTGCTCGATCTTGTTCAGTTGATCCAAGTTGTCTACAGTTTCCTCATGATCTTTTTGCAGAGTCTTCAGGTAAGCAACCACGTACCAACGTTGTTCTTCAGTGAGGATTTGATTCCATCTCGGCATTCTCGTACCAGCCACGCCTTCGCTGGTGCGGTAGAACCACATCGGGTCATCGTATTGCTTGTAGAAGGGGCGAGTGAAGTTAGCTGGTTTCTTTTCCAAGGTGATTGCGTTCGGTCCGTTGCCTCGACCTTCAAGACCGTGGCAAGAGGCGCAATTCTGAGTGTAGATACCACGTCCGGCGTTAGAGCTAGCCGTAGCATTGGTATCAACGTGCTTGCGGGCGGCCAAGGCTCGGCCAGTCTCAGTGGTGTCACGATACTCATCTGGCGCTTCAACAAACTTTTCAGGCAGACGCTTGTTTCCTAGCGTTTGAATGTATGCCACCAGATCATTCATATCTACGTCAGATAAATAACTGAAGCTGGGCATGATCGATCCAGGCTTTACGGCACGTGGCTCAACAAGGTGGGCCTTTTGCCATTGAGATGGAAATCTTCCACCTTCATTTGTCAAATCGGGACCAGTTCGCGCCGTACCAAGTTGGTGCGGTGTTTCGTAAACATAGTCGCCTGCATGCACCAGTGGTCCGTAACCACGATCTTGTAGTCTGGTGAATTGAGTGTGGCAATAAAAACAACCTTCGCGAACGTAGATTTGTCGTCCCCGTGCTGAGTTGCCCACAGTCTCCACGCTGTAATCATTGCCGTGACCAGAGGGTTTAGGTTGAAATAGCACCATGGGCATCAGCACAGTTGAAAAGATGATCGTGAAAAATGTGATGACGATACCAATGGCACCGAGTCGGTAGCCGTACATTAGACTTTGACCTCCCTGGGTTTAGCGACAGGCGCTACAACCACGACTGGCGTATACAGCGACTTGTAGACGTTGTAGGCGAAGATGAATTGCCCAGTGACGATCATGATTCCACTTATCGCTCGGAAGAACCAGTAAGGCACCAGTTCGATTACCCACTGGTCAACAGGTACACCATGGTGCCAGCCTGCAGACTGAACCAAGCCCGCAATCGTCAATGATGTCATCATCAACAGAAAGCCGAGGAACTTGAGCCAATAGTGAGCACGAATCAACCCTTGACTGTGCCATGGGCGCCCTGTCAATCTCGGCATACAGTAATAGAACGCCGAAGTGAGAATAAAGGAGAACGTTCCGAGAAGGGCAAGGTGAGCGTGTCCGACCACCCACTGCGTAAAGTGCAAATACCAGTTGATCCATCGTGTCGCTTGGAACGGACCTTGTACGCACGTGACAAGATAGAACATCGATGATGTCACGGCGAAACGCAACGGTAGATCGGTAACCACCATTCCCCACTTACCTTTCATGGTCATGAAGAAGTTGGTCAACACTGTAAATACCGGAACCAACAAGAAGATAGAGGAGATGATGGCAATCGCCTTAAGCCACTCAGGCACAGGCGACTGTGTAATGTGGTGCGTTCCAGTCGGGGCGTAGAACAATGCGATTCCCCAGAATCCCAACATTGATAAACCGTGACTGTAAAGTGGTGCGCCGGTTAAACGAGGCAGAAGGAAGTACATCATGCCGACACCAACTGTGGTGAACCACATGCCGAGAATGTTGTGTCCATAGAACCAGCCGATGATGGCGTCGTTCAAACCAGGCAGAGCAACAAATGTTCTCTGTCCGATGATGTATACAAGCGGAAACCAGAACAACGAGCCGAGGAAGTACCAAAGTGATACGTATAACTTTTTGACACGACGATTGACGATCGTCATATAAAGATTCCATGCCACCGCGATCAAGCCGATCATGACGATCACGTCGAGCACGGCACCAAGTTCGGCATATTCACGACCTTCTGTGTTGCCGTTAATCAGAGTGCAGAATGCGCCGACCATCATGACGTTCCAGGCCCACATCGTGAAGTTGCCGAGACTTTCACTCCACAATTTCGTTTTGCACAACGTCGGCACCATGTGAAACATAGCTCCGACATAACCCATCGATAACCAACCGATAGCAACTGCATTGACGTGGAACATGCGCAAATGCGGCATAGCCAGCTGAGGAACGTTGTGAACAAGATCAGGCATGGAGAATTCCAGACTGGCAAGCAATCCTGCGCTCATGCCCCATAGCGACCACCAAAGCGCTGACAGGAAAAAGTTGCGACTAGCGCTTCCTTCCTGATTGCTTAAAAATTTTGCTACTAAACTGTTGGACAACTTGAGCCACCCCCGCAATCGCGAATGCCTGGACTGATGTGGAAAATTTTAGGCTACTGACATCGCAGCAATTTCGCTTCTACCCATGATTTTTCGTTCAAAATTATGGCAGTATGCCTACCCTCGCCCGAAAGACAATCTCTGTTTGATACAAAGCGTAACGCTTGCTCGGTCGATTTCGGCAGTCTGAGCGACGTTTCACTAACCAGATTGTCGTGATCGTTTTCCACGCCTTGCTTTCCATCGCTTACCAGAGCGGCAGAATCTCGCTTGTCATCGTGGGAAAAGCGAATGTATACTTTTTCTCATCAAGTACAAATGTACAGTCAAGACTGCACGTACAGTCTCTTGAGATCGATGGCTCTACTTGTCCTTGTCAGGATCTCGAGGGGGCGGTTCTTCCCCCTTGGGATCCTCGGAAGGAGGTGGCGCAAGGTTGATCGAGTTGTACGAATTCATAGCAGATTGGATGCCATTATTAGTCCAATAAAATATTGCTTCGGCAGCTTTTTGCACCATCTTTTTATAGAGCTCCTGGTCGGCAACGGGGATTCGCGACAATACATATTGAGCTCTCCTGCTGCCACCGGGATCCGGACCGACACCGAATTTCAAGCGGCTGAAATCCTTGCTACCGCCTAGACATTCAATGATTGACTCGACTCCATGCTGCCCACCGGCGCCGCCAGCTTTCTGCAAACGCAGCCTGCCAAGAGGAATTGCGACGTCGTCATGAACGACAAGAAGATCTTCTAGCTCGATTTTGAAATAGCGCAGAATGGCATTTACTGCCCGACCAGAAAGATTCATATATGTTGTTGGCTTGGCGAGAATGACGTTTGATCCAGAAATGTTCAACTTGCCAACGTACGCTGAAAACTCCTTCACGTTCTTGAACTCGGCACCGTGTGCGCTATTGCGCTCGCCAACTGCCAGCTCGTCAATGACCGAGAACCCGGCGTTGTGCCGAGTGCCAGCATATTCATTGCCTATATTGCCGAGACCGACAATCAATTTCGAAGCCATAGAAATTCCGTGAGTAACTCGTTCCGCTTCAATTCTCGACTATGTGCCGACCTGTCGGCAAACATTAACAAATATTGGGCGAGCAAATCATGCCTAAGGAGCCTGAAACGCGCCATATGAGTGTGTACAGTTGTAATCAAGCATGATCAGCAAACAAAAACAAAGGCTACACTTATCAATGATGGCCATGCATCCTTGGGTTTATGCGGCGTGCTGCTCAACTCAACATAAGTTGCTTGGCTTATAACCGGGTCTGCTCAACTGAAAAGCAGTCGCCGACACTCATGGTTGTAGCGAGCACACGATGACAGAAACGAATTTTGCCGGCTTTCCTTATTTGCCACACACCGAAGATGAGCGGGAAGAAATGCTGCACGCAATCGGGGTGCGAAGTTTCGAAGAATTGATCAGTCACATTCCGGCAGATGTTAGAGCCAAAGCGCTTGAACTGAGCGCCGGGCTAAGTGAACTTGAGCTTACCAAGCACGTCTCCGCGTTAGCCGCCAAAAATAAACCCGCTTCGATGTCAGCTTCCTTTTTAGGCGGTGGATCATATAGAAGATTCGTCCCCGCCGTCGTGCCGGCTGTGATCTCGCGCTCAGAATTTTCAACCGCTTACACTCCTTATCAACCAGAAGTGAGCCAGGGCAGCCTGCAAGTTATCTACGAATTTCAGACCGCTATCTGCCTTTTGACGGGCATGGAAGTAGCCAACGCTTCTATGTATGACGGACCGACAGCGTGCGCCGAGGCTGCCTTGATGGCTGCTCGCTTAACTGGTCGCAAGAAAGTTGTCGTCAGCGACACTGTCAATCCCGAATACAGCATGGTTACACACACTTATGTGGATTCGTGCGGATTGGAATGGCAAACGGCTGCCGCGGCAAACGGAGCCACCAGTCTCGATAATTTTAAGTTGGATGACGATGTCGCCGTGCTCGTTGTGCAGTATCCAAACTATTTTGGCGTTCTCGAAGACATCTCCGAACTTGCTCAGAAAGCGCATGACAAGGGAGCTTTGCTTGTTGTGGTCAGTGAGCCAATCAGCCTCGGAATGCTGACCTCTCCTGGTGAATTTGGTGCCGACATCGTTGTTGGTGATGCGCAACCATGCGGCAATTCCCTCTCCTTTGGCGGACCTTCAGCAGGTTATATGGCTTGTCGCAAAGAGTTCATTCGCCAGTTGCCGGGACGTTTGGCGGGCATGACAGTGGATAACCGCGGCAATCGCGCCTTTACCTTGACGCTGCAAACACGTGAGCAACACATTCGACGCGCTAAGGCGACTTCCAATATCTGTACGAACCAGGCGTTAAATGCCCTGGCCATGCTTGTCTACCTCACTGCTATGGGTCCAGGCGGCCTAAAACAACTTTGTTCGATCAGTGCTCAACGCGCACACTATCTTGCTGATCAACTGAGCAATATTTCCGGCATCACTCTTGCTTACAAGCAACCGTTTTTAAATGAGTTTGTCATTGAAGTGCAACAGCCAGTGGCGACAGTCTTGAACACCTTGAAGGAGCGAGGCATTTTGGCCGGCGTTGCTCTCTCTACATTCCATCCAGAATTAAAAAATCATATTTTGATCGCAGTCACTGAAATGAATAGCCGCGAAGACTTAGACAAATTCGTTCAAGAATTGAAAGCAGTGTCCGCGGAACACAAGCCCAGTACCAAGCGCGAAGAAAGTACCATGATGACGGTATAATCAACTTGCCGATACCTTTACTACGAGGCTCAACTCGTTCATGGACCCCACAGAATCGATCACCACGCAAAGAAACGAAATGCCACCAGATCCAAAATCAACTGATGGCACAGGCAGTTCCGATGCGCAAAAGAAAGCGAAGCCAGGCACAATCCAAGGCTTCATTCGGGAAATAGTCGAACTTGTTGTTGTCACACTTGTTCTGCTAATCGTGATCCGCTGGGCATTGGCAGAAGCTCGATACATTCCGTCGAGTTCGATGGAACCGACTTTGCAAATCAATGACCGCTTGCTTGTTGAAAAGGTGTCTGGACATTTGGGCAAGAAAATTCAACGGGGCGACATTCTTGTTTTCTATCCGCCGCCGATCGAGTTGGGCGGTCAAGATCTGAAGAATGATCCGCTCACGGTTTTAGGGCGTCTAACTGGACTGCCATTTCTGCCCTACGAACCAGCGTTCATCAAACGGACAATTGGTTTACCAGGCGACCACATCCGCATTCAGCATGGAGTGGGAGTCTTTATCAACGGCCAGCTTTTGGATGAATCCAACTACACCAAAGAGAAACCTAATTACGATTTGAATGTTTTAGGGGACATCGGTGGCCGTTCAACGGACGGCGGTGTGATTCAACCTTACCGCGCCAATCAATTAGCCGAGCCAATCATCGTGCCAACAGGTCAACTTTTCATGATGGGCGACAATCGCAACAACAGCGAAGACAGCCACGTCTGGGGATTCCTTGATCAAAAACGGATAGTTGGTCGGGCTTGCTTGTTGTTTTGGCGCCATTTGCAACCACCGCCTTATCCACAAATCTTGGAAGAGTAATTTTCTCGGATTGACCGTCAAATAACTTGCATTTAAACGCATTCTTGAAAGAATGAATGAACATTGGCAAGTGTTCTATGTACCACTGGGTATATAAGCATGGGATATAGTCGCGCCGGCTTGGGAACGAAGGCTCTTCACCTTCAACAGGAGACAGCAAACACATGACTTCGAGCAAAGATTCTGGCAGACCTAAAT
This sequence comes from Candidatus Melainabacteria bacterium, assembly GCA_003153555.1. Taxonomy (GTDB): domain Bacteria; phylum Cyanobacteriota; class Vampirovibrionia; order Obscuribacterales; family Obscuribacteraceae; genus PALSA-1081. The sequence continues at coordinate 19,564 of PLZS01000127.1, read as the reverse complement.
ATGTAAAGGGCAGCAGCAAACCTAGTTCGACAAAAATAACGGAGTCATGTACTCCCGCTCTCTCCAGAGGTTCTTTGGAAGGCAAGGGCGCCCAAGAGCAAGTTGAAGAGCTCAAGCAGATTGAATCTGACTTGAACAAGCGCGAAGTACAGCTGATTGAGCGTGAAATCAAGGCGCTTAGACTGCAAGAAGAACTGGATCGGTTGAGACCTTTAAGCGGTTTGTACCGCGTCGTCAAAGCCATGGCCACAGAACGCCGATTAGATTCGCTGCTTGATGTAATCACGCGCGAGACGCAAATGATGCTCAAATGCGATCGATGCAGCGTTTTCGTTTTGGAAGCCACTAAGCAGGAACTCTGGACACAAGTGGCACAAGGACTGATTGGTCATCGCATGATCAGAATACCTCTACAAGGCACAAGCATCGTCAGCGAATGCGCACGTACTGCGCAAGTGATCAATATTCCGGACGCATATGCAGACGGACGGTTCGATCCAGAAGTGGATAAATCGACTGGCTATCACACTAGCAGCGTTCTCTGCGTGCCGATGTTGAATAGAAGTGGCGAAGTAATCGGCGTCTTCCAAGTCTTGAACAAAGGCGGAGGTCCATTCACCAATGAGGATGAAGACTGGCTGCAAGGTTTGACTGCGGTCGCCGCAGGTCTGATCGAGCAGGCTCAGGCATATCAGGAAATCGAGAGGTTTGTTGATAAAACGCTTGAAACTCTTGCCCAAACAATTGATCGACGTGATCCGCTGACAGCAGGTCACTCAATGCGCGTCACCAATTACAGCTTGTTGGTTGGGCAGGGCATGACCATTCCTGATGACGATATAGACGTACTGCGCTACTCAGCAATGATGCATGACTACGGCAAAATAGGTGTACCCGAAGCGGTGCTCTGGAAGAACGGCCGATTAACACCGGATGAGTACGCCCTTGTACAGCAGCATGCCAACATAACTTACGAACTGCTTTCGAACTTGCCCTTTACACGCCGACTTGCATCTGTTCCCTTTGTCGCTTCATGCCATCACGAAAAAGTCGACGGTTCTGGCTACTACAGAGGTTTGAAAGGTAACGACATTCCTTTTTTATCGCGAATAATTGCAGTTGCTGACGTATTTGATGCTCTGACTTCAGTGCGTCATTATCGCAATCGCATGCCAATCGACAAAGTCAGTGAAATTATGCAGTCCGGCAAAGATAACCACTTTGAAGGAGGCTGTGTAGATGCGTTCTATCAGCTGCCTGCTCACCGCGTCATTAAGGTAATGGAATCAGAACGCGCCGAACGCGGCAAGACCGATGAACGTCCCGACATAGACATCTTCAAAAACACATCCTGGAATCGGCTTGTAGAGCTGCTGTGCGGCTCAAATCCCAAGAAGGGCGAAGATGGATTGAAAGGATCATTCGAAAAGATGTACAACGCCGGCTTACCTGCAGATTATCAATCGCTGGATTAAGCGCACCGTATTCGGTGCCTTAACAAAATAAAGGGGGCGGTGAATAATCACTGCCCTTCTCGTTATCCGAAGATAGTCTCCGAGTTCTATTGCCAAACAAACCAGTTTATCGGTGATGATTATTCATTCTGTAGGCTTGACCGTTCCAACCACCGTAATTGACCGGCATGACGGAATGATTTGGGTAGAATTGCGAATTTGTCAAACCATTATTCGCATATCCCATGCCACCTTGCTGTTGTAACCATCCACGATATTGTGATTCCTTCCAGGCATTTGGATCGTTAGGATCTATACCAGGTGCGCCTATCCCACTGCCTAAGCCACCATATTGCCCGTAACCGTATTGTGCGCCGTATTGCCCGGCGGCGTATTGTTGATTAAGCAAGTTTTGTTGATACATTTGCATCGCTTCTCGGTTCAACAAATTTTGATAGTCATTGTTTCTAGCCTGAGCTGGAGCGCTTAAACCGGTAGCCAGGAACGTGGCTCCAACCAAAAGTCCAGCTAATAGTTTATTACTCATTGTCTTATTTCCTTTCTGCTCCGCCTTACAAACCTAACGACGCGATGCTTATTGGTTAGCTCCCGTTTTTCGGATTAACGTTTTCTCATTCAAGCGCAAAAGGCAATACTGGCAAGGGATACAGGTCTCGGAAATTACTTACCAACCGGTTGGTAAGCCGACAGAGATCTTAAAACTGTGAGACCTTTTTTTCACAACCTGCCACTACAGATGGTGAGAAGTTTGTATATTGATCCGCGGATTTTCCGCCTGGCAACAAACCGAGGGCAGTCAGCCCAGACACGAATAGGAAGCACGCATAGTTTCCTTACCTTCCGGGCACATTTTCACTATGAGATTGTGTCATCCTTATACATATCCGAGGCTAGCCTAGCCAAGGAGCTCCCGAACTTCTGTACCAGCAGGGCAGCAGGCTGCCCCTCTCCACCAAATTACCAGGCCAATGTCGACATTATTATAGGACCGCTCAAATCATGGGTTCCGACGCCACTTTTCAGCTAGATGAAGCCGTATTGATTACCGCGCTAAAGTCGCTAATAGCTGGGCCTGAATTAGAAATTGCAGTGCTTAGACTAAGAAATGACGATGTTGAGGGCGAAGTGGCCGTCAAGCAGAACTCCACGATCACAGGGGCACGCATTGTCGGTGTGGACGGAACGAGCATTCAGGCGCTGAGGCGGCTTTTGCCTATGACCAAAGGTACGGTAGACGTTGATGAGGGTATCTCGTCGGACTTTCAAACTGACCTGAAAATCGACTTAAAAAAATTGCTGCGGGATATCCAGGCGGCCAGTGACAAGACCGCGAAAGACCAGAGCACCAAAGAAACAGAAAGCGCGAAGGTTGTCAAAGCCCCCCAAATAACTCCTGTTACGTCCAAAGCAACTGAAGTGGAACCTGCTGATAAAAGTCCTGCTGAGAAAGAAATCGAACCGAACAAAGAAGTCGCGGAAGTAAATGAAGAAGCTGCAGTCGAAACAGAAGAAATCAGGTCAGTAGCGTCTGAGACAGAGAGCAATCAAGAGGTAGCAACGTTCCAGGATGAAGAACAAAACTACCATCAGGAAGCAACCTACCAAGCACCGAACTACCAAGGACAGCAAGCTGAAGAAGCAGAAGAACAACAAGACAGCGCTAAATTTACCCAAACTCGAACAGGACTTAGTGCCGCGCCTTTGAATACAAAGGTTGGGAAAATTGCTATCAGCAGTCTGATCAAACGGAAGAAGGCTGACGACACCACGGACAGCCCGGCCACCCCTGAATCGCCGGTTGCATCTGGTATCACCTTCGATATCAGCGAACTTAACAGTATTCCGGCACCAAATCAAAGCGCCGCTGTTTCTGTGCCTGCAGATTCGGATCCGCTAGCAGTCACCCAGGGAACAGAAAAAAGAAAGGCAGGTCAAACAGCCAAAGTACGCGCGATTTCACTGATGGATGAAACCGAAGAAACACGAAAGGCAAAGGTTCGCAAAGCGGCTCTGGCTCAGACGCTGCTAAAGAACAAGTTTAAGATCCTGGCGGGATGCGCGATCATAATCGCGGGTGTTGGCGGTGTCGTATTTTGGCAGGGATACGAATCAAATTCTTTGGCTGACAAAATCGAAAATTGCCTGACTAATCATCAAATGGGTGAAGCAAAAAAATTAGCCACTGAGGGCTTACAACGCTTTCCGAATATTCCCAGATTTCACTTTTTGAAAGGTAGAGTACTGGCGAAAGACGGAAAGATGAAAGAAGCGCTAGCGGAATATTTGATCGCCACCGACCCGTCAGCCGAACCATACAACCTGAGATATGTTGCCTTCCGCGCCCAAGCATATGTTGCATTAGGTGACACCACAAATGCACTTGAAGATCTCAATCGCGTGCTTGAGTTTCCAGTCACAGATGCTAACAGCTACCTAAACCGCGCTGTTGCGTTCATGGCAACAGGTAACTTTGAAGGTGCCATTGCAGATGCGAAACGAGCAGTCACTCTTGTTCCATCGAACCAAGCCTACCATTCGACTCTGGCAGTAGCGTATAACATGGCCAAGAAATACAAGGAGTCCAATAAAGAATGGACTTGGGTAATAACGAAAGATCCCAAAAACGTACAAGCGTATATAGGCAGGGCTAGCGCGGAATTCTCGGTCAACCAGCCCAAACTAGCCTTCGATGATCTAAGTAAGTCTATAGCGCTCAAACCAAGTGCTAATGCGTATTACAGCCGTGGTGTGCAATATTTGCTGCAAAGGAATTTTAAAAATGCGATTGCTGATTATGCAACAGCACTGCGTTATGAACCTAAAAATCCAGTCTATTTGACGGCTCAAGCTAGGGCCTACGCGGCCTCAGGTGATCCTAAGAAAGCGATGGCTGTTTATAAGACGCTTTCATCTTTGACGGGAATCCAGGCGTCAGCAGATCTGCTCACAGACCGCATCACCGTAGAAATAACAAATCACAACTACAGACAAGCAGCCGAAGATTTAGGTCAACTGGTTGAGAAGGATCCGAAAAACGTAAGTGTGAGACTAAAGCATGCTGACATTTGCGAGAAAGCAGAGGAATTTACCAAAGCTTACGAAGACTACAGTTTCTTGATTGGAGCATATCCTAAGAATGCTTCGTATTATGCCAAACGCGGATGGATAAGCAGTAAACTCAGACACTTCGATCAGTCCGATGCAGATTTTGAGAAAGCAGCAGCGTTGGATGTGAAAAACAAAAACGCCGACATTTATTTGTATCGCGGTATGAGCAACGCCGAGCGCGGACAGTTCGGTGATGCCTTGCAGGATATAGCACGCGCATTGAAACTGGAGCCGAATAACGCAATCGCCAAACAACAGTCAGTCGAAATTCTCAAACGAAAAAAAGCTGCTAAGTAGCGTCCTTGGATTCGTCAACTTCTGGAACGGACTGTTCAGCGCTGTTTTGCACAGAAGACTGATCACCGTTTGGTGCTGATGCAGAAGACTGGTCACCATTCGGTGCTGAAGGCAGATCGGCTGTCGCTACTACTGCTTGCTGCTCATCGGCTACTGAACTGACCTGACTGGAGCTCGGTTTGACGCCGGGTCGGACCGTTAACTTCCATGGTAAGCCGATAAAAGGAAACAGAGGCCACAAGATTGGCAGTCGAGCAGTAAGCCAGGCAAACAAATCGAAATTAGATATTGGACCGTGTGGTGATAGACCAACGAGCCGTTGACCTGCCACTTTATCGCTCGGCTCAAGAGCCCTAATATTTAGGCGTCCCAGAATATCTATCCCTTCAAGCACGCTAGCCTTAGAAGTCTGCGATGCCGACGCAGGATCATAAAGAAGCGTCGCGGCGGGACCATAGGTGGCGTTTATATGCTTCTTGACAAAATCCATTACTTTGGTCAGATCTTCAGGATAAATGAATACAATAAAACTCGTCATAAAGATCCACTCGAACACCGGTAGATTGATTGAGTAATCAATGCCTAAATGCATTACTAACGTCCCGGCTAAGACCCAATAACGAAGATCGCGGATCCAGACAAGGGTAAACATCGCACCTTCAAATAGAAGCGTGTACCAAGTGAGAAATTTGCAAAACCACAAATTGTCGTAAAGAAACACCGGATGGTTAATCATGTCGTCTAAACGAGTCGCGTAGTAAACAGCGGTGCCATCAAGCCATTGGGCTCCCGAAAGCTTCGCGCACTCGGTGCTCCAATACGTGATCGCCATTTGCACTTGGATCATGCGTTGGCCCCAAGGGGCTACGGCCTTTGGTCGACTATCTATTCCGAACGTCGGTTTTCTCCAACGCTTAATCAAACGATCCACTGAGAAAGCGGCTCCAGCTTCGCTAAAAATAAGATAGCCAGCAAGCAATCGCATCATCGCATCTCCACCATTGATGGCAAATGGCTGACGATTATCCATAGAAATCAGGAAGAGGGTAACCACAATTGCGGATGCTCTAGTCCACAGACCGATAACCAAACAAACGATCGCGGCCTCGAAAACATACCACAGCGCCATCACTCCAGGCTCAGTGTTAGGCACCAACAAAAAAATATCAAAACGCGGTTCGTTAAGCCACCAATAGCGGTGCACAGCATCAGCGCTTGTCACACCATGTGGTCCATACCAATCAAGCACATCGGGTCCGATATGAATAATCGCAGCGTCTAACACTAACAATCCGAAGAAAATACGAAACAAGCCTATGGGTGTCGGCGTGTCAGGCGCAAACCAAAACTTGAACCATGCATCTGCTATCCCCCTTAAGGTCATTCAAAATCCTCTGGCTTGAACTTATATTCAAATATGGCTGCAATTGTATTGTGGTAGGGCAGGTTAGCTTGTGATTGGTTTACCGAAGGTGGAGGTATGTGTGTGAAGTACCAACTCAAAGAGAGCGTTACCGGCTTGTTAGCAGGGTTGTAGAACCTTCTGCCAATGTATCGCGCCAGATCGGGTCGAAATTCTTTATATGGTGGGAATGGCAAAGAATCGCCAGCCCATTTGCGCCACATTTCATCTTTAAACTTACCTGCCAAACCCAACTTCGTCGATCTTGGTAATTCCACTAAGGTTTTCGTACCATCCTCGAAGGTGATTAAAGCGGAAGTGTGGTGGTTAATGTCTCTTATTACGGGCGAAAATAAATTCCAGTTTTGATCCATACGCCAGTACATCCAAAATGCACTTATGGGCGCAGTGACTCTTTCTCTCCACTCTGTAGCGGGACTGAGATAACTTAGTAAAAAGAAAAAATATAAAAAGGTCGGAATGGACGCAATGATCTGCCATTTCCTTTGAGTTAGCAATTCGGCCATTAACTACTCTCCAGGGGTTGGGCACTAGTATGACCTAAGTCAATTCCGAGCTGGTCAACAATTTGAGTTTCGTCAGTCAACTTTTTCAACTTTTTAAACCAATCGCTGAGTGCTAAAACGAGAGTTGGTACAACCACTCCTTCCCACACCATTCGATAACGTCCTTCCACACTACATTCTTGTTGAAACATCAAAACCAACAGCATAGCGAAACAAAGAATATCAAGTTCGTTTAAACGGCGTCTTTTTACTGCAGAAAAGAGAATGGCAAGTGTAAAGAAAGGCCATAGCCACCGTTCGAAATTGACTGTGGAGTTAGGAAATTCAACTGGCCACACCAATCCAACCAAAACGTAAATGCAATTTTCCAAAGTCAGTTCAATTCTCTTGGCCAAAGGTACATCGACTCTCGGCGGCAGAAATCTAGACTCTGGTGGAACTCCGTAGTCTATCTTGCAGACAAACTCTCCTTCACGCGGACTAATCCAATCACTGAATGGAGTTAGCTGCTTACTGTAATACGAGGGACACCCGAACCAGTATTCTTCAACTCTCCATTGCCCAGAAAGCCGATCGAAGTATCGATTACTTACTTTCATCGTCCTTTTTCCACTTTGGAAATAGAGCGCGTTCGATCTGGCCTGCGCCGGCAAAAACCAAGACCAGCAACCGGTGCGACTATGGAATGATATTGGCGCCAAAAGGCAAATAATAACTGTGAGCGCTATGCTTGGCGCTAATCGTCTGATAAATATGGACTGAGTAAATCGTGCTTGCAGCAGCGAAAATGGTGCTTGCCACATGTTGCGAAACAAGAGTATGTAAGTTATCCCAATCAGCGGAGCACAAGTAGCCTTGGTAATAAAACTGACACCGGCAAAGCCTGCAAACAACAAGCAATCTTTCAGCGCTAAAGTTTCTTTCGCTTTCCATCCGAAATACAACATGAATCCAACTAATGGAAGCAGTAATGTCTCGTCCAGAAAATACGTGTAGAGCTTAATCCAGTCAGGCAGCCAAATTATCAGGGCGAATGCCACCATGGCTAATTTTTTGGTCGGCAAACATAATTTGAACCAAAGGTACCAGGCGTAAGCAGTGGTCACTGACATGATGCCCGCATAGGTGGCCACAACCGGGTTTGATTTGCCGAATATACGCGCAGCAGCGGCAAGCCAAATTTGATAACCAAGAGAATCGGAGATTGAATAGATTCCGAAATCTAATGATTCCGTAGCGCTTCGGAAATGGCGATCTGAGTCAGAGACGAGGTGAAGAAATGGATTGTCCAAGAAAGGATAGCAAAATCGCAAAAAAAGTCCGACCACGATCAACGCCCAAAGCCAATCTCCGGCTGTCCAATTCAGTACTGAAAATTTTCGAGTCTTGAGCGCGACGGGTGCGACGGGTGGTTGGTTCATGCTGTGACGAAGCCGCTTAGATCCTGATTTCCAATGTTGAAAGATGCGCAAGCGGTGTCGTTTGTGCGCTTCCCGAGGAAATTGAGAACTTGAGCGGCAAGCTCATTGACTTTGGCGAGATGGTCTTCGGTTTTTCAGAAGGACTATTAGACAGCTGATCGTGCCAAGCATCTAACCTTTTGTTGACTAACTCACTCAAATGCATCGCCTTGTCATCTTCGCCAAGTTCGCTATAGGCGACGACTAAATTTTGCAGGCTGCATACCTGCTGCTGTTCGTACTTCGGCGAAGAACTAAAAATCTTTTCCGCCGTGGCAAACTTTTCAATCGCCCTTAAAAACCACTCTCGCCTTAGCTTCAATTCTGGCAAGGCTTCTCCAGTTTGCAAACAACAGAGTCCGAGATTGTTATAATCTCGCCCCACACGCCCATCAGAAACTGGATCTACATGGGCTTTGTCATAAGCGAGGAGACGTTCATAAATTACGATGGCCATTTCGTTACTGCCTCTATCGAGGTACAGTCCCGCTAAGTTAAGGCCATCTTCCACAAAGAGTGAATCGTAGGTCGTCGTGTTCGAGCTATTGTGCTCATGCCACACTTCATCAAGGTAAGGCAATGCCAGCTCGAGCTTATTATTTTGCCAATAGACTAGAGCTAATTCCTTCAGCTTCTGAGCATTTGCGCCTGGTGGCTCATCAAGTTTTTTCTGTAGGTCTTTTTCTTGTCGGTCCAGCTGCACATAATAGTTGTGAGCTGGACCAGGACCAGATACCGTCGTGCCTCCCACTACGGTAAAACTGATCAGAATAGCTTGCGAAACAATGCATAAGCCGAGCAAAGGAAACAATAGTTTTGCAAACCGTTCGGACGGTGAACTCATCTCGTTGATTAACCTGATGTATTGGCGGCGTTCTGTGCAGCTAGTTGAGCAGCTGAATAGGCGGCAGCAGTAGAGGCAGCGGAGGCGGCTGCCGAGGCAGCTCTAGCAGCGGTAGCGGCAGGGGCATTGTAGGCGGCAGTCGTCGCTGCAGAAGCTGCAGCGGCGGTCGTCGCGGCTCGTGTGGCAGCAGCGGCAGTCGAGGCAGCGTTCGCGGCAGTAGCAGCTGAGGCTGCTGCGGCGGCAGTAGCTCTAGCGGCTGTAGCGCTAGGCGCATTGTATGCAGCACTTGTCGCAGCAGCAGTAGCAGCAGCGGTAGCAGCAGCAGTAGCAGCGGCGGCGGCACGAGCGGCAGTAGCAGCTGGCGCATTGTAAGCAGCAGTGGTGGCGGCTTGAGCAGCAGCAGTGGTAGCGGCAACAGTGGCAGCAGCCGCGGCAGTTGCAGCTCGAGCGGCTGTAGCAGCTGGCGCATTGTAAGCAGCAGTGGTCGCAGCCCTAGCAGCAGCAGTGGTAGCGGCTCGCGTTGCAGCGGAGGCAGTGGCAGATGCTGCAGTGGCAGCGGCGGCAGCAGACGCCGTAGCCGCGGCGGCTGTAGCCGATGCGGCAGCAGAAGATGATGCTGATGCAGCGGTAGCATTAGCATTTGTCATAGCAGGTGATGGTGGAGCTGCGTTAGGAGTTGAAGCTACACTTGCAGAGCCACCTGGAGAGGGTGTAAAGGGCACGCCTAAGATCGGGAATGTGTAAGTTCTGCCGTAGTCAAAACCGGTTTTGCTCATCGAAGTGCCGAAGAAGTTAATTAACACAGGTGCTGTGATCTTGCATCGGGCTGTAACCGAACAAAATGGTGAGCCCGAAGGGACCATTTGGGTGCCCGAGGGGTTAACGATATATTGAAAGTCTGGGTTGGCGGTGAAGTTATTACCAGTACCTATAGCCGGAGGTCGATTCATGCCAGCGGGCGGGATCGGTCCTGGCGCTGGCGGACCATTAACGGTAGGCTGGCTGACGATAGTGCCATCTGCACGGTGCGATAACGCAGCCTGCACAGCAGCGTTGTAACCATTCAGGGCGTCGTTTGTGGCACCAGCTGCACGAGCGGCATCACGGGCTGCAGCATCGAGCTCGCTAAAACCATAAACGACCATAAAGATATCAATAGCGAGAGCTAAAAAGACAACCATCAACAATGCAGTTGCGGCAACTTCAAGTGAGAGAGTTTGTCCTCTTGTGTTTCTAATCTGTTTGTTCACGACATCCACCTTTTATTGAATTGCACAGAGAGAACGAGCGATGGTTTGAAAAGCTTGGTCAAGTTTAGAAGCAGTGGTTACAGAAATATAGATTGCATTGTTGGCTGAGCGATAAGCGATGCCATTGCTTGCCATCGAATCGCCAAGTAAGCTGTTCTGGGAAGCCAGAATTGCCGGATTTTGCGAAAGACCAATCGTGTAAACTGGCACACCAGCAATTTTTGCTGCGTCACCTTGCGCTAGAGCAAGGGCGTCGGAGCCAGCCGACGGCAACGGTCGATTCGATACTCCATCAGTGAACAGAACGATTGCACGCTTGGCAGTTGGGCGAACTAGAGGACTACCAGGCATTGCTAACTCATTTAAGGCTTCCGCAAGAGATTCGGAGATGTCTGTCGAACCCTCAGCTCTTAGAGGATTAACCGTAGAACTGTAAATACTCGGAGGAGTATAAGGAGAAGTTCCTTCAATACCGGTAGTCACATCACTGAATTGTTGTGCTTGGCTATTGGTCTTGCTTATTTTGACTAGCGGATTCGGGAAAATACCGATACCTCCAGCCGGATACGCTTTACTGATATTGTCGTTGGTGTCTGAGAGGACACTGGAAGTGCTGGTGCCGGTTGAGGTAGAGAAACATACCAATCCGAAGTGGGCATTAGAACTTATGTTCATCGTATTGAAGAAATTATAGGCAGAATCACGAGCGACAGCTATCGGTGAAGCATTTTGCAACACGTAGGTCATGTATGCTCCGAAGTAGCCTGCTCTAGGTGCCTGAGCGATCTGAGCAGGGACAGTATTGCCGCATGCAGCTTTCAGAACAACTAGGCTCTCCATGTTGCCACGTGCCGCTTCTACTTCCGTTGCATACGAGTCAAATATGTAAGTCTGACTGTTGTAGGAAACGGAGGTTGGATAACTTGGCATTTGAATGACCAAGTCTGTAAAGCCACCTATTCCATCTTGTGATGTTGGGTTGAGCACGAGTCCCGTTGCTGGGCTAGTTCGATTAACAGTCGTATTTGGGAACTGATAATTGCCTGGTGGCATCCCCTGTTCTGGCATAGTGGCTGGGCCGGCAGGATAAGAGGTGTTGGAGCGTAATCCAACTAAATTACTGAATGTAAAGGCAGGGCCAACAGCATTAGGTGTCTCAGACCAAGTAAAGCCATTTTGATTGGCGCCTGCACCTTGATATGTGGCATTTTCAAGATTTTGGGGTGGGTAGATGTTTAAAGATGTACCAGTCACTGCTGGGTTGAGGATATTGAAGATAGTGTCATTGGAACCTAACTTGCCAGTGGAACTCGTGGGGATGTGATAGACCATCTTCTGCCCAATAGGTGATACTTGGACATCCCAGTAACGGTTGACGAAAGTTACCGGTGTTTGGTCGTCCATTGAACCGGAAACATCTAGACAGAGAATGACGTCAAGTTGAGGAAGACCACCGTTAGACGTAGCAGTCAACGTAAACTGACTTTGTATAGGCAAAATCTTCGAAACAAAAATAGGTGCATCGGTATAGTACGATTGCACGGTCATTGTTGCAGCTGGAGTGCCCGTAGTGACCTGGGTGCCGGACTGGTCCAGAAGCAGAATATTTAAGATGGCGTTGTGCAAAGGAGGCGTCTGCGGAACGGGAGGTAAGACATTATAGGTTGCACTCACGTTGCTTGCAGTGAATGGAGTTTGAAGAATACTGTTGAATTGAAATGTCTGGAGAGCTGTGGTCATAGCAACTTGCTGACGAGTCGAATAGGGGATTATGTTGCCTAGTGCGTCTTTCTCAGGAGCACTTGCCATAGCTGCTGTGCCTGAAAGCGCTGCCGAGTCGGTAATGTTCCGCAGCTCTTGTTGGATCAAGAAACTGCGCGTAATCTCAAATCCCAGCAATCCCAATGGAAGAATGACGAAAAATGCCAGAACAAGCATCAGCACGATCGTGCTGGCGCCTCTGCTCTTCCTTAAATTAGCCTGTCGATTCATCGGGCGATCCTCGTTAATCTATGTAAATTCTGTAAAACGGGTTATTGAGTTAATCCAGCTGTGTTCTCGACGTAGCATTGATAGACCATCGTTACTGGTATTGGAGCAGTTAGTCCAGGCACCTTCATGCCTTCCCACCTTCCAGAGAAAAAGGGTTCAACGGAAGTTTGAGCAATAAGTCTTATAAAGTATGCATTGACCGATGGATCTGGAGCAGGTGTCAGGGGCAATTTTGAGGAAGTCTTGTTTTCGGGGCCGCCGATGATAGGTTGCGTGATTATATAAATGATCTCGGTGCTGGTTGCATCGATTCCGGTAAAAGCAGCTTTGTCTTTAGCCCACGTCGCAGCTGCATTTGTTTGAGCCAAGGTGAAGGTCGGCGATTTAGCAGCTTGATAGCAGGCATCACGCACAGCGAAGTAGACCATCGAAACTCGGTAGCCAATCATTGCCAGAGCCATCATGGGTATGAAGAGACCGATGAAAATTAAATACATGGTCGCAGGGAATTCAGCGAGAATTGTGCCATTTTTGCTTCGATTTTTTCGCTTCATATATAAAGTCACGGTTTCACCCTACTTGAGAGGTCACGGAACGATATACCTTCGAATTGAACGCATACGTCGCCTACGACTAATATGCCCATTTTCCAAAGTTTATTCCTTATTGCTAACCTATCACGCAGTAAAATGTTTGGTCAATGGCAACCGACAATTACAGCACACGATCTGACGAACTTCGCCCGCAGCCTAGAGCATGATCACCCGCTGGAGGTACATGGCTAGACTCTTAAATACGGGAAAGCGGCGTTGCTATCGAACACTTTGTGGGTATATCCAACTAAAGTCTTTCCTCCAAGGGTCCTAGGATGGCAGACTTTCAGACCGGCATGACGAGCCCAAAGAAACTCGCGTAATCCCATTACCGACCTACTCGGCATCTCTCAAAACATTTAGGAAGTTCATTCATGGCATTGCCAAATTCCGACAAAGTAACTGACGACCCACTTAGTACCGGAACGGACGACAACTCCAACGAGAAAGCAGAGCCTGCCTCAAGTTGGTCGTTGTTAAAAGGTCTTGCTCGAACTCCTGAAAAGCAACCAGAGAAGCCGGACGAGTCCACCAATGCTCTGGCGAAATTGCTGAGCGCAGGGGCAGACGGCCAGGAACCACCCGCAGTGAATGTTGCAGAACAGGAGAGCGAGGCAGTTTCAGAAGTAGCATCTGATCTTGTCGAACAACCTGCCTCTGAAGAAAAAATTTCGCCATCAGATAATTATGTTCCGGAGGCTCTTGACGCTATTCCCTCGCCCTCAGTACCACCACCTACAAGTATCAGGTACGCCCAGAGCATCGCACGAGCGGAAGAAATGGCAGCCGAACGCTTGGCGCAACCTCAGGACGAGCAGAAAACTAGCCGGAGCAGACAAGCTGCTGCCCCGAAGAAGAGAGTCAACTTAGAAATTTTCATACGCTCTCATGCCATGGCAATCAGCTTTTGTGCTCTGATTGCAACTGCTATTTATTTCGTGGGCAGTTACGCTGCTTCTACGAACGCGAACAAAAGCATCGCCGAGGCTGCCGGATTTCTTGATCAAAAGATCTTTGACAAAGCGCTTGTATCAGCGAACGAAGCGGTTAAAGCCAATCCACAAGAAGCGAACGCATATTACACGCGAGGTCGTGTCTATCAGGCTATAAAGGCATTCAAGGAAGCTAGTGCCGATTACCAAAAGGGGTTGTCTTTGCACCCAGCCGATCCAGAAATGTTGGATCGCATTGGTTCAGTCTATATTGCAAACAGTGATTACGATCGAGCCATCGACCTCTACAACGATCTTTTGTCATCGAAAACTCAATCGCCGCACGATTATCAATATGCCAACAGAGCTATCGCATACACGAAGACAGGACAGTATCAGAAAGCTATAGATGATTTCGAGCAAGCGATCAGAATGAACGGAAAAGAAAATAGTTTTCTTGCTGGAGACGCTTACGCTTACTCTCAGCTGAAGAAAAACGTGCAGGCAATTTCCATTTACAATTCGGTTCTAAGTCGTCAGCCAAACAATATTGATGCTCTGGTGCACCGGGGATGGTGCCACTCACAAATGTCAGAAGATGCATTGGCGTTGGCCGATATTAGGAGAGCTGGAAAAGTGGCGCCTAAAGATGCGCGTCCACTCTACTTCGAAGCAATGTATTGGTCTGATCGTAAGCAACCCGCAAAGGCGATGGATTATCTAAACAAGGCGATCGCCGTCGACTCGCAATCGTCCGAAGCGTATCAAGCTCGCGCAGACTTGTTCTTGAAAGATCATGCTTACGACAAAGCGTACCCAGACTATGTCGCTCTAGGCAAACTTGGTGCGCACTCGCTGAAGTACTATAGTGATCTAGCCGGGTTGGCTGAAAAACTTGATAAGCACGAAGCTGCTGCTGCTGCTTACACTAACATTCTCAAGATCGATCCGAAAAACATGAAAGCGTTAGCCGGTAGGGCTGGAGCGCTTCTAGCTATGGGCAAGTTTCAGAACGCTCTTGCCGACTGTGGCATTATCTTGAGCATATCGCCTAACAATTCGCAGGCTCTTTATCTCAGGGGTAAGTGCGAAGATTCAATGGGCAACCCCATATCCGCGATGAATGATTTCACTGCGGCAATAAAAGCTGACAACAAAAATGCAAACGCTTATTTAAGTCGTGGAAATTATTACCTCCAACAAAAAGACTGGATCAGCGCTTCAAATGATTTAGAACGAGCCATAGCATTAAATCCAGCCCTAACTGAAGCGGTCACTAAGCGCAACACAGCTCTTAGCGCCTTGAAAAAATTCAGCGCTGTTAATAATGTAGTAGATACTCCAACCAAAGTTTCCACTCGATACACAGCGAAAGTTCTCGCCGCTATGACAGACAAGGAGCTGGTTGACGTTGGATACAAGCAACTTACCAAAGGGAATGCGATGGATGCCGTTGCACTCTTGAAAGAAGCTGTGAGCCGCCATCCCAACGACCCAGTTCCGAGACGTTATCTAGCACATGCTTTCGCGGATTCGGGTGCCGCAGGGGCAGCGCTTGAGCAATTCGATGCCCTGAGCACCATGGGCGCATTGCAGGGTGCAGATTTCTGTAAACAAGCCGAATGTTACAGACTTGCAGGACAACCTGATAAAGCGATCGAAATTTATTTGAGGATTTTAGTGGAACATCCAGCCGATGGTAGGGCTTTATTGGGACTTGCTAAAACATATGCGGCTTCAGGTGAAACGCAAAAAGCGATTAAAGTTTGCGAAGATGCTATGAAGGGACCCAGTGCTGGTGCAGTGCGCGCGTATTACGCTTCACTTAGAGAACAAGCTGTCAAACCAGGTGCTGACTCCACGGCGAAAGCAAAAATCGATATTGGCGGTTAAATCCTTTCCCATTCAAGGACGGCTATCCTCGGATAAAATGGAAACGCCTAATACCGCCTTGGATTGATCATGTTTTTCAATAAGTTAGCCATATTTGCTTCCACACTCTCTTTGCTGGTCACCCTCAGCCTCGGAGCTGTTTGTGCTCAGCAAACGGCATCGTCAAATTTGTCGGGCGAGATCAACGACGCAGAGCCAGTGCAAAAATCGAACGAGAAATCATCTGATCACGGATTCAGCACAAGTGATTTCTTGCCGCCGGACCGCAAAGGCACAATCAAATCTGAAGCCGACGCAAAAGTGGCTGTCAAAGTGGTGATCAACGTTCCGCATAACTTTGAAGCGATTAACGAATTCACTGTCTATCCTTACCCAATGCTGCCACCACGCCAGAAGCAGCAGGTCAAAGGACTTCCTGAGACGGAAAAGAACGGATTAAGAAACATGTTGATCACCTCAGGTTACACCCAAAGAACGCAGACTTTGCGCGCTTATCCATACGGTGGATGGCGCTGGCAATATGCTTATAAAGCGGCTTTACGAAGAAGCGGTTTAGGTTCTCCACATGTCCTCTCCGAAATGTACACGTGGACAGATGAAATGATGCCTTACATAAAACCAGAATGCATCCGCCTCAACCTCGCTGAAAAAGAGAGGATGAGACTTTATCGACGAGCGAAAGAAGATTACGACGAAACTAGAGTAGACAGCGAAACCGAATCGGTTAGAAAAGGTCTATTTCCTGTTGACGTGCAGATCCAGAAGTTCGATGGCAAGCAGACACGTTTCGGCACCATGAAGTTACTGCCAGGCTCCTGGTGGTTGGTCGGCACGCATAAGGTGTCGGGTCTGACATATTATTGGAATTTGCCAATTGTAATTGATGCTGATGAACCGCCGAAGACAATCGAACTGACTGAGGCAAATGCAATGGTTATTGAGGGCGCGTGGTAATAAGCTCGTGCACCATAACTTGCACTGTCGGTTTCGATTGCAATTTTGATCGAATTGCTTTAACCGCTACTTCTCGCACCGCGGCTCTGAGAGCATTTATGTCGAACCGATGCGGCTCTTCGTCACCGACTTGAGCTGGTGTTTCCATACGCCGAGCAGCTTCTACTATTGCTTGCATAACCTCGATGCGAGCGGTTTCCCACTCTGACGACTTCAAGAATCCAGCCGCACCAACTTCGATCGTGGGACCGCTGACAAGCTTTCCATCACTATCCACCACTAAACCAACTGTGACAATGCCCTCGAGGCTCAGGGAGCGTCGTTCATTGACGGAAAAAGCACTGACGCTTTCTCCTTGATCTCGATTGAACAAAACTGCTTGCGCTTCGATAGTACCAATGACGGTGGCAACACCATTATCGATTTCCAGAATCTCGCCATTCTTCAATGGAAAAATACTCTCAGAAGGCATTCCCCACTCATTGGCCATTTGGGCGTGGTGCATAATGTGGCGCCCTTCGCCGAGAGCTGGAATAAAGTATTTGGGATTGGTAATAGAAAGCATAAACTTCAATTCTTCGCGACTGGCATGCTTGGAAACGTGCACACCCTGCCGAACTCCGTAAACAGTCTTGACTCCCAAAGACAAAAACTGGTCGAGAATCATGGCCATCTGTCTTGATCTTCCAGATGAAACTTCAGCGCTATAGATTACGGTATCACCTTCTTTCAGGATCAAATCTTTGTAGACTGAGTCAGCCAGATCAACGATTACGCTCATCGCGTCACCGTCTTGACCAGTAGCTAAAATCAACGTTTGCTCATCGGGAAATTTGTGCACTAATTCAAGACTTGATTCAATACTTCGATCATATAAAAGATTGCCTGTGATTGCAGCCGAGACGGCTGTTCTCATCAGGGTTTCACCGAGCAAGGCAACTTTCCTTCCCGTTTGACTGGCAATGTCGAAAAGTATTTGCAGTCTATGCGTGTTCGTGCCCGGTAGAACGACAATAACTCGACCAGTTGCTTGCTCAATTGTTTTTTTGAGAACCGGAATTACTGCCTTTTCAGAAGGCGTGTAGCCCTCGCTTTCAACTCCTGCAGAGTCGCCGATCAACAACAAGACACCGTTGTCGCCTGTTTGAGCCAGCCTCCTGATATCCATATGGCGGTTGTCGACAGGAGTTTGGTCGACTTTAAAGCTAGATGTGTAGACCAGCGTGCCTTCCGCAGTGCCCACCTTGAGGGCACAAGCGTCGGCGATAGCGTCGTTCACTTGCACCCATTCCACCTCGAATGGACCGATCTGGTAAGGAATGCCGATCTCAACAGTGTCCACTTCCGGGCAAGCAAAACCAGTGTCTTTGTTGGTCACGATCGAGCACTGGGCCAGAAAAGTCGAAACGAATCGAGGTCCCATAATTTTCGGAATGTTTAGGTGATGGATCAAATACGAGACTGAGCCGCAATGTTCGTCATGAGCATTGGTCAAAACAAGCGCGACAATGCGATCCTGGTTGGCTTTCAAGAAATTTATGTTTGGGAAAAGTAAATCAACACCTGGCATGTCTTCTGTCGGATAGGCGGCGCCAGCGTCGACGAGAAGGATTTCGCCGCCATAAGTCAGAACCCATAGCACTTGACCAAGCTCGCTCTGGCCGCCAAGAGGTATGACAGCCAGGCTGTCATATTTGAGATCCGCGCCACCCGTAACAATATGCGCCACTAAAGGACTCCAGAAGCTAGAGGACCATACAATTCTATAGGTGTGGGAGCAAGAATCCTGCATTATCTAAAACAGCGTAAAATTTCATCATCCGGCAGATGCTCAAGATACAGCCGCCTGCATAAAAGAGAAAACCATGCCCACAATCACCGAATCGATAAAGCACCTCTTATACCCAGCGTCGTCGCGCCCTGAGATGAAGAATGCGCCATCAATAATCCAGGCGGGCGGCGAGGATAGGGTGATTACCTTCGAGCAATTCGAAAAGCTGATCGATAGCGCTCATCAGGCACTAGCCGAGCAGGGCGTCAAAAAAGGCGACAAAGTCATGCTCACGGCGCCGAACTGCCCAGAACTAGCGGCAGTGATCGCCGCTACCTGGCGATTAGGTGGTGTGGCCATTCCCGTGGACTTTCGGATGACGTTGCCTGAAGTAATCAACGTCGCCAAACAAATTTCTGCAGCTGCGCTAGTGGCATCCAGCAAAGTAATTCCAGATTTTGAAAAGACCTTAGCACCAGTCACCGAGAATGGTGCCAAACTTATCGACCTCGCCAACATCAATGAGAACTCTTCACCACTGCCAAATGTTTTGGATAAGTTGTCTCCAGATGATTCCGCACTGATTATCCTCACATCCGGCACCACCGGGATTCCCAAAGGCGCGGTACACGATCTAAATACTCTCGTTCAAAACCTGCAAGACCTCGGCAATCTGGTCAAGATGGATGAAACGAAAAAAGGGCTGCTTCCCCTTCCTCTCAGTCATGTGTTTGGTTTGGAAGTTACTTTTGTTTGCGTCATCACTGGAGCCTGCATTATTTTCACCGACCCAGCTTCATCCAAATCTTTCTTCGCCTGTTTGCCAAAATACAAACCACAGATTCTGGTCGGGGTGCCAACTCTGTACAGTGCCATGCTCGGCATGGATCCCACAACGGTTGGTCTGGACAATGCCGAAGTGCTGTTATCCGGTGGCGCACCATTACCGACCTCGTTGGCAGGCGAATTCAAAACTCGCTTCGGTAAGATGATCAACAACGGTTATGGTACAACGGAATCCAAAATTATTTCGCTTAATTTGAACGGTCCATCCGAAAGCGTCGGC
>PLZS01000154.1 GCA_003153555.1 Candidatus Melainabacteria bacterium | reverse complement strand
CTTGAAGTGCTCAAAGCCTGGATCGTTCCAGCGCAAAAGAATCCAAAGACCATCCATCATCACGGTTACGGACGGTTCGCTGTGGATGGAGAGATGATCAAGCTGAAATCGAAAATGCGATAGCGAGCGCAATTAAGAACCGGGTCATCAGTGACCGTACTGTTGTTCCATTTGACGTTCCAGATCGCTCGCGGTGCTGGTCGCTGGTGCACCACGAGTCGGGGACGAGATGGGGGCACCACCTGTAATGCCAGAAATGCCTGGCGGTCTTTTGATTATGGAGTCGAGTGAAAATTGTTGCATCGGCGCTTTTGGTTGCGTCATCGGCGCCATCCCCATCCCCATTCCTCTACTTGGTCTAGATGTTGGCATGCCGAACTGACCGGTAGGCGCGCCTCCCATGGCTCCTGGAGCTGACTGCCCTTGAAACAAATGTTGCATGAGCTGGGCTTGCATTCCCCCACCGCCTGCTGCGCTGCCAGCAGACTCCCCTCCAGCCCCTTCTTGCGGTTGCATGCTTGAAAGTTTCTGTTTAAGTTGTTGCATGAACTGCGTTGCGCCACCGCCCGTCATACCAGCGCCAGCTCCACCGCCCATGGTGCCCATGCCATGTCCCATCGCGCCCATCCCCATGCCATGCCCCATCGCGCCCATCCCCATGCCATGTCCCATCGCGCCCATTCCCATGCCATGCCCCATCGAGCCCATCCCCATGCCATGTCCCATCATATTGGGCGTGGATGTCCTAACCGTGCCTGGATACGTGCCCCGCCCCATAGCCGAGGTGTGACCCATACTAGATACAGAATGCGCCTGACTCTGATGCATCTGATGCCCTGAGTGCGCAGGCAGATTTGGTGATTTGCCGGTCTCTATCTGGTCGAGCATATTCGTCATCTGGTTCTGGCTGTAAGGCGCTGAAATAGGCTGAGCTTTTCCTCTGCTAGAGCCGGTCCCAGTTCCATGTACTTGTTGGGCAAGCAGCGGCGCATTCGCAACGAACACTGCCAAGACTGCACCTGCAATGCCGATAAAACGCACAAACTTGGTATTGCGAAAAGCTTGAATCGGTTTAGCGACCATAACTACACCAAAGAGACTCGAACAAATTGGAATTTAGAAGAAGAGATGCCTTGTCTTTATTCCCGATGTGATCAGTTTCGATACCGGGCATTGCAGCGAAGGGCTTTATTTGAGGATCATTGCTCGGAATCTGACTTAAAATCCCATGGACCTGCGCCGCTGTTCCTCTCTTTCCATTTCTCCAGCCTGTCTTACACCCTCGAGATAATCGTTTGCACGTTGATGCATCTGCTGATCGTATTCCCTGTTCCAGTTTGCCCATTGCTGCGCAGACCAGGTTATGTGCTGCGCAGCGAGCATCCGCTCTTGGTTCTGCTTGGACATCAGGTAGTCGTGCTGAAGTTGAGCTTGACGCGCCTGCCGCATCCTTGCAAATCCCGCATTGGTGTTACTCATGATCTCGCCTCGGTGAAGCTTCTCCAGTGCACCAAAGCTAGGCATTGGCTCGTTCGGGTGTTGCTGTACCCACTCTTGCTTCCACCGTTCAGCCTGCTGCACTTGTGGTGATGGAGCTTGTTGCGCCTGTTGCTGTAGCGCCTGACGCTGCATTTCTTGATTTCGGACTTGTTGCTCAGCCCAAGAAGGGTTGTCTGCCTGCGCCGCGGCGCCCCCTATAAATGCAGGACCGACCAAGCTAAAAACTAGCGAGAAGCGAAGGGAGCATCTTTTCATTTTAAATCTCCAGTATTGGCAGCATTCAAACCACCGTCCTCTTCCTCATAGTCACCGTGTCTTCCAAGCAATGTCACTACCGATGGATCGTCCGCAACCCAAGGTAGCAGGTCGTATAGCGTATCGTGATCCTGAATCGATAACAACTGCCAATAACGCGGACAAATAAGCCAGGCGATCGCATTTCGTTCGGGAAGCTTTCCGTCAAAGTGTTCTATAGCCTGACGAATCTGTTTCGATAATTCGATTACGGTTTCGTAATTTCCCTAGTTACACACCAAGATAATTTTCATACACTAGCGATCCCCCCACAAATCTCGAAGGAACTTACTATTAAGTCACCGTTAGATGACACTAGCGAAAAGCAAAAGCAGTCTGATAGGGACCAGCGAGCTAATCTTGATTTTTCACAAATCATGGAAAACGGTGGCTCGGCAATGTTGCCCAGCAAGTCTGATACGATGCAAGCCACGCAAAAACTTGTAGCCAAGAATATTCTGGCGCCCCTGACGCTTGTAAAAGATTCAAATCAGGGCAACCCGCTGCGCAACAAAGTCAAAAAGAAAAAGCGGCTCATGCAAGAGCTGGCAAAATTCGATGAAGAGATTTTGTCCCAAATTCCTCCTGATAAATTAGCGGCTCTTTTGGAAAACAAAATGGAGCTAGGCGATAGTGAATCGATTGCAACCTCTCTGCGAAACGAACTCAAGAAATTAGTTTCTGAGAAGATGCCGACTAGTTCGACGCAGAAGGAAATCGCGCACCTTCCATTGGCATCGAATGTGACACCTGCGCTTAGTTCGCAAAATTAATCGAAAGTCTATAATGTTTGACCGAACTTCATTAATCGGCGGCAGAATGATGTCGTCAGCATGGAGACTAGTTTGGCAATTGCCCAGCGGGTATAAAGAGAACGGTGCTTAACGCGCCACCTTTCAAAGGCTGAGCCTTTTGTCTACGCGATGAGGTCGGCAGTATCCGTAACAGTGTGTCATCAGTCGAAAAGACAAAATCTAAGCGCCTACTAGGGCTTCGTGTTGGTGCAACTGTGTTAGTGAGCACAGCCATCGCTCTGTCATTCGCTACAAATGCAGTCGCTCAAAGTTCGAGCGCAAATGAATCGAGTCGTAATGATCGAGAAGAGCGTGTATTCAACACTTTGAAAGAAGTCGGACCACTAATCAAAGACAAAAAGTTTGTGGAAGCGCGCAGGATGTTGAAGGAGGCGGCGACTCTCGATCCGACAGCGAATTCAGGCAATCTGCATTCAAGTCTCGCCTTCGTTGAACAGCAGCTGGGGGACTTGGAAGAAGCGATCGCGGAAAACAAATTAGCGATGCAACTCGATCCCAAATTCACTGATCTGACTTGGAACATCGCTATTGCTTACAAAGATCTTGGTGATTACGACAAAGCGCGAGAATGGCTTCGTCAATACCTGGCAACAAATCCAAGCGACCCCAAACGAGTACAGGAGGCGCAGGAATTATTCAAGAAACTGGGAGAGCAAGCGGGTTCCAACGGCGGACAAAGCATTCATGCACCAGATTATCTCGACGCTTTAGTCGTGCAACATGGTGCTGGTCGCTGGCCGCGTCAAACTTTTCCATTGAAAGTCTTTGTGGAAAAATCCGAAGGAATTCCGGGCGTTCCCTCCGATAGTATGGGCATGCTCGAAACGTCGTTCAATGCCTGGAATAAAGCTAGCGGCGGCATACTACCGGCACAGTTCGTCTCTAAGAGCAAACAGGCTGATATCACCGTCCGATGGACTAATAAACCAGATAAAGTCTCAGCGCACGATGGTGTGCATATGGAGCAAGGTATTACTCGTGTCATGACGGCTGTTATACCTGGGGCTCAAATTGGCACCATCCGAAGTGCCGACATATTGTTACTAACGGTGAGTCGCGAGACCGGAGAGCCGATATCCGAAGATGACATGAAAGGTGTATGTTTGCATGAAATTGGTCATGCCCTGGGTCTTGGCGGGCACTCTTCCAATTCAGCCGACACAATGTATTTTTCTACATCCGCACGACAACTGCCGGCACTTTCGCATCGGGACAAAACCACCATTGCCAGACTGTATTCTTCTATGCCACAGAATGCACAGCAAATGCCTTTCGGACAAAATATGAATCGTGGATTAACGCCGTCATTCGCTCAGTCGCCCTACCAACAAAATTACGCAACTGGAAATTTATATCAGCAAACTTCGATTGGACAGCAACCCGGATATTCCCAAATGCCACCGTTCTCGTCCTATGGAAATTCGCAAGGTATGCCAACGTATTCGCCAAATCCCTACGCCAGAAATCCGTATACGAATAATCAATCTTTCCAACAGCCATACCAGCAATATCCACAGACCAATCAACCAGGTCCATTTCAACTAGCTCCATTTCAGCAACCCTACCGACCACCGGGTCAACAATACCCGTATCAGCGCTGAGGCTGAAGTTGGAATGGTGCCTATCTCGCACTTCGCCGTTGTAAGTTCAGAACCACCCGCTTGGGCAAAGACCAGTATGTTTTCGGACCCCTTGGCCTTTGCATCTCTAGCTGACTCAATTGATAGCGGCAAGCTTGGGGCCGAAGGTGCCTCATACAGGGCCTGCAACATTTGACAAATCGTGCCGGTTACCAAACGACTATTCAATATCCAATAGGTTGCCTTGCCCTCAGGGCTCAAAAACGAATACAAAATAGCAGGTAAGCGGCCCAAGCGCCCCGTCCCGACCTTTTTTATTTGAACATGTACGAGGCCGCAACGCAGATTCTTACTTTGGGTCAGTATCATTGTCATATAATTTACTGGCGCCACAAAGTCAGCGGTCATGAATTGAAACTAAGATTCTCCCTATTTCGAAAAGGAGTGCTGCTTGTAGCAGTGCCTCTTTTATTTGAAGTTGCTTTCGTGTCAATTCTCTATTTTCTTGTGCTTCAGTCCCAGGAGCAAACACAGCAAAGAGCGCTGATTTTATCGAACTTTCAGGAGATTGCAGTCGCGGCCGCGGAAGGCTACCAAGCAGTCTTCGCGTCAATATCTTATGCGACTCTACCAACCAGCCAATCGCTAGATGACTACAGGGCGGCGCGCAACGTCTACACAAATCACGTTAGCGATTTGCAGAAAATTAAATCTCACCCACTTGCCATAAAGAGTGTACAAGCGCTAACTGATGGTGCCAAAAAAGCAGTCGCCTTGTTAGACGATATCGACTTTAAAGTGCAGCACAATGACCTTTCCGTTTATGAGGGCTTCCAATATAGCCGCCGAGGCATGGCCTTGGCGAAAGAGCTTAGAGACCAGTTGACAGGTTTCAGATACGCATACCTCCGCAAACTAGATGAAAGCAACATAGAGTCGGAACGTTTTCTAAAACTTTTGCGGTCGTATGTGATCGCGGGAATTTCAGTCAGTATCGCGATGGCGTTCGGATTATGTTTCTATTTCAGCAAATCAATTGTTCAGCGACTGAAAATTGTTAGAGACAACAGCATGCGCATTGCCGCAGAAGCGCCGCTCAATCTGCCGATCTCCGGACGAGACGAAATTACGGAGCTTGACAAAACAATCCGCGGAGTGGCGGACATTATCGCCGAGTCACGCAGAAACGAAAGAGCAGTTGTTGAAAATGCATCCGACATAATTTGCACAATCGACTCTCAGGGACGATTCTCTTCAATCAACCCGGCGTCAACTAAAATCTGGGGATACGAACCGGATGAATTAATTGGCAGAAGATGCATTGATGTGCTCGCTCAGGACAGCGCTAATACGCTGCCGTCAAATAAAGAAGGAATGCTTAGTCATCAAACTGGTCAATTCGAAAACAGAGTGATAAAGAAAGATGGTGCTTACCGAGATATGCTCTGGTCAGTTCAAAAAGCCGCTGATGAACAATCCCTGTTCTGTGTGGTGCACGACATCACTGAAAGAAAAGAAGCAGAGAGATTCAAACAGCAATTAACGGCTGTGGTCAGCCACGATCTGCGAACGCCACTAACCTCGATGCAAGGAGCGCTGACACTGCTGACCATGGGAGCTCTTGGTGAGTTACCCGAACGTGCAGCTGAAAAGGTGAAGATTCTCGATTCAGAAATCATGCGCTTAATTGCAATCACCAACGACTTATTGGAGATGGAAAGCTTAACCTCAGGCAAGCTTGATCTGCATATGCGCGATACGGAATTAGCTGACGTTCTGGAGAGATCGAAAAACGCAGTAGAGACCTTCGCCGAACAACATGGTGTCACAATCGAAATGCCGTCCACAGATGTGAATGTTGTTACTGACGCCGATAGATTGACTAGAGTAGTGGTGAATTTGTTGTCAAATGCTGTTAAATTTTCTCCGCCGGGAGAAACAGTAGCAGTCGATGTAAGCAAGGCTACCGACTTCGTTGAATTATCCATTATCGATCGTGGACGCGGCATTCCGGAAGGGTATCACGAAATTATTTTTGAACGATTCAAGCAAGTAGAAGATGCTGACGCGAAAGAAAAAGGTGGATCGGGACTTGGATTGGCGATTTGCAAATCGATCGTCGAGCAGCTGGGCGGATCGATCGGTGTAGAGAGCACTTTAGGAAAGGGCAGCAGATTTTGGTTTCGATTGCCGTTGACCTAATTCAGATTGCACCCCCGTTGCGCAACCCCTGCACAATGTCCTCTATTTGTTTCATCGCACGTATTACAGCATCTTCGCGCACCACTGCAGTCGTCAGCGACCCGAAGTGCTGTTCCAAGCAGTCCAACAACAGTGCCTTGATCGCAGCTTCATCCGGCGAATGCCGCAGTTTGCTGTCAGCGTAAGCCTGTTCCAACTGACGTTCTTTATCAGTGAAGTATTGCTTCACTTCGTCAGCAGTCCAAGAGCCGGCGCGGATAGTCTTCAACAACTCTCTGTTGCGCTCGAGATCCAGATCGCCTTCCAGCAAGATCTGCTCAGCCTCCAACATCAGTCTGACAGTATGATATGCCTCCTTTGTAGAGTAGCCGTGTTTCTCGATATCAGCGCGACGCTTTGGGCTGTTCTTGTACTCCTTGGTAAACATCTTGTTCAGTTGGCTAAAGGCATAGCCTCTAAAGGTATGCCACGAGCCCTTGTGCAAAAATAATTTTCGACTGTCTCTAATTCGCTGCCCGACAGGGGTGGCAAATCTGATACAGCGTTGGGGCACGAACAGACTGTCTAGCATGTTTGGATTGTTGTGCATCACTAAGTCCAAATATTTCACGATGCTGTAATACTGACAGTCATAAACGCCACCGGCACCGCCTCTGGCCTCCTTGTCCTCAATGTGGTGCATCTGCCACACCTCAAATCTCGCCTTCTGCGTGCCAAAGCCGTCTATTTCGCCACGCAAGTGTGGAAATAAGTCCTGCTTATCCGGAATAGCAAAACCGTAGAGATCTATGTCCGAGGTATTACTGCTCACGCCGTAAGCTTCAGAACCCATAGTAGCCTCGTACTGAACAGCCTCAGGCAGCCATGCAGGTACATTGCCGCGACTGACAAGCTGCTTCTTGCATAGATTGATCAACATACAATGACTCATAACAGTGGCTGCGCTTATTGTGAGCTCGACTGGGGTGCCGTACGGACAGAATCTTTCTCACCACCAGCAGTGACTTTGTCTTGACCGCAATGAATTGTTGATTGCAATGTCGCGTAGAGTTGCTTCGCGAACAATTCACAAGCTAGATCATTTGGATGATCGTCTGCAGGCGAAACCCAGAGTGAAGGCGCGTTTTGTCCAGAGCAACCGTCGAGCAGATCGATGACGGGAACGTTTGCACCTTTTGCGATTGCTCTTATCTTGTCGTTGACTGTCTCAAACTCATAATTTGGCTTCAACGTATGCAGCTCTGGAATGAGAAGAAAACGCAAATCAATGTGTTCTTTATGGCAGACATCGATCAATTGATGGAAAGCCTGTTGGCACCTTACCCAGCCCGGTTTATCCTTTTCGTAAAGGCCGTTATAGTAGTCGTGATAATTTGGCCGCCCCCCTGTTAGTCTAAGCAAACCATCATAGGCTGAACCCAGAAAAACGTAGAGTGAGGACTCTCTCGCCAACCAACTGCGCTGTTCGCGCGGAGTTTCCTCAGCATCGTTGATAAAGAATCCAATCAAAACCATGTCTGGCTTGTACAGTCGTCCACGCTCTTTGAAGTAAGTGACTTCTTGAACCGTATTGTAGTTTCCGACGCCTGTATTAATCACCTCGAAATGGTGCGGGCATCCAGCGGGTGGTTTTTCGTTCAACTTTTGCTCGAGCAACTTCGGATAAGTTTTGTCCTGGTGAGCCCCCCAACCAAATGTTGTCGAATCACCCAGAGCAAGGATGCGATAGGTGTCTTTCGGCTTGTCCAGTGAGAATTCTCGGTCGCGCAGTCCGGCAGAATTGATTTTAACTGGAACACCCATTAGAAAAGCTTCGCTGTTAGGGATGTGTTCGTGACCGAGATCGTGAATAGCACTGGAGCGTTTCAGCGCTTTGGCATATTTCCACATTTCGATGCCGAAATGCATTCCATTTCGGCCGTAAATCATCCGCAACATTGCTTCCAGCGTCAGCAAGCAGATTGTGAGCACGACCACGAGCAGAACGACACGCCCGACAAGGGGTTTCCATTTCCCCACGATCTCGTTACCTCGCCGGTGACTCTACACGTGGTGTCATCTCTTTTGCCAGCAAATGTCGATTCAGCAGCGCATCACCAATGTTAGTACCAATCATTTTGCAGAGATTGGCACGGTAATGACTGTCGTCCACATAGCATGGCTCTGTCACGCCTTCTTGGATGTCGGCCAACCAGAGGAAATCTTTGGTGAACTCAGGAGAACTGTTCTTTACCGTCTCAGCCATTCGTTCATATGTAGGAATCATATCAGCGTGAGAAACATCCTCTGGGAATGGATGATATTTGCGGTTGAACTTATAGCTTGAGCATGGCTGCCAGACAAATAAAGTGTTCACGCCGAAATCCCGCGCTTGCACTTCTATCAGGTGTTTGTTCGCAGTGTAGCGCGTGATGATGTGATCTGTCTGTGCTTGATTGTAGCGGACTTTATTGAAGTGTCCTGATTTCCTACTCAGCGTTTCCCGCAATTTATTCAACAGTTTGGTCATCGGCAAGTCGTGGAAAAATGGGAGGCTAGCTTTTAGCAAACCATATCCGCGATCTTTCATGAGTTCTCTCATCTCATTGGTGAGAGGCGGTTCGTCGGTAAAAAATTGAGCATCCACATTGCCGTCGATAAAGACTGCGACGTCAGGTTTGAGCCCTTGTGCCAGCATATTGGCGAACTGAACCCGTTCAGTGGTCGAATTGAAGCTTGATGTGCCGAAATTGTAGACCTTAACAGGCTTATCGCACTTGCCTTTGAGGAACTCTTGCAACTGAGCGGGAATGGTCTCATCGTCGGTCAGTCCTGGCCCAAAGGTAGTTGAAGCACCATAGACGAAGACATTTAGATTGTTGGCGCTGGGAGGCCAGGGTCCGTTATCAGTCGAACATCTGAACCCTGCTGCAGTAATGTGCGTATATTTTCTCCACTCGGGACGAAACTTGTAGCCAATGTAAGGTGCGAATTCATACAGGTGCTGCCGCCGTTTCTCGCTCAGAATCTCTCTCATTTGTGGAACAGTATAGTCGTGATACTTTTCTGTGAAAAGAGACAGGGAGAGCTTATCTTTCTGCTGCTGGTCTTTTTTATCCCAGATTTGATTGACGACATGACACAATACATTAGCCACGATGAGCGCTATTAGGGTGTTCATTGAAAAAATAGCAACGAACTTGTAAAAGCCAAGGCCGCGCCTTAAGACATCACGAACAGATCCTGATCTCTTAGTAGTGGTGTCGTTTGGTTTCTCTGATACGAGCTCAGGGCTCATTTGGGTCATTGCAAAATTCCGCGTTTAGAACAACGTATAGATAAATGGTGCTACGGCAGTTCCGCCCGCCAGCATCAAAATACCAAAGATGAAAAACACTGTCACAATGGGAAGCAGCCACCACTTTTTGTTTTGATTGAGAAAAGCCCAGCACTCACCGATTAGCCCAGAACGCTCTTGTGAGCCGGCCTTTTCAAATTCGCTGATTACTTTTTCGCTGATTACTTTTTCAGTCACTCTTCGGCACTCCGGTTAACTAGTACATGCAGAAATATCGTTATCGGTAGAAATTACTTTTGGCAACCAATAGGTCTTAGTTTCGCTATGGTGCTTGAGAAAAAAAGGGCGTCGCGGCCAGTGCTATCGGAGTGATCAAACCGTAGTATATGAGTCCGAGAAGGGCTCAGGATACCGCCCATCCAATGGGAAGGTGATTACCATAGCACCCACGTAGATAGGACGTATGAAGGAGTGTTTAACTAGGCAAGCAGGCTCATAGCGGCTGCCAGCCCGGCGAAGAGCCCGTTAGAGAGGCGTCGCTGTTGGTGTCGTCCTTTTTGCCAGCAAATGTCGATTCAGCAGCGCCTCACCAATGTTAGTTCCAATCATTTTGCAGAGATTGGCGCGGTAGTGACTGTTGTCCAAGTAACATGGCTCTGTCACGCCTTCTTGGATGTCGGCCAACCAGAGGAAATTTCTGGTGAACGCAGGAGAACCATCCTTTACCTTCTGAGCCATTCGTTCATATGTAGGAACCATTTGAATAGGAGTAAAATCCGGAAATATAAGCCATTCCGAGAGCTGGTTGAACTTATAGGTTGAACATGGCTGCCAGACAAATAAAGTCTTCACGCCGAATTCGCGTGCTTCCACTTCTATCAGACGTTTGTTCGCAGTGTAGCGCGCGATGATATGGTCTGGCTGTGTTTGAGGAATGGTGGCAGTGTACTTCGCGATGATGTCATTTACTTGTGCCTGACTTGCGCCGATTTTGTTGAAGTCTCCTTTTTTCTTGCTCAGCGTTTCGCTCAATTTATTCGCGAGTTTGGTCATGGGAAGTTCGTGGATAAATGGGCGGCTAGCTCTTAGCAAACCATATCCGCGATCTTCCATGAGTTCTCTCATCTCATTGGCGAGAGGCGGATCGTCGGTAGGATGCAGAGCATCAATATTGCCGTCGATAAAGACTGCGACGTCAGGTCTGAGCCCATCTGCCAGCATGTTCGCGAACTGAATCCGTTCAGTGGTCGACCTGTAGCAGGCTGCGCCGAAGTTGTAGACCTTAACAGGCTTATCGCACTTGCCTTTGAGGAACTCTTGCAACTGAGAGGGAATGGTCTGATCGTCGGTCACTCCTCTGCCAAAGGTAGTCGAAGCACCATAGACGAAGACATTTAGATTGTTGGCACTGGGAGGCCAGGGTCCGTTATCGGTCGACCATCTGAACCCTACTGGGGTAATGTGAGTGTATTCAAGCGACACTGGACGATATTTGTAGCCAAGGTACGGGGCGAATTCATAGTCGCGTTTGCGCCGTGTCTCTTTCAAGAGCTCTCGCAATTGTGGAACGGTATAGTCATGATACTTTTCTGTGAAAAGCGCTTCGGACAGCCTGTCTTCCTGTTGATGGCTCTGTTTCTCCCAGATTTTATTGACGACTTCACTCACTACATTGGCCACGATGAGCGTAATTATCGTGTTCGTTAAAATGAGGCCAAAGAGCTTGTAAAAGCCAACGCCGCGCCTTAAGACATCACGAACAGATCCTGCTCTCTTAGTAGTGATGTCGTTTGGTTTGTCTGATACGAGCTCAGGGCTCTTTTGTGTCATTGCAAAATTCCGCGTTTAGAACAACGTATAGATAAATGGTGCTACCGCAGTTCCTCCGGCCAGCATCAAAATACCAAAGATGAAAAACACTGTCACAATGGGAAGCAGCCACCACTTTTTGTTTTGATTGAGAAAAGCCCAGCACTCGCCGATTAGCCCAGAACGCTCTTGTGAGCCGGCCTTTTCAAATTCGCTGATTACTTTTTCAGTTGCTTTTTCAGTCACAGTCACTCTTCGGCACTCCTGTTTTAACTAGTACATGCGGAAATATCGTTTCGGATCGGTAGAAGTTACTTTTGGCAACCAATAGGTCTTAGTTTCGCTATGGTGCTTGAGAAAAAGGGCGTCGCGGCCAATCAGTCGAAATATCAATGCTATCGGAGTGATCAGACCGTAATATATGAGTCCAAGAAGAACTCGGGATACCACCCATCCTATGGGGAAGGTGATTACCATAGCACCCACGAAAAAAGGACGGATGAATGAGGGTTTAACTAGGGTAAGCACACCCATAACGGCTGCCAACCCGGCGAAGAGCACCGCTAAATTCATTTGGTGGCGAAGGTAACCGTGAACGAAAGCGCCATATGATAAGAAAAGGACGCTAAGACCACCGAATTGCCGGAGCGTTCGCAAGGATGGGTGAAGATGCTTTTCAGACCATTGCATGGTTTTTAATCCAATTGGAATTGTGCTAAATGTTTCTGCCGATCGGCTGCACCGACCAGGGCAGTCGGTTTCAATTTTTCCTTGCGGATAATATAGTCACCAAGAACCAATGCATCCATGTCGGTGGAGAGGAAGCAGCGGTAGGCGTCTTCCGGTGTGCAAACGATTGGTTCACCGCGCACATTGAAGCTGGTGTTGACCAGCACCGGGCACCCGGTTTGAGCGTAAAATGCTTTGAGAAGCCCATGGAAGCGTGGATTCCGAATGGCATCAACAGTCTGCACTCTGGCGCTGTAGTCGACATGCGTAACTGCCGGGATGGTGGAACGCGCCACATTGACGCGCTCAACCAGATTGGTCGAAGTCTGCATGCGCTCGAGGTCTTCGCTGGCAATCTGGCAATGATGGCGGTCCAACACAGGCGCCACCAACAACATATACGGGCTCTCTTGCCCGGGCTTCATGTCGAACCATTCATGTACATGTTCTTGTAATACACATGGCGCAAAAGGTCTGAAGCTCTCTCTAAATTTGATCTTGACGTTCATTGTCGTCTGCATCGCGGCTGAGCGCGGGTCGCCGAGGATACTGCGTGTGCCCAATGAGCGTGGGCCAAATTCCATGCGCCCATTAAACCAACCGACCACTTTCTCATCAGCCAACAGCCGTGCGGTCTGCGTCAGAAGCTCTGCTTCATCGCCGTGGTGCTCGTACTCGACGTTCGACTCTTCCAGGAAGCGCTCGATCTCTGTACTGCTAAATTCCGGTCCGATTAAGGAGCCCTTTTGAGAATCGGGCACCCCGGGCTGGCGTGGGTTTTCCAAAAGCTGATGCCAAACGAAGAGCGCCGCACCAAGGGCGCCACCAGCGTCTCCTGCAGCCGGCTGAATCCAAATGTTTTCAAACGGACCTTCCCGCAAGAGCCGACCGTTGGCCACACAATTGAGCGCGACGCCACCGGCAAGCACAAGGTTCTTTTGTTTTGTTTCCTGATGCAGATGCTCGGCGATGCGCAAAATGATCTTTTCAGTCACCACCTGAACGCTGGCTGCCATATCGAGGTGCAGTTGTTCGATGGTTGATTCCGGATTTCGCGGCGGCGGCCCGAATAGCTTGTCGAAACGCCCATTGGTCATAGTTAGACCCTGACAAAAGTTAAAATACTTCATATTCAACCAGAAGCTGCCGTCCGGCTTCAGATCGATCAGCTCTCGCATAATCAGGTCTTCGTAAATTGGCTGCCCGTAGGGAGCCAACCCCATTAGTTTATATTCACCACTATTGACCTTGAAGCCGCAGTAGTACGTGAAAGCGGAATAAAGCAAGCCGATCGAATGAGGAAACTGAATGTGGTGAGTAAGGTCAATACGATTACCAGACCCGGTTCCGAAGGTTGTGGTGCTCCATTCGCCCACTCCGTCGAGGGTCAAAATTGCCGCCTCGTTAAATGGGCTGGGAAAGAATGCACTGGCCGCATGGCTTTCGTGATGTTCTAAAAAAACAATCTTTGCTTTTGTAGCGCCTTGCAGTGATGCGCGAATGGTGCGCCGCAGGTTCAGCTTGTTCTCCATCCAGACTGGAATGGCCATAGCAAAACTGCGTAGACCGCTGGGTGCGAAGGCGAAATAGGTCTCAAGCAAGCGCTCAAATTTAGTGAGCGGTTTGTCATAAAAGGCTATGTAATCAAGCTCATCTAGCTGGAGATTGGCTTGCTGCAAGCAATAATCGACGGCCTTGGCTGGGAAATTAGGGTCATGCTTCTTGCGAGTGAAGCGTTCTTCTTGTGCGGCGGCCACGAGGTCTCCATCGACGACCAGAGCTGCTGCACTATCGTGGTAGAAGGCAGATATTCCTAGAATCGAGACCAAGATTGCTGTCCACTGTCAGTTATTTAGCAGGTCTATGCTAGCATCTGCGCATCACTGATCATATTAACGAAAGTTCTGGAGTGCCTGCGGTTATCAGATTTGTTACGCCGTTCGTTAATGGACCTGATCGTTGAACATCAGGAATGGCAGAGTATTTCAGCTTTGCGGACTCAATTGGCAAACACGTTTTGTAATCTGAGCAAGGCTCAATGCCGTTTCCTTTGGAATGATTAATCAAGGGTGGAGTTAAAGAACTGGAAATGGTTTTGCTGGCTTTTTTAAAGAGATGTTAGCACCAGCAAGGTATTGGCGGCACTACAAATGGTGGCGTGAGTGATTTAAGCTCGTCGCAGTAGTTGGATGGTTACGAACTAGAAACAGCAGGAATTCGGTGGTTGAGACCGCGAAATGTTTTGATGAATATCACTTGTCGGTGATTACGTCCATCAGCAATCCGTGATTGGGACCGTTGAATTGCGCTGTAATGCG
This sequence comes from Candidatus Melainabacteria bacterium, assembly GCA_003153555.1. GTDB lineage: Bacteria > Cyanobacteriota > Vampirovibrionia > Obscuribacterales > Obscuribacteraceae > PALSA-1081. The sequence continues at coordinate 14,628 of PLZS01000154.1, read as the reverse complement.
CAAGGTATTTACGTGCGTGGAGCGAGGTGTGGAAGGCACGCTCCATTCAATGTAACTGCCTTTCTTTTGGCCAAGCTCGGTAAGCGTGCCGTCGTCGTAATGCTTATCTACGTCTTCGGCACTATAGTAAATATCTGCGCTTCTTAAACACGCACCATTTATCCTAATCGTTTTGACATTTACGGGAGTCTCGAAGTTTAGTTGAACAAACGGCTTGCGGAGTGGCATCGTCAGCATTTCTAAATCGTTTTCAGGATACTCAAAATAGATGTGATTAACGTCCTGTTTCAGATGAATATATGCAGGCGTCCAGTCGTTCACTTTACGAATGGTCGCGGTTTCAATGGGCATTGTTTTCTTACCAAGGCACTCAGGGTACTGCGCTTCCAAAATGTCCGCTGTTTTGACCGCATGAACGTATGTGCCGATCGCGCCGGGATGTCCGTTAGCCGGGTTGATGCCTAACCATAATGGCGGGTCGGATGAATAGAAACGTTTGTCAGATTTAGCAAAGTTGCAAAAAGCGTCGAGCGTGTCGTACCACTTCACTCTGTTTGCCGTGAATAAACCCGCTACAGGCGTGTATCTCGCGTTGTAGTAATTGCGAATTTTGTCGATTAACGTTTTTCCCTCAAGCGGCTTTTCGGTGCTGTAAACACAACAGGGAAGTGTCACCGCAAATGATGGCACGCTCAGGGAGTTCACATATTTTCCGAGGTCCGAAATTGTCTCAGAGTACTCTTGCCAATTTTTGCCTTGAAGCAGTTTCAATTCCCAATTAGCGAAGTCGAATCCATACTTCTCTCCAGACAATCGGAAAGTGAGTGTACTTTTCCGAAGCCCCGTAAACAGTTCATCCGCAAGATTAGGAAACAAGTCAGTAAAGATGGATTTTGGTCGTTCGGGAATGTCGTCACCCGGCAATACCATTGTCTTCACGATACCAAAGCCAGCCTTGTCGCTGCCTTCATCAGGATCATTGGTGACATAACCCCAAATCAAAGCATCAGGTTTGTAAATGGGCACCAGCTTTTTCGCCCATTCAAGTTCTTTTTTTGTAGAGGCGCCAGCCATGCCGGCAGCAATCACTTCAACATCGTTATAGCCACGTCGTTGCAACTCGCGTTGTAGCTGACGCCACCAGATGGTATTCAAGTTTGCATAGCCACTTCCCCACACAAAAGAGTCGCCCATAACGAGAATTCGTTTAGACTTTGGACACTTCTCTTCAACTTGAAAGCCTTCTGAACGCCAAATTGGATTTTTTTCGTCAGCCCAATTTCGCTTCTTAATGTCGTTGAGCAGTCTGGTATTTTCCTGCCGCCAAGAGTACGAACAGATCTTGCCTTTGTCCTCGAGCCAAGTCAGGACGAACGAATCGATGACGAAACAAATAGCCAATATTCCGATAAAGGAATAAATGAAGTAGTTGAAAGCCAAACCTGGCAGGATATCGAAGCGCTTGTTGGCGATCTTGACTTTCACAGTTTTCCTATGATCTGGCACAACATGTGGTTAGATGTCGCAGTTAAAAGAGTGTGTAGATCAGTGGAGCAATTGCCGAACTCTGCACTAGCACGCCCATCAAACCGAGCACCAGAAAAAGTACCAAGCAAGGAAGAAGAATGAGCTGACCGTGTTCTGTAAAGTAACGGAACGCGTGCAGCGAATTCAACATCATTGAACTCTTTTGATTTCCTTTCACCGAAGAACTCTGATTTGAGACATTCTTGTCGACCCAGCCTTCCATGTTCGCTGGAGCTGCATCAGCCCAGCTGTAGAAAGGATGCGTACCGTAGACCTTTTGAGAAATCAAACCGATCGGCAGCACCACAATGAAGTAGACGATGGCAATCAAGACTTTAAAGACTTGAGTTGCGACAAAGCCACCAACGAATTGAATCGCTTTCTGCGGATAGCCGATCAAACCCGGCATTACGACGGTAATCGCCAGGATCGCCAATCCGACTTGGCTTACGGTCAACCAGTAACTTTCTTGCACAAGAAAGAAATAGCGGAATGCGCCCATTAAAGTCAGTACCCAGCCAAGCGCCAAGCCAAAAATGACGGTGGCTTTCAGCTCTTCCGATTCCCTTCGATCATGAAGTCGAATCAGGTACGATTGATTAGTCAAGTTCAAACCTCCTTAACCACTTGTCTCTGTCCGCATCATTGAGCGGGCGATTCTTCTGTTCTTCTCGTCTCATGAATCGATTTCCGACCACCAGACAGTCAATTTCTGTTGCCATAAAGCACCGATAAGCATCCTCAGCAGAGTTTACAATCGGCTCGCCGCGTACGTTGAACGATGTGTTCACGATTACCGACGAACCAGTCATTTGTTTAAACTGAGTCAGGATATCGTATATGAATGGATTTCTTTCGTGGTCAATCGTTTGCACGCGAGCTGAATAATCGACGTGGGTGACGGCGGGAATGTCGCTGCGAATCTGCTTCAATTTCTCGATGCCGAACGAACCATCGTCAACCACTTCACGTCTGTGGCTCGCCGCTACTGGATAGCAGAGGAGCATGTAAGGACTTTCCTGTGTGATATCGAAATACTCGGTCGCATCTTCAGCCAGCACCATTGGCGCAAACGGTCTAAAGCTTTCTCTGAACTTAACTTTCAAATTGAGATGGCTTTGCATCGTTTGGCTGCGCGCATCAGCGAGGATAGAGCGGGAGCCCAATGCTCTTGGTCCAAACTCCGATTTTCCTCTCGCTACTGCGACAATTTTGCCATCAGCAATTGACTCAGCGACTCGAGTTTTCAGATCAGCATCATTGAACTTCTCCCAAACCGCGCCCAATTTGTTCAGAACTTCATCATCATCGCGAGAGACTTCAGGAATTTCATAACCAAGAAATGCACCGCCCATAGCATCGGGTTTCTTTACGATTCTTTCGTTGCCGAGTTCGTTGTGCCACATCCACAAAGCTGCACCTAGAGCACCACCGGCGTCTCCGGCGGCAGGTTGTATCCAAATTTGATCGAACGGTCCTTCTCTGGAAAGCAACCCTGTTGCCACCACATTCAACGAAACACCACCTGCCATAACGAGATTTTTCATTCCAGTTTCTTTGTGCACATAAGCGCCCATCTTCAGAACAATTTCGTTGAGCACTGATTGGATGCTGGCGGCAAGATCCATCTCCCGCTGTGTGATTTGGGATTCGGCTTTACGTGGCGGTCCACCTAACAAAGCATGGAAGCGATCGTTCGTCATTTCCAGTCCACCAACATAATTGAAATAATGTTGATTGAGAACGATTGAACCATCATTTTCAATTTTAATGAGCTTGTCTTTGATCACGTCCGCATACTTGGGTTCTCCATAAGGAGCAAGACCCATCAGCTTGTACTCACCGCTATTGATTTTAAAACCGGTATACGATGTGAATGCCGAGTAGAGCAAACCAACTGAGTTCGGGAAACGAATATGTTTGATCAACTCGATCTGGTTTTTCTTCCCAGTACCGAAGGTTGTCGTTGACCATTCACCAACGCCGTCGATGGTCAGAATGGCCGCTTCTTCAAATGGTGATGGATAGAAGGTGCTCGCAGCGTGCGACATATGATGGTCGCAAAAATGCACGTGTTTATTGATGCCTAACTCTTTGGACATCTCGTGTCCCATCCAAAGCTTTTTCGATAACCATGAGGGCAAGGCTCGAACAAAGCTAGGCAAACTGGCGGGAGCAGTGACGTGATACGTGGTCAGGAGACGTTCGAACTTAGCATAGGGATTTTCGTAGAAGACAACATGGTCAATGTCTTGCTCCGTGATTCTCGCAGTCTCCAAACAGAAGTTAACTGAGTTGTGCGGAAAGGAACTGTCACCTTTGATTCTCGTGAATCTCTCTTCTTGTGCAGCGGCGACGCATACGCCGTCTTCAAGTAAGGCTGCCGCAGAATCGTGATAATAGGCTGATATGCCGAGGATCCTAGTTTTCGAACTCATTGAGCAACTCCTACACTTGGTATCATGTCCAAAATAACTCCGTGGTTTGCGCCCTTAAATTTTGCGTTAACGCGAATCGAACTAACATCCGATGACGCGAACCGCTCTGGAATTGTCCAGCAAATAGACGAACTCTTTTTTGTGCCCAACTCGATGGGCACTCCGTCATCATAATGTTTTGTGGGATCTTCAAAGGTCAAATAAACATCTGCCTCTTTCAATTGCTCCCCAATTAGCTTGATTTGTTTGAGTGGTGTTGCATGCGCTAGATTCATCAACACAAAAGGTTTCCGAATCGGCATCGACAAAAGTTCGGACTCACTTTCAGGATAAACAAAGAAGGCGTGGTCTTTGTTCTGTCGTAGTTGCAAGTCTGGTGGCACACAATCATTGATCACGGGGAGAGCGGCGGTTGTTGCCTTCTCCATAGTGCGTGGACCGAGAGCATCTTTATAGTTTGCCTCGATGTAATCCGCAGCTTTGACTGCGTAAAAATGAGTAGCCAAAGGTCCGGGGTGAGAATTGACTGGATTGATTAGGTAGGCGAATTTAGACGTTTCACTTCCAGGCGCTGCATGCGATGAGACGTACGCGACAAACTCGTTTAGGATGTCGTAAAACGGCATTCCTGTTACGGCAAAAGCAGCGCGCACGGGAGCGTACCGATTCTCGTAGTAGCGCCGGACGTTTTCGTAGAAGTCTCGGCCGATTCTATTCTCGTTGGTGTCTGTATTAGATGCGAACACGATAGCGTTGGGGAAAGTGATACCAAATGCGGGAATGCCTGATTGGTGAGAGAAATCAGCAACATTTTGCACCGTTTTTTTGTAGTGTTCGAAGTTGTCACCCTCAACAATTTTCTGTTCCCAATCGCCGAATTGCCATCCATAACGATCGCCAGCAAGAAGTTCACCACGTCGTTTCTTGCGAACGGCCAACAACTGTTCAGACAAATTCGGGAAGGCGCCTTCCATGATTTTCGCAACACGCTCTGGAAAGTCGGTGTCCTTAGGCACAATTAGCGCCTTGCAGACCTTGCCGCCAGTTGGTGCTATCTGTTCGCCCTCATCGGGATCGTTAGTGACATAACCCCAAATCACTAAGTCAGGTTTATATTCGGGAACCAATTTTTTTGCCCAACCTAGTTCACGCCAGGTCGCGGCGCCACGCATGCCGGCTCCTACCACCTCAACATCGTGATAGCCACGACGCTCTAATTCAAGTTGAAGCTGTCGCCACCAAATCGTGTTCAGATTGGAATAGCCATGTCCCCAGACGTAAGAATCGCCCATGACGAGAATTCGTTTGGCGGTGGATTTCTTTTCGGAGACAGGAAAGAGATCCGAACGCCACACTGGGCAAGTGTCGTCCGCCTTGTTTCGTTGGTGCATGTAATGCAACAACTTCTCGTTTTCGTCCTTCCAACCGGTGGAGGCTATTTTGCCGGCGTCTTCCATCGATGGAATCACAAATGCATCAACGGCAAAGAAAAGTGCAAGCAGACCGGCGACAGAAAAAAGCAGATAGCGGACGGCTACTGCATTTCCTTTAGTCAGCTTCTTTATCACTGCGAAGAACATTCAACTCCAAAAGGCTTGGACACTATGTCCACATCAATGTCTGCTCGATGCCGCCCGCGCCAAAATTATACAGAAGCAGGTGCCATGCCGTTGTGAGGAGCACCTAATTATCGACGGCGTTAGACAGAGCTAAGAACTCCAGCGCTGCTCCACTCTACGGAAAGCCTGATGGAGTGGCACTTTCTCCCCTAGACCAGCCAGACGAGGAATAAGAGATAGTGCTTCGTATATCTAGTCGAATTGATAATTAAAGGAAAGTTAGTTTAAAAGTGTGCTCAAATCCCAGGGAGAACAAAATGCCTACTGACAAGCCCGGGTGCGCTAGAGCGACCCTATGGCGCACAGCCTGGAACTGTATAACTTAAAACTGCATTGCTTGAGACCGCACAACTTGAAACCCATCTAGAACGAACTAGGATTTTGCCGACATGGTTCAATACTTGTATTGCGCGGTTAGCATGGACATTCCAGGCTGTTAGCGCAAAGGAGTCAATTCTGTGTGGCGCTACATAATTTTCCAAATCATCCTACTCGCAACACTAATTTGTCCTCCTGCAACTTATGCCAATGCCAGATTCCAATCCAATAGTGTCACACCAAATTTTCTGGTCATTTATTTCCACTCGTACGGCGGCAACTATCTAGAACCTTTCGAGACACCCGCGCCTAAGGGCAGTATTGCAGATGCACTGCTCAAGGATATTCCGGGTGTTGCGATTCAGAGCATCGACCGAGATTCACTAGCAGCATTGAATGGCAGTGACGGATTTAGACCAGTCACAGAGCTTATTTTGCAACGTTTGGCGGAGCATTCTAGTTTCAAACACGTCGTCTTGTGTGGCACCTCACTCGGTGCTTATGAGGCAATCGCTTATTTACACTACGCACCAAGAAACATTTTCGATAAAATTTCCGGAATCATAACTGTCGAACCACCAGATGATCTGTCCGAACTTTATTGGAAAACCGACTCACCTAAAGTGAAGCAGTTACTCTTGAACGCGTTTCGTGGTGATCCGGTCACTGAGCCGGACTACTATCGATCGCGTGGTATAAAAACGCTGCTCGCTAAGTTGCCAGATCGGCCCGAATTGAAAGTGGTTGTGGTATCAGCGATGAGAGATCGAGTTGTGCCACCGGCGCAACAAAAACGATTATGCACCACTCTGCGGGACAAGAAATTACAGGTGAATTTGGTTGTCATCGATCGTAATCATTGCATAGCGGATGGACCGGTCTACGGAAATGCCCTTCATTACGTGACTTCCAGGTGACTCACTGACTGAGCTGTTGGACGCGAACAGCCTATGTAGCAGCTAGATTTTTCGCAGGTGGTATGAAACTCAATGCGCCCTGTAAATGCAGATCCTGTAAGCTGACAGGTGGTGCATTATGAATCTTCCCACAATTTATAGAGATGCCAATTTGCTTTGCTTCTGCCACGCTTATTGTCACCACTATGCCAAGATCGATACCAGCCCGACGCAAGTTCTGTTCACGCGCATCAAAAGCATCAATCAATGACAAGCTAACGATCAAATCAATGCCTTGAGCCTGCAACCCTTCTCGTGTAATCTCCATCGTGGACGTATCCAGAACATTCAAATGAGGTGCAAAGAGGCTGTTGGAAAGGGTATCAGTGATGAACAGTTTGAGTCCGAGGGCAGCGTATTGACTGAGCAAGTCTGCTGCATGGGACAAGCAGTCAGCCGTCGCAGAAACAATTACAGCTTTTGTCCCTCTGGTTTCTCGGTTAGCACCATTTTGAGCCTTGCTGAAAGCGCAACACGCGTCTTGCGCTATACCCATAACTTCTCCAGTTGAGCGCATCTCGGGTCCAAGAGCAATTACGGATTGACGGAATTTATCAAACGGCAATACTGCAGATTTCACCGCAATGCAAGCAACACGATCTTGCCAAAGATGACTCAATGATGGGACGGATTCGCCGAGTATCACGCGGGTGCCAATGGACGCCCACGGTATTCCGCTCGCCTTCGACACGAATGGTACGGTTCGGCTGGCGCGGGGATTGGCTTCTAATACGTACACTTCCCCATCTTGAATGGCGAACTGAATATTGAGGAATCCTTTTACTGAAAGTTCGGCAGCAATGGCTTTAGTGATCAAAGTCATCTGATCAATTAATTGCGCGTTTAGGTTTTGTGGGGGCATAAAACATGAACTATCACCGGAATGAACTCCAGCTTGTTCCACATGTTCCATAACTCCGCAAATGACGGTATCGTGCCCGTCGGAGATCGCGTCTACGTCAACTTCAATCGCGTCAATCAGAAATCTATCGATTAGGACTCCAGCCGCAGCGGCGAAGCCTGCACTGAGAAATTTCTGTAATTGGTCGGCATTATGAACGACCTGCATGGCTCTGCCACCAAGCACATAACTTGGTCGAATCAGCACTGGATAACCGATCGTCGCAGCAACCGAAGTCGCTTCTTGCACCGAATACGCCACCGCGCCAGCCGGACGCTTAAGTCCCAACCTCTTTAAAAGACCGATAAACGCATCTCTGCATTCAGCCAAATTTATCGACTCAACACTCGTTCCAAGCAGCTTGAAACCACGAGCCTCAAGAGCAGAAGCGAGTTTAAGCGGAGTTTGCCCACCCATTTGAATGATGATTCCAGGATTGCCTTCTCTCAAAACTATGTTCGAAACATCTTCGAGTGTGATCGGCTCAAAGTACAACTTGCTCGAGACGTCGTAATCCGTTGATACTGTTTCAGGATTACAGTTCACCATGATTGGTGTCAGTCCCCGATCCTTCAGGCATAGACTCGCTTGAACACAACAGTAATCGAACTCGATGCCCTGACCGATTCTGTTGGGACCGCTACCTAGAATGATCACTTTCTCTGAGCCAGGAGCCGAAATCACATCTTCGCTTTCATCGGCGCCATATGAGGAATATAAATAATTGGAGGTCGTAGGGAACTCACTTGCGCAAGTATCAACCTTTCTATATGTGGGAAAAACATCCAGCGATATACGCAATTCATAGACCACGTCTTCTGAGACGGTGGCGCCGTGCTCAGAGAATAATTTTGCAATCTGCGCGTCTCCAAACCCCATTTGTTTGAGAGTAATCAATTCTTCTTTGCTAAGCAAAGTGGAAATATGTCCAGTCGATGTGCGCACTAGCTCGCTCAATCTTCTATCAATAATAAAGATCTCTTGCAGGTTTTCTAAGAACCAGGCGTCGAATCCACTTAAGGTAACAATCTCGTCGATTGATAAACCAGCGGCAAAGGCGCCCCACACATCCATTAATCTAAAACGGGAGCGCTCAGTCATGCGCTTTTCCCAAACACTTCGATCGATTGAAGTACGCCCTGGAAGTTGCGCGAATCCGTTCACTCCAAGCTCTAAACTGCGAAAAGCTTTCTGCAACGATTCTTGAAAAGTCGATCCGATCCCCATCGCTTCACCGACAGATTTCATTTGCGTGCCGAGAATTTCACAACTTCCCGAAAATTTCCCAAATTCGAATCTAGGCAATTTCGTGACGACATAATCCAAAACAGGTTCGAAGCACGCGGATACATCTCCGACTATGTCGTTGCGAATTTCGTCGAGGGTCAGCCCGATCGCAAGCTTGGCTGCCACTTTGGCGATTGGGTACCCAGTGGCTTTGCTTGCCAGGGCTGAAGAACGAGAAACTCTCGGATTCATTTCGATTACTACAAATTGTCCGTTAACTGGGTTGATGGCGAATTGAATATTCGAACCACCACAATCAATACCAACAGCGCGGATAATTTTCTTTGACGCTTCTCGTAAGACTTGGAACTCCGGATCGGACAAGGTCTGCACCGGCGCCACGGTGATTGAATCGCCGGTGTGAATTCCCATCGGGTCGATGTTTTCGATCGAGCAAACAACGATAAAGTTATCCGCTTTATCGCGCACAACTTCAAATTCCAACTCTTTCCAACCGACAATGCTTTCTTCTAAAAGGACTTTGCTGACTGGACTTGCTTGCAAACCATCTGCACAAACTTTCAAAAGTTCCGCTTCACTATGTGCAATACCACTGCCACTGCCACCGAGAGTGAAAGCAGGTCGAACGATAACTGGAAATCCAAGCTCTTGGGCAATTTGTCCAATCTCTTCAAGCGAATGAATTACAGCAGATTTCGGCAAAGGCATGCCGATCTCCAGCATCTTCGCCTTGAACAGTTCGCGATCCTCAGCGATCTCGATCGACTGCAGAGAAGCACCAATCAACTCAACTCCGAGAGTCTCCAGACACCCGGATAGCGCCAGTTCGACGGCGACGTTCAATGCCGTCTGACCGCCTACGGTCGGCAGCAAGGCATCTGGTCGCTCGATTTCGATAATTTGTTTAACGACTGCCGCAGTTAACGGCTCAATATAAGTTTTTGTTGCCCGACCAGGATCGGTCATAATCGTGGCCGGGTTCGAATTTACTAGAACAACTTCATAGCCTTCATCTTTCAGAGCCTTGCAGGCTTGCGTGCCCGAATAATCGAATTCGCAGGCTTGCCCAATTCTGATCGGTCCGGCTCCAAGAACTAAGACTTTACTAATGTCAGATCTTTTGGGCATTTATTACCGAAGGGAAACCATGACTGGACGGGTTTTTTGCTGATCACTCGGCATTATACCGAAGAGGCAAAGAGGAAAGGTTAGGCATACCTAAGTCAGCACTTGCAATCCTGTCAAAAATGCCCGATTAGCTTAGAGACAGTTAAAAGAGAGCATGATTCCCCTCTAAATCGAGCGCGCAAAATCCGAACCGCTATCGAGTGGATGCGTGATGTATAGCCAATTCTTCATGGATTCTTTTCGATGATGAAGCCGAGTTAAACATGTTTTTGGAACCAAGACTTTTCCAATCTTTCAATTGCTTAACCAGCGGCTCCTATTTTTTCCGAACTCCCGGTTAACCCTAAGTGGATTTCTAGGACAAAAAAATGAAAACTATCGGCTGCAACATACAAATCGGTGACATTCTTACCAGCGCCAAACTCGTGGCGGTCGCTGACTTGACCAATGCCTCTCAAGTAGCCACTCGCACTGGGCTTCCTGCCGAAAGAGTGCTGGTCATGCTGGGGCTTGTTACCGCGGAGACTGTCGAAGCCGCTGTGCGCGCCCAGCTACTAGTTCGCAGTCGAGTACTGACTCTCGAAGCCGCCGCCAAAGCTATCGCTGTTGTCGCAAGTTACCGAGTCGATCTAGACCGAGCTCTCGAACACACCGGTTGTGCACCCGCTAAAAAAGTTGAGGTCAATCAAATCGGTGAACTGCTTGTTCTTTCAGGTTTGCTGAATAAAGATCAGCTCACTGAAGCTCTTAAAACAAGTCAGCACTTAAATCTTCCCTTGGGTAGAATTCTGGTTTTGAAAAATGTATTGACCGAACAGGTTGTAGAAGCGGCGCTCAATACGCTAGTTATGATTCGCGATGGACAGATCAATCGCAATCAAGCCGTGGTGGCAATTAAAGCAGTCGCAAAACTCGGTGTTTCAATTGAAAACTGCTTAAATTCAATCGGAGTTGTGCTCTGTACTTCGGAAACGGTGCTGATTGGAGAGCTTCTGATTTTGGCGGAATTGGTCAACAAAGGAGATTTGTTGACGGCTCTGGAACTTAGCCTGACGCAAGAACAGCAAATTGGACAGGTTCTAATCCAATTTGGATTCATAGATGAACAAAGTCTGGAAGCGGCGTTGGAGTTGCAGCAAATGGTGAACAATCAGTCGCTATCACTTGAACAAGCGGCCGAAGCGCTTAAGAAGGTTGTTAACGATGGCACTGATGTAGTCTTTTCTGTACCAGCGGTTTCCCATTTAAATATCAATCGTCTCCAAGCCGTTGATCTAGCAACACTGTTACATCGTTCCGGCTTGGTGACACAAGAAAACACGGAGAAAGCTCTCGCTGTGAGTTACGCCAGCAAGTTGCCTTTCAACGATATGTTGCTTAAGTACAATATGATCGAAGACTCGGCGCTGCAAATCGCTATTCGTTGTCATCTGTTAATCGCCGAAGGAAACTTAACCGTTGAGCAAGCAATCTTCACTCTGCATCAATGCCACTGGACCGGCGCATCGTTGATCGACGTGCTAAGTCAGATGGGTTGGATGCGCGAAACTGCACAACCTATACCGATATTGCTTGCCGCCTAACGCCTGAGGCAAGGCTGCGCCCGTCTACCAATTTTTTGCTCGACGAGTGTAAGATTGCTTCGTTACGTATGAGCGCGAGGAGCAAGAGCAAATTGGCAACCGATTCTGAAACCCAAAAGATGCTAGAAGCCTTCGAGAAGCGTATTCAAATTCTCGAGTTGCAAGCAAGCCAAGAGAAACCGGAAGGAGAGTTTGAACTGCATATAGGCAGTCAACGGTTTGAACCAAAATCTTTCAAAGATGGTGCCAGTATTGGAATCAGATATTTGCTCTTTAAAATCCAGGACAATGCTGATGGCTACAGCTTGGTGCATGACGATTTAGCCGTGAACAACGTCCTAGACACTACATACAGCGAAGATGGCGTCGTTGTTCTCAATGGCAAAACCGTAGAGGTTTGGCAAGACTTGCGGCAAGAAAATTATTGGTGGGCAAAGGTCGACATAGATGCATTTTGCTAGCTAGATCCTTTGATCAAGTAGGCACGTTAAGATAGCGAGAGGAAACCATTTGAAAATCGCGTCCAACATGTCGGAAGTTTGACGAATTGCGTTCTCTTTTGCCGCTTATTACCTCCTTACTCCTTTTGACATGCGCTGTGGAATCTTCCGCACAAACTCACAATAAAAGTCAATCAAAAACAAAGGCCATTGAGCTAAAACAATCGCACTATTTCTTCGGAACAATGCAAGTAATCGCTTCAAAAGCCGGTTTACGTCTCGAAAGTACGGGCTCCTGGAAATTTGTACTGGTTGCGAAGGCACCAGATTGGAAAGTCACGGTCTTTAGAAAGGACGATAGGATTTTCTATTCATGCACATTGAAGGAGTTTCTTGAAGGTGGACTGGTCTCGCAATATTTGATCACCAGAAAAGAGCGTGACGTTCGAGGAAACGAAGAACAATCGAGGCTGGTCGTGGCTGGCGTTCATGCCCGGCGCGTTCTGACACCACATATGGTGTGCGAATATCTTCCTAGCCAAACGTTAGTAGCACCACAGGTGGAGTCAATTCTCTATGAGACCCTCCGAATGCCAACTTGTGGCGGAATAGCGCTTCGTTGGGTACAAATGAAACAAGGAAAAGACTGGATGACGGGACTAGATGAATCAGGGGAGCAACATATAATGCTCTCCACACAATCTGCGGCCGAGACTTTGGTCCCATCCAACGTGTACGACGCGCCAGCCGGTTACAAACTTTCGAAATCGCTGAGGGAGGTGCTAATTAGCAACGAAACCCGAGCCTCTAGCACGGACGCCAAAGACCTATTTGAAATTCGCAAATAGACCAGTGAAATGAACAATTTACCCATGAGGTCGTTCGCCGCAGGCGAAAAAGGCGATCTTCAGTGTATGGCATTGATTCTAGGTGTGACAGCCCGTAAAGGATTATGTTCCCCGCCGGGTGACATAATGGAAGCATAGACGTCGCCATTGCTTGCGTATTGTCTATGACACCTGCAAAGAAAGAGAAGAGCATCCCGATGGATTTAGCCCGCAAGTGGGCACCAGTTATGGCGGCAGCCACCGCTATCATCGTTTCGAGCTGCACCAATATGCGCCCGCAGTTTTCTTCAACTGGAGACACTGCCCTGCTTAAAACGGAGCTGGCACGTGGTGCACACGAGACTGATAAAGGATCTGTCGAGTCTAAGCACTCTCAGAATACGCAGATCAAGCCAAAGGATTCCCAAATTCAGCCGGACCAATCACCGCACGCGGTCACAAGCGTCACAGAGGCACAGCGGGACTTCGGCGAGGCGTTATTGCTGAAAATGGCAGGCTCGACCGCCGACTATGATGCGGCGCAAACCAGCGCCCATAAAGCATTCAAAGGACAAAACGATTACACCTATGATCTGAGCGGACGAACGCTGACTTACTCCGAATGGAACATACTGGGCGAGCAACGTTTCCTTAAGACGCTCAGGCTGGCTCGCACCAACCTGACGGACGAGCGCCTCTCGCGCTTAAAGAATCTGCATTATCTCAAAGAGCTCGATATCTCGAAGACCCGGGTCACAGATAAAGGCATCAGCGTTCTCAAATCATTCCCAGAACTGGAAAAACTGGCACTGGAAGGCATTTACCTTTCCGATTCCTCCTCTCAGGTTCTGTCCACGCTGACAAACCTCAAGGACCTCGATATCTCCGACACGGGAATGACGGACAAAGGCATCAGCGGACTGACGGCGCTCACCCAACTGAAGCGTCTGAGAATCGTCCACTCCAACCTTTCAAACTCTGCCTGCCGAACAATCGCTGCCATGACGCAGTTGCAAAAGCTGGATCTGTACAGGACCAAGGTCGACGACAGGCTGGCAATCTTTGCGCCTCTTACTCATCTGACAGATTTGCGACTGAAAGAGACCTCGATAACCGATGCCGGTCTTGACACTGTCGCTCATTTCCCGCTTCTCGAGGATCTGGATTTGAACGGCAACCCCCGCGTCCACGATGAGGGCGTCCAGAAATTGCGCGGTTTGAAGCACCTGCTTTGGATCGGGCTGGGAGGAACCAGCATCACCGACAAATCACTGGACGTCGTTGCCAACTTCTCGACCCTGGTGGATCTGGGAGCGCGAAACTCAGCCATAGACGATGGCAATCTGCTTGCACTGACGGCGTTGAAAAATCTGAGGTTTGTCCATCTGGAAGGCAGTAGAGTGACTAGCAAAGGGCGAAAGGATCTGCAAGAGCGCATGCCGCACGTGCGTTTATTTTATTAGAGTAACCCATCTGTTATGCAATACAAAACTTTGCCCTGCGACCCTAATTCTGCAATGAATGACACTTGCAGTCCAGCACAATGAATCCAACTTTTACTCGTGATGACTACACCATCGCAGGTACGAGTCTCCAATTTCGCCATGAGCGAAGCCAGCCATGCGTCTTAACTTTGCGTGTTT
>PLZS01000041.1 GCA_003153555.1 Candidatus Melainabacteria bacterium | reverse complement strand
AGTATCTTAAACACCACCGCGAAGCAATTCGGGTGGTGTTTTTGTAATTTCAGTTCAGTTTTTTTGAAGTCGTTGTTTTTCGTTTTGTAGTATTGCGTCCGCAATAGCATCGGACTCGCGATGTTAGGATTATCAGCAAGCGATGGAGAAAGAAACATTGACAAGCTTCAAGGAATTCGAGCACACCGGCTGGGAACTGGTCGCTGATAAATATCATCAGTATTTCGAACAACTAACGAGACAGACAATTCCAGCACTTCTGGAGGGCATCAAAAAGGGCAGCAAAGTGCTAGATGTCGCTTGCGGACCTGGTTATGTCTGTGAAGCAGGTGCAAAGAAAGGGTGCACCATGACTGGTGTCGACTTTTCTGCCACCATGATTGAACGCGCGAAAAAATTGTTTCCAAAAATCAAATTTGTGGAAGGTGATGCCGAAGCACTGACATTTCCGGATCAAACTTTTGATGACCTAACCATGAACTTCGGTTTATTACACCTTGAACATCCTGAAAAAGCTTTAGCAGAATCGCATCGCGTTCTTAAAAAGGGTGGTTCAGCATTATTCACAGTATGGGCACCGCCGGATCGATCTCCAGGGTTTCGCTGCGTCTTGGAAAATATCAGCAGATACGGAGATCCAAACGTTGCGCTGCCCCAGGGTCCGGCATTCTTCCGTTTTAGCGATAAGTACGAATTCTTGAATCGCCTAAATGATGCAGGTTTTTCTGAGGTTAACTTTCGTCATATCGACATGATTTGGAAATTGTCAGATGGCGAAGAGCTATTCAACGCATTTTTCACTGGTACGCCTCGAACGGGAGGCACCCTTCGGGCGCAATCTCCTGAAAAACTAACTGCCATAAAAAACGGGGTTCTGGAAAGTAGCCTCCAATTTAAGAAGGGAGGATCATTGGAGATTCCGATGGTTTCGCTGCTCGCTGTGGGAAGAAAGAAGTAGCGACAAAACTATCTGTATTTTTTCATGCGCGAGCTGATCATGACAAAACCAATTAGGAGAAGAATACCTATTAGAATCGCCATGTATTTGAAAATGATGCCATCAGATTTTGGTGCTTCTGATTGAGAAAGACAAATATCTGACGAGCTGTAATCTTTGGTGAGATCAGGCGTAACAGGTGAAATGATAGCTCCATTTTTATCAGTCAATAAGAAAACAGTGTTTTTCTGAGAGCCATCAATCAAGTTGTGATTTCGGTCGAACGCGTGGATGTAGAAACACTGCATTGCCCAACTATAAGTATTGTCAGCTTCCGAGTATGTAGGTTGCCCACTCACCGAGAAGGCGTGCACAGCACCCGGTGAGCCGGCCACTTCCCCCTTGAACCATCCACCAGACTGCAACTGCGTATCTAACGGTGAATTTGATTTCGAATCAACTCTCTTTGTATCAACTGTGGAAGACACTGCAAGCGCTGAAGCTTTTCCAGTGTAGGGATCAGTGTAGCTGCTCAAACTACCGAGGTCCGAGGCGTAAGACGGAAATTTCTTGTTGTCTGCAAAATATTTCTGAGCGGCCTCGGCCACTTCCTTACTGTAAAAAATAGTCTTGCGCTCGGGGGCATCCAAGGCATAGAAAGTGCCACCATTTTCATCCTTAAGACCTTCGGGTTTAACTATCAGCCAGCGAGAGTTTTTTAAATTGCCTTGCATCAAAGCAAGTTCATCGCGCCAATCACCATTCCATATTTTAAGCTTAGCTTCGCGATTAACACTACCGTTTAAATTCACTTTGGTTCTCTCGACGGTTATGGAGAGAGCACCATCAGAGGTGACGAACTTGTGCCCAACCAAATCAACCACAAAGGATGGAATTGCACCCGCAGGTCTAGTAGGAGAGAGATCCTTGAAAAAGTAAAATGCAGCTCCGGCCATAAGAAGCAAACCAAGAATTGGCGACACATGTTTGAGTGTGGAAATCAACTTCTGTGATGCGGGAACGACCGTCTCAACACGACCCTCCGCCCGAAGCGGCACTACATCTGGTGCCACGTCGGCCACATCACTTGATTTCTTGACAGCATCTGCCTGCTGAAGAAAACTGCGAGTCGCCTCAGGCATCGACACAGCTTCCACAGCCAATGAGGGTGCGGTTATCCTGGTCGTACTGCCAGTCTCTCGCAGAGTTCGTTTTGGTCTTCTGCCAACAAACTTGGCTAAATCGTGATCTTGCAAAAAGTATTCATGTTCACCCTTCGGTATGTCCGCATCCAAGTTTGATTGCGAAGCCGTAGGGTAGAGTTCTTCTGGCAAAGAGGAAGGGTGAATCCCACGTTCTGCAAGTGAGCGTTCTTCCGCTGGGGAAAATTCAATAATCGCTGGCAGTTTTTTATGAGGAGGAGATGCATCAAATTCGGCACCGCGCGCTGCCGGTTCTTGCTGTTGTTCCGCAACATCCGGTTGGTTTGTAAGCGCATCACCATCTGCCGACTTGGCGCCACGATCTTTCGACATTACGTTTCTGAGACTTGAACGCTGATTGGTGCGTTTAGCGCCTTTTTCCTTTTCTCCCTTGCGTAAGAATTTGCGCTCAGCAACCTCTTGCTCAATTGTCTTGTCTGTTTTCTTATCCAGTAAAGTCGGGGCTTTATCCTCCGGTTCGACCTCGGCCTCTTTCTTCCGACTGAATTTGCCAAGTCGTGTTTTGAGAACAAAAAATTCTTGCTCACCAGCCGGTTTTGGTGTCACTGGCGTGGGAATACTTTCGGGGGTAACCTCATCGATGACCAACTCCGCTGCCGCGTCAGTTTTCTTTATGCCTAATTCTTCTTCTAATTGGCCCAACAGCTCTGGATTATCGCCAGTGCCGCGGAGATAGTCGGCATACGCATCGACGACAGAGCGACGCAGGAAATGAGTGGCAGACAATGCACTCAACGAGTCATAAGCAATTTGAAAATTCTTAGCCGCCTCTTCGTGCGACTGGCACTTATCTGCGCTTTTCGCTAATTTCAAAAAAGCGGAAACTTTGTCTTTCTCTGAGTACCCCTCAGCTTCCTGCAAGGCAACGAGACGGGCATAAGAATCTCTAGCTAACTCAAACTTGTTTTGCGCATACTCACTGTCAGCCAATTTCTGAATCAATATCGCCAGGTTCTTTGGATCGTCGCTATCGTGATCGAAGGCGGCGACCGCCTCGGCATAAAGCGTCGCAGCAACATCAAAGTTGCCTTGCTGAAATTCACTGTCCGCTCGAGAAAGAGTCTCGCTTACCATTCGTACCTAGCTCACGGTCAAGAAGTCAAAGAAAATGAAAGATTCGTTTCATGGTGTTCAGCGAACCTGCCGTCATTCTGTCCTTCAAGACCTTGCAATTTTCGGTCACCGTTAGACCATAGTACCTTGTCATTACCCGCTCAGTCTCTAGGGAAAAGGAATGATTCATCCAACCCGCAACAATTGGAAGCTTTCCGCCAGGACAAGCCTAATGACAATCCAAACTAAACAGGCTGAAGAATCAGCTGGTCAGCGTGTGTTCAGCGCCCCCAGATGGTATCTTCAGTAATATAGCCTTCTTCGAGGGAAGCTAATGTCCGCTCAATCCCTAGCCAATACCTTGGTGTCCACCCAGCAAATGATGGGCAGCGTCTCTCAGCAACCTATGCTGACGTTGGATTTTAAGACCCTCGGACCGGAAGAAAGCCGATTTTTTGCAGAGCTGCACGAGAACGCCCCGCGTCTGGTGCATGATGCGCAACCGGGTGACGAGCAGTCTCTTCACCGTATTGGCGTGGCGTGCCGCCTGTGCGGATATTTTGAGCTGGCAGAGCTGTTTTACCTGAAAGCCTTGGAATTATCCACGGTGACTTACGGACTTGATTCGCTGGCAACGTCCACTCATAGGAACTTTCTAGCTGGACTGTATTTTGTCTGGCAAAAATATGCGTGCACTCAGGCGTTAATCGAAAAATCCTTGAAGGTTTATCAGGATCGGCTTGGAAATCAGCACATCCATACAAGGCTGACCCAATTTGCTCTCGCTCTTGTTCACACCCGCTTGGGTGACGTTCATATAGCTAAAAAGCACTTTGATTTAAGCGGGTTGAAAAATTTGGAATTCCCCGACCAGGCACAGGCGGCTGATCGATGGCAAACCCTGAACTTCAGACTCTTTGCACTGGCGGCATTGAAATTTGAAAAACAACAGTACGACGAGAGTTACGAATTATTCAGATACTGCGTAATCACAGAAGCGAATGAAGCTTGGCCAGGCAGTATGGTTGTGGCTAAATCCCTGAACAGTCTCGCACTTTTATGCCGTGCGCAACGACTGAATTCTGAAGCAGAGGAATTTTTCAAAATGACACTGAAGATGAAAGAGGACATAATTGGCCCAGAGCACTCTGACTACCTCAATACGCGGAGTCAGTACCGGGATTTGCTGCTGTACATGGGTAAAGCGGTCGTTTAGCCTCGGACGGCAACGGCACAGGAATCGCCAATTTCATGATGGATACGAGCCCGTACGCGGCCTTAAAAATTGCTGACTTCCGCGCACTACTAGCAGGTCGGTTATTAGGCACGGTTGCCCTGCAAATACAGGGAATGGCTGTCGGCTGGCAAATCTACGCGCTCACAAAAGACCCTTTAGCTTTGGGATTTGTAGGACTGTCAGAGGCACTGCCAGCAATTGGAGTGGCTCTGTATGCCGGGCACGTAGCGGATATAGTCGATCGTAGAAAAATTGCCCTGTGGTCGATTTTCACCCTGGTCATTTGTCTTGGATTGTTGTCAGGTTGTTCAGCCGGGATAACGGACAAAAGCACGCTCGTCTGGATCATTTATCTGATCATCGCACTGTCCGGATTTGCCAGAGGATTTTATGGTCCGGCTGTTTTCGGTTTAACCGGTGATATCGTTCCGCGCGAATTATATGGAAACGCTGCTGCTTGGGGCAGTGCTTGCTGGCAAGCATCCGCTGTTGCCGGCCCGATTATTGGTGGCATTCTATTCCTTTGGTTGGCTGCGCCAGCTACTTATCTTGTTTCGACGCTTCTGCTTATCGGTGCGTTTATTTTGTTTTTACGCGTCAAAGCACGCATGAAAGTTGAAGAAAAGAAAGAAGCCAGCGTTATGGAAAACATTAAGGAAGGTCTGCAATTTGTTTTTTCCAGTCAGATCATTCTTGCCGCCATGGCTTTGGATTTGTTTGCTGTTCTGTTCGGCGGCGCTGTGGCCATGTTGCCCATTTTTACTAATGAAGTTTTCCACATGGGACCGCAAGCATTGGGAGTGCTTCGCGCTGCACCGTCTGTAGGGGCACTATTGACCGCAACCTATGTTGCACACAGGCCGATTACAAAACATGCCGGTCACATTTTTCTTATATCAGTCGCCGGTTTTGGTTTATGCATGATTGCTTTTGGTTTAACTACAAGCTTTTACTTAGCTCTGGCATTGCTAGCTATCAGTGGCATGCTTGATGGGATCAGCGTTTATCTGCGTGCAACTATTTACCAACTAATGACTCCTGCAGATATGAAGGGCAGAGTTTCCGCAGTCAACAATATATTTATTGGCTCATCTAACGAAATTGGCGAATTTGAATCCGGAGTGGCCGCTAAAATATTTGGATTAGTGCCCTCCGTTGTTCTAGGAGGATGTATGACACTATTGGTGGTGTTGATCACAATAGTCAAGGCACCAAAACTACGCAAACTCGACATGCGGACTTTGTTTAAAGAGCCAGCAGTATGAGGCACGCAACTGAAATGGAGCGCGGATTTTCAATCCGCTTCGAGAAACGAGGGATTTCTAGCTCTTAAAGCGATATCCGTGCTGTTATGGGCGGTTAGGATAACCGCGCTCATTTCTTGCGAGCCGGCTAGGATAACATTCACACGCTCCCAGGTTACGGCGTTACCGAAGTATTCACAAGTCTGTCGCGCGTGGCTTCATAGATGCACATCCAGAAAAGCACCGGATATGGGATCAGCCACAACATTGTTGCCAGACTTTGACCGATGATGATTATCAATTGAATCATTCTCCACAATTGCATTACTAGGCACTCCTATAAACGATTTAGCCCTATATGGTCCAGCTCTGGATTGCAGCAGCCGGAGTGGGGTGAACCGTAAAGGTTGCCCGGACTTTGGAAGATCATAAAAATTGCAGACATTCCGTTCAGACCAATTTAAGACGCGATCGAATCGACTCGATGAAGGGTGTGCGAAGGAGAATTGGTGCTTAAAGTCCATGCGTTTACCATGTTTGATGCCCAAACTATAGCTATCAGTTTTGGCAAAATCCTGGCTTACAGAGATGAACCAGCCAATTTCAAAACCGCCTTCCACTGGTCTGCTGTTACCGGCTGCACTGAGAGACGGCTTCCTTTTTGCAATAGCATCATGTCCTTAAGAGCTGCACTTTTGCGCAACTCTTCCAACGGCAAAAATTTCTTAAATGTCTCCACGTGACGAACGTCCACCATCATCCAAGTCGGATTTTTGGCATCGCTTTTCTCATCGTAGTGCACATCTTTTGAGTCAAACGCGGAGGAGTCAGGATATCCTTCCCTTACTATTTCAGCAACACCAGCGATTCCTGCAGGATCAGCGTTGCTGTGATAGAAAAGCACCAGGTCTCCGATCTTCATCGAATCACGCATAAAATTGCGTGCTTGATAGTTCCTCACGCCGTCCCAACAAGTTGTCTTCTTTGGTGCCTTCTCCAGATCTTCGATCGAAAAAACAGACGGCTCTGATTTCATTAGCCAATAGTTTTTTCCAGATTTCGCAGTCATGAGGGCACCTAGGTTCAGCCGTGTTTACCGCACGATTATAGTGGATACCAAAGTGCTGATTCTAAAGGATAACCTAGCTAGATCGTGCTCAACGACCTTAGCTAGGGTCCAGTGAACTTGTTTTATTCAATAGTTCGAGGCAAGTCTTGACATCAAAGAGCTGCCCAAGAATCGTGGGAAGAACGCCCGGCAAATAGTATTATTGACGAGTTCATTGGTTTAGGACTTGGATACCTCTCATTCATGACAAACAATCTAATTGGCATCCGAGGATCGTTTTTCGATTTTACAGATGATCCATGGAAATTCGTTGGAGAAGAAGAAAAGTCAGCTCGCTTCTTCCGAGATGGACTGCTCGTCACCGAAAACGGAATGATCAGAGATTTCGGACCATTTCAAAAAGTTTCTCCAAAATATCCAAGCCTAGATATCACTCACATAAAGGATAGATTGATCCTTCCTGGATTTATTGATGGGCATGTGCACGTGCCACAAACGCGAGTAATCGGGTCATTTGGCGAACAATTGCTGGGATGGCTCCAACAGTGGATTTTTCCTGAAGAGATGAAGTACAAAGATCGTGCTTATGCGAAAGAAGGTGCCAAACAGTGCTTCGAAAATCTTTTAGCCGCAGGAACGACAACGTTTCAGGCATTCACGACAAGCTTTGCCGTCTCCACTGAAGAATTTTTTGAAGAAGCAGCGCGCCGCAATATGCTAGTGATCGGCGGCTTAACAGGCATCGATCGCTTTGCACCAGCGGACTACATCGATAGTGCGGACAATTTCCAACGCGATTCAGCACGTTTGATAAAAACGTATCACCGCACCGGCAGAAACATATATGCGATCACTCCCAGGTTTGCACTAGGCGCCAGTAACGAGCTGATGACGGCATGTCAAAATTTGAAGAAAGAGTTTCCAGATACCTGGGTGCACACGCACATTTCAGAGAATCCGTCTGAAGTGACCTTATTGAAAGACTTGCATCAATGCGATGACTATCTCGCCGCCTATGAAAAATATGATCTCGTTGGCAAAAAGTTTACCGGCGGACATGGCATCTATTTGTCCAACGATGAATTTCGACGCATCGCTAGAGCTGATGCCGCAATCACATTCTGCCCTTGTTCCAATCTCTTTCTTGGCAGTGGATTGTTCAGACTTGGACGTGCTACCGATCCCGAGCACCGCATTCGGTTAACGTTTGGAACCGACGTTGGCGCCGGAAATAGATATTCCATGATCAACGTTTTAGACGAAGCCTATAAAATCGGTATGTGCAATAACACAGTGCTCGACGGCAGCATCGATCCCAGACAGTTTGACGAGGCGGAAGCAGAACGCAACAAACTTTCGCCATACCGAGCCTTTTACTCGCTCACCTTGGGCGGTGCCCATGGTTTGTACGTTGATGACAGAATAGGCAATTTTGAAGTTGGTAAAGAAGCCGACTTCGTGGTGCTTGATTGGAAAGCCGGTCAACGGGCTATAAAGTGGCACGAATCATTGCTAGTTAGCGATGCCGGACCAACAACGATGGATGAAGCAGCACAGCTACTTTTCGCCGTGATGATTCTTGGAGACGATCGCAATGTTGACGAAACATGGATCATGGCTGAACGGGCATACAAAAAAACACCTACAGAACAGACGGCATCTCTGCGATGAGATAGCTTCCGGGCATCCGGATCTACGGAGGGCAAATGACTGAAACAGAAATGGACGATTTTGCATCTTTAATTACAAAGTTGCAAAAACCTGCCGGCACACAGCTAGAAAAATTTACGCCTTACTTGGTAAAGCTGATGGTTGCAGGTGCAAAATTTTCTGGTTTTTGGAGCGCTGAAATTTTGCCACCAGCAGTCGATGAATCCAATGAATGGAGCTTAGTGCAGCGCTTCAAAGGTCTTGAAGAGGCGAGCGCATGGCACACTTCGGAAGCAAGAAGAACTGTTATCTCCGAAATAATAAGTTCGGCGAACGGTAACGATCTTGCGGTAACCGATGAACTGCGCAAAGATGCCAAAAGCGATGTCGCGACAGCCATTGTCACTGACGTAAAACCAGGAATGGAAGAAGCTTACTTTGCCTGGGAAATCAAAATCCAGAGCGCGCAAGCATCATTTCCAGGTTATTGCGGCTCATATATGCAACCACCAGTACCTAGCAGACCTGGACAGTGGGCCACTCTTCTGCGCTTTAATTCACCAGAAGCATTAGAGAAATGGTTTGCCTCTCCCGAACGCAAACAACTTTTAGAAGAGGGTCAAGCCTTCGTAAAGTCTACGCAAATCAAACAAGTCACTAGTTCTTTTCCTGGTTGGTTCCCCACTGATTCAGCAGGTAACGGCCCTCCAAATTGGAAAGCGGCGCAACTTGTCGTCTTGGGGCTCTTTCCAATCGTGATGCTGCAAATCAAATATTGCAATCCATACTATGCAAGTTTAAATCAAATCAGCCCCACTATCGGCAACGTAATCAACATGATCGTCAGTTGCAGTGGAGTGACATGGGTAACAATGCCACTGTTTATCAAACTCTTCGGTTTTTGGATGTTTCCAGAACTACGCACCACAAAAGTTGATCTTCTTGGACAGCTTGCGGTTCTTGGTTTTCTTGCGGTCGAAATGGCTTTATTGTGGCACTTGCTCTAAGGCACCATCCGCGGTAATCAACGTGCCAATGTCTTGTGGTGCCTTAAATCCATTTATCAAAGAATGTGGCTCAAAGCTATTCAAGATAGCAATCTTGTCGACTCCACCCTGTATGCCCGCCACACAACTTTTTATCTTTGGCAACATGCCACCGCTAATGGTTCCCTGATCGATGAACTTCTGAGCACCAGATGGCGTTAGATGTTTGATTCTCGAGGTTGGATCGTTTAGATCCTTCATTACTCCCGGAACGTCAGTCAGGAAGATCAGACCATCCGCTTGCAAGTGCGTCGCGATCGCTAATGCCGCATGGTCAGCGTTGATGTTGAAGTAGTTTCCTTCCAAGTCTCTCCCGATAGGCGAAATAATCGGCACCCAACCGGCCCAAAGCCAACTTTCCAAACTAGCAGATTCAACGCTGACGATTTCACCGACCCAGCCAAGGTCAACTGGCTTGCCATCTTTGTCCTGCATCAACATCTTTTTTGTGATAATCGGATTAGCCGAGTTCGAACAAAAGCTCAAACTCTGCACCCCCCTTTGACGCAGCTTCTCAGTCAGCATTTCATTGATGGACATGAACGTTTTGACTGCGATTTCCAAAGTTTCGCTGTCTGTTACACGAAGTCCGTTGATCTTTTCAGTTTTCTTTCCGATTGCCGCCAGAGCATCATTCACCGCGGTGCCACCACCATGAACGACAATAACTTTGACACCCAACTTCAAAAGTTCAATCGTATCCTCGATCAACGAATCGAACACAGCTTCATTGCCGATCGCGTTACCGCCGAACTTTACTACTACTACTTTTCCATCCATCGAATTGAGCATGTCATTGTCACCTGAAAATCTCGAAGAAAATTGCAGAGTCGGTCTTGTGGAGCCGTCTAAATTAGATAATGTCATTTCTTCATCACTCCTACCTGAGCATACAAATATCCCCGAGTCCGTTAGGCGCTCGGGGATCTAAAATTTGGATGGTGGATTAACATCAACACAGCCATATTTTCCCCGAGCGCTTGGTACGTCGGAAGGAGTGGCGGTTGAAGTTAAGAGCACTGAAGGTCATTTTCTTATATAGAATACGCGAATCAACTTTTGCAGATTACATCCCACTTGGCAAATCTGTCAACAATACGTTAAGTTGTGATCAAGTTGGAAAAATGGGCGCTTGCCTCAGTCCCGCAGACTCATCCCAACCGAACATGATATTCATGTTCTGGATTGCTTGTCCAGCCGCTCCTTTGATCAGATTGTCGATGGCACCGATGACTATGACCCGGTCAGTTCTGGCGTCTACAGTCAATCCAATATCGCAGAAGTTTGAGCCCTTCACCCACCTGGTTTCAGGAAAGCGATACTCATCGCCGGGCACATCGAACAACCTGATGAACGGCTCTTTAGCATAAGCAGACCTATATATTTCAAAAACCTCGTCTTCAGTCATGTCCCGATTGAGAATGGAATAACTAGTTATTAAGATGCCTCTGTTCATCGGCACCAAGTGTGGTGTAAAGGAAATTAGCACTGCCTCACCAGCCTGAAGCGAAAGTTCCTGCTCAATCTCCGGAGTGTGGCGATGACAGCCAACCTTGTAGGCCTTGATCGATTCATTGCACTCATCAAAATGTGATCCTAGGGCAAGCGATCTTCCTGCTCCAGAAACTCCAGACTTTCCGTCAACTATGATTGACTCAAGATCAATCACTTGAGCTTTCAATAATGGTGAAAGTGCAAGTATCGAGCAGGTGGCATAACAGCCGGGATTGGCAATCAATCTGGCACCTTTTATGCGCGCTCGATTCAGTTCAGGAAGCCCATAAACAGCCTCTTTAACAATGCTCTTGTTCGGGTGTTTGTATTCGTACCATTGCTCATATTCCTTGGTGTTTTGCAAACGAAAATCGGCACCAAGATCGATGACAGCGCACTTATCCAAAACTTTTTTAGTCACAGTCTTGGCGGCAATTCCATGAGGAAGAGCCATAAAAATCAAGTCAACGTTGTCAGCGACATCTTCAACGTGTGCAGCGCTGAGAGTCAGGTCAGTGAACTTAGCAAGACTTGGATAAACGTCCGCAAGTTTTTTGCCACCACTGCTCTGCGAAACAGCGGTATGCAAATTCACCTTTTCGTGTTGGAGAAGAAGCCGAATCAACTCCTGTCCCGTATAGCCGGTAGCACCGACAACCGCAACCTTTTTCATGCCTTAGTCTTTCGCCTTGTATGCCGTTATTGTTTGTCGTCTGGGTTGAGCCGCATTATATCCGGCAGTTCCAGAATTTTCCACGAACCAGTAATAGCCTGTTCGCCAGGAGAGCTAAATTTGGTATGCGCGGATGCGACCTCTGGCTTAGCTTGTTGAGGCTTGATTGGTTGAGGCTTGACTGGAATTATTGGTTTCTTAGCAGCTAAAATTTTGGCATAATTGTCAAATACTTTTTTGGTGTCAGGATGTTCTGGTCCGAGCATCCGTTTGCGCATCTCCCAACACTTGCGGTATACAGACTCCGCTTCTTGCAGTTTCATTTGCTGGTGATAAATCATCGCAAAGTTATACAAAGCACTGGCTGTTTCGGTGTGGTCGCCTAGACCTTTCTCGTAAATCTCTATGCAATCGCCCATTAGCGATTCCGCCATCAAATAATTCTTCTGCAGATAATACAAACGGGCTAACGTGGAAACACTCATCGCCACCAAGGGATGGAACTGCCCGAGCGCTTCCGTCTTAATACCGATGCATCTGGTCATTAGTGTCTCGGCTTCGTCGTACTTCTTAATTCGACAAAGAATATCGGCCAGCGAATCGAGCGCATAAGCCAATTTTTGTTTATCAAGTTTCTGTCTTTCCGCTTCCTCGACGGCAGCGCGCCACTGGGTCTCAGCTACCTGCATAAGACCCCGACGCAAACCCTCCTCGGCAAATTCCTTATATACAAACCAATTTATTGGGTTGGGACCGCTCTGTCCATTTGTGTTGGCATTTGGAGCCGACGGCGCCAAAATAGGAGGAGGTGACGGCGCGGCTTTCACTTGAGGTGATGGCGCTCTCTGCGATGATGCGGAACCTGGCTGTTGCTGATAAGGCTGCTCAGCCTTGGGCTGTGTAGTATTAGCCTGCTGCTGGGCAGTTGTTACTGTTGCCCGCAAGGCAGGCAGTTCCATTTTGGTTCGATCCCATTTGCCAGTCGACATTCCCTGGGCGCAAACCTGCAAATGTTTTGCTTCGGCTTCGCGGTGCGTTTTCATCAGCAAATCTGCGTAACCTTCCAAGAGTCGCATAACATCCGGGTGGTTGGCACCGAGAACCTTTGTCTTAATCGCTATCGACTGCTTGTAGAGGGGCTCTGCGTCGGCAAAATTATGATTCATGTGCAATAACATAGCGAGATTGCTTGATGTAATCGCGACATCGATATGTTCGGGTCCATGCACTCTTCGATAGAGGCTCAACAATCGCCGACAACAGATCTCAGCATCCTTGTTTCTTCCCTGCCGGAAGTATGCTTCCGATAAACCCTCATAAGTGATCGCCCTGCGCATGTCGTCTTCTGGAAAATCCTCGGACTCCTCCAGGGCGGCAAGCCACATGGACTCAGCTTCTACCAATGATCCTCTGGTCAGCGCTTGCTCGCCAGAGGTCTTATATTTTTGCCAATTCGTGTTTGTCATGGTGTTCGCCGGGGAAAGAGCCACTCTTACTAAAACCTTACCCAATTTTACAGGCAATTCTGCGCCCACGGGATATTTCCTTGGCTACATCATTAAGCGCAGCTAATTTCCGCAGCTACGCTCTTTGAACTTACTCGGTTGTTTTGAAAAGCGGCTACTCGAAGCCTCTTTCTGCGATCGTAGATACCCGCAGCTTCCAAAAGTTCTAGAAGTTAATCCCGCCATCACAATTCAGCACGTGACCAGTCACATCATTTGCTTAGCTTCTTCAGGAAGTCCTTTTTGCAACATCTCTGTCGCAGTTGTTCCTGGCGAAACGCAATTTACAGTGATCTTTCTCTTGCCGAGGTCTTGAGCCCAAACTCTGGTTAAGGTGTCGAGCGCTGCTTTGTTGCGGAGTAGACACTGGCACCAGGCATGGTGGCAGTGGCCGCACCGGAACGATCATGGACATTAAACGTGGAAGCTACAAGTTGTCATCAGCGCCCCTCTCTCTTAGCACAACAGTGCCACTAATTTTATCGTGAGGTTCCTGCCGGGTTTTAACTGTTGGGTTCAAAATCCTTTTGAACGCAGATAAAATGCAAATGGACTTACTAAAATGTCTGATTAGCGCGCGCCGCAAAGTCAACCTTTTTCCGACTTGGTCCACTACGTATATCCGCATCATCATTTTACCTAGCGTTGCTTGCGTAGGCGAGCTTTCCATGCAAGCTCTGTATAAGGCATCGAGCACACATGGAAATACGTAAAGGAGAAGTAGAACAAACAAAACTTCAGGTTTTGACTGATAATCATGTCGCGTAAAAGTCGCCAATAGGTTTTGGAGAAAGAGCAGGGGAATAATTGATGACACAATCGGAACTGCCGTTCCAATAGCGTAAATCAAAAACTCATAGCATGTAATCATCAGAAACTGGAATAGATGGTCTGGACGCGACAGAACGACGCCTAGTACGGTGGCGATGTATGCTGATACCAAACAAGTTCCGATAACAGTCACGATAAACCAATCTATAAGATAAGCTTGTACTCGTCTCCCGATAGAAGCATAAGACTTGTAGTTACTAACATCCGTATGAAATTTGGAATTGACTGTGAATCGGCGCTGTTTCCATGGTCTGCGATCCACGATTGGTAAAGAATTCGGTTCGGTCTGTTCAACGATTTGAAGAGAGCAGTATTTTTCCTGCTCCACTATCAGATGAGGATTCGCGACGGGAGTTTCCTCAGTCTGCTCATCGTAACGATTCGGTAGAGGATCCATTCGCAGCCCTTTAGTTCAACAATCTAGATATATCATATCGAGTTGAGTGACCTGCGGGTTTGGAATTGGATTTAGATCGCAACGGTGAGATCGCGTAGAAGCGGCAATTGGTGGTCTCAGATCCGGTGATGCTGTTCGACGTGCAGCTGACGCTGTAATCGGTGGAGCCGCAGCTGCCGGTCGAATAGTGGATTCGCCAAAGAAATCGATCGAAAACAACGAGAAAAAATAGAGAACTACTGCTTGGGGGGCAACGCCATCAACAAAACAGACGACCTTGCTTGAACCTGATAGTAGTTGTGCACTACCTCCGGTGCTTCCTGGGGCAACCGAATATCGGACCCAGGAGGCAGATAGGTGTCAATGATCCGATGCCATTTGTATCCGCTAATTGGTTTCGGAAGTTCGAAAAACAGTGGTTTCCAAAATGCATTCAGCATTATGTGCAATTCTTCTTTATGATCCGGGTGATACAACGTAAAAGCTAAACTATGCGAAGCGTCGCCAAGGTCGGGCTCTTCCAATTCCACGCCATGCCATACAAGATGAGGTTCATTCGACTCTGGTGCGGTGACAAGCAACCGACGCTCCTTAAAGATTTCGAGTGCTTGGGTGTAGGTAATCAACTTTTTAGTGAAGTTCAAAATGTTCTTTTGCTGTTCGACTAAAGACCAATCGAACCAACTGAGTTGGTTATCCTGACAATAAGCGTTGTTGTTGCCCTGCTGAGTCCGTCTAACTTCGTCACCCATCAAAAGCATCGGCGTGCCCTGTGAAGTGAAAAGAATGGTGAGAAAGTTTTTGATCTGCCGTTCGCGTAATGCATCGATTTTTTCGTCCGCGGTTGGACCTTCTACGCCGCAGTTCCAACTTTGATTATCATTGCTACCATCTGCGTTGAATTCGCCATTAGACTGATTGTGTTTCATATTGTACGAAACGAGATCGTTCAACGTAAAACCGTCATGACACGTTACGAACTGAACACTGCGATTAGGCTCACGATCAGGCTTTGTGTAAATATCCGAACTTCCTAAAATGCGGGCGGCCAAATTTTTCGTTGTCTTTCTGTCGCCTTTTACGAAGCGCCGCACGTCATCGCGAAAAGGACCATTCCATTCTCCAAACCAATTGCTCCGATTGATAAACAATCCGACTTGATAAAGTCCAATGTCCCACGCTTCAGCGATCAATTTTGTGCCTGCAAGCACGGGATCTGATTCGACTGTCCACAAAATCGCCGGCATGTCGTTGGGTTCACCAACATGGTCGCGGGTTAGGACTGAAGCAAGATCAAAACGGAAACCGTCGACGTGCATTTCTGAAACCCAGTAGCGCAGACTGTCCAAAATGAGACGGCCGACTACGGGGTGGTTAGCCCGAAGAGTGTTACCGCACCCACTGTAATTCTTGTATTGAGCCCGAGTGTCTTCAAGCAAATAATATGTAGAGTTATCCAGACCTTTGAATGATTGAGTGGTGCCAGTTTCGTTGCCTTCGCAAGTGTGATTGTACACAACATCTAAAATCACCTCGATGCCCGCTCGATGCAAAGCTTTGACCATGTCGCGAAACTCATTGATCGGACCAAATACATCTCGATTGGAACTGTAGTTGACATGTGGTGCAAAGAAAGCAAGCGGACTGTATCCCCAATAATTCTTCAGGCCCGGTCGAGCATCGTACTCATCAAATTGCTGAATTGGCATTAGCTCCACGGCAGTGACACCAAGCTCTTTCAAGTATGAAATTTTTTCCACTAGTCCTGCATAAGTCCCGCGCTTTTCGGGCGAAACACCTGAGTTTGGATGTTTGGTAAAGCCGCCGACATGCAATTCATAGATCACACTCTCCGCATTGGGAAGGCGCAGTTGAACGTCATCTTCCCAATCGTAAGTTTTGGTGTCAGTCACAACCGCTCGCAGTGCCTTAGCGCAATTGTCACCTGGGGTGATGGCAGAGACGCGATCGTAATTTTCAAAATTAACTACGGCGAGAGCGTGTGGATCAAGTAGAACTTTCTCAGAGTTGAACCGTTGCCCTTTTTCAGGCTCGTATTCTCCATAGACTCTAAATGCGTAGACTTGACCAACCTGAACTCCCTCCACACTAATATGCCAGTAGAAGCCGGTTTTGTTCACTATTGGATCTAGCTCAACCACCGTTGATGGCGTCGGTGCTGTGGGCTCGTCGAAAAGTAAAAGCTCAACTCCAGAACAATGTTTTGAAAAAATGCAAAAATTGACTCCATGCTCATCTTTCGTAGATCCCAGTGGAAAGCTCTTTCCTGGCAGGGTTCGAACCGTTATTCTGGTTGTGTGTTCCGTGGATAAACTGTGCATATTCACCAAATGAGTGCTGGATTTTTCAAACTACGATCTGAAGTGTAGGGGACTATAAATCATGTGCGGGAGCTTTCAAATTGAGCAACTATCCCGGTCGAAGAACTTTTGATCGCTGCTTCAATGATTTGCATTGTGCGCAACGCGTCTTGCGGCAAAACTGGTACTGGTCCATCGCCGATTATTGCCTCACGCAGTTGACAATAAAATTGCCTGTAGACACCGGGCAAAGTCTCAATTTTACCGTCAAACGAAAGATTACCAATGGAGGTATTTAGCCGACCCCACTCGGTCTCCGGTTCCTTTCCAAAGTCAGGAGTGTTTGGAAAAATGCCGGATTTTAGAGCTTCTTCCTGCGGATCAATGCCAAACTTTTCATAACAGCCCTTCAAACCAAGAACTCGGAAACGAGGACCTTTTATACGGGCTACCGAACTTGCCCATAAGTGTGCTTTAACTCCGTCTGCAAATTGAAGCGCAACAAAAACATCGTCATCAACTTCCGCACCTGGACGCCGCATGTCTAACTCTGCGTAAACTGATTGAGGTTCGCCGAAAAGTGAGCAAGCTTGATCGATCAAGTGACTGCCAAGGTCAAATAAAAGTCCACCAGCATCTTTTGAATCCGCTGATTCACGCCAAGCGTTGGCCTTTGGTTCAGGTCGGTAGCGCTCATAGCGCGACTCAAAGCGCGTAATATTTCCGAGGGTACCCTCCTCAATCAGTTTTCCCACCGTGAGGAAATCATTGTCCCAGCGTCGATTGTGGAACACGGAAAGGATTTTGTTTTTCTTGTGACTGAGGCCAATCAGATCGCGACACTCTTGTACTGATGCAGCCAACGGTTTGTCTACAACAACGTGTAGGTTAGCTTCCAGAGCGGCACGCGCGTGGTCGGAATGAAATCGATTTGGTGATGCCACCACAACTAAGTCGTAATCAGAATGAGAACGCCACAATTCCTCGACAGAGGAAAAAACTTGCGCGCGTGGATAACTGCCCATCGCCTGTGCTGTACGTTGCGAGTTCGCTGTTACGATTGCGCTAAGTTTAAGCCCTTCAACAGAGTCAATCAGCGGTGCGTGGAAAACAGACCCGGCCAGCCCGAAACCGATCAGGGCAACTCTGATTTCTTTGCGTTGTGCGGTCATAAAGGCGCTCTTAAAATATCTGACATTTTACGGTTATCAGTATATCGGCTTACAATGCCGATTCGATCAAGCCTTGAATCGACTTAAACTGGGTGTGCTGGACGTCAAAATTTGTAATCCTAAGCGGCATCCAGCTTATGCTGGTAGTCAGGATACCGCAGATCACAAGTTCGTAAAAAACTACTCATCGTATATCAAATATCAATAAGAGGTGACGTTACTCCTCTTGACCATTCAGGTTTTAGACCGGCGCAGGCGCTAAGGCCGATGATGGAAGACACCTTAATGCCACTTGCCTGGCTTGGAAATCTTCGATTTCAGATGCATTAGGCAGCAACAGCGTAGTGCCCTTTTGTAAAACGGCTATTGGCTCTCCTTTGTCATTTGCAGAGACAGAGTAATTATTCAACTCTGCAATCAACGGCCATTTTTTCACATCATTAAGATTACGAAGTGCAATCGACCGGAATGTCTCTCCCAGTCGAGTCTTAATAGATCGATGTTCTGGCGTGTCGCTTTGAGCGCTGGCAACTTCGAGAGATCGAATCTGATCTGAAGCGTTGTTATTTTGTAATCGTGATTCAAAGTTCAAATCTTTGGCGATTTTGGTGCGATGCATCTCTGGATCTAGTGGATCCAGATTCATCGGGTTCATATTTAGAGGATTGTTTCTGGAGTAGGAAAGGTCACTTTCAGCAGTCAAGTCGCTTGCCGCAATGAGATCACTTTCTGGAATAAGAATGCTGGCGTTGCGTCCATCAATAACATCCAGAGCGGTCATTGCAATCAGCTCCTGGTCTTTGTTTTCGTTCACTAAAGATTTCTCCGTCGACTCAAAATCCGATCCAGTTTTGCCGTCTGTTT
Source organism: Candidatus Melainabacteria bacterium (assembly GCA_003153555.1). Lineage (GTDB taxonomy): Bacteria > Cyanobacteriota > Vampirovibrionia > Obscuribacterales > Obscuribacteraceae > PALSA-1081. The sequence goes on along the minus strand of PLZS01000041.1, from coordinate 41,612 downwards.
TGGTAAAAGATTTAGCTTCTAATTCTTCTCCGGGTCTAAGCACTTGCCCCCGCTCGCCAATCAAGATCGTTCCATCTGGTCGCAAATACTTACCTAATTCCATTGCACTCACCGGCTTGCCATGGTCCTGCACCACAGCAACATCCTGGGCGCGACCTTTATCACCAGCGGGCGCAGTGAGCACAACGCGGCCGTCAGTTTCCTTTCTCACTTTTAACTCAAAAATGGAAACCTGATGTGGCGCGACTACATCTCCACTCAGTGCTCGGACCATCAAGTCGGAATCATCGCTAGAGGGTGTTAGGGCTACTAGTGAATCACCGAATTTACTGCTTATGCGTTCGGTTAAATGCTCATCCTCTAGCTCGTCGTTTTTCTGAGCCACTTCCGCGTGAAATTCGTGGGAATGGACGTTAGCCTCTCCATGTGCAGCTCTACCTGTGTCTGCCTTTTTGTCCTCATCACTGTGGTCTGCGGATCCGCCTTTTTCATCGCCAAGCCCTCGCTCTGCCTCTTGGAGTTTGCCTAATTGGTCCAGCACAGAGTTGGACAACCCGCTGGGGGTTCCGTCACCGCCGCGACCAGTCTTTGCAGGACGGTCTGTTTTGTCGTCAACACCCGCAGGTTGAGTTGATCGTTCATTTAAGGTCAGCGAAAAGGGGGGCAGAACCGAATCCGCCGTTCCTTTGTTGCTTGCGTGCATGCTGGCTAGATCAGTTTTCCAGGAATCTCTCTCTTCAGTCGTCGTGGGAAATTTGACTGAAAGTGGCTCAACGCCGTCGCCGGGCGCCTTCGATGAATTATCCGAAGGCTTATTAGGAGGAGCAATTTCAAGGTTCCTAGTAGTGGTCATCCCGAGCCTCAATGCAACAGCCCGTAAATCGGGATTGCCTGTTGAACTATGCTGGCAGCAGTCTGTGATTATTTGGTACCTAAAAGAGCCATATTCACGACGGAAGTCTGCTCTGAAGCACCTGGGGTCTTGACACTATTAAGACGATCGAAAAAAGTCGGTATCGGCTGTTATCTGGAGCTAGGATGAGTTGTAAAGATAGAGCGAAGAAATCAAACATCAGTAAACGACAAAAGGAACAATTGTGTTAGCCAGCAGAAACATCCCACCAAAAAAAATTCCGAGAAATTTAAGTGCTGACGAGTATTTTTTTCTAGCCGTACAATATTTTCTTCTTGGTTGGCTCCGGCTCGCACTAAAAGCATCCACTAAAGCAGTAGCAGGTCGTTCAGCTCAAGGACGACAGTTCATCCTGATGTGGTCCAATCGCTCCGGAGCCGATATTTCCGCATATAAACTGAACAAAGCGCAGTACTTTTTAGTCTGGTTGGGGTTATGCACACTAGACCTTTCCGTGTCGATTGTGGTGCCCATCGTAAAGGGGATTTGGAACATAGCCAGTAGTGCTTCAAAGTTTTCGGAGGTGCTACGCAACAAAAAAACCACTACAACTTCTGAAAATTCAGAAGAAAATACGACCAGCGACATCTCAGTGTTGCCTCGTCTGATTGCACGCACGATAATTCCAGATGGTTTGACTGCAGAAGACTACTTAAAGCTTGGAAAACAGTACAAGCAAAATGGTTGGATAGGACAATCGCAAGAAGCCCTTAAACGGGCTCAGCAACTGGCACCGTCTAATTCACCCACTGCCGAGGAATCGCACAAATATCTAAAAACGAAAGTGCCACATGCACAGGTGTCACTTGAGGTCGAAGCGGAAAACATAAATGGCTATCACGCCATGGCTAAAGGTGATTTGCCAAAATGCAAAGAAATTTTCGGACGTTTGATGAAAGATTATCCAGACTTCGAATGGCCTTATCTAAATCTGGCAACGGCGTATACAAAAGACGGACAAATAACTGAAGCGAAATTTTTGCTCCGCAAGTTGATCTCCATCAACCCTGAACACGTTGAAGCATGGTCATCTTTGGCTCGCATTCACGCTGCCACTTTTGAAATCGAAGAGGCACGACAAGCAGTTGCGCAAGCTAACGAGTTGTATTTGGATCCGAACGATAGCAGCTTAACTACAATGATCGACTGTTTAGCTGCATTATAAATTTGACTCGGTGGTGCGAGCGAAAGATTGTTCACACCAAATTCAGTGCTCAAATGCCAAACACTAGCCGCCCATTCATATGTATGTCCGTCATCCATATGAGTGATATCCATAAAAGGCGGGAAGAATATCTAAGCGACCCAGGTATGATATTCATCCCCAACGAAGGTAGAGGTTATGGCAGCAAGAGCAATTTGGACGGGCGTCATCACGTTTGGAATGGTTAGCATCCCAATCAAGTTGTACTCAGCAACCGAGAACAAAGATATCTCGTTTAATCAACTGCACAGAGACTGCAAAGGTCGAATTAAACAGCAGATGTTCTGCCCTGCTTGCGACCGAAAAATTGAGTACGATGAAATCGAAAAGGGTTATGAATACGGGAAAGATCAGTATGTCGTAATCACCAAAGAAGACCTCGAAAAACTTCCTGTGCCTAACAAGAACGTAGTCGAAGTTACTTCATTCATCAAGCAAGAAGAGATCGATCCCATTTATTACGACAAAAATTATTACATCGAGCCTGATCAGGCAGCGAAGAAGCCTTTTGCACTTTTTATGAAAGCGATGAAGGAGAAGGATGTGGTGGCTGTTGCCAGCATCGCCTTGCGAAGCAAACAGCGGTTATGCGCGCTCAGATTGCTCGACGGCACACTCATGCTGAACACTCTACTGTATCCGGATGAGATTCGGGTCCAACGTGGCACACCGATGCCTGACGTTCAGCTGTCTGATAAAGAAATGGCTATGGCAAACAGCTTGATTGATCTTATGACCAACGATTTTGATCCTTCTCAGCTGAAAGATAATTACAGAGAAGCGCTGCTCACCACCATTGAAGCCAAACTGGAAGGGAAGGAAGTTGTCGAGGCACCAGCCGCTCCAACCAGCAATGTGGTCGATTTGATGGATGCTTTGAAGGCAAGTATGGAAGCTATGAAGGCTCAGAAAGAAGCGGCCAAGCAACCAGCAGTTGCTGCAGCTGCCGGAAAGTCATCGAGCAAAAAGAAGGCTGCCGCTGGCTAGTGAGTGTCTCATAAACACTGGCTTGCACTACGGCGAAACGCCGCGATGAGAACTGGTCTGAGCGGCACCGAGCAAAAGGAGTCGTTAGTCGTTGGCATCTTCAGACAAGAAAACGCCAAAAACGCTCGAGCTTGATCTTAGCGGTTTCAAGGGCGCTAAAGTAGCACCATTTCCAACGAGCTTATCTCCGATGTTGGCAAGTCCAACAAAAGATCCTTTCACACATTCTGATTGGATCTGCGAGCCAAAAATGGATGGGATTCGCGGTATTTCATTCATCCGGGCAGAGAAGACGACGTTGCTTTCGAGAAGGGGATTGGACATAACGTCTCAATACCCTGTGTTGTCCGCCACTCTAAGTAAATTGTGCCCTGTCGATGTTATTCTCGACGGCGAAATTATCGCGTTGAATGATCTAGGGCAACCTTCGTTTCAACAACTTCAGCAACGCATGAATCTTGCTAAAGACATTGACGTTGAGCGCGCGGAAAAGAATGTGCCTGTGTTCTATTTTGTTTTCGATATTCTCTATGCGGGCAATGTTAGTTTGTTATCTGTTCCGCTGCGAGAGCGCAAGCTGATTTTGAAGGCGCTAATAGGCTCGCATCCGCAAGTACAGATCTTGCAACACTTTGATTCTGATGCGCACCTGGCCTACGAAACATGCGTGGATCATGGTTTCGAGGGAATAGTGGCAAAGCGATTAGACAGTCTCTATGAAAGTGGAAGACGGTCACCGTCGTGGTTAAAGATAAAGGCTCAACAAACAGATGAATTCGTGATCGGTGGCTTTACAGCCGGTCAGGGATCACGGGGCACCAGTTTTGGTGCCTTGCTTTTAGGTCAGTATGATGATCAAGGACATTTCATTTATTGCGGAAGTGTCGGCACAGGATTCGACGAACGATTGCTCAGTCAAACAACTCGTAAAATGCTGCCTCTCCAAATAGCTAAATGTCCGTTTCAAAAACGACCGGATGAGAAAAAACAGGTTGTCTGGATTCAACCTGAAATTGTCATAGAAGCGAAGTTTATGGATTGGACGAGAGACCGCCACCTCAGAACACCGGTGTTTCTGAGATTTCGGGATGATAAGGCACCATTAGAGGTGCGACAACAATTGCCAATTACGACAGTGCCGCACATTCGATCATTGTCGGAAACTGTTGGATCGAAAACGGACAATGCGGATGCAGGAGTTTCCGAACTCGAACCCTGTGAACCAGTCGATTCAATTTATTCTCAAGTATCTGATGCGAATTTAGCCGTTTCCGAAACAGCCTCAGCACGCGTCGAACAAGTTCGCGAAGTTACTGCTGCCATAAAAGACACAGCGAAAAAAATTGCCGATGACAGCGAGGTAGCGAAAGTATTAGGACAACTTTCAGGGAAAGAAGAAACGTTTGAACTTCTCCTATATGGAGAGAAATTGAAGCTGACGCACTTAAACCGACTCTTCTGGCCAAAAACCGAAACGTCTCCAGAAATTACCAAGCGAGACTATCTTGTTTTCTTAACCAAGCTTGCTCCGTTCATTCTGCCGCAGTTAACCAATCGTCCCCTCACGTGCATAAGAGCCACAGATGGTGTGCATAAAAAGCACTTCTATCAAAAGCATTGGAGTTACTCGTTGCCCGAATTCGTCGACACTGTCGTAGTCACAACAGAGGACTTGTCTGAAGAGCCTGTGGAACATGTAGTCTGCAATAACTTAGCCGCTCTTCTTTATTTCGCACAGCACTCTGTAGTGGAATTTCATTGCATGCCCTCGCGCATTGAATTGGCGCCTGACCTAGAACATTTGAGCACTTGTGATTCGCACTATTTGCTCAATTACCCGGACTACATAGTCTTCGATCTGGACTTCCATACGGGCGGCCGTGGTGCCAAAAATCCATCGATCAGCAGCGAAGACTTCAAAAAGGTCTGTGAAGTGGCCTTCAAGTTGCGTGAAATCTGCGAGTCGATGTCACTGACTGCGAGCGTCAAGACGTCGGGGCGTACTGGTTTGCACATAATGATTCCGATTATCCGCAATTTAGAATTCGACATCGTGCGAAATATGGCGGAAACCATCGGGCGCTTTTTAATCGCACAGGACAAAGATGGCTTAACTCAGATACCTACAGTGGCTAAGAACAGCGGCAAAATCCTCATCGACCATAGTCCCAATGCACGAGGTAAAGCCGTCGCTGCAGCCTACACGCCGCGCGCTACGTCCGAAGCTTCGGTATCAACCCCGGTGTCTTGGGATGAGCTAGCGACCGTTTCTGCCACAAGCTATACGATACACAACCTAATAGAGCGCCTTGCGGATACAGGGGATATATGGTCAGACCTCTTCGGTCAGAAGCGCGATCTGCAAGTGCTTTTGAACTCAATATCTCGTAAATGACGCGATTTGATATGCGCGAAAGAACAGCTCTATATACCAATCAGGATAATTGTCTAAGGAACGAAAGTCTCTGTTGACTTTGGTTTCACCGTGCTTTAGATATGTATGCACCAACCGACGTAATCATCATCGGTGGTATCGCATCCATCACTGAAGGGGAATGGATATCTCTGGACCGCGCGGGCGGTAACGGTTGATGATTCGTCAACCATCATTCCAAAGGCATCTCATTCCGAACTCGAAATTACAGGATATGCGCAAGCGCAGAACCTGTCCATTTCGTGTATCTCGTTTTAGCTACGACTTCCTACAGATCGTATCCATAGCAGAGATATCCAAACTCCACTTCAATACATACGAGAGATATCCTAAATGACCCTAGACACCAAAGTCAGTCTCGCGAACGAATTGGGAATCTCGGAATTTGAACTTAGCAAATATATCTTTAGAGCCGATTATCTATATAAACGGTTTTCCATTCCCAAGAAGTCCGGCGGACAGCGTCACATCTCGGCTCCTTCTAAGGAATTGAAGCGCATTCAAAAATGGATCGCGCACAATCTTTTGAGATCAGTCCCTTTGCACGAATCATGCACCGGCTATCGAGTTGGCAAATGCATCGTTGACAATGCTCGACCTCACGTGGGCAAAGACTTCGTCTTGAATGCAGACATCGAAGACTTTTTTCCTTCGATAAGCGTAGGTCGCGTCAACACCTTATTCGAATCATTGGGTTTCGCCCAAAAATTTGCTGGCTACTTGAGCAGACTCTGCACGCATCATGAGCTTCTTCCTCAAGGTGCACCTACCTCTCCAGACCTAGCGAATTTGATTTGCAAGAGTCTTGATGAACGGCTCTCCGAATTCTGCAAAGCAAGAGATTGGAGTTACACGCGCTACTGCGATGACATAACCGTCTCAGGCTCAGGACTTCTAACCAGAAAAGAGATCGATACAATCTGCAGCATCATCACCTCAGAAGGCTTCAAGGTCAACGAAAAAAAACTAAGAGTCGCACGTAAAACATCCCAACAAACAGTCACTGGACTCGTCGTTAACGAGCGAGTCAACTTACCGCGCAGAGAACGCCGCCGGGTCAGAGCAATGATTCATCGCAAAGAAACAACAGGCGTCACCTCCAAGTCCGCACTAAACAAAATCCACGGACACGTAGCCTTCGCAAAAATGGTAGCCTCAGGTTCCGATTTAGGCGATTAGTTCTAATGCAATGGGAATGGCTTGCGTGCTGGGTTTTCTCCGCGATATTTAGCCGGTAAAGCATCTTCGTTTCCATCTCGCAAGGATGTGTAATGCGGTGACATGATTTCTACACCGGCTTCGTTGAACTTATCCAAAATATTTTTATGCAAGTCTGCATAAATCTGCGCCATCGAATGCGGAGTCGATGTGTACGCATTGATCTGATGAGAAACAAAAAAGTCATCCAAGCTTGTGACAAATACAAAAGGGGCTGGCTCAGTTCGCACATTCTCCGTTGCTTTGGCAGCTTCAATGAGCAACTTCTCGACCGTTCGCAAGTAAGGAAACATCAAGACCAACGCAAAAGCGATGATCATAAATCGAATAATTTTGTAAGTTGGGTCAGCCCATTCTTGCTCGAAGCCAGCAAATGTGATACTTCCACGTCCAACTTCGTTGAAGATGAAATGCGTAAAAGCAATCAAGTAATAAGTGCCAACTCCGACGGCAACGATAATTAGAAGGTTGGGAACTCCCTGAGAGCCTTCTTCCGCAAGAGAAGAGGGCATAGGAACAGGCTTTGCCGCAGGATTAGGAGAGTTTTTAGACGGGTTAGAAGCTGGCTGTGATGTCGGCGTTGCAGGGGGAGTGGCAACCTTAGGATTCTTCAAGGGCAACAACGGTTTTCTAGAGTCTTCCGTTTGTTGACCAGGCGGTGCTGCAGTCTGATCACTGCTTGTCTGCGCATCTGACGGACAATGTAAGAACATCCCGACAAGAATCAAAAAATACAAGACAACGCGTGAAAGGTTAAACATACTTGCTCATCTACTTGGTCATCGCTTTCGATGCTGTCAAGGAATCTCAACAGTGCAAAGCCGATCTCTTTAGAACATATTTCGAAGAGGTTAGCTTGCCAATGGAGCTGATGCCGGCTCTGCATTATCAGGATTTTGCGATACCCGAATTAGAGCCATTTCTTGAGTGTTTGTTGGTCCGTAATGCACCAGAACTTGGCTGTCGTCTTGCACAAGAGTAGCCAAACTAGTATCAAATACGGTGGTGTTATTTTGCCCGATTGTCCAAGAAATGCGTTGAGTCTTTTTATCCAAAGCACCGTAGACTTGAGACTTTTCGTTGGTGAGCTGGTTCATGTAGTTACCTCTTACAATCCCGCTTTGATTTATTGCAAGCTGAAGCAACATATTTGAATTCGTTTGCCCAGGCTCGGCTAGTGCGAAAACTCCGAGCGGTTCCCACTTCTCATTTGGATCTGCCTGAGCTGGTGCTGGATTCGCGGATGCTGGATTCGCGGAGGGCAACGCCGAATAGTAGGAAGAGTAATTCGGCTGCAGATAATTCGGTTGAGCAGATGCTTGCCCAGCAAGTTGTTGCGCTTGCTGGTAGTACTCAGCTGCGGTTCCCGAAGGTTGACCGTTAACGTAGACGTTGTCACCTTCATACGTGACGTTGGTCGTGTTGTTTGAATTTTTTGATCCGCCACCACCGTTGCCGTGACTGGCAGCAGCGATCATTCCCAAGCCTAGAAACGATGTAAGTGTCGAAACACCCATAAAGGTCCATGCTGCGCCTGACGACCAACCGGGACATCCCCATGCTCCAGGGTATCCCCAAGAACCATGGTAGGCACCATTAGCATACCCATGTGCGTAACCTGCACCATAACCGTGGTAGCCTCCATACGCACCGTTAGCACCGTAGTGGTTGACGTTGACGTTATTGACAGAATCGCCATTGAATGAATTGCGAATATTTTTACCTTGATTATTCAATTGATTTTGATTCAAGTTATGTGGCGTTTTATTCATGTTGCCTGAAATGCCACCGAAGCCACCATCAGTTGGAAAGTGGCTGCCATAGTTGGGATGGTTTGCCATTCCACCATGCTCGCCAAATCCGCCTTGACCAAATCCATCGAAGCCCGGTCTGTTACCAAGACCTTTGTCTCCGCCGAAACCTGCTCCGTTACCAAAACCTTTGTCTCCGCCAAAGCCAGATGCGCCGCCGAAACCTTTATTGCCAGCGAATCCAGCTCCACCGCCACCAAAACCTTTGTCTCCGCCGAAGCCAGATCCACCGCCACCGAAACCTTTGTTTCCGCCGAAGCCTGATCCACCGCCACCGAAACCTTTGTTTCCACCAAATCCACCACCGCCAGCGAATCCGCCTCCGCCACCAAGATTGTGCCCTGCCGAGTGCCCACCAAATCCGCCGCCGCCACCAAAACTTCGTCCGCCGCCACCAAAACTTCGTCCACCGCCACCGCCACCAAAACTTCGTCCGCCGCCACCGCCACCAAAGCCTCGTGCGTATGCGGGCACCGCCAACAGTGAACTCAAGATTAACGCTAGAACGACTTCTATTTTTTTAGTCTTCACTTCAGACACCTTTGCTGAAAATTTCTGCTTACTTTGCCACGCGCACAACTTTCAAGGGTGCCGAATCGTTGTATGCAACTCCGTCTACGGATCGATCAACTGATTGCCACGAGAACGTGTCGGGAGTAGTGAGTGATAAAACATCTGTCGCAACCGTTGTGCTGCCATCTTGATCAACTCCAATCGCCTTAACGAGCCAGTTACTGTTCTCTCTAGACCAGTCTCCATGCCCGAATCCACCGGTTGCGTCAAAGTGCCAGGAAACAGGCTGTCCTATACGCGGATCCCAACCAATTACTTCTCGACTTTCCAGTGGAGCTGCGTCAGCTGATTGTTTGGTTTCGTATTTGCAAGTGATGAATTTTTTGTTCGCAGCCCACTCAGCTTTCATCCGGATTGATTTGCCATCGCGTTCAGCTGACCATTCGCCTACAAGCCACGAAAGGTCATGAAGCGGATTGACATTTTCATCTGCTATGAACGGTGTTTCAGTAGCGCTGGAAATCAACCAATTTCCATCTTGTTTGACAAGAACTATTGAATAGCGAGTTTGCGGTTTGGCTCCAGCCCCTTCGTTGCGACGCACCACACCTTCCGCCAACGCGACTGTATCTGAAAGCAGTTGAACAGGGCTGGGAACAAACTCAACGAGCTGCTTACCGGTCTCAGCAAATACTTCCGTAAATCGTTTTTCGAGCGCCGCACGTCCTCTGAACTGCGCACCATCTTCATCTGTATAAGTTCCATTGACCGTCCAAAGTGCGGCTAATTTGATGGGGCTTCCATCTGCCAAATATTTAGGCAGCAACGAGACTTGGGAAGCGACGATGGATTTAGGATCACCATCTGAGGTAATTACAACTTCCGACTGCTTGCTCTTCTTACTGGAGTGCTTTTCCTTCTTTGCAGCTAGCGACATCGGAGACACACTGACAAACACGATTCCAAGAGATAACGCGACAACTGCGAATCTGTGACATTTTTGAGCAATCATTCGGTACTTTTCCTCGCTGCTTCGCATACCTTGCGTTGAATCCTTAACGAGTGCCTGAGAGACACTTGTTTCTACGACAGGTGAACATGCTACTACATCAGGCTACAAACTTGTACCACACGAGCAGATCGTCACCGCAAACGGGCAATCCACAATGAAGCTATGAAGTCCTATGCTGGTTTACTATGTAGCTTATTGGTTAAAAGTGAAATATGCTCGATTCAACGGCTCGTAATCAGCAGCGATTCTTGAGATTGCAAAACGAATGCGACCGTATGGTTTGGTCAGTCGGCTTTCTTCTAATTACTTCGTCTTCACAAGCTTTATCCTACGAACGTGCACGAACTGAGGTTCCGTTCGAATATGTAGCAGACCATATTCTTGTGGTTCCCGCACAAATAAGTGATCAAGAGTCCTTCGTTATTTTGGATACCGGAGTTGGTGTTAACGTGATTTCAAAGACGTTGGCTCAAAAACTCGGCTGTAAAGTGGGTGGTCAACACAGCGGTCGCCGCATGTCTGGACAAAAATTAAGTATGCCCATGACGTCGGTTCCATCTTTGCAGATAGGAAATTGTATTGGCACGAAAATTCCAACGGCGATACTTAACTTGGACGAATTTTTTCCTAAGGAGCCAACGTTCAAGAAAATCGAGGGATTTGTTTCTCTCAACTTTTTCAGAAACACTCCATTTACACTCGACTATGGAAGCAAGAAACTGATTATCGAGGACCAACTATCCGTTGAAAGGCGATTAAGCACAGGCACTGCAGTACCAGTGAATATCCACGACAAGCATGGTATTGAAACTGGTATCACGTTACCTGTAAAATTTTCAAATGGTAAATCCGCGCTAGTCGAGGTTGACACTGGGAGCGGTTGCTTGATCCTAAATCAAAGATATATGAAATCTTTTGGTATCGCAACTACATCACCAAACTTGAAGATTGTCCACGGTAAAGACGAAACGGGACACGCCTATGTGCGCTACTTCTGTGCGCTTCCAGCAGATGTTTTCCTGGCAGCAGCCAAGAATGTTCGGCAGGTAAAACCAAGAGTTCAATTTCAGAAAATTATCTATGAAGGGTTGATCGGCGATTCATTTCTACGCAATTTTGTAGTCACATACGATTTGGCACATCATCGAATGATCTTTAGTCCAAAAACTTCAGAATAGGTCATATCCAATTGCACAGCCAAAGAACTATTCTGATGTTGTACATTTGACACTGGCTCTGCGAAATTGCCTATGTGTGAATTTCTTGTCAAAAAACGAGCGGCATTCTCGGCTATATTTGCATAGACTAGTGCAGCCTTAAACTATAAGATCCAAATTGTGAGTCCAGTATTTGCGGTGGCAAAAAATATGCTTGTCCGTTTTTATAGTCGCTACAAAAAGATTGGATGCTTAGCAGCGGCAGTCTTCATCTCTGTATGCATTCAACCCAGGGGCATGAGCAACTCGGCTGTGGATAATGGAAGCAGATTGGTCGAACGCCCTAAGCGTGAATTATTCACCAACTTCAAAATTGAATCTTTAGATGATTCCACGCGCGAGATGGCTGAACAACTGGAAATTCTTTCTATGCTGAAAGAACTTTACGGCACCCAACGTCCAACTAGTCAGCGTACTGCTTGGCTGCGAGAAAAAATTCAAGAGACAATTTTGGAAAGTTATTTTGACGCTGCAAGTGTGCAAGCTGAAGCAAATCGCGAACAGTCTCGATTGGAATTTTTAAGAGAATCCCTGATATCACGGCGAGATCGCAGTATTGAGAAAAACAATGCCAGCAACTTCATAGCCTCGGGCACATTGAACACTGTGGGTTCTGCACTGGGCTTTTCGACAAGCGCTGCTCCGTTTCCAGGCAACCTCAATCAAATGCTTTCTGGTGTTGTCTCAACTAGCATGTCTATGTATGCGCTCAAACAAAACAGCGGCGGGAAAACTGCAGGACTAGGCACTCCAACTATTCTGGCTGAACTGTTCGGGCGCCCCACAGATACACGAACCAGCTACCCTGAAAGCGTTTGGCGTTTTTTGCATGGTACGTCGATGGAACATCCAACGAAGACTCGCGTGCAAGTATTGGAAGAGAGGTGGGTTAGCCTACATTTTCTAGAGCCGCATGGCACTGCGCTTGAGACGGCAAAAATTGATATGGTCTGTGGAACAGCAAGCGCTGGAAGACGCATGACGATTAACGATTTAAGCGATGAAATCAATATGATTCTGGACTTATCCGGTGTAACCGAACTGATGACGCACCATTTGCGAGATCTTATGCGAATGATCGATTCTGACGTGAGCGAATAAGTTTAGGCGAATTGACTAAACGTTCAGTTTGATCTAGCACATAGAACTGCGGACTTAGCGGTGGCTCTCATCACTTTACAATGCTAAATCTAAACATTTAGAGGTGTCTAGGAAATCAAGGAAACCACAAATGTCCAGGCTTGGGACCCATGTCTGGAGGATAAGTACCTGGAACATTAGCAGCGCCGCTCGAAACATTTGTCGAACCAAGACTCTTTCCTAGTTGGTGCAACCACGAATGGTGAGCATCTGTTGCTTGTCGGAGAGTGGATTGAGATGGCGCACCAACAGAGTGATCTGTATTTTCGCTTGACTGAGGTGCAGCGGCAATGACTGGTGTGTTACTCGGATGCGCAGCGGTTGGAGCATTCTTCAGAGTATTTGCGACGTTGAGAATATTCCACAGGTTGTTGACCCGATAGGTCACATCTTTCTGCGCAAGATTATGTTGATATGGCACCAAACGTTTTTCCAAACGCTCGAGGCGATCTTGAGCGGGTCTGGTGGCATAATTATGTCCATATACAAATTCTTCAATCGCAGAAAGGCGTTGATCAGTACCACTAACACCGGTGACAAAGGGATTTACTGGAGCTCTAGGTGGAGCATCGTCATCAATATCGCTAAAGTTGTTCGTAGGTGGTGGTGCAAAACCTCTGCCTCCGAGCATTGAATTGCTGAATATTCCAGACCGACTTGAAGATGACGCTAAGGGTCCACTCGCGAGTGGGTCTTGGTGGTTTTTGAAAATTTGATGCGTTTCTGCGTACTCATCCAGATTATCTACGCGCGCGCATAAGTCATTTGATTTCGACGGCGTGCCAAATGCTTTTGATTCAAGTCTGGACAAGCGTTGAGGCAGCGGCTCATGAACGTAAGTGGTATTGAGCATATTTTGCTCTAGTTCAGTAACGCGCGGATAATTAGCGCTGTCGAAGGCGGGCGTTGATGTAACTGCATCGCTTGGCGCGGAAGCCGCATTAGTTGGAGTGGCAGCAGTGGCTGCTTTGTCTACTGAAGGACCTGGGTTAGTAGTTATTGAGGATTGCAATCGCTCAAGTCTTGCGCCCGTCGTTCCAGTTTGAGCGGCACCAAAAACAAATTTCTCGATGCGGGTCAGCCTTGCCTCATCGGATTCAGCTGGATATTTGTGCTCATAGAGCTTTTCTTCCAGTTGGGCAATGGACTGTTGAAAAGAATTTGCCTTAGGTACGGAGGGAACGGCGGAGGGCGCGGAGAATGCGGGGGTCAGCGTTAAGCAGAACGTGGCTATGACGCCAACAATAAGAAAGTGCGCCGGGCGACGCATGGTCGCAAAGTTCTTAGAGAAGTTCATGTTACTGGTCCAAGAGGGATCTGACCGCTGAGCATACAATTAAGGTAACCATTCAATCAAGGTGCCGGGACTAATGTAGTGGCGAATATCCTAACCAGGATGCGCCGTTCCAGTCGTGGCTGGCGGCTTATACCGTCCTCATCACGGTCGAAATCTCTATCGAAGACATACCCCAATGCGCGGATGAGACGAAAATATGGCTATTTTTTTGGCTTCGTCAGATCAGTTGAACCATCGTACCAGCGGGTCAACTCAAGCACTCTAGATACATGACTGAGTTCGCCTGCAAACATTCCCCTATGTCCATTTGAATCTTTGTTAAATGTACCTTCCAACAGAACCATCTTGCAATCGAAATAACTCAAAGAAGGGTTCTTTTTTAGTCCTAGAAGATTTATCCTTTGCTTGTCGTCGTACGTGATCCAGAGCGAGTTTCGTCCAACAAGGTGATCGGCATCTTCCTTCGACAAGTACAAACCGCTGTCCTCAAATTTATTGTGCAAGTAGCCCTCAACCCTGACAAATCTATCGTGATACTTTTCGGGATTAGCAATGAGTTGAATAATTGATACGTCAACTGGAACCTTATCGATTGCCATTGCAAAATCCCCCATAGATAGCGCAGCTATCAATGAAATGATCAAACAATAAAAAAACTTCTTGCATGTTTTCATAACTAGCCTCCGCAGTTTTCATAGTTCGTTTTCTGATTTTAGTCCATGATCACAGCTGATACCATCGCTGCTTTAGAAAGTTATGGACAGATGTTGAACGATTCCAAACAAGAAGCGAAAGCCAATCAGATCTACAATGAAGCAAGAGTTCTTGCCCAGAAAGTGCATCGCTAATGCCTCCTATGACAAAGACCTAGTCATCCCTCCGGGTTCTTCGTCGCCTAGAAGACCAATTCGAAAATGAACTCGGGATTTTGTGAGAAATCGCTGTAGCGGATCCAGAGAGGAGTCAACTTGAAATACCGCTGCGTATCAAGATATGCATACATCGCACATCCAGGATTTTTCTCTAGATGGATTTCCCTGTATCTCGCGAAATCCTCCTGACTGACTTCAGACGCAACTCCTTCATACTGAACTGTAATGTTCTCATCCCAACCGACAACGACGGCACAATGCGGATCCGCCTTTAGGTTTCGATATTTCCTAGTGTCGTTGTTAGTACCAAATATCAGCTCAACATCCCCTCGTTGAGAAAAAACTACGACCGCTGATTGGGGCTTTCCTTGCCAAATGCTTGATACCACGGCCAGCGTATGGGCCCTAATAAAGTCGGCGACTAGCTTCAGTTGATCATCCCGCGTCATATCATCCTCTTCCGTTCGGGGCGGATTGAAAATCCGCGCTCATTTCAGTACCGGCGTTAGGTAGATGTGATCTTCAAGGTAAGAAAAATCCGAGCTACGTTCTACCGGCACCATATACAGTGCCATCAATCAGCGGCAGGTGTTGGATCAATTGTTTCATAGATAATCAGCGGAATGTTGGTAGTTGGATCACTGATGGGTGTGCCATCCTGCCCTGCAGCCCAAGCGACGAATTGATTTTGTCCATCACTAAGCAGCACGATTGAACCCGCTGGAGCATTCCAGGAGTTCGGGAATTTGACAACCTGCCCATTGACCAGCGGCAAGCTGCGAATGCTCGGGTCCATTGCAATGGCAAATTGATAATAGATTCGATAATTGTTTCGACTCTGAGGAACGATCGTGGTGTTTCCCGGAGTCATGCTTACACGTTTAAACACGGTCATCAGTGTGTCATCGAGTTCTGGTTGCAGCTGAGGAAAGTGGTCGTGGGTGAGTCGATACTGGCGCATCGCCGCAGCAGCTTCCCGCACTTGTCTGATCAAATCTTGCTGACCCAATGCCATACCCCCCTGCGCTTGGCAAGGAGGCATTGGTAAATCCAGGAGAGTGACGCCAATAATAGTCAAGACCATAAGCCAAATTGGAAAGTACTTTGTCAGCATTCGTGCACCAAAAAATAATTATCAGTCGTTCGCGAATCATCCCAACAGTCGTTCGCTATTACATCTTATATATACGTTCTACTTTTTCCTGGCGCCACAAAAATCCGAATATCGGGCGAATGCCTTCCGATGGCGCTATTGAACCGAAAATCATGACAACCTCAATTTTTACATACCCTGTGAGGGTTGGAGCGCTTAATGTTCTGGGTATAGCGAGAAAGAAGTGAAATACTAATTTTGGAGTCCATGAACCACACGGCAAGCACAGAACTGAATAAATGGCTTGCCGACCACATAGCGGAGGCCCGTCTTTCCGCTGGTGAAATCAAAGAATTTGTGCAATGGTTGACACACAGGGAGAACGGAGCAATCGAGCGGCAGATAATGCGCAAACCGACAGACGTTGAGGAGTTTTTGTTTTGGTTCAAGGACCGAATTCGCGAGAGTTCCATAAACGAATCAGAAAAGCAGCAACTAAAGGGCTGGCTTTTCGGTAAACTAACGAACAGCGCGTTACGTGCTGACGAGGCTGCGCGGATTAAAGAGCATCTGTCCAAGTCCGTTGACAGCTAACTTTGTATCAGGAGTAAATTCGATGCCAGTCATTTTGGGAGTTGTACCAGGTTCGCAGTCCGGGCTTCTGCAGAACATGCGGAACTGGATTGAACAATATAGACCTGGACACACGCTGCAAGAATTTTTGGTCGACGACCAGATCAGGTCGAAAATCGCGATGCTCGTTTACAAGCAGATTCGCCTCTCCGATGCCTCGTTAGTCGGGGTGCTTATCGAGCCGCAATGCCACACTGAGCATGAGCAAACCTCGCTGAGAAACCTTGCCATGAGTCAAGGACTAAGTTTCTATTTGTTATAGGTTCGTTGCTGCACCAGATATAGTGCCTTTTCGTGATCGAAATGAGGCGCGAGTTAATCGAAATGGAGCGCGGGTCTCCAGACCCGCCTCGATTTGTGCTCATTGGTGGACTGGACAGCCACGCTCCTCGACGCGTGCTTATTGGCGGCGGTGGACAGCCGCGCTTTTCTAGGAAACCGTTTTTGTTCTGAAGAAGTGCTGCCACCATGATGGTTGCACCGAATGCACGGCAGTTACGAGCTCGGACATCTTGGCTCTGGCTAATGGATTATTCACGACATCACTCATGCGCAAGAAGGCTGCGCCATGGTAATAGCCATCTTGCTGCGGAAGGTCAAAGAACGATGCCATGCGATCCCAAGCTGCGGGATCGGAAAGATTACCATTCAAAGCATTCTCTCCCTTCAACCATATGCCTTGACGCTCTGCTTCTTGTCCAAACCATGTAGCAAGCGTGTGCGGAAGAGCCTTAATGACCGGTCCATTGTCTCCATCAGGCATTTCGATCGCGGTGAATGCAGGCACTATGACTGTGTCCGAACCTTGTAGGGTTGGCTGAATTTTACGGAACATCGACAGGAGCGGACGATATCCGCGTCCATCTGTATCTTTGTCCCAGTCACCACGACTGGTGCGAATTATCCCGGCAGCGAGTTCAGCTTGACGGTCACTGAGGATTACATTGTCTCCTTGCAGTGTCCCTGCACGCCAGTGCACACCTGGGACTTTTGCACCAAGATCGACGCCAGCAAACGCTGAATCATTCTTGGCAAAAATTGAGGCAGCGAGAGTCATGACTCTTTCGCCGTGATCGATCAATGATTGATTGTACCAGTCGAAGAAGTCCCTTCCATACTGTGTATTGAAATGGTCGCCGCGCTCAAAAAATTCCTTAGCATTGCCTGGCGGAAGAATATGGGAATCGTCAAGGTTCTGAATTCCCCAAGCTTTGCCTAAAGCTTCATCACCACCATATTTGAGTTTGACGTAATCGCGGAAGGAAGATATCGCCATATCCGAATATGCTTGCAGTCCACCACGCGTTGGATAACCTGTGTTCGTGTCATGCGAATTGTATGATGGATAACGCAACTCACCGGCTGGTCCAAGGCTGATGTTCACTTCACCAATGCTCTTGCGCTTGCCGGCGAAATGATCCTGGAAGTTTTTCATCACCGACGCATAATTATCTTGAGCAAGTTCATCTGCCCAGAGCGAAATATATTCCTTACTCATATTACCTTGTTCGCTCTTGTACTTGAAAGCGTCAGGTGAACTATTCGGTACTTTAGCTGCTAGATCAGCCCAAATCCATTGAGGCAGGGGAATATTTACAGTGTCTCCAACATTGCCACCGCACTCATGGAAAGAAAGAATTGGATTCCATCTCATACCGGATTTGATAATGTGATCGCTGAGTTTGTCAAAGTAAGTAAAATCGAATTTGCCTTTTTCAGGCTCGATCATGCCCCACCAAACATCAGTGGTAACAGCGTCCACACCCAGTTTCTTTGCTTCCCCAAGCTGCCTGTCAAACTCCGCCCATGCGGCTTTTGACTGTGGACTGTTCGGATTTGCGGCATCACCAATCATCAATGGTGCCATTACATTGAAGTTAGTTTGCCCGCCGTCCAAACGTGTCACAGAGGTAAATCCATTATCGCGGAAAGTTTTGACTTCCTGAGGTTGAGCCCCGTTAGCAAGAAGCAAATGATTATTGTTGTCGGTTAACAAGAATATTTTGCCGCGCACATCTGGTGTATCAAAAACGTGTTTGGCACGGTCTGCGGCTGAAAGTGTTTCTGGATATGCAGTGGCAATAACGTCTGCTTTATCGGCCTCAGGCAGAAGCTTTCCTTCCGTCTTTGTTAACTGCTGAACGAACATACTCTTTTCAGGACCCAGCTCTGGCTTCTCTTTAGTGCCGCCAATAATTTCGCGAACTCTCAGCATCGCTGATTCTGATTTAGTCTGACGGAATGCATCCAATGCTTCTTTTCCCGAAGAGATGACAAACTCTTTTGGAGCAGGAACCGTCTGCGGTGGAAGTGGTGCCACTTCAACGGAACGAACATCGGTGTACGGAGTCGTATCAATCGGAACTGAAAGGTCGCCGGCTTTAGCAGGAACAACTTTTTCACCATTCAGCGGCGGTGAATCAATAAGTTGATCAAGCACGCTTTCCGTGCGAATTAGAGTTGACGGTGCTGACTTACCAAGCATGTCGAGCGTGCCATGAGATCGTTCGGCTAGCGGCACTGTGACTTTATGAGTATTTAGCGGTGATTGCTGCTCTTCAGGTATGACGACGTTGCTTCGTTCCCGACGCGGCGATGATACCACTTCCGCTGATGGCGTCAATTTCGCGCCGACCCCGGCTGCAGCGCCCATTACTAGACCTTCGATAGCAGCGCTCTGTACAACCTTCGAGAAATTGAATTTCTCACCAGACTGTTGCTCGCGAACGATCTCACTGCCACCACCAGTAACCAAACCAAAAGTGGTTCCCATCGCAATTCCGCCACCAATTTGACTCTTAACCAGCGCACCTTTTGTGGCAGCGTTGAGAGTTCCAAATGCGCCTTCGCCGATGCCCCAAACAGCTGCATCGAAAATCATCGACTTGGGATTGAAAACGTTAGCGGCGACTCTACTGGCCGCTTTGGTCGGATCTGTGAAAATATCTCTTTGATAAATGTCTTCTGCGGCGCGACTGCCCAGACCAATCAAGACACCTTTGGTGGGAGCGAACGTGTAATTCGCACCGACAACGTGAAAAATGCCCTTCATCGTGGCGCCTTTTGCGGCACCCAAACCGAAATCCTCTATTTGTTGGGACAGTGGTGTATCCGGACTCGCCTGGTCCAAGCCATACGCCAGAACAGCGCCCACCATTCCAGCTTTGCCGCCGGTAAATAAGGAAGCCGTTTTGATGAAATCGCCGGCATAGTGGTCTACGGTTGTTCTCAGAGAAGCGTCGGAAATAAACTGCGACGTAACGACATCGACGCCCTTTTCCAAGTAACTTTGTGGCGGCTCCTGAGATTTTGGAGCGGAAATTCTATTAAATAGAGCCGAATCGTGATTGACTTCGGTTGAAGGTTTGACTGCTGGTTTGTCGTTTGGGTTATCAGGCATTCCAGGTCAGGTTCTACGTTAAGGGGACTTTGTGCATCTAAATCTATCTGTGAAGTGCGTCGCTAACAATGGGGGAAGCACCATACCCATAAGTTAGCTGAACAACGGGTATGGGAAATACGGGGCTATCGCCCAGGGGTCTCGGCTTACTGAGCGAAAGAGGGCAATTATCTTGACACGCCGAATTTTGATCGTTGAGGATAATCCTGTCAATCAGAAAGTCCTCCACTACCTGATTACTGGGCAAGGGTTTCAAGCTGAAATTGCAGCTAATGGCGCAAAAGCTTTGGACGCATTCAAGCCTAACGAATACGTTCTCATTTTCATGGATCTTCGTATGCCGCTTATGGACGGCTTCGAAACCGCCCGTGAGTTGCGTAAATCAGGCTGCAAGATTCCAATTATCGCCATAACAGCCAGTGAGCAAGAGGAAGACAAGCTCAAATGCGTCGATGCAGGCATGGATGGTTTTCTAACCAAGCCGTTTAATAAATTGGACTTTGATGAAGTCATCAAACAGTGGCTGATTTGAATTAAGCCAAGGCTCTATAAGCTAAGATCGAGAAATGGTCGAGAATGAAACGCGCACAGTCAAAGCTATTCCGCTAAGACGCCTAAAAATGAGCCGCCCAACAGAGCGACTGGCGGCGCCGCTAAATTTTGGGAAATATCGCTGCCGCCGACTCACTGACGTCGACGGAGCTATGATTGGCCGGCTCCTTTGCACGTCCTTTCGCGGAACCATTGATGACGCAGACCATCAGACCGACGAACAGTGGCGAAATATCGCCATTCAAACATTTTGGCATGGCATCTGCCACAACTCGTCCTTAGTTTTATTTGACGGAAATAGCCCAATTTGTGCCATGGTTGTGGTTCCGCACCGCCACTCCCGCTCTCTCGATTTGGCCATGACTCATCCCACGTACCGAGGGCAAGGGTTGGCGGAGCTTTTAATTCGGCAAAGCTTGCACAATCTCAGTCAGGCAGGTGTTCAAAGCATGAGCCTATGGGTCACAGAACAAAATGTGCCGGCATTACGTTTATATGAAAAGCTTGGATTCGAAACCCAATCCGACTTTTACTGCCTGAAGGTGGTATTTACTTGAGCACAATTGTGTATCCTGTTTTAGTAACCTTTGGCTGACCCATGACTTCAGTCCCAGATAGCAGCGATCCCTTAAAATTCGACGTCACACAAGTCCGTGACGATTCACTGCGTGCCCACCTTTTAGCGGCTCAAGAGCTTCACCTTACTGGGCGAACGAGACAGGCCGAGGAGCGATATCGCCAAGCTTTGCAATTTGCTGAAGCAACGTACGGACCGCAACACTTTTACTATATGCAAATCCTAATTGCGGTGACCGAATTCTATGAAGCGGTTGGTGAGATGGAAGAGGTTCGAAAGATTGGCAAGCGAGTTGCGCAATCTGGATTGGAACGGAAACTGCTAAAGACTAAAGAGGAAGGCAACGAAGAATCTGTCAAAACGGTCAAGGCACCACTGCCGGTTGAAATTCGCAAAGCTGCGCAAATTCTTGGCGTTCCTTTCGACGATTTGACACCAACTACGGTGCACAAAGCATGGCGTTCACAAATGTCATTGCGCACAGTCCATCCCGATCTCGGCGGAGAAGCGGAATCAGCCGTATTAGTGAACAAAGCGAAAGCGCAGCTGGATGCTTGGTTTGAAGAACGATCACCTAAGCTCGGCAAAAAGCTAAATAAGCCAACTGATAAAAAACCCTAGTAGCACTATATTTAGTGCTGCTCAGGTGATTGGAAGCGCTGCAGAACAGAGTCCAAGAATTTGTATTTTCCAAGCCGGTGGGAAACCCGAGTCCCCAGGTTATCTAGGCGTAGCGCCTATCGTCCGGATTATCGTCTCCGCTACGAGCCCACTTAGCCATGTTGTTGGAAACATACGCCATGTAGCTTCGGGGATTGTTGCCGTCTGAACCTGGCGCATAACGGTGAATAATTTGCGCTAGGTCCTTTCCTCTGTAACTGTCGGAACTGAGCAGTTTCATCCAGTCATCGACACCGTCTTTGACGTTATCGTAATGTTTGAAACCATGTCCGCCGGCACCGCGAATATTCCCGAAACTATTGTTGCGGGCCGCTGCGCCTTTGGTACCAAAAGTCGATTCTTGGCCGTACATCGCCAGCGCGAAAGCTGGATTGATGTGGTGCGCTACAGCCTGATCGTAGATGTAGTTTCCTAGTCCAGCTGCAGGTGAATGGTTATCTCGCAGCACTTTGTCAATTCCTTGAGCGCTGATCGTTGGTGCTCCCCAGATCTGCGGATCTCCAGAACGTCGTGAACGGTCCGTCGTCGGGTCGGAGGTATCGGCACCGCGGCGATCCGGCGTTGTGCGATCGGTAGGTCGCTCACGACCACCCGGTTGCAAATCACGCTCAGTTAAGTCACCTTGTGGAGCGCCCTGTGAATCGCCCTGCGTCTCGCCTTGACCTGATGTTTGCTCGCCTGAGCCGTGGTGACCACCTCTATGATGTCCCCGACCGTGATGCCCGCCTCGTCCATGGCGGCGTCCATGATGATTTCCGCGACCGGTGTGTCCGCCACTGGGTTCGGGAGCGTCTCCTTGACCTTGAGTCTGATCGGATGTTTGTCGTCCGTCACGGCTGACGGTATCATGCCCCTGACCATCTACACCGATGTGAATATTGGGCAAGAACCCGTCGGCGTGTAATTTTTTATCGATCTCGCCAACATCTCCTTTGTACTGGGCAAGATTGAAGGTACCATTCTGCATGGCTGCTTGACGCATCAAGCTGAGCTCATCGTGAAGCGCCTGAGTTCCCATGCCTTGGCTAATGCCCTGTTCGATTCGTCGAGCACCGGTCTCAAATGGATTCTGAGGGCTGAACTGCGGACTGTTATATCCGTTGCTTCTACCCGGGTCAATTGGGGGGGGCGCGTCCGGACTGGTACGACTCATGGGGTTACCCGATATATATTTACTAATTCCGACTCTATCAATCTATTTGAGAAACCTTTCCGAGTTATTACCAAGTTAGCTTCGATAACTGCGAAACGCGCTAAACATCGAATTCGTTCAATTCTCGACCAAAGGAATCGCCATTCTCAAATCGTTCAATTGCATACGAGATCAATTCGTCACAGGCACTCTGGGCTGCGTCTCCACCATGATTGGTGGCAACCAGCACAGCAAAATGCTCGCTTGGCGCGATCCGCACATGGGCGAAGTTCATAGTATTGCTGCCGTTGTGGGACAGTACTGGACCGTCCGCCCAATCGCACTCTTTCAGCACCCAACCACCCATGTATGTGCCACCAAAGGGATCGGTATGCAGCCGAGCAAAGGTCTCGGGTTTTAGTAAGGAATTAGGTTTCTCTCCTTTTTCCAAATGCATGATCGCAAACTTGGTCCAGTCACCGATGCTGCAATGAACACCACCCCCGGGAGCAATCGAGACAGGATTGTCGCTCATCGGACCGGGATGAACAACGACATATTTGTTCTTCTCGAAAAAATGTTGCAACGGCTGATCTAAAAGGCCCGGTGTTCCCATTGCACCAAATCCGGCCGTCGTCATGCGCAACGGAGAGAACAATCGCTGAGTAATCAGTTTCTCCCAGGCAGTGTTTGTCACACGTTCAGAAATTGCACCAAGCATGGCATAACCGGTATTGGAATAAACATAATTGGTACCAGGAGTGGTCTCTGGTGATTCGGAGAGGATTAGCTTGATGAATTTATAACGCTGTGATTTAGTGCTGCCAGAAAACTGATGCATGTCAAAAAGAGACTTGCCCAATGGATGACTACGGTTCGGCATGCCGCCTTTATGAGCCATTAGCATTTCGATCGTGACATCTTGAAAGCCGGGATTTATAATAAGCTCTGGAAAAACTTCCGAAACTTTCGTCTGCCAATCCAAACTTGTTTCTTCAATCAGCATGGCTACAAGTGTAGCGGTCATCGCCTTTGTGCAAGAACCGATGTGAAATTTGTCGTTGATAGTAACTGGAACACTGCTCTTAAGTGTGCGGTAACCAGAACAAGCGGTAGCTACCGCCGATCCCTGCATGACCACAGAACAAGCCATCCCAGACAGCTGATTATTTTCTCGAATCTGGTCCAGAACTATTTTCAATTTGGAACTATCGCTGCTCAAAAATCTAACCCTGCATTTTGTAGGATCAACTGCTGCATCTAAACGCTTTTGTGATTGGGAAGTTGCAACCAAATAGAAGTGCCACCATTTGCTGATGGATTAGCACCACAAGTGCCACCATGCTGCAACGCAATCGCTCGCGACAAAGTCAAACCCAAGCCAAGCGATCCCGAAAGAGACGGCAACTCCAACTGTTGAAAAGGATCAAAGATAGACTGCAACTTTGCAGGAGGAATGGCGAGAATGCGAGTATTCAAACAAATGGTAACAGCTTTGTCGCTCCCCATCGAATCAACCACAACATCGATCGTTTCACCCTCCGAACAAAGTCGCAGCATGCAGGTCAGCATTTTCGAAATCGCCTGTCTGAGCCGTTCACTATCAGCCACAACATCAACCTCACAACCTTCAAACATCACGGCAACCTTCAGCACTTCCGCGAGGCTGTACACTGAATCCAGCGCTGCGTCGATGACGTCTTCCAAAACAACCCTCGCCTTCGCCATTTCCAATTTGCCTGCCTCAAGTTTTTCCAAATCAAGCAAGTCATTGATCAGCATGATTAATTGATCGACGTGTCCCTCAGCACGACTAGCCTCATTAACTGCGTTATCCTCGATTTGTCCATACACTCCCATCGGCAATAGTTGCAAAAAACCAGCAACAGAAGTCAATGGTGTCCTAAGTTCGTGGCTGACCATAGCCACAAAAGCTTGTCGCATTTTTTCGACTTCATGCCTTTCGCTGACATCCACAACTATTGCCAGGCGTCTCGACAGAGTTCCTAACGATACATCAACTACCGAGAATTCAACGGTAAGCTCACTTCGATCCTGTTTGTAGGCAACCAGTTCAACTACGCCTTCAATGGCAGTGGTATCAGTCAGGGAAACTGCATTATGGCCCGTCGTTGAAAAATGACTGGACAAATGGGTGCCGACTAGAGCACCATTTTTGTAGCCTAAGAGTTTCTCCAACCTTGGATTGGCATACTCAATGCTGTCTTCATCCGCGATGATCATAAGACCAATCGGCATTTGGTCGATCATCGCGCGTATCTGCAGTTCATTAGCTCTGACAAGGTCTTCTTCGCCTCGTAGAGAATCAGACATTTCGTGAAACGCTTTGTCCAACAAGGCTATCTCATCAGTACCTGGAAGAGGTGAACGCAGAGTTAAGCGTTGTCGCAAGCGCTCTGAATTGTTCACAACAACAGCGAGGCGCGAAGTAATACTGCGAACAAAGAACATTGCCAAAATCACGGCGGCGATGATATTGACAGCCAACGCGGCCATAAGCAGCCATCTCAGGCACTCGCGTTGAAATTTCATCGCAGCTGGACTGGCGCTTTCAATTTTCTTTTCGGTGTCTAGGAACGTAATTAGGTCTCGAATAAATGGCTCCATATGCTTTTGCATTTTTGCCAGTACTTTAACTCCCCGGTGAAATGACACCATCTGAGCTTCGGTATCGTTTATATGCTTCATATCAGCCAGCATAGCGAGAGATGATGTGCAATTTGCTTCAATCCTCTCAAGCAACTTTAGTTGATCAGGATCAGACTCTAGCTGCTCCTTAAGCCATGCGAATGTTTTGGGGATTTCAACTCGATCTGATTCGTACTTCTGAATTGAACACTGCTCGGGGTGAAAAACATACTTATTTATGGTGTCTCCCGCATCATAGAGAAGATACATAAGGGCATTGGTTCTCGTGATAATTTGTTTCGCCTTCTGCTGCTTGGTAGATTCCTCTTCTGCTTTGCTGAGCAACCAGAAATAAGAAGCCGCAAACAACAACTCGACTAAAAGCAGGACAGACACTAAGAACAATCCCTTGAATCTTAGATTCCCAGAGGAGAAGCTCACGATTCCTCCACCAGCAGCTTCGTGCATGGCAATTTAAACCAAAACACACTACCTTTACCAACCTCACTAGTGACCCCAATCTGCCCACCATGAGCTTCAACGATTGACTTGCAAATAGTCAATCCGAGTCCTGTTCCGCCTTTCTTTTTGGCTTCTTCACCTTCTACTTGCCGATATGCCTCAAATATGGCGTCCGCCTGTGATGGTGGAATACCAGGGCCGCGATCAACCACACCAATCTCCACGTGCGTCTGAGACTGTCTTACAGCCACTGTAACAACAGAATTTGCGGGCGAAAATTTTATCGAGTTGGACAACAGATTTACCAAAACTTGAACGATGCGATTCGCATCAGCATGTAGCTCTAATTGAGTGCTGGCTACCTCCAATTGCACATGGTGCTTTTGAGCAAACATTGCCACTGCATTTACAGAGCGTTCAAATATGGAACTTAACTGCACATTGGTCGGATCAATTTCAATTTTTCCGGACTCTAGTTTTTCCAAGTCAAAAAGATCGTTGAGCAGAACGATCAGCCGCTCGATATTTTGTTGCATCGCTTTAGTAGTAGCGGTTCCTTGAGCCGATATCAAACCTAGTGAACCGTCTCCAAATTTCGTCAAAAAGGTAGAAACTTTTGTCAGTGGCTCTTTGAGTTCGGATCGCACCATGAAGACAAAATCTTGCCGCATTTTTTTAATTTTGTATTTCTCAGTGGCATCCATAATCATGACTAGGGTTTTTGACTCACCCTCCATCATAATTTCCGCCATCATAAAATCAACGGGAAGAGTGTGACCGTCTTTGTCTAAGGCCATCAGCTCGACATTGTGATTGAAAGCCTCTTGAGACTGTTGAGAATGTGGTGCTCCTTCTACAACTGCCTGACCAGGGGCAAATAACTTAGGTAATCTTTTGCCCAAAAGTTGGTGCGTGCCATACTTAAAAACTGATTCAATGCTCGTATTTACAAATTCGATATTTCCTTTGGTGTCGAGCAGAACTATTCCCAGAGGCAGGTTTTCAATCAGCGTTTTAATTCTCTCTTCACCGGCTTTAAGCACTCTCATTTCTTGGCGAAGAGCTTCCGCTGTTTCGTGAAAAATCGCATCAACACTGGCAATTTCATCAGTCCCACCGATCAGCGGCATTAACGGACGTCCTTCCTTTAGCCTGACAGTGTTATCAGTAAGGACATCGAGTCGCCCAGTAATGCGACTTATAAAAAGATATGCGATCAACAAAACCACGAATAGATTCGCAAGCATGCCAGCCAACAAGATTTTTTCTGTGAATTTTCTTTCTTGTCGCTCCTCCTCGGGAGAATCTCTGTCCGAGTCGCGAATCAAAGCGACAAGTGCAAGATTATCCCTGATTAACTGTTTAACTGTCGGATCGATACTTTCACGTTTTTTCTCCCACGCCTGCCGCGCCTCAGGCTGTGTTAAAGCGGAGCTGTTTTTTTCAAGATCAATCGTCACCGGCAAGCAACGTGCAATCTCTCCATCAATCTGATCAATGAGAGCCTTGCCCTTTGGGTTATCCTTTAAAGCCTTTTTGAGAAAATCAATGATTCCCGGAACTTCAGCGGTGGAAGGTGCGTCCGAATTTGCTGCACCACGCTCGAGGATCCTCGAGTAGCGGCCAAGGGCATCGCCTCGGTCAAACATAATCAACCCAAGTCGATTGGCTTTGGCGTTCACCTCGCGGGCATGATCCTGGCGCTCACCTTCGGCTTCCGCCTGCGACAACAGAAATGCCAATATGCCAATGAACCCAATTTCGCACAACAAAAATACAGCGACCAACAACATTCCCTGCTTTGCAAGGCCTAACGAATAGTGTTTGGGTCGGATCGCAGAAGTCAATTGACAACTAGGAGAGAAGTTAGGTGAACGACCGGTAGTGCTTTGCGGACTAGCTAGTTCGCAATGATAAACGTGTGCAATTTTCAGTACGAACTAGCTAGACGAGTATAGCGCGGCGAACGAGCGACTGAGGAAGGCGAAAGCGGGGTAGATCAACTACGTGGGCGACGCGCTGCCGCCCTCTAAGGAGCCTCGTGGCAAATATAGTGATGGTCGAAGATGATCTCAGTCTTGCCGACATGGTTAGACACTATCTTGAGCACGAAAGCCATGTGGTTACGGCTATCCACGACGGTCTGGAAGCTCAGAATTTCATTCTAGCCAATCAGGCAGATTTGATCATATTGGATTGGGATTTGCCAGGGCTGAGCGGCCTTGAAATTCTAAGAGACTACAGGGCTTTTGGCGGCCAATGTCCCATAATTATGTTGACAGGGCATCAGGCTGTTGAGGATAAAGAGCAGGGATTTGAAGACGGCGCTGACGACTATTTAACGAAGCCGTTCAATCTCAAAGAACTGGGCGCAAGAGTGAAGGGACTGCTGCGCCGTTCACAGGCTGTGGTGGGCAACGTAGTCACTGTCGGTGATATCGTTGTTGATCTCGACACAAGCAAAGTGCTCAAGAGTGGACGCGCTGTTACGCTTGTGCCTAGGGAGTTTCAGCTACTTGCCTATTTGGTCAAAAATCGCAAAGAAACGCCGACAAGCTTGGAGCTGCTCACTAACGTTTGGTCAAGTGAAGCCGAAATGACACCAGAAGCTTTTTACACTGTAGTGCGCAGAGTGGCGAAGAAATTAGACCCTGATGGGCGCATGCTGCGCATTGACGGGATCATGAATACGCTTGAATTCAAGACCATGAGCGGCAGCACGTTGAGTATGCCGGGAACAGAGAGCGCCGCCACTATAAACAGTGACGCAGGGGATCCGATGATCGGCCGTGTCTTGGACAATAAATACGAAATAATCAAAGCCATCGGTGGTGGTGCCTCAGGTCAGGTATACAAAGGCAAGCACAAAATGATGAACGTCATTGTCGCAGTCAAAGTCCTGGCACCACAACTCAGTACACAACCAGAATTAGTCAAACGCTTTGAACGAGAGGCTAGAGCTGCGGGTTTGCTGAGCCATAAGAATGTGCTGGTAGTGCATGATTTAGGACTAACTGAAGAATTACAACCATATATGGTTATGGAGTATCTAAATGGCTTCAGCTTGGCTGAACTGCTTGAACAAAATGGCAAGTTAGCAGTTGCAGACAGCATCGAAATCATTTCTCAAGTATGCCAGGGCATGGGGAAAGCTCACGAAGAAGGTCTCGTGCACAGAGATCTGAAACCTGGAAACATCATGCTTGTGGCAGAAGGCGACCACGCTTTCACGGTAAAAATCGTTGATTTCGGATTGGCCAAATTGATACGACCTGAAGAGAATGAAAATCTGACGCGAACGGGATCAATGATTGGCACACCATCGTATATGAGCCCAGAACAATGCCGCTCAGAACCCACAGATCATCGCTGCGACATCTATTCAATCGGCTGCATATTGTACGAAATGCTTACCGGCGCAAAACCATTCGCCGCCTCAAACATAATCGAGATTTACATAAAGCACGCTCAAGATCCTCCGCCGCCTCTAGTCTTAAACGACGTTAGTCCAGAAGTGGTTAATCGATTACAACAAATCGTGCACCACTGCCTGGAAAAGAACAAGGAAGATCGCTATCAGTCCACAGAACAATTGCTTGCTGATTTGTCTGCACTGTCAGCGGTCATGTCGTAATTAATTGATAGGAGATTGTTTGTTGTGAGCAATGCCGATGAGCAAACAGCAGAGTCGTCAGGCAGTTCCATGGCTGACCACCTGAAACGCTACCGCGACTACATCAATGACCTTAAAAGTGGGCAATCGAGCGGCATCAGTGCCGCCTTTGGACGTGCCACTGATTTGCTGCCGCCTGAAGTAATGGAAATTAAGGCGCCTAGAATTAACAAAGCCCCCGACCAGCCTCTTGCTCTGGGAGATCAAGCTCTGGCTGACCATTATGACAAGAATTATTTGCGCCAAACCGTTGAAACGATGGTCCAGACCTATGCAAACGATTTGGAAGATCTAGTGGGCTGTGCAGTTCTAACTTCCACCGGTAGCGAAGAGGTGCTCTCTGTCTATTTAGAAAATGGCGAGCGCATGTTCATGCTCTCGGATCTCTCTGTAATTGATGAGGAAACTTTCCGCCGCTCTTCGATTCGACCTGACGATGACGATGAGGATGATCAACCGGACAATTTGCCGCCTGGAACGTCGGATTATTCAGAAGAACTTGAGTCTGACAGCGCACTGGACGGAAACACTTCCGATAATTCGGAAGAAAATAAGTCCGGCAGTTCACAAAACAGAAAGACGTCGGATAGTTTGGAAGAACATGAACCCGGCAACTCACAGACCGGAAAGACCTCGGATGGTTTGGAAGAACATGAATCCGGCAACTCACAGACCGGAGGAACCTCGGATGACTGGGAAGAACCTAACTCCGCCAGCTCACTGGACGGAACGCCCTTGGATAAATCAAATGAGGATCTTGAAGACGACGAAGATGAAGGAGAAGATGATGATGACGACTGGG
Organism: Candidatus Melainabacteria bacterium; assembly: GCA_003153555.1. Lineage (GTDB taxonomy): Bacteria > Cyanobacteriota > Vampirovibrionia > Obscuribacterales > Obscuribacteraceae > PALSA-1081. The sequence goes on along the minus strand of PLZS01000041.1, from coordinate 11,340 downwards.
GCACCCTGTTGGATGAGCTATCCTCAGATGATTGGAATGACTCCTTAAATGGCGTTCAAGCAAGTACCTTCGGCGCCCTGAATCAGTTAGTGACCTCACCAGACGGAACAGTTCTTTGGCGAGTCTACTATGTCAACGACGGTCCGGAACTGGTCTCTATGGCTGATGGCAGCATCATAAAACGCGCCGAAGGCAGGAGCGAATATGTTTTTTCAAGATTCTCTGCAATGGAAGGCGACGTCAAATATTTCATTCTCAGCGGCTTAGTCGTCGACCCGAGCACAGGCAACGTTTATTTAGAGGCCAACGAAGGCTCATACACAGCTGCATTTTTCAACAATGGCTGGCGCGTACAGCAGTATCGAAACCATGAAGGTGAAGAGACATATTATGCGACTGAACCAGCAAAACCCGATCGTGCAGCAATTACTTCACAAGTAGCAAATTTGAAATTCGATCTTACCACGGGTGAAGTTTCATATGACACCATGGACAGTGCAGCTAGTGTTACACTAAAAAGTCGCAAGCTTTAAGGATCGTAGCCTTTGCGCTTGAGCACATCTTTGCCAGAACCTTGCTTTTCCGAAATGGAACCATTGGCACCAAAAGTGATCGACTTGGTGCTGCTCACGTGCTGAACAAGCGAGCCATCACTCTTTACTTCGAATTTAAAACCAGGTGTGCGATCATTCGCGTTATAGGGTTCTTTATACCAAAGATGATTGCTTACTCCGGCAACAGCGCTTCCGAGTTTGAAATGTTCGGACTGACCACCACGAGTGATAATGATTTCGGTCACGTTCTCTTTGGCATCCCGCTCATAAACACGTTTATCACCGTGACAATCAACGATTTCTTGGACGTTCCCAGCTTTGTCTTTGAATACAGTGGCGCCCGTTTGACGGTCAAAGACGCCCTGCGTCTGCGGTTGGGCTGTGCGGTCATATCCAGGGACATGTTCCCACTTCTCTACAGGACCCGGAAGCGTCCGACCGACTATCTTGCCGCTGTCAGAATCGACGAGAAATTTCCCCTCAACCTTACCTTGTTGATCTCTTTGGATCAGAAGCAATCTCCCGGATTTGTCGAAGCCAATCAACTCCAAGGAGGAGTCGGCAAGTGGTCCACCGGGCTTATGTAGCTCATTGTTAAAGAGCTTAATTTTGTGGCTGGCTTCTGTCACACGATCATCGTGCGCATCATAAGCGTGCCCATGACCATGACGCCCTTCGCGCACATCGGTTGCAACCTCCTTCAAATGACGTTTCGAAGCATCGGTATTGGCGGAAGCGGGACCGTCGCTCCAAATATTCCTGGCTACATCAATGACGCTTTCCTGTTTCCCGGATGCATTCTTGACCGAAACTTCTTTCAGGACTTGCTCGCCTATTTTGTGATCGCTCATGCCAAAAACTCCTGCCAAGACAGCTTATTTTTCCCAGGTTAACCAGCGCCTAATCGCGTACTCTACCTCTTAATGGTACTCTGGTTTGCTATGACGACTGTCCTAATAGTAGAAGACAACGCAGATCTGGCGAACGTGATTCGCTCGCTACTGGAGTTCGAAAACCACACGGTCGACCTTTATCATACTGGTGACGAGGGACTGGCAAGCATCCTTGTCAAACCTTATGACCTGGTAATTTTGGATTGGGATTTGCCTGGAGTGAGCGGCTTACAGATTCTGAACCAATTTCGCGCACTTGGGGCTCGCACACCTGTAATTATGCTCACAGGAAGGGACGCAGTCGAAGACAAAGAAGCAGGGCTTGATGGCGGAGCGGATGATTATATAACCAAGCCTTTCAATTTGAAAGAACTGGGGGCCAGAGTGAGAGCACACTTACGCCGATCTACACAGGGCACCACTCAGACTGTAAATCTTTCCGATATCAGTTTAGACTGCGCCAATCAAAGAGTCACCAAAGGTGGACGAACCTATGCTCTCTCGGCTCACGAATTTCAACTGTTAGAATTCGCCGCAAAATATCCGCACATCAAGCCCAGCTTCGCGGACCTTCTCAACTCTGCGTGGTCCACCGACACCGAAAAGAGTGAGCAAAAACTGCGCATGGCGATCCGGCGACTGCGCAAAAAGTTTGACCCCTCAAGTAGCATTATTTTCCCTCATCTTTTACTCGACGCCAAGTCTGCAGAGCAGACATCTGCAGGAGGAAGGTCTGAACTCGAGTCTGATGCGGATCCATTCCTTGGCACCATATTTAATGGCAAGTACGAAATTATGGAGCTGATTGGTGGAGGGGGCAGCGGTCTGGTGTACATTGCGAAGCACGTGGATCTAGGCACCACTGTCGCGCTCAAGGTGTTGCATTTAAATATCTCTGCGCATTCTGATACCGCACGAAGATTTCACAGAGAAGCGAGATTGTCAGGGCTTTTGTCTCATCCAAACATCGTTGCGGTTAGGGACTTTGGTGTAGCCGAACAAGGTCCTCCCTATATTGTTATGGAATTGATCGAAGGAGCCAGTCTAGCTGAGGTATTAGATCTAAAGGGTAGGCCTCCAGTGAAGGATGTCATCGACATCTTTTATCAAACTTGCGCCGGTCTCGATTACGCTCACAAAAAGGATGTGGTCCACCGCGATATAAAACCAAGCAATTTGATGCTAATGAATAACGGATCGGCAGGGATGATCGTAAAAATTGTGGATTTTGGATTGGCACGCCCAGTTGACGTTGATCAAGGTTTCGCGAACATTACACAGACCGGCGACGTCCTCGGTAGCCCGCCATACATGAGCCCGGAACAATGTCGTGGTGAGAAAGTCGACAAACGTTCAGACATTTATTCGGTTGGCTGTGCAATGTTTGAGGCACTGAATGGTCGTCCACCGTTCATTGGTGAAAATCCTGTTGAGATACTGGTCAAACATGTAACGGTACAGCCTCCGGAAATCAAATTGAACGACAATGCTCTGTCAACATCGCATCAAATTGCACTTGGAAAAATTGTTGCAAAATGTCTCGAGAAAGATCGAGAGAATCGCTACCAGACAGCTTCTGAACTCATGGAAGCTTTAGCCCAAATCTCCGCTCCAATTACAGAAACAAATTCTACATTGATCGCGGAGCCCGATCTGACTCAACAATCTTGGGTGAAGCGAAAACAAAACGCCCTCTTGTGGTTGGGCCGTCGACTTAAATTTTGAGCAGCCTACATGCATCGAGCTAATTAGTAAACAAGGCACTAAGTTGAGTCGCTCCTGGGATTGAATTGATGTCGAAATTAGAATTCATTCGTGGTGCACGTTTTCACTGTGACGCATTCCTATCCGGTTGACCACTGCTACCCCCGAGGGACGATTGGCCACGCGTGATGAATCGATTCAATTCTTTGACAAGCATCATCGAGAATTTGAAGAGTTGAGAGACTTATTGACCGCAGATCCGAATAAGAAGTCTATTGTTTACGGCGACGGTGATTATTCTAGCCGTGAACCCAAGAGTCATTTTTCTGCCAAGCGACTTTCGCTTTACGCAACAAAATTGAAGATGCTCGGGCTATCATCGATGAGCAAACATCACACGTCGAACAACGTCGAACTTAAAAGGACAAATTTTGCCCTGCTAAAGCAAGACTCAATTCAATCGTCAAATTGAATCTATTGCGATTAAGACCACAATAAAGACAAAAGAATCAGGGCATCAGATCGAAATTAGTAAAGATGACCAATGTATACTATAAGCCTTTCTTGCGTAGGTGAATCATGACGAATCGCTTGTCAATAGCCTCGGCGCTTTCCATATTGTTACTTTACTTGTTCGGCTTGTCATGCTCGGCCGAGCCGACTGTACAAAACCAACAAGGATCCAATGTTGCTTCATGCAAAAAGTTCGTCAAGGAATTTTATACCTGGTATTGCTTTGGGAAGCCGGAGCCGAAAGAAGAGATCGTTTTGAAGAAGAAGAAATCCTTGCTCAGCCCCAAGCTATATGCCGCTCTCAAAGAAGATTTAGATGCTTCAGCCAAAAGTCCCGGTGAAATTGTCGGATTGGATTTCGATCCGTTTCTCAATGCGCAGGACGTTGCAGAGAAATACGCGGTCGGCGACGTAAAACAAAAGGGAGCGAATTACCTGGTCGATGTATGGGGAACCTGGAACGGAAAACGTCAGAAGAAGCCGGACGTAGTAGCGGAAGTGCAGAATGTGAACGGCAAGTGGGTATTCACGAATATGCACTATGGTAAGAGCAAATTTCCAGAGAACGAAAATTTGCTAAGTGTTCTCAGTACGCTCAAGAAAAGTCGTGCGCACAATTAGAGCATCATGGCGAAAGAACGCTTCGAAAGGGAGCAACGCAAACGCCGAGCAACTTTACAAGCGCTCCTTGCAAATCCGTCGCACTGGTCTCACCAAGGACGGCTAAGAACAAGAACGTCTTCTCTTCAGCAGACCAATTCGGCAGCTCGGACTCTAGAATGAACTGGTAGGCACTGTATTGCACCCTTGGTCTGTATTGAATTCGACCCGTTGGAGGTCCGAGGTGCCCTATGTGGCAATCATTTTCTTAGCTCTTGGAGTGAGTGGACATTGTTCGTCAGGTTCATCTTTACCAGGCCCGATGATCTTTTCAATTTCAAATCGTGCGTTGGCTAAATCAACTCCCATCTTCATGAGCGTTTTCGCGGCAATTCCCTTATTCTCCAACAAAATTCCGATCAGCAGCTGTTCTGAGCCTATAAAATTATGTCTTGTCCTGTGCGATTCTTCGTTTGCCAGAACGGGCAAATTTTTTTAGCTTACTTCATCGTTTCGATCTGAACGAGCACTTCGCTTTTAAAAGCTACAACGTGGTCATTGTCGTACTTTAGTTCCAAGTATTCTTTGGGGGCAGAGATATTATCTGACCGAGGCTGAAGTTGATAATATCCAACGTCTTTAAGATACTGATGAGGTGGACTCTCCGGACCCAAAAGATTCAAGACTTGATTTCGACTCATTCCTATCACTGCATTGGAATGCAAAAAGTCCCAGACCTGATCCCTCCGTCCCATGAAATCTTTCACCCAATTTTTTCGATCAAAAATCTTGTTGTTATAGAACGTTAGCTGATCTGTGGTGTCCTTTGAATTCTCAATATTATGCCGAGAACCAAAATCTGTCGTTTGCCATGAACTGTACTGACCGATTACAAATTTTGTTCCGCTCTTTTCTACAAATCGGAAACGCGCGAGCGTGTGGTATTGATCGTTGTTGAACTGGATTTCGATTACCGATTTGTCTACGTATGGTCCTATGCCAAACGGAATGTACTGAGACGTCCCAGGTGCATATAATAAGTCGCGGGTGACAAGCATTTGACCGCGAGGCGTGCCTACAAAGTGGTGGTAACGATTGAAATCGGCAGGAACGGTGTTCATGGACAAGTTGGACGTCTGCCATACCTTATCTTTTTGACCGACTGTTTCCCACTCCGAATCTTGATGATCCGTCATCCGGTTATTTGTTCGCACAACACCAAACAGTACACCAACAAGCACGCACACTAGACTGCAGGCGATCCACACCGTTGTTGAACTTCTTTTTTTGCCTAACATTCCAGCCCTCTTGGACTAAAGTCCTTATAGTCCAGTCTGACATATCAGCTTAATGGGTAAGCTTTACTCGATAGTATAAAGAATTTTTTTGGATTCAAAACTTCCCTCATAAACCGGTACCAAGAACTTGATGTGTGAATTATCCATTACCTCCACACGCGGTGCAGTAGAAGAAGGAGCAGATATTTGCTTTTTCCAGTAAATACCAGGGAAAAGAGTCTGAACTTGTTCGATTCCAAAAGAGTCACTGTCACCAGCTCCGACAGCTTCTAGCGAATAAGTTACAATGACATGACCACCGACATTGTAGGTGTTCAGTACTCTTCGGTGAACATCCCGGCCCACAGTCGCTGACTGCAACAACCAATAGATGTTAATGCAACCGCATATGCTACTAAGAATAACTATGGGAAGAAGCACAATGGTAAAGACAGTTTTGCTTTTGCCTGTCAAAGTACGGCGTATTACACATAGAAATAGCAGAGGTAGCCACCAGCCAATTTGATGGGTCAAAAGTTCTGATCCAACTACCAGATGCTGACCGGAATTGCAAAAAACAAGTGAATACAACAGTATTCCGAGTATTGTAATTAGAGCTTCCTTGTATTTACCAAGAAATTCAAAGTTCATAAGCGAGAAGCTCGAGGGCATATTGACGTAGGTGCTGGCAGCCCGGCTAATTCCACGAGCCTTTGCTGAATAGAATCAACATACTCTTCGTGCGTCATATGACCGCTGTGCTCTGGCATTTTTGAATCATTCCTTTGGACAGTGATTGAGGTTTAGCATCCTACAAGCTCTATTAGGTTTTAGATTCCAATTCAACCGCCACTGTATCTGGTGGCTGACCACTTGAAGAATGCTTGTTTGCGCTCATCTTCAAGGTGCTCTTGTAGTAATTTGGGGTTTGCCACCGCAGCTTCCTCGCAACGCTCGGCAAGTTTGTCTACTTCCTCGGTTTGAAGCAATCGACCGAATATTGTTGTCAGTCCACCCAGCATGTTAACAAACTCGACGCTGCTCCATCCAGGTTTACGCAGCACCCTGCACATTACTCTTAGTATGAGTCTTGTTTCAATACTTTCTAACCGGACGTCTTGGTCAAGTAGTCGATTAACAACATATGTACTTACTTTGAATAGACTGCGTTCTTGATCCGATGTCAGATGGTCAATGCAAGCAACCATTGCAGTTGTTACCGTATTGAGATGTGCCTGGCGGCCAGCGGCTGCACACTGGTACGAGAGACAAGATGATTGTCCGAAAAATCGATTCCAATCTTCCCGATCTCCGCTGCGATCGGCTTCTTTCCACAGTTTATCAATGTCCCAGCCGGAGGCTTGAGCAAAAGCTCGTTCAAGGTCTGTGTCCGGTGTAAAATCGTCGAACATGTAGATGTTCCTGTAGTTTATGTCTATTTTAGCGGCAAAAGACCATTGCGACATTCAGGCCACAGTCGTCACAGATTTCTTTGAATGAATAGTGTATTGCCTCAAACCATAAATCCGCCCGTGCTTTCAACCGAATGTCCGACGCTGTTCATCGTCGAACAGAGGGGGGCGGACAATTAGCGATCGGAAGAGGCGTTTAGATGTGGGCGGCGCTTTTGTGATCGTGACTTTTACGAAGGACTCGGCGTTTGCGCAATGCCGATAGAAATTAAATGTCCTAATTCACAGATCGCACCATAGGTCGAGTTTTCTCAAGCTGTCGAATGTAGGACTTAGGAACATGTTCACCCAGGTCAATTCTGCGCTCACAAATCTTGATCAAAGCGAGACGTGCTTCTAAATCGTCGCGCCTTTCTTTTAAAAGACTCTGATATTCGCTTTCTGCTAGATCTAAATTACCTACCTTTTCAAACTCCCTGGCTCTATCAAGTTTTTTCTGCCTTACTTCAGCTTGCTCCAAAGTTGCCAAAACGATTTGGTTATAAGGATCGACAGCTAGGGCACGCTTGCACAGGGCCACCGATGCTTAAAAATGTAGCCCCCAATAAGGGTATGAAACCGCGTGTGCGTGCAGATAGGATACATGACCGCCCACTGCAAGGACATTTGCATCATTGGCAAAATTATTCGCTCTTGCTTCTTTCAGTACCAATAATGCTTGGCGAATTTTATGTTGCATAGCGAGTGATTCTGCAAGACCGGCGTAGCTATCTGCGAGCTTATCGGATCGGAGAAGTTGACGGTATGTGGATTCCGCTTCATTGTATTTTTTAGCTTTGAGAAGATTCCCGGCATAGGCCAAGTCTTTTTGTTGTGCGCTTATAGGACCAAGATAAACGAGATGACATAAGATAAAAATTACTCCAAATGACAATAATCTTGCACAACATGCGACCAGAATGCAACCTTTCATCAATTGGATGAATGCGGTGCAAAGCACCGTATGTATTTCACTACCACTCGTAAAATAGCAGTTCAGCTGCAACCGAACTATTGGATCATTCCTAGGTTGCTCGATGCCCAGTGATTGGCGAATCCCCCTAAGTGTCGAACCAAATCTTTTGCTTCCTCAAAGACTCTACTTGCTGTATTCAATCAATCATAAGAGCATTCTTCTGACTGGTGCCATTCACCGTTGATAAGGCGCTTAGTGATTGCACTGATCTGACCAGGTTCTGTGAGCTTGTGGCGCGCCATCAGTGCGTCATAGTCAGGCTCGCCTGGTTGAGACCCCGGCATCGTAAGTGGGGAAACTTTGCCCTTAATGTCCTGATAGCTGTAAAGCCAGCTAATGCTGCGGCTGGCTAGCATCTCTGCGCTCTCGAAAATGATTTCGTCGGCTGTTTCTTTGGTCGAATCTAAATCGCCTACCATTGCTCTCTCCTCAGTAAGACACTTCCCAAATGAAGAACTGCGTTCTTCTTTCGCTGCTCTTCCCAGAACTTGTCAGCTTCTTCTTGGTCCAATTCAATCTCCTAGTCCCAATCGCCTTCTTTTACTTGGTTCTCATGCCACTCTCCAGCTCTCAGTTCTTTCTTGATAGTGCTACGCTGGCCGGGCTTAGTGACACCGTGTCGATTTTGAAATTCTATAAAATCGTGAGTGCCAGGCTGTGCCACCCACATATTCATGCCAGGGCTCACATCTTTCATCAACGAGACATGCGAAATATTCAGACTGCCATCGTCTTCCATCGCCACTATTTCGATGATTGTCTTTTCCGTTTCTTCACTATCTACCATAGGTTAAATCAGTCAAACCAACCGTCTCCCAGATCAGACCACTGCTTTGTTTCATCATCATATTTCTGCGCTATGAAATGCATTTTGCCTTGCTCTCGATCGGCTAAATGGTGACGCTGCATTATCGATTGATACAAATCATGATCAGTTGAATAAGTGCGTGAGCCAACACTGTGAGAGCCTTCTGACGACTCACCAAATTCAACGACGATGTCGCCGTTTGGCTTCAAGAATGCTCTCTCGCATCCGTTGCTATCTGGAAATTCTTTCCGTGGTGACCAGCAATTCTTATCTTGCTCGGCTTCGCGCTTTAATAGTTCATCATCAGGCTTATCAAAATAACCCAACTTCTCTAGTCGTTTGCGCGTTTCATCTAGTGATGACTCCTCTTCATTTTTACTCACAAACGAATGCCTCTATTCTCCGAAACGCTGTTCTGACTGGTGCCACTCGCCATTGATTAACTTCTTTGTGATAGCACTTACTTGCCCTGGTTTGGTAACTCGATGGCGCGTACCGAATTCGATAAAGTCTGGCGATCCGGGTGGTGAAATCCAAGAATCAGCGCCATTCATACCATTTTGGGCAGTTACACTAACAGCAATTTTCAGACTGCCGTCGGCTAACATTTCCACTACATCGACTAAAGTTTTTTCAGGTTCGTTATTTACCATTTTTGGTCCTTCGCGATCATGTGCTTCATTGTATTTGGAAACAACCTACGCATGTCAATCGAATATGTGCTGGTCGATTCCCCTCTCAGGTGAGCAAACAGGTCGGCGAAGACTTCGTTACGGCGCAAATGGTCAGGTTTTGCGCCCAGAATAAGGAAGTTCGGCTCGGATTCTGAAATCTCCTTCCAGTCTTTAGCAAACGCCTTGGCAAACTCAGCTGTGTTCGATAGCCAATCAGTTTTCAAAGTTTCGTCGAAGAGGTGTCCAACTTCATGATTGATTCTGAATAGCACGTCAGTATTATTTTTCCATTGACCTTGGTTCCAGACCTTCTCTGCGATGTAAATACCCTTTGGTGCTAATTTGTCATTTGGATTGAAGCACGCTGGAATTCGATCGTAATCGTCGCCGAACACATGTGAAATTTTTTCGACCACATATGTTTTAACATCTTCTTTTTGTAATTGATCGACGATAAACCCTTCTAGTTTCGTTTGTGCATGTTCGACCTCCGCTGCAAATCCATCTGACACTGGGCTAGCGACTACCCTTACCGGCTTAAGATGTTCGAATCCCTTCTTTTCACCTTCCTCTACACATTTGACACCGTCGCGGACAATGGCACTTCCTTTTGGTCCAATCAGGGCGTCCATCTTTTCAGTCATTGCAGCAAGCTTTTCACTGATTGTCGCCATCTTTTCTCTGGCACCTTCAAAGGTCGACGCGACTTTTGCCACAACGCTCTCTTCTTTGATTACTGTGCCAACTACAGAAGCCACTTTTCCGAGACCAGCAGCAACCGCGCCTTCTGGAATCAATTCAGGAGCGATAATTGTTCCAATCACTGTCGGCGCAACATCATGACCAACGATGTAGCCCTTCTCTTTTGCCGATAAATGATTAAAGTGATCAACTGACTGAGCCATTCCATTTCCGATCGCTTGACCAGTATGAACAGCATCGTTAGTCATCCCAGCGACATCGCCGTGCGAAACTTTGTTAGCTAGATAAGATGAGCCTGCAACAGAGGCTTCACCGGCTGCATGAAGCGCTTTTCCTGTACCATCAGCGGCGTTGTGAATTGTTTCGCCGGGATGAGTAATGGCTTGACTGGCTGCTTTTGTTGTCTCGACGGCGAAATTACCCAGCCCGGCTCCAAATCCAATGCAGAATTGATTGAAACCATCGAGCGCATTTGAAGGTTGTTGTTCCGGCGGTTTTACAGCGCCTGGTCCCCAAGTCTCATTAAGAGTTGAATGAAAGCCTGGAGCTGTCTGTTGCGGAGCCGCAGGTCGGTCAGTTGGCTGATGTTGTTCAACGGCTGGCATAGTAAGTAGGTCCTGCGTCTGAATGTCCCTACTTTAGGGATCAGATTTGGCAGGACCTTGGCATTTTCGTAGTTTGTGCTTTGCAGGTAAAGAATCTCGGGTCTGTCGCTGTCCAATCAACGTGACATAAAATTGTCACTATTGATCCTTACAATGAAGTTCTGAAACTTAGTACAACAAAAAAATAGAATGGAAATAAAAAGGTTCGCCCAGAAAACGAAGCTTGTCGCAAATCTGGACGGGCAAGCTTCCGACGTGGTTCCGCCGTCTATAAATAGAGATCCGCCGTCAAAACTTCCCGCTTCAGCAAAAACCGTTGAAGCAGACTCCATTCCAGGTAAATTAAATGCGCCAGACATCTGGGTCCAAGGTCCAGAGGCTAAAGGCGATCAAAGCTGGGTATCTACTTCTGCTGAATTCTTGGGTCGCCTTTTTGCAAACTCACGAGTCAGATTCATTTGTTTTGCTGTTGTAACTATTGCAGCCGTAAATGTAATTTCGACAACGCTCGCCGAAAGATCGGCAAATGAAAATCTTTATCGCAAGTACCTTGATCAAGCGAGAGTCGGCGAATTGGGCGGCG
>PLZS01000100.1 GCA_003153555.1 Candidatus Melainabacteria bacterium | reverse complement strand
GTCTGGAACCGAGAACTTTAAAGCTATTCAGCGCCTAGTTAAATAACTTGCCACCGCATGTGGTGTTACTATTAACCGGTTAGACGTCAGGAGACGGCAGTGCGCGCTCGTATTCAGCAACTAGATATCTTGCGCGGAATCGGCGTGATCCTTATCCTGGGCCGACACCTGACAGCGATTCCTCCTAATGCGCCGTGGTTCCTAATGGTTTTCTTTCAACGCTGGTATGAAACTGGGTGGATGGGCGTCGATCTTTTCTTTGTGCTGAGCGGTTATTTAGTTACCGGCTTGATGCTCAGAGAATTTTCCGCACGAGGTAAATTTGATGCAAAGCGTTTTTTGATCCGTCGTGGATTCAAAATATACCCATCGTATTATGTCTTGCTTTGCTTTACTTGGCTTACCATAGCCATAAGTGGACGGGCGTATCTTCCTTTTACTGGTTTGGCACAAGCTCTTTTTATTCAGAATTACTATCCTGGCGAGAACCATTATCCACTCGGGCACACTTGGTCCCTGGCTGTCGAGGAGCACTTTTATCTTCTGGTAGCAGCTTTGTTCGTGCTTCTTGTCACTAAGAAAGCCGGACTTAGAGTTTTCGCCTCTGTTTGTGCTGTCTTTATTATTGTGGTGCCAATCTTGAGATTTGTCGATTTGTATCACTACGGTCGCATTCTAAACCACATTACTCATCTTCGCATTGACGCTTTGTTTATGGGCGCACTTCTATCCTGCGCGCACCACCATTACGGTGAGAGGTTTGAAGCGGTTTTTCGAAACAAGGCGATGATTCTCACGATAACTAGTGCTCTTCTGTTGCTTCCCTCTGCGTTTTTTGGCTTCACTAACTGTTGGGCTTTTAGTATTGGCTTAACAGCGGAACAACTGGCCTTTTGTTTGATTATCATGCTAATGCTGGTCAACTCTAAACCTCATGGTTTATGGGCGGCGGTTTTGTCTACAATCGGATTGTATTCTTATTCCATCTATGTCTGGCATGCACCAATCGAAAAGTTATGCTATGCCATTCCAATACCAACGAATTTATTTCTTTTGCAAGTGGCTGCCTATTGCATTGGCAGTGTCTTAGGAGGAATTGCTTTCGCTAAACTAATCGAAAGCCCGTTTTTAAAGCTTCGAGACAAGCATTTCCCTCGCCTTACTGAATAAGGGGGGGCACGTGTGACAAAATCTCAAGATAGCTTAGTGGTGCTCAGGCGATAACCCAACATGAGGTCCCAGCCCTATCCACCATCGAAACAATCGACTCCATCTTTGAATTTCTGTGGCGCCGCGGCGGCGCTTGTTAGGGAATATCAAGCTCATCACCGACCAAATAGCTATTCGCAGTACTGAACCAGCCAGCATCGAAATACGCTGAACAAGAGCGCCCGCAGCGCCATAATGTTTGGTGATTAGTTTTACCGAACTTGTCTGAAATTCTGAGAACTGCTTATCTTTAGCGTCTTCTGTACTTTGCCCGCCAAGATGGGTAATTTCGGCGTCAGGACACAACATGATTTGCCAGCCTGCCTTTCGGATTCGCATTTGCCAATCAGTTTCTTCTGCGTACATAAAAAACAGTTCGTCAAAGAGCCCAATCTGGTCTATCACTGATCGGCGCACCAGCATCGCCGCGCCGATCACAAAGTCCACCTCTCGCGGTGTATTGTGCGGCCATGCTCTATAGTCACCAAATATGGTGCTGTTAGGAAACGCGGCGGTAAGAAGCAGGTTCTCCCAAACAGAGCGCAGTGGGGAAGGGAACTTGTAGCAAGACATTTGCAAAGTGCCATCAGCATTGAGCAATTTGGGTCCCACTAGAGCGACCTTCGGATGTTGATCCAGGAATTCGCACAACACTGTAAGAGCAGTGCCATGCACAAGAGTGTCGTCGTTGTAGACCAATATATACTCGCCTGTTGAGGCTTGCATGCCAGTGTTCTGGTTGTGCCCAAAACCATGCCGGTCGACGTTCTTGATCACCCTGATTTGTGGGAAATCCCGCTCCATCATCGCAACAGCACCATCTGTGGAGGCATTGTCCACGACTATTACCTCGAAAGAGAACTTGGGCGAGTTCTCGAAAATCGAAGTCAGGCAGTCACGAAGCATGTTAAGTCCGTGATGATGCACTATGGAGATGCTGAGTTTTAATGACGGCATAATATACTTTCTTAAGAAGCTGCGGTGCGGGACTCCATATAAAACCAAGACAGTCCCCGCGATCTACCTTCACTCATCACTTGAACCATGCGCTTTCTTTGAGTTGTTTCTGCAGTATGCCTGGATCGCAATGACCATGAATCTCGACTTTGTTTTCGATTCGATTCAGTTGAGCGAGTTGACGGATCAGCTGTCGGCCTGTTTCGACCGACTCGAAGGCAACAACATGAGCATCTTCACACCGAAGGGCCATGCCGATCGCATAGTAACCCTCCGCAGCGCCAACATCGATAATCCAGAGATATCCTTTCGCGCACAACCTCTCGATCACCGGTTGCAACTCTTTTTCGTAAGTGCCAAGCAGCTTTGGGTACAGTGCACTGCCAACGCTTTGTTCGACGTAGCGCATTCCGGAAAATGGACCGGCAATGACGATCCCATTAGTCTTAGTGCGAATCAGGTGAGATCCGCGCAGGCGCTTCGGGACGAGCCGCAGGCGCAGCATCACTTTGGTCAGTATTCTTACGAAGAGATTCTTAAACCTTGCCAACATGTTGCTCAAGAGCTTTGGGAAGTTTCGAAACACTAGCATAAGTTGGACTGAGGGCGCGGATTTTCAGTCTCGCACGGGCGAACAATTGGATGGAAGAACAAACAAGCCTGAAAGAAACTTAGGAAGCAATTTCTTTTCACCGACAAACGTCCCTTGCGCGTTTCGGTTATACTTAGCGATTCCATTAAGCTAGCAGCGTGAGGTCTGAAATTGAACGGAGTAGCGCAAGGCTCTTCCTCTGCCAATATGACAGTTGATCAAGCAATTGCTGAAGTGGGTGGATCGCTAACTGATTTAAATTATTACAACATTCAAATTTCAAGGTATCGCTGGATTGCTGAGCAACTTTTGAAATTTGTGCCAACTGGTTCCCAGATAGGCGACATTGGTGCGGCTCCTGGTCACATCTCCCGGATGTTGAAGAAGATTGGCTATAACGTCACTAGTTATGATTTCGACCCTGATAAAGATATGTGGGAAGCGCCTGGGGTTCTGGGTTTTGCTCAAGTATTACGTAATGAAGGAATTGGGGTCGTTCACTGGGATGTTGAAGTTGTTGATCCCATGACTGTTCCTGCTCAATCGACTGAGCCAGCCATCTTAAATGCTGTGGTTTTTACTGAAATTCTTGAACACATTTATCGCTATCCGTTTGCTAGTGTTAGGCAAGTGTCTCATCTTGTTAAACCAGGCGGTTACTTTGTTTTGACGACACCAAATCGTGGTTATGCCTGGTTTAGAATTAAAGCTCTGTTCGGTAGAGCATCGGACACTGATTTTGAACTGCTCAAAGATAGCTTCCCTCCTCACATGCGACATGTCTGGCAATATACGCTTGATGAGTGTTGCAAGATCGTTGAGGCTGCGGGGTTTGATGTGGTTGTTAAAGAAGTGAGAAGTTTTCACCTCTGGACCTCACGTTCAGCTGATGGCACTACCACTTCCACATGGCGTCCTACAAACCTGAAGCAAATTCTGAAATTGCCACTGGCATTATTTTTGACCGTATTCCCCAATTTTGGCAGCACTGTTTGTGTTGTTGGACGCAAGCGCTCTGCTTGATCAGTGGATAGAGATCAGTGGACGCTTAAAGATCTCATCGCAGCTTCACGGCAGGTGAGGCGGCATTAACATTACAAATTTTGAAACCAGAAAGGGCACTAGTTGGTGAATTAAGGGACTCAAGCGCTTGGCATTCGCCGAACATCCCGTTAAGCTAAGCTGCTATGTTGTCATCTCCTGCCACTCGCGAAAGTAGCCTTCTGCAAAAGGCGAGGACTCGTAAGCGCATCGTATTCTTTGACCATACGTCCTTGATGAGTGGTGGAGAAGTAGCGCTTTTAAATCTGGTCACAACTTTAGATAAAGAGAAGTACGAGCCGCTTGTCGTTTTATGTGCGGAGGGACCGCTCGCAGACAACTTGCGCGAGACTGGTTTAGAAACACATATCTTCCCCCTGTCCTCGAGTGTTTTGCAGACCCGCAAAGACTCTCTTGGTATTTCTTCAATCATGCAATTGAAGAAATGTTTTGCACTTTTAAATTACACACGTAATCTCGCTGATTTGTTTCGCTCATTGCGCGCAGATTTGGTTCATACAAATTCTCTCAAGTCAGACGTGATCGGCGCTGTGGCAGGTCGATTAGCTGGAGTGCCTGTTATTTGGCATGTCAGAGATCGTATTGCCAATGATTATTTGCCTTCTACTGTCGCCACCACTTTTCGCTGGCTGTGTACGTTCTTGCCGAGTCACGTCATTACTATCTCTAACGCTACTCGTGAAACCTTACCGAAGGCGAAACCATTAGCGGCGAGCAACACCGAGCGAATCACGATCGTGCACGACGGTGTGAACAAGCACGCTTTTAGCGCCGTTGAGTGCCGTAAGTGGAAGTCTCAGGATGCAGTTCGGGTGGGTATTGTCGGCCGCATTAGTCCGTGGAAAGGCCAGCATGTGTTTATCAAAGCAGCTGCACTGGTGAACAAGCATTTCCCGAACGCTGTCTTCCAAATAATAGGCGGTGCCTTGTTCGACGAAGATTCTTATTTGGCCGAATTGCATGAACTTGTGCAAGTCGCCGCATTAAGCGACAGTGTTCAATTTCTCGGCTTCAGAACGGATATGCTGGAGGTATTTCAAAGCCTGGACATAGTCGTTCATGCTTCGACAATTGGGGAGCCTTTCGGGCAGGTGATTGTCGAAGGAATGGCGGCCGGAAAACCTGTGATTGCCACTAATGGCGGTGGCGTGCCAGAGATTATCGAAGATGGCGAAAGTGGCTTGCTGGTTCCAGCAAATGACGAAAGCGCACTAGCTAACGCGCTTATCACTTTGCTGAATGATCCAGAAGCGGCTCGTTTACTTGGTCGCAAAGGTCAGGAGCGAGCACGCGATCTGTTTTCAATTGAGCGAACAGCTAATTGCGTCGAAAAGATTTACGAGCAGGTTTTCAACCAAATTTGAAATTGATGTGCGTCTTCTCTTATTAGTCTAAATTCGAAGTACGCGGGACTCGGGGTTCCATTCAATCGACCTTGCGCAATCTTTAGATTGTCTAATGAACTTGAAACCTCCAACTATGCCGAATGTTGTCATCATTGGATCCGTATGTGCGCTGCTTAATTCACGAACATCAGTATTCAAGGGCTTTTGCGCTATACTGTCGGACGATTAGACGACCCAACCTGTTTGTATGAATCACAGATCAGCCGGTATTTCTCTCGTTTTTCTTTTCCTTGCAGGGATTGCAATGTTCCTCTTGAGTTGTCCCGCATCCCAAGCGCAGGATGCTCTTTGGCGAACATATTTTAATTCTGCGGAAAAAGCCTATCAACTAGGTGACTACAAGGAATGCGAAACGCTGCTCAACTCTGCTTCAGGTGCGGCGCGCAAATATGACGACTCTCTCATTACTTACTACTACCTGGGCCGCGTTACCGAGCGGCTCAACAGACCGCAAGAAGCTGAAACACACTATCGAACAGTGTTAGATAACCTTGGTCCAAAAATTTGGGCAACACTTCGCCCGCCCGACGGCACATTGGAGTGGGACCAGACTGAATCGATCGAGTCCGAACACACGCTCACCTCCAGAGATTTCTTCAAAAGGTTTCGCAATCAACGCCAGCCTCTGCAAAGCCGATTGGCAAAACCGATCACTACTGTAGACGTGTTAATTGATTTGGGATTGTTGATGCAGGACCAAAATCGGAATCAAGAAGCTGAACAAATGTTCAGACAGGCTTTGATGCTGTCAGAGCTTCGTTCTGAGACTGCTGCTTCAACGCAACCACGAATACTTCAGCGACTGGCGAAACTGTATGCGACGCAAAACCGCAAAACAGAGTCTGATGCTCTGTATAAGCAACTGGAAGAAATCAGAGCCAAATCGACACCAGGGTTTGATCTGTTGGTAGATCAAAATGTAAAAGATATCAATCGAATCGGAAAGAATAAAGTACTCACAGCCACACGCCTGAATAATCTTGCTTTGTTTTGCGCCACTCATGGCGATTACATGAAAGCCAGCGCTCTCTATACTCGATCACTTGAAACTTGTGATACGCAGACAAACAATCGAGACATGCTCATTATTATGCGAAATTACGCAGATTTGCTTGAGGCGATGGGCAAGAATGAGGAAGCGAAGCGATTTTTAAGGCAAGCTGAAGGTTTGGGTTCCGTTGCCGAACTTCGCCAAGCTCATAAAGAGGTGGTGTTGAAATCGCCTGGCACTGAAGATGATTCAGAGCGTAATAAGGCTACAATTGCTCCAACTAAGTGATTGTTGGATTTGATGAAGTTTAGAAAATTCCTAGACCTTTTGCCAAAGTTTCAAAACAGCTCAATAGCAAAGTTTTGCTTCTTCATTGCCATCTTCAGTTGCCTCGCCGCCACTACAGTTAGTGCCGAGTCTATTTTTGCAATGTGCTCCGACAACAATATCTTGACCAATCCGGAGTATCTGCCTCGTTTTATTGAATCTGGTGCACACAACTGCCGAGTTGATATAGGCTTTGCTCAGATTCGAAAAAACCCCAGTCCCGAACCAGATAAATGGGATTGGACTGCCTTGGAACAACTGCGAGCGGCCTCGAGGCGGTATCCGCAAATTCAGTGGCTACCGATTCTTGGATACGGCACCAAATGGGCCGCAGATCCAAAATTCGCCAATATTGGCGGCGACATTAGTGCTCCTCAACGAGGCATCAACGTGATGCCGGTTGATTCGCCCTCTAATCTCTATGGCAACTATGTATTCGAAACGGTTAGACGCTACAAAGATATAATTCACACCTGGGAAAGTTGGAACGAGCCAGATTTGCCGGGACATGCGTTTTTCAAGGGGAATGGACAAGATTTTTTCCCCTATCAAAAAGCCTGCTATCTGGCCGCTAAACAAGCTGATCCGACCTGCAAAGTGGCTTTCGCCGGACTTTCGTTCGCCAACATCGAAGGTTATATGTATTCGCACCACCTCAAGCCACCTACATACGCTCCGGCTCACTCCAGTTTTTTCGAAGAGTATTTGCAGGCTGTGGTGAAGGATCCTCAAGCCAAAGAAAACAACTACTATTTCGACGTCATGAATCAACACAGTTACTCAAGAGCCACTGATATCGCTGATTACAGTCAGATTCAGAAAAAGCTGATGCGCGATTATCTGGGGCAAGTTAAGCCCATCTGGTTCACGGAAACTGGATTCGTCGATGTGGGCGGACCATGGGGTGGAAGCGCCAACGATTATTGTGACTACCTTATTCAGTCATATGCTTGGGCACTGCTTTCCGGTGTGCAGAAAAACTTTCACTTTCAGCTAGACAATACAAATGGACATGGTCTCTTCACTGGCATGTTAGGAACTGCGAAACCCGCATTTCAAACGTACAAGATGCTTGCGCAAGAGCTGTCTGGTGCGCAGTTTGTCTCTCAACTTCATGGGCATCCTGGCATAGGGTTTCTAGAGGGCAATAATCCATATCAGCCGAATTGGACGACCGGTTACAACTTGTTTGAACTCAAATCTGCTGACGGGAAGAAGAGATTTTTGATCGGTTTCACAGATACAAGTAAGCCAGTAGACGTAAAGGTGCCCGCAAAAAGAGCGAGTGCCATATTGATTGACCGTAACGGTAATCGTCAGGTGATCAACTCTGCCAATTCATTTTATGTATTGCACTTAGCTGGTGCTACAAACCTAGCGGGCTTTCCGGTTAGTTCGGACCCTCGTGGTAAGGCGA
>PLZS01000027.1 GCA_003153555.1 Candidatus Melainabacteria bacterium | reverse complement strand
ATGGCCTGGATCATGGACACATACAGCATCAACGTTGGGCACACCGTGCCAAGCGTTGTGACCGGGAAACCCGTTTCAATCGGCGGCTCATACGGTCGTCACGAAGCAACTGGTCGCGGTGTTGCCTTCTGCGCACGCAGAGCAATCGAGCACTTCAATTTGAAGAGCAAAGCACCGACGGTTGTTGTGCAGGGATTCGGAAATGTTGGCGCTATCACCGCCAAATTGCTTCACCAAACCGGCTACAAAATCATCGCCGTCTCAGATGTTCATGGTGGCATTTACAACCCTGAAGGGTTGGATATTCCACGCTTGAATGCTTACGTGACCGAAATGAGCAAAGTAGAAGGGTTCACGGGCAGCAAAACAATCAGCAATTCGGATTTGCTTGAACTGGAATGCGACGTGCTAATTCCAGCTGCACTTGGAAATCAGATCACGAAAGCAAACGCCGATCGGTTGCGCTGCAAGATCATAGTCGAAGGTGCAAACGGTCCAACAAGCCCGGAAGCAGACCTCTATCTGCATCAAAAGGGAATCATGGTAGTGCCGGATATTCTTGCCAATGCAGGCGGGGTAACGGTGAGCTACTTTGAATGGGTGCAAGGTTTGATGCATCTGTTCTGGACCGAAGACGAGGTCAATAGCCGCCTTGAGCAAATTATGGGCAGAGCTTGTGACCAGGTTTTCGAACTGAGCCTTAAATCTGGGCTAAGACCAAGAATGGCCGCGCTGAGGATCGGAGTGTCCAAACTGGCCGAGGCGAAAAAAATGCGCGGCTTATATCCTTAAGCAGCCAAGAACAGTTAGAACGGGGGCGGATTAAGCCCCCGTTTTTCTTTTGGTACTATATATGGTGATTTCAAGATACAAGCCAGCTAAGGCGCTTAAAAAGAAATCTTGTCTAGAAGCAGTCAAACGAGCCGTCGCTCAGCTAGACTTGGGTCTTTCAGCGACCTTTAACCGCCGGTTCGGACTCCAGAGCAAGGAAAAACCCAAGCGGAGGCTAAACGCCCTGAAATTCAAATAAAAACGGTAGAGAATTGAGCTGCCGTGGAAGAGTATATTAGCCCGATTTAATTTTGGGTCTCAACAGGAAGAAATCGGATAGGTAGCGCACGATATTATGTTTAACGCTGGCAAATCATCTTCAGCTCCAAGAAACGTTCGGCTTCCGAAGCAGTCGGCCATGCCGAGCTACGGCGACATTCAGTTTCTTATGCAGGAAGCCAACAAAATCCTTGGGCGTTGGGTTGAGCTGCCTTATTCAGCAAGCGACCGTAAGCAGGAATACATTCTTGCCGTCAAATACGACAATCGCGAAGAAGACCCCAACTGGTCATTGTTTCAAGTAACAGCGAATGCCGGTCAAACTGCAATTTGGCAGTACGCAAGCCGCGATTTGAGTCTGATAACTAATTTGATCATGACCAGCTCCGGCGGCGATCAACTGGAAGACGTAATTCCATCCAGTGCCTTAATGGGTAAAGCTAGCGAGTCAACGATGGGAGGGCCAACCGGAGGCATGGGTCAGACGACGACCCAAATCGGCACCGGCATTGTCTTCGATCCACCAAGACCGGGCGCCAAAGCTACTCTGGAAGGCGACTTGAAAAATTTGCAAGTGCCCAACCTATTGCAATCAATCAATCTGGCAAAAATGACTGGTCGACTTGACGTTCGCAGTCGCAGCGAAAACGCCGAGATTTATTTCCAAGACGGAATTCCATTGCATGGCGCACTGAAAGAATTGAAAGGCGATAATGCGCTAATCGAACTGATCACATGGGCGAACGGAGAGTTTCGTTTCTGGCCCGATGAAAGAAGCACCGAACGCACCATCAATAAAAGATTGGACTCCATGCTCATGGAAGGCGTGGCGCTGCTTGACCAAAACAAATATTTGGAAACCGCAGGTCTTAAACTCGAGTCTTGCCTGGTCAAAAAGAATGCCATGATTTCGGAAGAAGAGTTTGCCGCTCGCGTTGCGAAAGGCGCACCGATTGGACTTGAACAACAACTCGACTTTTACGAATTGATTGATAATCGCAACACCCTTTTTGATCTGTTGCGCAATCGGCCGATGAGCAAAGTAGATTGGGTACCGATCCTATTCAATCTTGTTAGCTGCGGTCTGGTGCAAATTACCGACCAGGCGCCGCAACAAAATCGTTTAGCTACTTTGAAATCTTTAGGTGTCGACGAAGCGGCTGTTCAAGGTGTGTTGAAGAATCTACTTCGCCCTGAAACAGGCATACTGAGCTACCCCGCCTTTATATACCTACTCGACCAAGAATATCTGCGATACGAATATTTCAACCTCCCATTTTCGCTGCTCGTGTTTAGCATTGGCCAACGAAAAGGCGGGCCGGATGGTCTTGTTGAAGCCTTACAAATGTTGGCTGTGCGTCGCGCCATGCAGAGAATCAGCTTGGTGAAACGACAAGTTGATATGCTCGGACACTATGAAACCTTTGACTACGCAATGCTTTTGCCGAATACAAATTCAACGGCGGCAAGCGCTTTAGCAAATCGGATCGCCGATGTTTTACGTGAAGCTCCTTTGTCATCCGATATGGATTCTCGCAGTCTGGCTCTGGCTTTTGGTGTAGCCACCGTGCCGGAAGATTGTCAGGAATTGGACAAAGTCTTAATTATGGCTCGCAAAGCCAGAGATAAGGCGAAGTTCTCGCAACAACGGGTCGTCTTAGCCCGCGAAATCATGGGGCAGTCTTAATCCGCGAAATCATGGCGCACTCTTGATCTAATCATGGCGCTGTCCTAATCCGCGAAATCATGGCGCTCGCGGTTTCTGATCAGCTTGCTGTCCAAACCTCCCAGAACAGACTCTCCTCGGATAAATTCTGCTTGACATTCGACTGCGACAAACTAAAATGATATTCCGCATGACCTTCAACATGCGCCAAAGATTTTCTAATTCCAGATTTCTGAGCAGAAAACTATTGCAATGATGGTCCAACGAATGCACAATGCATTCGGTACCCAAACGCATGGCGGCTAATGAGCGCAACTCCATTTGACAGCGTATTTAAAGCAAGATTTGATGCTGGCCAACATCAGTCAAATGTTGTCGGCGGTTTGGATCGGACTTTATTAGAGACTTACGGATCGAGATCACTCTCAAACCAAGAAATTTCTGGACAACCACCTCTTTTTCAGGGACGTGAGCAGAGCGTCGCAATGAAGGTCAGCGCTCCGCCAATGACAGTACTGGATTTCAGCACGGGAATACCGGGTCAGGCTGAATCGAGTATGAGGATGAACAAAGCTGGCATTATGATGCGTCAGCAAGGGGAAGCAAGCGGGTTAAAACCCCAAGAAGTGGCGACATTGAAGGTCGCAGACGCACCCGCAACCGGAACCACGGAATCCTTCGACTTACCAAAGCGCAATCCGACTCTCCACCCAGGTGAGTTTCCCAGCACCAGCGAATACCTGCCGAAATTTGCAGTCGCCACCGTCGGTGTAAAGGTCCTCAAGGACGGCATGCAAGTTACTCAGACGGCAACAGACTTCAGCACGTACACGATGTACAAAAAGGATGATGGAACAAGCGGCGCGATCATCGCCGATCCTTATGCTCGAAAGGTTCATCAGGAAGAACATGATCCAAGCGGAAAGAGCACAGTCAGCAAGTTCACTTACGACGATGTCGGCGGCAAGAAAGCTATGTTTGCCTCCAGGAAAGATGTCACCTTGCCTGACGGCACAACGCAGTCGATGAACTACGATCGATACGGCAAAGTCATCCAAGCCTGAATATTGACGCAACATGGCGGAAGCGAAACAGTTCAATAAGACGACAGTGACTCTCGTGCGCGGTGATATAACTCGCCAAGAAGCTGATGCAATCGTCAATGCCGCCAATTCTGCGCTAAGGGGCGGTGGTGGCGTCGACGGTGCCATTCATCGGGCCGGCGGCCCAAGTATTATGGAAGAGTGTGTGCAAATACGAAAAATGGACGGCGGTTGTTTACCAGGGAATGCAGTCATCACTGGCGGTGGCAAATTGAAATGCCAGTATGTGATTCACGCAGTTGGTCCAGTTTACCGAGATGGGAGAGTGGACGAAGCCAAAATCTTGGCCAACGCCTATCAAAGCAGCCTTGTCCTCGCTAATAGCTACGAGTTGCATAGCATAGCCTTTCCATCCATCGGTACCGGCGCATATGGATATCCACTCGAGGAGGCTGCGGGTATAGCACTGGACACCGTTCAAAAATTTTGTCAAACTGATACTACTCTTGGTGACGTGCGCTTCGTCCTCTTTGATCAATTTAGCTACAATGCCTTTGTCGAAAAACTGGCCTCGATGAGTTAACACTGGAGTTGCTCGTGACTTCCCAGCCTCAGCTGATTCGGAAAATCATTCATGTTGACATGGATGCTTTTTTCGCATCGGTGGAGCAACGTGACCAGCCGCACTATCGTGGTCTGCCCCTGGTAGTAGGTGGCTCGCCGGATCAACGTGGTGTGGTGGCAGCGGCCAGTTATGAGGCGCGGCAATATGGCATCCATTCAGCGATGCCTTCACGCACTGCTATTCAAAGGTGTCCCCACGTCATTTTCGTTAGACCCAGATTCCATGTCTATCAGGAGGTGTCAGACAAGATAAGAGAAATCTTTCATCGTTTCACCGATTTGGTGGAACCGTTGTCTCTCGACGAAGCATATCTAGATGTCACTGAAAATAAATTTGCTATGCCTTCGGCTACGTTGATCGCAAAAGAGATCAAACAATGCATATTCGAGGAAACAAACTTGACTGCTTCGGCAGGAGTTTCGATCAATAAATTTCTCGCGAAAACCGCCTCTGCTGTCAATAAACCAAACGGATTGTTTTTGATACCACCAGACCAGGCAGAGTCATATGTCGAGAAACTGGCAATCGAAAAATTTTATGGTGTCGGTCAAGTGACAGCAGAAAAGATGCGCAACGCCGGTGTGTTTACCGGCGCTGATCTCAAGAAGTGGAGCGAAATTGATCTCGTAAAACGATTTGGAAAAGTGGGCAGTTTCTATTTCCACATAGTGCGCGGACACGACGACCGCCCTGTCGTTCCGAATCGCATTCGCAAATCACTTGGTGCCGAAGAGAGTTTCGCGGAGGATCTAATCGATCGACATTCGATCATTTCTGCTTTAGAAGAGATCGCGGAGACGCTAAAACGACGGGTGGACAGCAGCGAAACAAGCGGTAGAACCTTGACGCTCAAAGTAAAATACGGTGACTATCAACAAGTGACGCGCAGTCGCACAGTCGCCGCATCAATTTACGAAGTCGGGGAAATTATGAAAGTTGCCCTGGAACTTCTGCACTCGACAGAAATCGATCACAGGCATGTGCGCTTGCTTGGGCTCGCCTTATCGAATCTGGATTGCGAAAAGGAAGAAGGACAACAAGGCTACGTTCAATTGACGATCGATTTCAAATACTAATCGTCGATATATTGTGACCAGAACTCGGTCCGTTCAGTCCAGTCGCAACCTGCGTTTCCACACGTCAAGGTGACGCGAGAACCGCGCGAATCGATGTCTGTGTAACCGAGTCCGTCGCGCACGGCATCAATAGTTTCAGCGTATTTGTCGTACTTCTGAACTGGTTTCTTGCACTGCGGACAAGTCATTTTTTTGTTCGCAATGGCATCCTTAATAACTTGGATTGACATCCGTGCCTCATGTTGAACGATGGATTTTCAAGCTTACATATTAGCCGATACCGTCGGTATCTGCGTTGTTTACCATTCCTGCACTATCGGCTCCATCGAGCGAAGCGTTGGGATCCCCAGAAGTGGATTCCAACCAGTCTTCAATTTGAAAGTCACTTTCAGGGTGGTTGGCACGTCCGCCATCAAGTGGGGATGCAGGAAATTCATCCCCTCCTTGGTCTAGCGTATCGTTATATGGATAGTCTTCGTCAGGTCTGAGTCCTGTCTCTCGAAGGATTTGACCTTCAAACTTGCCAACACCTGGCGCGGCCACGCCGGGAACCTTCTTAGGAGCTTCGCCCGGTCTCGGTCGAGGTTCAAATGGAGCCTTGATTTCGCCACTAGCCAAACCGGAAACAAGTTTGAGAACAGTAGTTTGGTCTGTCGTGGAATCAGACAGCAACTGAACAGCGGCTTTGTTGGCTAACTTCTCATTGGCTTCTTTCACGGCGGCATCTTTAGACCAAGCAGCATCTTTGATTGCTTGAATCATCAGCTTCACGGTGTAGATATCTCTCGCTTGCGGCACAGTCATCTCAAGCAGTTGCTTGAATTCGACTGGCTGGGCTCTGTCACGCTCACCTCTTGGCGGAGTGATCACTTGCATCACGTCTTTCAACGCCCGTCCGTCTGCCGCGCCCAACTTGAGCAATTGCATTTGGATATCAGGAGGTGCAAATTGCAGAACATCTGACATCACGCGAAGTCGTGACGGGATGTCATCTTTAGGCAATTGGAATGGACCACGTGGTGGTCGCTTGTCGCCTTCTTTTTGTGCCTGAATCCGTTCAGGATTTTGATCCAGATACTGCTTAACATCGGCTGGCAGCTGGTCTGCAGGGAAACGTACTCGCAAATCCTTGAGAATATTTTCCGGCAAGCTTTCAGGTGGAAGTTGATTGCGCTCTACGAGCCAAGCTGGATATTGGAGATCGCTAGGGCGTCCTTCAGGAGCGTTAAGGAATTGGCGCACGATGTTGCGAGCTTCAAATGCGCGAGTCAGACCATCCTGAGACTGTTGTTCTGCCGGTGTGTCGCCGCCGCGCAACAATTTTTGGACATTGTCTTGCAACAACACTTGTCCATCACGCATTTGCAAATCAGGCCAGTTCGGCACGCTGCGACCACCTGGACTGAACGCATCAACGTGAGTTCCAGTGGCAAAGTTTATCCAGTTGACAAATTGAGTATCAGTCATCTGGCCAAAGCTATTCTTCAACCTAATGGCAGCGACGCTAGCTTCCGCGTAGTCACCACTACTGAGTTTACCGATGTTCGCGGCAATTTCAGCTCTGCTGGAAGCACTAAGAGTTGGTTCAGCCTTAGTTGCCGTGGTGTCATCTTGACGTATTGCATCAGCACCAGGCACGGCGCCATCAACGAATTTCGATGCAGTTTGATCATCGGCACCTGTTCGTCTAACTTCATCTTTACCACCGTCTTTACCTCGATAAAGAACAGTTTCCGCTCCTTTTTCATAGATGATTTTAGCGACGTCACCTGAGACGTTCTCTTCGATGTAATTGCCGTTGGCAAAGTCAGTTCTCCAGCTGCCATCAGCTTTAACATTGATGTCGTAACCTTGTGGCATTTGAATCAATTGTGTGCCGTCTGCGTAATCGATGGTTCTCGTTCCGTCGGGAGCATCAGTCACTTTTGCCACTTGATCGGGATGACGTGTTGGATTAAACTCGGCAACTACAGTGCCATCTTCACCCTTTTGAATTCGCAAGGCTTGTCTGCTTGTGGAAATGTTGTCCGAACCGCCCCACATTCTCGGCGTTTCCAGCGCTGGTGGAGCCAATTCCCAGAACAACTCACCACCTGGCTTTTGCATGCGAGCGATTAGTTCAGGAGTAATGGCTGCAGCAACTTTGTCATATTTTTCTTTGGCTGTTATAAACGGTTCAAGGTTTTTGGTGCCAAAGTATGAGTCCAAAGCCGAGACTACACGGCTATCTGCAGACTGCTCACCCATGCGAGTAGCAGCATCGTACAAATCTGAATTCCGATTGAGCCAATCAAAAACATCATGACGTTTGGCAGCCAACTCAGACTCAGGTGCGTCTCTCAGTTGCTGAGTCAAATCGGAGAAATTCTGGAATCGATTTTGTCTGTCAATTGCTTCGGGAGTGGTGCCGCCCAGCAAATCGCCAAACTGCATTGTCGTTGGTTTTCCACTCACCGTCATGTTCTCAGTTGGGAAAAGAGCTTCACGGAGCAAAGCCTGAACGTGAGGATCTCCTTTGAGTTCCGCATAGTTAGTCAAAGGCTCTTCCAGCCCCGCACTTTCAGGACTCTTGAGCCACTCTCGGACTATATTGATGTGATTGGGCGGTGCTGTCGGATCCGCTGTCCTATCTAAAAGATTGAGCATGATGCGGAATCTTTCTTCTTGTTCAGGCTTGACTGGCACGAACTGCCCGTCTTTGCCGTCCACAGGAACCCATGACTCAACGCCGCGATAAGCTTCGCGTAAAGCCAACTGTTTGTTGACATCCAAACCGAGGTCTAGTGCGGTTTGAGCCATCTGTTTCTCTAAAGCTTTGCCACCATTTTGGGCAAACTCTTGCAACGCCGGAACGTCGAGAGTTGGAGCCTTCAAAAGGGCGACGCCTTGTTTGAAAGGCTCACCATGATAGGCCTCTCCAATCTGAATCTTAGTGTCTATGCCATACCCAAGCTGATCAGCAGCAGTGAGCATGTGCTTTTCCATCGCTGGTCCGTAGTCTTTCGCATATTTTTCCAAGGCGGCAGGATCAATTCCGCCTGGCTTCGTCAGGACTTTCAAACCGACATTGAGAGCTGCTTGCTGCGCAACATCATCAACCTGCAGAGATATTTCGCGAGGTGAATACGCCCGTTCAAGGAGCGCGCGGGCGATATCAGAATTCTTTGCTTCTTCACCGAGCTTTTCGAGCTCAGGTTTTATGTTCGAGCCCTTTTCTCTAACGAATGTGTCAAAGGCTGCTTGTTGTTCAGGAGTGGCTCCATCAGCCACAGCAGCGGTCAGTAAAGCTTTGCCTTCAGTGACAGCAAAATCATGCTGAACGATTTCGCGCGCCGCATCAGGGTACTTCATTTGAGTAGCGACGTTTTCGAGGTGGCTTTGTAGTCCCTGTCCTTTTTCTGCCACGTAATCACTGAATGCTTGGCGTTTTTCTTGGATCGCCTTTTGGGCTTCATCAGCTCGCGTGCGCGCCTCAGTAGCGGCTTGGACGATATCCGGTGCGGCGAGGGGATCTTGCGCTTTAGCTTCAGCAAGAACCGCCTTATCCTCGAGACCCTTCGCCATATCTTGTGCTTTAAGGGCTTCGTTCAAGGCTTTGATGCCAACCGTCAAATCCTCATGACGAGAAACTTCCACATCAGGTAGTTTGATCGTGCGTTTGCCAGTCGAACCTTCGGTGTTAGCTTCAGGCACAGCGGCAGCACTACCCGCGGTGGCATCTTTGAGGTCAGGATTGACGACAGGAGGAACTTCCTTTTCCTTTGGCAGTAAATCGATTGTAGGAGCGGTCTTGTCTACGACAGGCTGTGCTGCATCCACTGGCGCAACAACTGGGGCAGCATCTTTACCTTTCTCCTTAGCTGGCGTGAACTTTGCGCCCCAATTTTTAGCCAAATCTGCAAGAGAAGCTTCTGTGACTGGGTCGCCGTCAAATGGTGCATCGACAGGCGTACCATTGCTGGTTGGTTCGACCTTTCCTCCTGCTGGCGGTTCAACTTTATCTGTTGCCGGTAGTGGATCGACTTTATCCGTTGGCGGTGGTTGATCGACTTTCCCGTCTGGGGAGACTGAATGTTCGGGACCGTCTGGTCCTACTTTATCGCCGCTCAAAAGACTCAAGCCGTCTCGCGGCGCTTTATCAGTACTACTTAGGGAGTCTTTGATCCTGGCAGTAAGAGCCTCTATACGACTAGGTCCACCATTTTCACCTGGAGCCTTCAAAATGTGGGCTGTCCCGAAGGCACCACCAATCACTGCCATACCGTACACCGCTTGTCCAAGCTCAGTGCCCGAGGCAAGGTGACCCGTCTTCGTGAGCGAACTTGCCTCTGCGCTAAACAAACCAGCAGGAATACCTGAGAGAACGCCGCTAGCAATCGGATTCTTCAAAAGTGGCACAAGAGCCGAACGCTCGATCATGGCTGAACCGGCAAAACGATTGAGACCGAGGCTGGCGCCAGTTAGGGTCATAAATGTACCGGCTCCGACTGCGCCTTGGGTGCCGCGATCGAGCAGGAACTGACCGAGCCCACCGTTCTTCGAATCACTGGGGCGGAGAACAGCATCATAAGCGAAACCAGTTAGCCCAGCTTCCTTCATGCTCATGCCAAAAGCAGCTTTCCGCGACATCAAGCTGGCTTCTTCAGCAGACGTGCCAAGCACGCCTCGAACACCCTTTCCGACCAGCATGAAAGGTAACAACATGCCAACCGCGCTGCCTACTTGTTGCGCGTGCCAGTCAGCGGTACCGAACTGCGCTTGCACTGGGGCGCCAATAAACTGAACTTTGGGCAGATACTTAGTGCCGGCAAACTCATCTACGATTTGAGTAACACCACTGATAGGTTCTTGAATCGCGGTGTATAAGGCGGAATGCACAGCATCGCCAAGAATATCGCCAACACCTTTGTCTGGTGCCTTCTCGGCTGGATTGCTTGGTTTGCGAAGCTCGTTAGCTTCAGACATTGCTAGGACCTTACTCGCTGAATCGCCTATCGCCTGATCTATTATCCTTGGATAGTCTGTGCACTAGTGGGGTCTATGCAGCAAGCTGCCCGACTCCGCAAACTGCCCGACTTATCTGATCGTCGTCGAGACAAGGTTACGATTAATTCTTTCCCCAAACAATGGGGAATTTCCCATCGAAGACGGAAAAGAGCTGCTCCACGGGGAATCTAAGCTTTAGACAAATGACCACAGACTCTAAATCGATAGCCATACTTGGCGGCGGAATAGCCGGACTTAGCCTTGCATATTTCATTGGAGAAGATTGCGAAATCCTCGAGAAATCGACCCAGTGCGGCGGTTTGTGCCGCAGTTTTCAAAAAGACGGTCTAACCTATGACCTTGGCGGGCACGTCGTTTTTTCTGGCGACAAGGAAATTCTCAATCTGGACCTCGAGCTCCTTCGAGGCAATATTGAAAAACACGTGCGCAAAAATGCCATCTGGTACAAGAAGAAGCTAGTCAAATATCCTTTTGAAAACGATTTGGCAGCGCTCGACAAAGAAGACCTTTTCGATTGCCTTTGGTCCTTTTTGAACAATCCACAGCGCACTCAGCGAAATTTTGAAGATTGGATGTACAACCAGTTCGGGCGCGGAATTACAGAGCGCTATCTACTTCCATACAATCAAAAAATTTGGAAGTTGTCACCACGTTCGATGGCATGCGATTGGGTCGAGCGCATTCCAAAGCCGCCTGCCGAGGATGTCTTGAAGTCCGCGGTCGGTATTGCCACTGAAGGAAATCTTGAGCAACTCAATTTCTTTTATCCAGCCGCCGGTGGTTTTCAGGCTTTGCCAGAGGCAATTGAAAAGTCGGTGCGTTCAAAAATAACCAGGGGATTCAACGTGCAGCGAGTGCGCAAACGGCACGAGAAGTGGATTGTTTCAGGGCACTCAGGAGACCATGAATACAACGAACTAATCTCAACTATCCCTCTGCCATACTTACTTTCTATTTTGGACGACGCTCCAGCGAATGTTGCTAGTGCAGCGCGGGCTTTGAAGCACAACTCGCTTATCGTCGTTATGTTGGGGGTGCGTGAGCCAAACTCTTCTGGGCAATTCGGGGTGTATTTTCCGCAGGACGATCTGCTGTTCCATCGCGTCTGCTTTTACAATTTTTTCGGACAGCAAAACGAGGCTGGTGCTTCGCCAGTGGTGGCGGAAATTACAGCCAATGAAGGTGACTCGACTTGGTCCAAATCAGACGAGCAGATAATCGAACAAGTAATTCAGGGACTCGGTAAAGAAGGCTTCATTAAGCGCAGCGATGTTCTAACGACGGAACTAAGGCGGGTTAAACAGGCCTATGTCGTCTACGACTTGGCGCGTAGCAAAAATCTACGCATCGTCAACGAGTATTTGGATTCTATCGGTCTGCACCGCTGCGGTCGCTTTGCCGAATTCAAGTACATCAACTCAGACGCCGTCATGCGTTCGGCTAAAAATCTGGCGAGCAAGTTAGGGTTCGGCTAACGAGCGCAATAAGTGTTTTTTTCTGCAGTTACTGGTTCGAGACAGCCGGGATGCCGTTCGCTCGAGCCGAATTTTCCTAAACGAAACGGCCACCGACGATCGAACAGGTACGACGAATGTGTATCATGATTGTTGACCTTCGCTTCGACCTTAGGATGGAAGATTCCTGCTTCATCGAATCTGCGATTGCTCGTCTTACTGATTCTCCACCCGGTGAGCCCCACGTTAGGACAACCACACCATACATCTATATGGGCGCAAAGTCGCGATTTCAATCTAACCACTGGTGGTTGCACCTTTCATCTCCGACCTTAAGGTCGAAGCCTTCCAGTGCGTTTGGTAAGATTGGAATCCAGATCTGGAACTCTTTTTCATGCCCAAAATTTTAGTAGTCGAAGATGAACCCGACTTCTCCACATTAATTGCGGAGTGGCTCAAGAACGAGCATCACGTTGTAGAGGTCGTGGAAACGGGCGAAGACGCGCTAGACCGCTTGAAATTCTATAAGTACGACATCGTCATTTTGGATTGGATGCTGCCTGGCGTCAGCGGTTTGGAAGTTTGCACTAAATTCCGTGAAGGCGGAGGCACAACACCTATCTTGCTTTTAACCGCCAAAAAGCATGTTGACGAGAAGGAGCAAGGACTGGATGCGGGCGCTGATGACTATTTGACCAAACCCTTTGAGATGAAAGAGCTGTCTGCTCGCATTAGAGCATTGTTGCGGCGCCCAGTGGCTTTGACCGGGTCTGTGCTTCAAGTTGGGGAGCTTTCACTTGAGCCCACTACTTTTAAAGTCAGCCGCAACGGCAAAGAAATCTCGCTTTTGCCCAAAGAATTTGCCCTGCTCGAGTTCCTGATGCGTCACCCTAATCAGGTTTTCAGCGCCGAAGCTTTGCTAGACCGGGTCTGGTCCTCAGATTCAGAGTCATCCCCTGAGACCATTCGCACCTATATAAAGAGATTGCGGAAAAAGATCGACCAGCAGGGTCAGCCATCCCTGTTGTCAACCGTTCACGGCGTCGGATACAAGCTGGATGGGCTTCCGTAGAAAGTTTTTGAACTAAATTCTAGTTCCACGTTTTTGCCACAAAGTTCTCTTATTCTCTCAGGCATAGAGAGCGACGAATTTTTGAGGGCAATCCAAATGACCAAACATACTTCCCAAAGTGACTTCCAACGCATCAGCTTGAAAGAGCTTCAGTGCATTAATAAGTCCCAACCGAGAGAAGTTGATTTGGTCGAATCGTATAACAAGTTCATCACGAACACCCTCTCCCACCTGCGCTCTATATTGACCATCCGCTCAGAAGCCGAACCACAAACGAAGTTCGACGCTAGCAAAAGTTAGTCTTCTCGACACAATTAAATAGTCAGTGGAAGACACAGTTTTTCTACGAAGGGGCGGGCTCAGGTAACACTGAGCCCGCTGGGGTTCTATGGATAATTTTCTCAGGGTTCGTCCTTCAATTCTCGATTCCTTTCAACGAGAGCGCGCTTATTTGTTTTCTAAGAGATCGATCGGCTTCGATTTGCTCGGCAAGTCGCAGTCAACCGGCTCAAGCAAGCATGCATGCGGATCAGCTTCATCGACTGCGCTTTTGCAACACCCTCCCACTATATGCGGTGCGCACCTT
>PLZS01000175.1 GCA_003153555.1 Candidatus Melainabacteria bacterium | reverse complement strand
AGGGCTACTGCGACAGATTCATGAAGCGAGAGAATGTACCTGAAATCTTTCGGGAAATCCTTGAGCATCGGCTCTTCCGTCGAGCCAATATTTCCAAATATTGTTGTCATCTGTAAATCCCGCATCAGGTCAAAGAGAACTTCTCTCACGTTCGGCATATACTTTTCCTCTATTTACTCGACTTCCTCGATCAGCCAATTAGATTCACAGAGACAATGTCATCGCCAACAATGCTGGCATTGGCGGATGCAGACGATTCATGACTGACAGCAAAATAAAGTCGACTAGAAAACTGCTTGCTATGGTCACCAAAAGACGTTGCTCGCGATCGTTCCATTGATTCCCGGACCCCAGATTCCCAACGGGCTTGGCCGTGGCTGGCTCCTGACTATCTTTTAAGCAACGCATTGACGAGCAGAGTTAACCCAATACTAGAACAATGCTCAGTAAAATGCTGGGCAGCCATAGGATGATCATGTTGCACCTATTTGAGGGTCGCGATTAAACGGTTGTTTTGCGACCGGTGATGAGATTAAAGACGAATATGCCCAGGGCCAGTACAAGTAGAACGTGAATAAACGAACCGCCAATGTGCGCGACCAGTCCGACGACCCAAAAAAGCACTAATAGTGAAAGCAGCGTGTATAGCATTTATCGAACCTCTAAGTCTTTGTTTGTTACATGCTTAGACTCCAGCGTTGGAGCTTGGTTCCACTTTGTTTCGTGGGTAGATTTGTGTTCCTCGAAAAGTGCTGGCAGCACAGGCGTTTCGGTTTTCTTTAAACGCAATCGTTTATTAATTAGCAATACCATATTTAATGGCATCTAGGCAGCAGCTCTGCCAACATCTATGGTGGCAGAGCTTTTGTTTGTTCCCGTCCCAGCCTGCGATCTGCTTCTAAACTGCTCGTTTTCTGAGTCCCACCAGTTCCGAGCAATATTCAAGCTGCTTTATGCGAGCCAAGAGTGTATGCTGGTTTTCGCGCTTGACGAAACGCTGATTCTGTCAAGCTCTTAGGGTTGCCAAATGGCTTAATGAGAGGTTTCCGTATTTATGTGGGCTAATACATGATGACTAATGAACCAAAAGTTGAGCCAGCAACCCCCGAGGCCAAGCTGCCAGCTAAAGATACTTTCCGCATTTTGATAATGGATACCGTTGAGCATACGGACAAGTTGAAAGCCGCCTGCAAGGACGCCGGGCACGACGTTGTAGCTGCTCAGTCGATAAAAGAAGCATTCGCTTTTTTAGACGGCAAAGACCATGCTGATGTGATCGTTTGCGCTGCTTATCTGGAAGATGAATCCATGTTTGAATTCTTGAAGCGGCTGAGAGCCGACCCAACCCATAAAAATTCGATGTTTATGACATTGGCTCTGGCACCGGGTCCAGTAGGAGCCATGGTGAATGACACAACAGAGAAAGTCGGTCGTGTGCTTGGTGCGGACGCGTTTATAAGTATGCCTGAATTTGATGCAGTGCAATTGATTGCAGAAATTCAGAAGTTATTGCCAGAGGTTCCGATGCTGGAAAAAGCCAAGAAAGAAGATGAAAAAAGGGGCGCCTTATAATAAAGGTTATGTTTCCCCTTTTGTCGGTGCGTCTCAAATTCTCCCGGGGAAATGAACGCGCAGGCTACCTAAAAACTTCTCGCTGATTTTTCTAAAACCAGCTGGTGTAGGGTGCAATTCGCTTGCTACTAGTGTGCCTTGCGTATCAACCAGAATAAAATTATTGAACGGATCGTTGGCTAGCTCAACTGGAAGAAGCTGCAATTGATGTATTGGCAGAGAGGCTAATTACGCCAGCTAATTCTTGGCACGAGTTTTTGGACTCAGCGAATGCCGCTTGCCGGGATTGCGAGTCCAGAAAACCACTTGTCTACCAAGCCTTCGTTTTCTGGACCTGGTGGCACTCTCTTTATTCGCAGATAATTTGCGCCGACTTTGCGATGATCTCAATCCCGTCGCAAATAATTTGCGCCCATTCTCAAATAATTTGCACCCGAGCCGGCCGATGATCGCGCTCCCAATTTATGATCTCAATTCCTTAACCCTATGATCGCAAGCCGATACAGCTAGCCCATTGAAAGGCAGCAGCTTTTTTCCTAAGAGTTGCGCTCGGCTGCATCCTTTTCATGCCACTTGCGTCATGAACTATCTAGGACCAAACGGCTGAGTAAACAATGTTGGACACATGCGGATTCGAGAATGATATCGTCATACGGTGGATGCAGCCGCTGGGAAGGTCGGTGCGGCTGCTGATCACCGCCTTGCACCCGCGTGGGTTGTCTCGCTTCGACTGGGGGCTCTTCGCATCTAAATGCGTCTGGCTTGGGCCGCAATCCTTACCACTGGTTGCGATATCAGCAGTCTTCATCTCTTTGACTTTGACCCTGCAGGCAGTTTTAGAGATGCGACAGTTGCGCACGCAAGATTTGTCCGGCGCCGTCATTGCCATCGGGCTGCTGCGCGAATTGGGTCCGATAACCGTCAGCATGGCATGGGCTGCTCGAGTGACTGCACATTTGTGCGCTGAAGGGCGCGACTTTGGTATCGAGCGTTCGGACTCCGACTACGCAACATACTTCGTCTTGCCCAACCTGCTGGCTGGGCTGCTTATGTCCATCCCGCTGGCCGCATACGGGCTGGTGATCGGTTTTGCGACCGCGGCGTTGTTCGCACCGACCTTAGGTGTGAGCTCGACCAATGATTTTTCGGAGACAGCTCGGCTCTACATTCGCAACAAAGACGTGATGACCTATTTCGTCAAATTGATCCTGATCAACCCCACCATCGCTGTTTTAGTTGGAAGCGCCTACGGTCGCGACAACGGTCAGTCGCAAAAATTCGCCACAGCCAACGCCGTCACTACGCTCTTTATCGCTGGCTTCATCTGCAATTGGCTCTTCACTTACGCGGTATTTGGAAATGAATGAAACTACAACTTCTTCGCCATTAGATTCGGAACGGGATAACGACTCTTCTTCAATCGCACCTATGCCAGAAGAGCATAAGGACCTAGAAGTTGCAGCGCACGCCAGCCGTAACCAGCTACGCGAACAGCGCCGAGGCAGAGCAGACGGACTGTTAGGAATTTTCACGTTAATAGCCATAGGATTGCTGTTTGGCGGATATTGCTGGTGGAAGAGTTACTCTCCACTAAATCCACCACAACGCTTTTATGTGGTCTTTCGCGATGTAGCAAGCCTCAACTATCAAGCCGCCGTTTTCGTGCACGGAGTGCGCGTGGGCAGTGTCGATGACATAAAGATCAGAACTGCCGAAGATGATGTTTTAGTGCGAATCAATGTCAATACGCAAAAAAGCAAGATCCCGGTCGGCTCACGCTTCATGATTTTGCCAAATGGTGTGGTTGGCGCAAAGTACATCGAAATCATGATGCCGGAACCAAGCAAACAACAGACCGCTTGGTTGACGGAAAAATCTGTAGTGGAAGGTGATGATCCAGTCAGACCTGAAATCGTTGTGACTGAGCTTGTCAAAAAATTAGGCTCACTCGACTTCTCGCAAATGCAGGACAAGTTGGTGCAAAGTTTGACCAAGATGAGTTCCCTTGCTGACCATGTCAATAATCTGTCCAATAAGATGCTGCCTGTTGCGGCGCATGCGACTGCCACCGCTGACAGTGTCAAGGCTCTGGCTCAGGAGATGCGTGCTCCGGTCAACCAGATGCATCAAATACTCGATCAGAAGCATCCACTCATGCACATGATGTTCGGACGCCCAGGTCATCTGAAAGATAAAGACAAGACAGAAATGGCGGAATCGTCTGCGGATAAAGTCACCACAGAATCGAAGCCTCAGAAAAAGCATCATCACTTTCTCGGTTTATAGGGCTTGGCGAAACCTCCCAGGCGCGAAGGTGAACTTCGGCGATACCGTATAAGGTGAAGTCCATTCTTGGTTTGCGCGATCAGTGAATACGGTATCAAGGCGCGCGACAGAGCTGGAGCGGCAAATCTTGGATGTCAGGACCCGTGCGTCGACTAAACTGATGAGCACCGGTCAAAGAGGTCTTCCAAGCATTCTTAAGATCGTCAAAAGCTTTTGAAAGTAAGGTCTAAACTTCCTTATAATCTCTGTTTAAGTGACTGTCAAAAAGACGGCAAACTCAACAGTAATCAACCGAATGGAGCACAAATGAGCAAGAAAGCATCAGAACATCATAAGAAAGCATCAGAGCACCATAAAAAAGCAGCAGAACACCACGACAATGCCGCCAAGCAGTATGACTCTGGCAACCATGAGAAGGCCGCTCACCATGCTCACACAGCACAAGGCCACCAAAATCATGCTGAACACCACGCTGATGAAGCAAGCAAAGCTCATGCAGAAGAGCATGGCAACAAATAAACGAAGGTTTGTTCTAAATTTCGAATCTTAAGATCTAGGAAGGTCTTGAACTACCAGTTCGAGACCTTCTTTCATTTCTTAGACACTAAAGGTTATCACTAGAGCTAAAACAGCGCACAATAGGCATAAAGAAGCACCGAGAAATCGCCGTGGCATACTGCAATCTTGCCAACGTTTATCTCCTTCTGGAGGATTATCCGGAAGCGCAAAAGGCTGCAACGGAAGCGCTGGAAATGGCGACGGCAGTCGGGTGTAACAATGACCTCATGTACGCAACGATCATGCAGAACTTTGGCGATGCCAACCGAGGCATGGGCGACTTCGCTGCAGCCGAGAAATCACTGAAAAAGTGTCTGCAAATCAAAGAGCAAAAGCTACCCGCCAACGACCCTGAATGGGCCAACTTATACTGCGATCTAGGGAAACTGTATCGGGATATGGGCGACCAGTCCCAGGCAGAACAATACTTCTTGTTAGCGCTGCATAGCGTCGAAAAAGCTTTGGGAGAGAACCATTCGCTCGTTGGCTATACCTGCAAGCATTATGCACGGTGTTTGCGCAAACAAGGGCGTGACAGCGAGTCCGAGTCGTTCGAGAAGCGCGCCGCCGACATAGAGGGATATCGCAGTTCTCCCAATTTTTATAGCTCGCTTATTTGTCAGGACATACTCTACAGGAACGATACTGCTGCGCCAGCTCTTGAACACGATCGCTAGCAAACCAACCAGTAGCATGATGACCAATGTTGATGTGGCAAGCGTAAGAATGTCGGACAGATCGCCACCCAGTATCGACTTATAAATCAAAACCAGATAGGTAAAAAAAATGCGCAGAAAGGGCCAAATGCGGTTTAGGAGTGCCGCAAAAGTCGCAAAAAATTCATTAGTCCGTGAAATAGTATAGCGATGAAGTACACACTCTTCTTCGAGCAGAACAAATTGCTTTTGCAGTCCCGAAGTCCTTATCACTTTATCGGATGTTGTGTCTTGACACTGCTCTTCGCAAGACTCTGCTGATGCTGATACCAGTGCGGCGACCTTTATCGGTTCTAAAAATTCAGTTTCTTGCGATTCTTTTAAAACTTCATTACCATCCTCAACGAGATCGCTGCCACCCTCTTCGACCTCAAGATTGAAGTCGTGCTGATTTAACTTGAAGTTTTTCATCGGTACTGCCCGTTTTCGTATTTTGAGCGGAAAGTCAGCCTTGCTCCAAGCAATTTTCATGGGATTCTCCTTATCCTTAACGGTCTCATTGGCTCGTGCTAGCTGCAGAATCAGAAACAATGGTCGCATCGCACACCTCGTAATGGTTCAATCAAGCGGAGACGAAGCATTCGACAACATCACGGATCTGCTCCCTGCATCGCATCCAGCTCTCGATACTTCACCGATAAACGGAACGATTATCGAAAGATTTCCATAACCGTTCCTTTACTACTCGGACCCCGAACACTATTCCTTTGCTTCGAATCATGCTGCCACTTAGTGGCAATTTGGTGAATGGAGGTTTCATTGAGTTGAGTGGAATCAACATCAGTACATCTTTCGGTTGATCACAAATACTCCTGGATTACGATTACGATGACCCGGAGAAATGACAAAGTAGACAACATGACGCAGGTTCTCCAGGGAGAGGGATCAGGGATGGTTTCTACCGCGAGCAGCACCGGTCCTGCGAGCATCCTAATCAACTTAGGGGTTTAAGACATGAGCATTCAGCATAGGGATCAGCGTCGGAGAATAATGGTGGGTCACTGTTGTCGCACGGCAGTTAGAGCCACTTTCGTATAACCACGGAGGACACCACTCAGCGTTCAGCAGATACTGCGGTTGAGCAGTCTACTCGCAAAGAGGAGCATTGATGATGAACATAGCAGAAGAAGAAAAGCAGAGCACTTATGACGATAAGAAACAGAAGCACAGAGGTCACCATACGCACCATGTACCGGAGGAAGAAATTGCTCTAAGAGCCTATCAGATCTGGCAAGAACATGGCTGCACACATGGACACGACCGTGAAGACTGGCATCAGTCCGAACAAGAACTGCATGGACACGTCCACTAATCCTTGGCCGGCGGGCCGCTGCTGCTACTATGAAAAAAGCTTTGGTCCAAACTCGCAGTGATATTTCGCCCGCTAACTCGCTCACAGATCAGTAGAGAAAAGTGGGACAGTGCCATCGTAGCTGGTATCGACAGCAGTGCGCATTAACAATGTAATCCGTAATCATCCGAAAGGACGAAGAGAGTCTGATTCATAAGCAGCGGTCGAATCGGTAAGCACATTCGCTGCTTTGTATGATGGTGCCACATGCTATTTGAAGGGACTCTTTCCCTTCGCCAGATGCATAGCAATACCGGCATTGCGGTTTGATCACCTGCAATAGTCTATAGTTCTGTACTGTTTTACTAGTAGTTAAGTTGGGGAGAGGCTATATGATTCGTTTAACTCGTTGGACCGGAATTGCATTGTCCGCAGCTTGCCTGCTCACACAGGCAGCGGTATTCGCAGACGAAGAGAGATCGTCATCCGCACAAACAACAACGCCTGCCGGGACTGCTTCCACAAGTGTGCATTCGTCGGCAAACGGTGCGGGGACCGCCACCACGGTACGAAACGCAACTTCGACTCCTGGACAAACCAAGACTAGGGCCTATCGCGCTTCAGCTGGACCGAATGGCGCCAAAGTATCTCAAACAAAAACAAACGTGCAAGGCAACGCTAATGGAAGCATTTCCTCAACTCGTGAGCATGAAAGTCACGCTATAGGCAATGCCGGTTCTGCTCATCATGTGTCCAAATCCAGCACTACAGTAAGTCCGGATGGATCATCATCCAGCCTAAACCAGGATGCTCGCACGAACAACCCGTAGCTGCGAGATTGCAGCTATTGAAATTGCAATGCACTGAAGGAACAGCTGTGAACAATTTATTTATAATTTCGGAATCGCCGTTTCGCGCTTTACTTGCAGTATCAGGGTAGGCATTATCCTCACTGTCAAGAGCCGGTGGTCCGTACTTTTCATGGTCAAAGGGTGTAACATTAGTTGCTGTTAATTGTAAACAGAGAGGATGGACCTATGCGAACACTTGGGTTTGGAGCTACTTGTCTATTGGTTCTGCTAAATATCGGAAGTGTGGCTTTAGCAAAGCACGCACCAAAAGCCGACAATACTGCTCAGAATTCCGGCGCTCTTCAGAAAGACGCTGTGACAGCTGAAAAGCAAGGCAACAGCAAGGATGAAGTAACAGTCCTCGCTGCTATCCGTAAATCGATCATGGCCGAAAAAGGTTTTTCAATGGATGCTCAGAATGTCAAAATCGTTTATTCCAAGAATGGCTTGGTGATACTGCGAGGCCCCGTCGACAGCCCAGAGGAGAAGGCCAAAGTAGCCGAATTGGCAACGGGGTGCGCCGGTGTTACGTCCGTCAAAAACCAATTGACCGTGGCTGTAAAGCCACACTAAGACCTAGTCCCTACCTAAACCACAATCATTGGAGATAATAATGAA
>PLZS01000156.1 GCA_003153555.1 Candidatus Melainabacteria bacterium | reverse complement strand
GAAGGCATTCAATTGCTTAGAGAAGAGCCGGGCGTTCTTGTGGTGCGTGTAACTTGCAGTTCTTGCGGTCATCCGCTTGGTGTAGCAATAGTAGGAACAAACAATCGAGGGCAAAAAGAGAGGCCCAATTGTCCTGCTGATTGGACGAAGAAAGACATCGATCGTCTTTCTAAAAATCCGACTATCACTTACGATGACGTTTTGAGTGCACATGAATTCTTTACCAAGCTTGGATCCGACTGGTCCCAGCACATTCCTCGACTGCGACGAGCAGCCCAAAGTCAATAAGTCTATCAGGCCACCCGCCTGAACTGAAAATCTGCCAAAATAAAGGCATGCTCGGTAAAGAAGTATGCCTTGTTACAAGACAAGCCAAGGAGAATCCTCTCTTTGGTGTTTCTTGGTTTTATCCCAACACATACGCCGTCGGCATGTCAGGGCTGGGCTTTCAGCTTGTCTGGTGGCTCATGGACCAGGACCCGGAAATCATCGTCAAGCGTGGTTTCACCGACATGGAAGAGTCAGGAGCCGCCGCAGGCGAGCTGTTTGGCTTCACGGTATCGTGGGAACTTGACTTTATAAACATACTTGCCATCCTCGAAAAGCATGGCATTCCAGTCCTAGCAAGCGAACGGGCAGGCAGCGATCCGCTCGTTTTCGGCGGCGGTCCTGTGTTAAGCGCCAATCCAGAGCCCTACGCCGAATTTTTCGATCTGGTCTTGCTTGGCGACGCAGAAGCTGTCGTTCCTGCTCTCATGAACGCTTGGAAGTCGACGCGCAATATAAAAGATCGGCGGGCAAGATTGGAAGACCTTGCCACCATACCTGGGGTCTATGTTCCGAGTCTATACTCATATAAATTAGTGAGCCAAGATGGGCCGATAGAGGCTATACAATCTCTATCGGTTGCGCCGGATAAAATCGTCAAGCAGCTATATGTGCCACCACCAGATTATATAGCTCACACAAAAATCCTCAGTCATGATACCGCCTGGGGTGACACATTTTTAGCCGAAATAGTGCGCTCTTGCCCGCAGGAGTGCCGGTTTTGCCTGGCCAGCTTTCTCACCCGTCCTTTCCGTCCAATCAATGTCGATACAATCATCGACAAGATTGATCTGGGACTCCAGTACACAAACAAAATTGGACTGCTTGGACCAAGCGTTACTGAGCATCCCAATTTCGACCAGATCGCCGCTCGGCTTTTGGAACGGCCGAATATTCATATATCAATTGCTTCGATACGCGCTGATACCATTAGCGATACTGTTTTGCGAATGCTCAAGGCTCTGCATCAGAAGTCAGTAACAATTGCGATAGAATCTGGCTCTGAGCGGCTAAGAGCAATCATGAAAAAGAATTTGAACGAGGAAGAGATACTAAATGCGGTTTCACTGATCGCCCTCAGTGGCTTGGAAAGCGTCAAATTTTATGGCATGGTCGGTTTGCCCCACGAAACGCAGGAAGACTTGGATGAGACGATCAGATTGATGCAAGCTTTGAAGAAGAAACATCGGCATATACGCTTCGTTTTCGGCGTCAGTTCATTTGTACCGAAAGCGCAAACTCCATATCAGTGGAATGGCCGCATGAAAGATTGCAAAGCGCGTCTTGAATATATTCGCAAGCACTTAGCCAAGGTTGGGATCGATGTACGCCCGGAGAGCCACAATTGGAGCGATATCCAAGGTGTGTTGTCGCGCGGCGATCGACGTTTGACCAAGCCACTGATGCAGGTGGCGAAAGATGGCGGAGGGTTAGGAGCCTGGAAAAAAATGTTTAGAGAGAACAAAGATTGTCCATCCTTTGATTTTTATGCCTTCAGAAATATTCCTATGAATGAAACCCTGCCCTGGGAGCACTTGACAGAACTTCCGAAGGCTGAGTTCTTGGAAAAGCATAGCGCCGCGGCCCAGCAATTAGCTGCTTCGCCGATTTAGAGGCATCCGACAACAGCGGTTGTCAATCATTCAATCGATCCGATTTTGATCGATATCCGAATCGGAGTTCGTCATCAACAATAGTGCGGAGCGAAAAATGCACAAGATAGAAGTTGAAATTTCCGACTTCCTCTGGGATTCCCTAAGAAGGCAAGTAGAGTTTGGGTCACAATCACAAGATCAACTAGTCTCCCAAGCATTGGCGAAATTCTTTCAAAACAATGCCGATACGCTCTTTCAAGTATCAACTAGCAGCGCTTTAGTTGAAGGCATTTATCGAGGCGCAGTGCCGATTTCGACCTTGCGAGAGCACGGAGATTTGGGCTTGGGAACATTCGAGGATCTAGATGGAGAAATGATCATCGTTGATGGCAAAGTCTTTCAAGCACGGTCAGATGGTTCCGTCAGACCAGTGAAAGACGACGTCAAAACGCCGTTTGCGGTGATTGCGCAATTCACTCCAGATCATAAACAAACGATCTATAAGTGTGATGGATACAAGCGAATTCGCCAGGAATTCGATCGAGTTAGAGAATCAGCAAACCTTTTCTACGCTTTGCGCGTCACCGGCATCTTCGAAACTATGCAAGTTCGCGCCGTTTGCAAAACTGAGGAGGGCGTTCCTTTAGTCAAAGCAGCCGCCGTGCAGCCAGAATTCACCTACCAAAACATTGAAGGCACCCTGGTTGGGTTTTGGTCACCAGAATACGCAAAATCCTTCAACGTACCCGGCTACCACATGCACTTCCTTTCCAAGAATCACGATAAAGGTGGGCATCTCCTCGATTGTTCGGCTAAAGAATTGAAGCTTGAGATTCACAAGGAAACTAAACTATCCCTGGTGCTGCCCCAAACACGCGAATTTCTGGAAGCCGATTTAACCCGTGATCCCTCCGCTGATCTGGAGAAGGCAGAGAAGTCGCAGAAGAGTAACCACTAAAAAATGCGGCGGCCCTCCTAATCCTCAACCCCACCAGAGCGGTAGTCGACTAAGATTAGGGCTTTGTGCCTGCCAAGAATTTTTTAAGAGAACTCAAAGTGTATTCGTTCGACACTGTCGAACGGTCTCAGCTCAGGCAATGAAGCGGTTTATAAGAATAGATGGATAGATCTCGGGTTGAAAAGCTTATAAACTAAAGGAAGATTATACCGCTCGTAATCCTCGGAGATCCTCTCTACAGGAGCTGCTCATGGACAAGACTGACCCAAATAGCGATGTTGTCAAGCCGATACGTGACGATCTCATGTCCGGCGCCGCCGAGCTTGCCTTGCGGGCAATCACGATCTTCCAAGCTGTACTGAATGGACCCGCGGCTGCATCTGCCCCAGCCTTGAAGGAAAAGATCACCGAAACAGCCAGAGCGCTCATAGACGCTCAACCGGCAATGGCGCCGATATTCCATCTC
The DNA here is from genome assembly GCA_003153555.1 of Candidatus Melainabacteria bacterium. GTDB lineage: Bacteria > Cyanobacteriota > Vampirovibrionia > Obscuribacterales > Obscuribacteraceae > PALSA-1081. Next base: position 49,663 of record PLZS01000156.1, on the reverse strand, counting down.
AGTAACACGGTTCTGTTCGCGATCAATAAATCAACAACCGTGGAGGCGATCAAACAGGATTGCCAGGCGGCTTTAGATAAGTTTGAGAAAACCCTCTGTGAAAGTGCTTCGGCCATTGCAGATGAAGTTTTTGACCTGATTCCTGCCGGCGAACTGATCTTCGCCTATTCCTTCAGTTCGACTGTAGTCAGCGCTTTGCTGAACGCCAGAGCGAAGGGAAGATACTTTCGAGTCGCTTGCACGGAAGCGCGACCAAGCATGGAAGGGCGCAAGTTGGCGTCAAGACTGGCTTCAGGCGGAATCGAGGTGATCCACACTTTCGATAATGCTATGGGTCTGATCCTGCCAAATTGCAGCACTGCCTTCATGGGGTGCGACTGTGTCGGTCGTCCCGGTGTTGTAAACAAAGTCGGATCCTGGGTCTTGGCAGTCGCTTGTCGCGAACTCGGTATTCCTCTTTACGCCCTTTCCGGAACTGAAAAAATAGTCAATGACGACCGCCTATTTGAGTTTGAGAAGCACGAACGACCGCCAGAAGAAGTCTGGGACTTCACGACCAAGGGCGTTAGAGTGCTGAATCACCAATTCGACTTGGTTCCCTTTAATCTTTTAAGCGGCCTGGTGACCGAGCGCGGTATCCTAAAAGAGCCAGATATCGAGCAGTACGTCTCAAAACTGGAAGTTCACGAGGCTTTAAAATTACAACCGGCCACTTTTTAAATCCCTTAGATTCACGACAGCTTGATTCACGTCACAAAAATTCTAGTTGCAACGACTCTGTCGATTAGCCTGATTCTGCTATTTTGCAGGGCGGGAGAAGCTCGCTTAGGCGAGAGTTTCCAGTCTTTCAAAGTGAAGGCGGCAAAGGGGTTTAAGTTTAAGAGCGAGAGCAAAAAAGACACGCGCACGTATTACATGTTTTCGATGGCGCTCGACCCGACTACGACGCAAGCCGCACCAGGATTCGCCGGCGGAATGACTGTGACGGTGGTCGGCGGTCGAGTGACTGGACAGTCGATGGTAATGCGCTTAGGTGACAATTATGAGGCAGGCAAGGCTCTGGCCACCGCTCACGCTCTTGATTTTGCCTACGAGTCGCTGGGAAAACCTGGTCCAAAGACGAAAGATTCGACCGAGAGAGAATTTCAAGCATACACACAAGCAATTGATATGGTCATGGCCGGCAGCCCACAAAACTTGCGTTATCCCGGATTCAATGGTGTCATTACATTGTCACTCGCACCCGACCAGGGTGTAATCATCGCGGCAACCCCTGATGCTGCGCCACCGCCTGGTGGCCCGGAGCCCGTCAACAAGGCCAACAAATAATGGTTGATCACGAAACCAAAAAACAGCAGTCACTCTCAAAATTCTGCATCAATTGCGGTGATAAGTTTGCCAGTGGCATGACCAAGTGTCCGAAGGACGGTTCCGATTTGATGGAACTACGCCAGGATATGATCGGCACTACGTTTGCAAAAAAATATCAGATCACATCCATCCTGGGAGAGGGCGGCATGAGTGTCGTCTACAAAGCAAAGCACAAATACATGGAGCGGGTTGTTGCCGTTAAAGTGCTGCATAAACATTTGGTAGCAGATGCGGTGGCACTACAAAGATTTCAGCAAGAGTCTCAAGCAGCAAGTTCTCTTTCTCACCCGAACATCGTAACCGTTTACGACTTCGGAATAGAGGATGGACAGGCGTTCTTCGTCATGGACTGCCTTGAAGGACCAACCCTTCAGGATATACTCGAGAAACAAGAGAGAATCTCCTCGCAAGAAGCTACAAGCATTCTCGTACAATTATGCGATGGTCTGGAACACGCTCATCGTAAGGGTGTTATCCATAGGGATTTGAAGCCCAGCAACGTGGTGCTGATGCCGCAAGAAGATGGCAGTCAGCTTTTAAAAATAGTGGATTTCGGCATTGCAAAGTTGATGCCGGGTGAAGACGGGAAGACAAGGCAAGCACTGACGCAAACTGGAGAAGTCTTCGGCAGTCCGCTGTTCATGAGCCCTGAACAGTGCATGGGAAGGTCACCCGACCTTCGATCCGACATTTACTCAGTTGGCTGCTTGATGTATGAGGCATTAAGTGGTGTGCCACCACTTATGGGCGACACTTCGTTCGAGACGATGACTAAGCACGTCAACGAAATGCCGTTAACTTTCAAACAAGTCGGACCAGACTTAAATGTGCCACCGGCCCTTGAGGCGGTCGTATTCCGCTGCCTGCAGAAAGATCCCGATGACCGCTATCAAACGGCGGCCGAAATTATCAACGATCTGCCCGCGACAGAGCGTCCCGCCATTCGCAACATCACCATCACTCCGCAGGCGCATCTAAAGCCGGCAACTAAAAAACCAACATTCGTTTTTCCGACCACGGTGGTATTGGCCCTGACCATAACTGCAGTTTCGTCGTATTACCTGTTCTTTTGGAAGGGTCCGTTATCAGATAACGGCACGCCATACCACAAGTTCCGCTGGAACGTTTTCTTGACTCTTGCTGATTCCGCCGCGAAAACAGATCACAATCAAGATGCCGCGAATTATTTGCTCGAAGCCGAGAAAGAAATCAAGTTCTTCAATGATCGTCAGGAAAAATATCTGAAGACTTTGTCGCAGCAAGCAGAAATCTATGGACGATTGGCTGACACCGACAAGGTCGAAGCCATTTCTCAAAAGATTATCGAGGTCAAAAAAGAACGAGCACTTGGAGATTTAGAGCGACTTTCAAAAATTTTGGAAGGAGCAAAAACCGCTTCTGCTCTGAACAAAAATATGAACGACGCAGTGGTGAACTTCAATAACGTGCGAGAGCTAGCTGGTACTCTGCACGAGTTTGGACTCTATTCGCAAGAAGAAGAGCTGCTCGCTTCTGCAGTCGAAGTTTATAAACGCGCTTTGCCACCAAATGATCCGCAACTCGGCGACCTTTTCAGCGCAATGGGGCGGTGTTATGAAGCACAGCAAAAAATGGATCTGGCTGGTCAGTTTTTTAAATCTGCAAACGAGATTTATAAAACGGCAGCTCCAGGCTCCGTTAAATCGACAAAAGGTTTGTTGGAGCTGGGAATTTTCGAGAAGGACCAAAGTCACTGGGAAGCATCAAAACAATACCTTGTGACTGCACTTGAGCAGGGGAGAAAGCTCAGTGACCCACAACTGTTGTCACAGTGCTTGAACGCCTACGGTGATTGGTTTAAACAACAAAATCAACCGAAAGCAGCACAGCAATATTTTGACGAAGCGAAGACGGTCGTCCACAAGAAGATTTAGGGATACAATCCACGCAATCTGCGAGCTTCCATAACTCGCTCAAGAGCCAGTCTCATCGCCGCTGTTCGCAGAGTTGATTTGTGAGTGGTGGCACTTTCGAAAACTCGTTGGCATGACTTTTCTACGAGTTGATCCAACTTGTCGTAGACTTCCGACTCAGTCCACAACAGCCTAATCAAGCCTTGCACCCATTCAAAATATCCGACAGTCACGCCAGCGGCGTTGGCCAGGATATCTGGCACCAAGGTGATTCCGCGCGACTCGAGAATGTCTTCTGCTTCAGGTGTAGTTGGTGCGTTAGCTCCCTCTACAACAATCTTGCAGCGCAACTTGGCCGCGTTACCCTTGTGAATCTGATTGGCAATCGCGCATGGTGCCAAAATGTCACATTCCAATTCCAAAAGCTCTTCGTTCGTGACGCTTGATGCATCAGGATACCCATGCATCGAGCCTTTTTTGGCCACGTATTCATTGACCTTCTTAATGTCCAGTCCACTTTTGTTGTACAAACCACCGTCGATGTCAGAAACGCCAACAATGGTGAATCCAGCTTTATCGAGAATGGACGCAACTTCAGAACCGACGCTGCCAAGCCCTTGAACAACAACTGTAGGCGCTTTACTTTTGAAATCCAAATGTTTGACGATATGTTTTGTGCACATCGCCACACCATATCCGGTGGCTTCGTATTGGCTCAACGAACCACCAATCGATTTCGGTTTACCAGTGACAATCGAAGGAATCGTGTATCCCTTGTTGACACTGTAAGTGTCCATAATCCAAGCCATTGTCTGCTCGTTGGTGTTTAAATCCGGTCCGGCAATGTCCATATCCGGACCAATTACATCAATGATTTCCGAGGCATAACGTCGTGTGATTCTTTCCAATTCACTCTGACTATGAATGAATGGGTTCAGTCGAATGCCACCATGAGCGCCTCCGAACGGCAAATTCATCAGGGCGCACTTCCATGTCATCAACATGGCCATGGCAGTAACTTCGCCAAGCGTCACTTCTTGATGATAGCGAATTCCACCTTTACCGGGTCCCAGTGCCAAATCGTGGTGCACACGATAACCGATGAATGTGCTGACTGTGCCGTCATCCATGCGGGCGGGGATGATTACTGACAGAGATCTTTTCGGATGCTTCAATGGCTCGACGACATTGTCGTCCAGTTTCATGATTCTCGCGACTTTCATAAGCCGCTGCTGAGCCATGAGGAAGTCGGGGGTCTCCCATTCGTTTAACAAAGTTTTCTTAGACCCCTTGTTTTCTGATGCCGTAGTCATCGATTTTCTACCTCTAAACTGTCAGTATGAGCGCCATTGCGAAACTCAATTCGCCGCACGTAAAATTGACTGCGTATATTATAGGCGCGAGAGGACCTTCATTCGTATATGCTCAGCTTTTTTGCGCACTTCTTCGATTAAGTCGTCGGCTTGGGCGCGGGTGGCTGCAGAAAAATCCTTCGCTTCGGCTGTAGATGCCAGACCACTCAGGTTTATGAGCACATTGAAGTAGGCGCCCTCGGCTGCGGTTAGTGCCGTCAATGCAGCTACTCCCGAATCACTTAGGGAATTTGGATTGCCCTTCTCGACAACCAGATCGGCAATTTCCAATAGTTCAATAGTTTTGCTGAGAACCTGCAAAGGCACAGTCGTCGCACCTTTGTTAGCCTCCCATAATGCCGCATCGCGAGCTTTCGCTTCCTCAGGGGATCCTTTGGGCATGCGCCTGGCCTCAATGATCTTATTGAACGCCTGCATATCCTCATCAATTGCCAGCATGTATTCATACTTCAATTGCTGACCACGAGCGGCAAGGTCATTGATCATTTCCCTACTGCCCTCATAGCCTTTCTTATCGAAGGTGAGGTTGGCGACCATCGCCGTCAATGACGCCGAAAGCGATCCGCACAAAGCGGCAACGCTACCTCCGCCGGGCGCCGCAGAGTCAGATGCCAATTCGTCGAGAAAATCGGAAACGCTCAGGTCTTTCAGCTGCTTGGAGCCTTTATCAACACGATACTCAATAATTTTTTGGCTCGGATCGAAGAGTGAAAGATCTGACAGCCCGAGAGACTGAATCGCCACACTCAACAGCTCCTTCCTCGAAACGCCGACCGATCGCCCCTGCCTGTGTAAGTAGTGGCGACCGGCATCGAGCATAGGCTCTAGTGGAACTAGACCAACAATCTCGCTGCCGGTGACGCGAAGACCAAGCTTCTCAGCCTCCTTACAACAAGCGTCGAAAGCGTGTTGCAGTGATGTCTGATGGTAATCAACGAGATTGATAGATACCTGAGCACGTTCGTACTCATCGACATACCAGCCAACCGCCCGGCAAGCTTTCAACAATCCGGGAATCTTCAGCGGCGCCCCATCAGGATCTCGCTCCGTCTCGCCCTTGGCATTTTTCTTTGTTCGCCCAGCTTCCCGAATGTTTAAAGCAATTTCATTGGCCAGTTTTTTCGATTTTGTATTCAAATTGACGTTGTAGGCAATCAAAAATGGACGCGCACCAATAACGGTGGCACCGGCGGCGGCGTTGAAACTCAGCGGTCCGAAGTCAGGGCGAAACTCTGCATCATTCATCTTTGAGGCAAGTCCTTCGTACTCACCTTTTCTGATATCCGCCAGGCTGCGCCTGTCTTCTCGCCTGGCGGCCTCAGCGTACAAGTAAATCGGAATTCCTAATTCTTCGCCCACCCGTTTGCCCAACTGCTCGGCCAGCTTTGCGCATTCTTCCATCGAAATTCCGCTCACCGGAATGAACGGGCAAACATCGGTGGCTCCCATGCGCGGATGTTCACCTCTGTGCCGGCGCATGTCAATCAGATGTGAAGCAGCGGCGATCGACTGAAAAGCAGCTTCGACGGCGGCTTGTGGATCGCCGACAAATGTGATCACAGTGCGGTTGGTGCTCCAACCAGGGTCAACGTCCAGCAAATTAACACCGCTGACTGCCCTGATGGCATCAGCGATAGCATTGATGATTTTTTCGTTTCGACCTTCGCTAAAATTCGGAACACATTCAACCAGGCGCATTGCAACCCCCGCTTCGCATGTTTAACGGACAAATAGTACATCACTCAAAGGCTATTGTGATTGACTCAACTGAACCAATCCTCCGCCAATAACCACTAACAACACGCCGATGAATCGCGCATTATTGAATTTCTCTTTCAAAAACACAAGGGCAAAGAAATACATCAAAAGCGGATAGCAACCTGTGATTACAACGACATAGGAGGCAGTCGCCAGGGCCAGTGCTTTCAGGTAGCAGAGGTAACCGATGGCCAGACAAAGCGCCGAAAAGGCTGCATATTGCCAGGTCTTCTTTGAATTGATAGCCACCGAGACACGGCTGGTTTTGAGAATAATGGCAAAAACAATCAGGGTGAGAGCGTCAAACAAACTGCGCGTGAAGAAAACTACGAGCGGATCGGCAAGCTCCACTGCTTTCTTGTCAAAAAGTCCATGCACTCCCCAGCCAAAGGTGGCGAAGACAATGCAGAGCAAAACTATCAGCCGATCGCGCTTGCTCTGCGACTTTTGAGTTTTTCCCGATTTCCCAACCACAGTCACTCCAAGGCCAATCAAGGCTCCACCGATCAAACGACTTAGAATCAGATGTTCACCAAGAAACGCACAAGCTAAAAATTGCATGATCAAAGGGTAGCTGGCTGTAATGCCGAGCACATAGCTGGCCTCAGCTCGACTCATAGCGAAAAGATAAGCGAACATAGCCATAGACGAAGTCACTGATCCTAAACCCGACCACAAGGCAATCGCACCGGTCAGGTGCCAATTTGGCACCGTGGCATTGAGGATGAAAAAGAGAATTGGAATCTCAGGCAGCGCCAGCAAATATAGAATCAAAAGCACGTCTCGATCGCTGGATGTTTCTAAGGCCTTCTTATCAAAAATGCCCCAAGCGCCCCAACAAAAAATGGTAGCGGCCACGAACAAATTTAGAATCATGCAGTGTTTACCCGGTTGCCACCCGACCTGTCAGCTATAAAATATGAAACAGGAGGCGTAGCGAGTGAAGCGAGACATACGCCGCATAGAATCGTCGGTCGGCGCAGAGAAGATGCCTTGGGCGAGCTTAAACATAGAATAGTATTATGGAATTGATCTGATTTTGAATCTGCCAGAACAGGCAAGGTATAACGGTAATATCAGGTTTTCAGGTAAGTGTAATGCAAGCGACTAAACCAGCGACAAAACAAACCGTATCAGGTGTCGACAAATCCAATGTATGGGCGTTCGGGCTGATCACAGTGCTCAGCCTGTTCCTTTATAACGCACCGATAGTGGGACTTCTGCTCTCACCGATCAACACCTTTGCGACGATGGTCCACGAAATGTCGCACGCCCTGGTCTGCTTAGCGACAGGCGGATACGTCAGCGGTATGACGATCGTGTCAGACGGCAGCGGACACGGTGGTCTAACCTTCTGCCGCGGCGGAATGCCATTCTTTTACACTCAGGCGGGATATTTGGGCACAGCAATTTTTGGATGCATGCTCATTTTTCTCGGTCAATATCAAAAAATTTCCAAAAGCATATTGTGCTTGATAGGCGCCTCAATTGCCCTGGCCAGTATCTTCTTAGTTGGATTCAATCTCCTCAATACTGGCTGGCAAGGATTTTTTAGCATGGCTTGGGGTTTGACCATGGCTGCGTTTCTTCTCTGGGCAGGCCTAAAATGGCAAGCCCGTTCGGCAAATTTATTGCTTCTTTTCCTCGCTGTGCAAACTGCCTTGAACAGCGTGGTCAGCATCATCTACCTTGCTCAAGTTTCATTAGGATTGACACCATTTGGATCTTTTTCAGACGCTAGCAGCATGCAACAAATGACTCAGATTCCAGCCGGATTTTGGAGCGTGATTTGGGTTTTCAGTTCACTTGTAATGCTGGGCGGAACACTGTGGTGGACCTATGGGCGCCACTTAATGAGAAAGTCTAATTAAGTGAAAGACCGGGCGATCGTTTTCGAACTTCCTCGGTTTGCGCTTGGATGCATCACATTTGGTGCTCGACGATGCCGATCTAATCTGCCATTCCTAATTTCGGCATCGGTCAGTGCTGCTGTGGAAATTCATTCTGCGCTGAAACCACAACAAGGGTTATCCGGTCTGTGAGTGATCGGACTCGCCTAGGATGCTTGGTTCAAACAAAATTACGATCATTCCGATTGCGTTCAGCAATACGTTTCCCGCACGAACATTAACAAGGGAGGGTATCCCTTCCAGGATGCCTCCATTTAATATGTTAAGCAAAAAACGCAGCTTTGGATGCGGCCCGAAACGTAAGTTCAGCAAGGCATTACAGCAGGGCGATAGTCTGAAACCCCTGATGTAATATAGCTTAACCTGAAAGAGGAAAGCAAAAAGTTGAAGGGTACCCGAGCTTTTAATCTTCGAACATCAAGTCCGAAGCAGAAGGGGAATTAGGTTCGAAAACTTCGGAGAGGGAGAGATTCGAACTCTCGGTACAGCTTTTGACCGTACAACTTCTTAGCAGGAAGCCGCTTTCGACCACTCAGCCACCTCTCCAAACCAGGCCGATCAGAAATATATCATAGCCGAGGCATAGCCTGTATGGCCTATGTCATCTTCGAAACAGTAAAAGTAACTTCCCAAGATGCAAATCACTTGGATCCTTCCAAGATGATTCAGAGAAGTTGATCCTTTCGAAACCTAGATGTTGGTGGAGAAAGATCGGATTGCGTGTCTAAAGAGGTAAGAACTAGAAGATTTTCAAAACAACCAGACTGATCAAGTAGTAGGCAACAGCTCCACCAAAGATCATGCTATCTCCGCGATCCAAGAAGCCACCATGTCCGGGAAGCGTATTGCCGGAGTCTTTTAAACCGGCGTCGCGCTTCAGCATAGACTCACATAAATCACCAAGCTGAGCGGCAATTGAAATTGCAGCGCCCATCACCGCGGCTAACCAGAAGCTACCCTGGAAAGGGCGGCATGGAAAAATCACATTGTCAGCCAGGTGCACAACCACCATCGCCCAAAATATTGAGGCGAGAAAGCCACCAATAGCTCCTTCCACAGTTTTCTTCGGGCTTATTAGCGGGTACAGCAAATGCTTTCCCCACTTCTTGCCAACAAGATATGCAAACACATCCGTAGCCCAAATGATAAAGAGACTGACCCAAACATAAGCCAATCCAGGCTGCTGAAACGGATTAGAGATGGGAGGAGTACCGGTCGGGTACAAGTTGCGAAGCAGTACAAGATGACTGGGAAGAAAGCCAACATAAATGAATCCCAATATTGTTGTGGCAATGTCAGCGATGGTGGCAGGCGGTGAATTACGTCTAAATAGCAGGCGAAAAAACGAGGCACATATTCCGATCGTTAAAAGAATGGGGAAGTGCGAAAGCGCAGATTGAGTCGTGGCCAGCTCTTTAGGAATGCCAGGAATACAAGGCACTGCGGCAACGGCAAAAAAAGCGAGAATCATGCTGAGAATAATACGCGGCGAGGGATTCATACCTTTCGCGCGGGCCATGGCGATAAACTCGGTGCCGCCCTGATAGCAAGCGCCGCCCAATATGACAGGCATCACAAGGCCGCCCATCATGATGCTGGCGATTGCAGCGAAGAATAGAAGGAAACCCCAAACAATGCGCATGGATCTTTTGTTAACCAGCTCCTGAAAAGTCTTCTGTTTCGCCTTTTGACATAAGTTTGGCGGCTGCAAGCGCTGTCAGCGGAATTGTGCAAACAAGACCCAAGCTGCCACTTAAGGCAGAGGCAATTTCGGTTGCCACCAAATCGAGGTTGAGCAATTTTATGCTCGGCATTTGTGCAGCCAATAAAAGTAGGGGCAACGCGCTTCCGGTATAAGCCAAAATCAAAGTATTCGTCATTGTACCCATGATGTCCCGACCTACGTTCATGCCGGACTGATAAAGTTGACTTGCCGTAAGATTTTCCCCGGTCTTGGCTACTTCTTGCACCGCGGAAGCGACAGAGATTCCGACATCCATGATCACGCCCAAGGCCCCAATCAGCATACCGGCGGCCAGTAAGCCGCTGTAAAAGGCGGGTGGCTGGTTGAGCACCGATCCTCTTAAAATCTGGGCCTCTTCGCTGGAGAGTCCTGTCAGCGGAGCCATCACAATCACGATTTGGGCGGCAATACCGGCGATGATCACACCACCTACGGTGCCGAGGATTGCCGCTGCTGCTTTTTTGGAAAGGCCGGCGACCAGCAACATACTGGTACTGGTAGCGACCAGACAGATGAAAATCGCGGTCAGAAGCGGATTGACTCCACTCATACTCAAAGGCAGCAGCACCAGTGCGATCAGTAAGACACTGATCACCAGTCCGGCTAGTGATTTGAGCCCGTTCTTGCCGCCAAAAGCTAAAAACACAATCAAGAAAATAACCAGCAACCAGCACAGAACCGGGGCGCGATGATAGTCGGCAATATTGAATTCGGGCTTGCCACCATTTTCGGTGACCATAGACAGAACTACCTCCTGTCCGGGTTTAACTGCAACATTGAAAGCCGGATTGTCAGTCATCTCATTTGTGATAACCGCGTCCATGCCTTTCAAAGGTCCTTCTAAAATCTCCACGTGCACTAGTTGTTGGTTGCTGACCATGCCAGTGTGCTCTAACAACTGGTTGTTCAATTTAGGTTGAGTGACCGTCAAAACTTTGCCGATAACAAATTGCTCGTCAATCTTAGAAAGTTTGTCGCCGCCGGTGGCATCAGTAATACTTCGCGAATGAGCAGGGACAGCCCAGGCACTAAATATGATGCCGGTACAAAGAATTGCAGAGGACAACAATCGCGTAATGCTTACCACTTCTCTTCAAGCGGGTCCGCCGCCAAATCCAAATTGAGCTGCAGGTTCGGCGGCGTGCGTTTCAGATGCTGATAAGCTCTGGCTGTCGCCATTCGACCGCGCGGTGTTCGATGAATGAATCCATTTTGAATTAAGAAGGGTTCATAGACATCTTCAAGTGTGTCTCGATCTTCACCAAGCGTCGCCGCTATGGTCTCGACTCCGACCGGGCCGCCGTTGTAATTGTCGATGAGAATTTCAAGGAAACGTCTATCCGTGTTATCCAATCCAAAGGTGTCGACTTGATACGATTCAAGCGCTGCGACTGCAATTGCTTCATCGATTAGTTCTTTTCCCTGGAATTGTCCATAATCTCGAACCAGCCTGACAAGCCGGTTGGCGATACGTGGTGTGCCACGCGCGCGCGAGGCGATCACACGAACAGCCTTATCGTCGGCTTTGACATTCAAAATTCTGGTTGTGCGGGCAACGATTGAACACAACTCTTCGAGATTGTAAAACTCAAGCCGGCAAACGAATCCAAAACGATCTCGCAGGGCGTTGGAAATCATTCCAGCTTTTGTTGTGGCACCCACGAGCGTGAAGCGGGGCAATGGTAAACGCATGGTACGAGTTGCTTGTCCCTTCCCTGAGGTCAGGTCGATTACAAAATCCTCAATCGCCGGATAAAGCAGTTCCTCCGCCACTCGACTAAGTCTGTGAATCTCATCAATGAAGAGAACATCGTGCTTTTCCAATTGATGAACAAGCCCAATTATGTCTCTTGGACGTTCAAGGCTCGGTCCTGAAGCCATGTGTATATTAGCTTTCATCTCATTGGCGATAACTTTAGCCAATGTCGTTTTGCCTAAACCAGGCGGTCCGTAGAATAAAACGTGGTCTAAAGATTCACCCCGTCCCTGCGCCGCTACTATCGACATTTGCAGCATTGATTTGATCCGTGATTGACCGACGTATTCAGCTAGAGTCTGCGGGCGCAGAGCATTATCTGAGCGATGATCAGCCGGAGTTTCCTGGGCAGAGAGCACCAGGGAACGCTTTCTAGCCTTCGATTCTGTCAATGGAATGGACTGCGGATCTGCCGAATTGCCCTTCTCTTCCCTGGCAGGCGATGCGTCGTCTGGGCGAGAAGATGAATTATCCGGTGATTTGCCTTGATAGCTGGGAATAATTGTCATCGTCCAGCAATTATCGCAAACGCATGTACTCAATGAACCCGGCATACGAAAGCCAATCATGAAAAGAACTCAAGGTGAAATGCGCGCTAAGATCAAAGAGCGACACAAACATCACTCGAACAAATATATCTAAGGCGGGCATGCAAGACTATCCTTGGATAACAAAGCCTCAAGGAATGTATGGCTACTGACGCTCCTGAACCCGCAAACCGGTCTCAAGATTCAGAAATCGAACAGTCGAGTCAATCGAGTCGATCCGAATCAGGTGCGGAAAAATCAGAATCGAAGCCAATCGCTAACAAAGAGGTCCACCCACATGGACCGGAATCACACCACGATCTCTTTCCTTCCGAGCGTTCATTCTTTAATTGGCTTTCTGTCGGGATCTTAGGCTTTTTCGCCTTGGTTTTTGCTTTAGGCGCACATCACATTTACAACATTGGCTTTCATGTTGGTGACACAGCCGACAGAGATCTAGTTGCCACTCATGCCAGTCTGGTTATCGACGAAGCTGCGACAAAACAGGCCAAGGAGCGAGCTCGCCAGGCAGTAATGCCCGTTTTCAAAACAAACAAAGACGAAGACAAAAAGACGCAGCAAGCGATCGCCAATTTGCTCAATGAAATCGGCAAATTGCACGCCGCAGGCTTGCACGCGGTCCCTAACAAGGCGAGCACAGGTGTTCTGGAGTACCAGAATCTGTTGGCAGCGGCTGATTCGGCGTTTGCCAGCGGCGTCAAAGCAGAAGCGGCTCGTCTGGAACTTACAGAAACAGAACTGAGATCGCAACGAGAGATTTTGAAAAAAATCAAAGCGGAAAATGCTAATCTGCCACCATTTGGAATCACTATCGCCTTGTCAGTTCAAGACAGCGATCTTGCCGCATACAAGACAACTGTGAAAAAAACGGGCGACCGCATCATTCGCATTTTTCACCGACTTCCAGAAGAGCCGGATTCATGGATTGAGACCGCGATTGAATTTCTGCCCGAGGATTGGGCAGCGCCACTGCGACAAGCCACCGCTCAACTAATCTGCTCTCAACTTCATCCAAATATGGAAGTTGATTTAGCCGCTACGGAAAACAAAGCGGCGCTCAATGCGGTAACGGTGAAGCCTGTGATGAAGCAGATCACCGTTGGTGAACTAATTGTCAAAAAGAACAACACGATCACGCCGGAAACTGTCGAAATTTTGCAAACAATGGGCCTGAGCGAGACAAATCGCTGGCCTTTTGTGTTTGGATTGGCATTGTCGCTGGCAGCCGCGGTCTCCCTCGTGGCCCTCTTTTTGTTCGCCTTGGAACCGAAGCATTTGTTCTCTACCGCGTCGATTGGCCTTATGTACACGGTATCAGTGGTGGTGTTTGCGTTGTCTGCTGTTTGGGGGAAATCATTCCCCCAGATAGTGCCATTGTCTGCTGCAGCGCTAATTCTGACAATTTTTTTGGGTCAGCGAGTGGCGATCGCAGTAACTGTGCCTATTGCAATATTCCTCGGCGTTGATGGCTTGCTGGATTTCAATAACCTGGTCGCCCTTTGCACCGCGGCTGGTGCGGCCATCGGCTTCTACTCAAAGAAGCGTCACGCCTTAATGTCGACAGGCTTGATCATGGCGGTTGCGCAGGGGCTCGGCTACGTAATCGCATCACTGGTGCATGGCGTGGACTCTCCAACAATATTGTTCAAAGGTCTGACCTATGAATTTTTTGGTGGCATAATTCTGGCTATCATATCGATCGGCTCGCTACCATTCTTAGAAAGCATTTTTGGAATGTTGACACCGTTCCGGCTTGCCGAACTTACCGACGCGGATCAACCGCTCTTGTGCAAACTGGAAGAGAACGCGCCGGGCACGTATCAACACAGCCTGGCCGTGGCTAATCTAGCCGAGGCGGGAGCTCGCGGCATCGGGGCTGATGTTAATCTTGTTCGAGCCGGAGCCTTTTATCACGATGTCGGCAAGATGGTGCGACCTAAATATTTCATCGAGAACCAACTTGGCGACAAAAATCCTCATGATTCGATGTCTCCGGAAGACAGCCGAGATCGAGTGCTGGCCCATGTGACCGATGGCATTGCCTTGGCGAAAGAATATGGACTTCCTCAAGCCGTTCAGGATTTCATTCCGATGCATCAAGGCACTTCATTGATGGCCTACTTTTATCACAAGGCATGCCTTAGAGATGGCACAGATAATGTGGACCCAAACTTCTACCGCTATCCAGGGCCTAAGCCCCAATCAAAAGAGACATCCATAGTGATGTTAGCTGATGTATCAGAGGCCGTAACGCACAGCATGAAGGATCCATCGCAAGAGGAAGTTGAAGAAGCGATGACCAAGGTATTCCAAAATCGATGGGACGACGGTCAATTCAACGAATCCGGATTGACGTACGCCGAGTTAGAGGGCGTCAAGAAAGCTTTCGTCCATGTTTGGCGAACCTTGCACCACGAGCGCCTAAAGTATCCAAGTACAACGACAGGCAGAATGGCAGTGCCACCAGAAGCAGTGCCCGCAGGCACAACAATAACAACAACAACAACAACAGCCTCCTTAGCAGAACAGACCAGTGCTGATGCCGCAAAGGCAGAATGAAGATTTGAGACTAAGTGCAATTAAATCCATTTACTAGTTTTGCAGAGTAAAAAATGCCGCGACCGAACAACAACAACAACAACAACAACGATAAAGAAAACGCTGCCAGCAGCATGCTGAAAGACGTGGTCTGGCTGCTTGGTGGAACCATGGAAGACCGTGCGTTAGAAAATTATCGTAACCCAGAAGAAGAGCTTCCTGGTCAGCAACTGATCGAGTTGCTCAATCGCTCATTCGCGACGCTCGATCCTGACAACAACGGCATCTCTCGTGCAGAAATGGCCGCTGCCCTTACGCAGCCAAATCTATTTTCTGCCGATCAATATGCGATGCTAAAACTAATCGCCAAGTATTTTGACACCATAATCAATCTGGCTGATGATGAGGCTTTGGAAGAAACTGTAATTACCAAAACAGATGCTCAAGTCTTGGGTCAGTTTTTGCAGAATTCGGATTTTAAATTGTCAGAATTGCATCGATGGATTGCCATCTCGAATGGAAAGGCCACTGAAAAAGATATCGGTCCACCGCCAATGACTGGGTCTGATCATTAGACAGGCACTTTCAATTATTCTCCCGGGGGCACTCGCAAGCGCGTTCTTGTTGTCCAACCAAGTTGGAAAATCGCTTCGTCGAAAGTCAGATTAGCCCGCAAGGCAAAATCTAATGCCATTATTGCCTGCTGAAAATTGACCACCTTTTCGTCGATCAAATACACGCTTCGCAAGGCGCCGTATAGTGCTCTTTCATTGACCAGATTGTATTGCAGCAAAAGCTTGCAGACATCTGCAGCTTGATTGTAGTTAACTTCCAGACATTCTTGAATATCGTTCGGTACGTTGATCAGTGTCACCGCACCAGATGATGTGAGAATTTCCATCAACTGAACAGATTTATTTTTTCGTTGTCTGAAGATCGCCACTTCAGCAACAGCTCGATACAAAGGAACATTATCGGCACGCACCATCAGCAAACTTTCAGTGGCAAGAGGCGCGGTAAGTGTGCCGTTGTCCAACATCTCTTGGATCTCGATGCCAGCCTCAACGACTTCTCGTGTAGCCAAGCGGGACTCGATAAATACCTCACCAATGAAGGCGCCCATCATCAGTGAACGGTGCAACGCATCGAGCAGCTGCTGCTCGGTGATCATGTGAGCCTCCATAAAGAGTTCACCCAATTTCAACGAAGGCTTCATGGGCAGGCGGATGAAGCCTCGATTCACGTCCGCTTTTTCCAGATTACGCTCGCGCTCCGATGCTTTTCTCAGCCCCTGGATTGCTTGATCTCGACCAATCATGCCTCGACGTATTAGTTGTTGAGCAAGCAAAGCAGTATAGATTAGTGCTTGCGACACAAATCCACGAAAACAGAATATGTGTCCAAGAGGCAATCCAGTTCGAACGTTCGTCTGCAGTGCTTCGTCTAGTTCTTTGTTGCTGACAATATTGGCGGACACCAACAATTGTCCCAATTTATTTGTCAGTTGATCTTCCGGTTGGACAAAACCCGATAACTGTAGCGCTTCTGCAAGTGGAATTTTTTCCTTGTGGGCGATCTGCAAAACGGCGATGCCGACCTCTAGCGGAAGCAATCCATCATTGACCAGAGACTGAACTTCTAGAGCTGTGCGCAGTTGCGGCTCAGTCAGATAACCGGACATCACCAACACTTTGCCAATCGGCAATCCACGTTCCTCGAAGTTGTGAAGAGCATTACGAATATAGTCAGAGGTTAAAATTCCAGATTGCATCAAAAGATCGCCGATGCGAATCTGTTTCTGCTCGTCTGACATAGAATCGCCCTTTCCGTCGATCAGCATGCTCAATTAGCATCACTCTAAACCTAGTCAAGGTTGAGTCGAGCAGCTTGCGCATAGACTATCCTAGGATAACAGTTTGATCGGTTTGATTGCGAAAGAAAGATAGAACTGTCTGCCCATATTGACGGCGATCGTAGACCTGTAATGCGCCTTCTTGATCAGCGAATCGGTAGCCGCGAACATGTTCAATGGCCAGAACGCCGCCTTCTTTCAACAATTCGTAGTGCTCGACTGTTTCTACAACACCAACTGGGTAATTCGTCTTGTAAGGTGGATCGGCAAAGATGATGTCAAATTTGAGTGGCGGCAATGTTGAAAGAATATGCCTGTAATCACCGGCTATTACTTCAGCTTCGAATCCAAGTAATTTCAAACTTTCTTCCAACGACTTGACCATGCGGCGATCCGCCTCTACCGAGACTAGAGAGTGGGCACCTCGGCTAAGAGCTTCCAACCCCATAAGTCCAGTGCCGGCGAAGACATCAAGGAAATCGCATTGGCCAACTTTTGCTTGCAAAATGTTAAAAAAAGCCTGCCTTATCTTCGAGGCAGTCGGTCGAACTGCCAAACCATCAGGGCCTGGAACCAAGCGGCCTCTCGCTTCGCCACCTGTTATACGCATGAATCTGACACCGTCAAATCAAACATTTCCTTTTTGCGACATTTTAAGCGCTCAGACAGGAATCTACCGTGAACAGGTCGTCATGGTAACATGTGACATCTATGGCTCGTAAAAAGCAAGCACTATCGCTTGTGGCGCGGACTCTCATCGGTAAAAACAAGTGGCAACAGGACGTCGAATAGCACGAGAATTAGCGGTGATTGTCATGCCGCAACTTCCGAAAGACCGCGAGAAGCTGGAAAAGCAAGACCTGGATGTGATCGTTTCCAAGTCAGTGAGAATGCTTTGCGATTACGCAAAACAAAACTTAGCTGATGCAAACGCACTTTTGCTCAACTGCTCTCAGTCACTGGCAGACATCGAATTCGATCATCCACGCAACAAAGACGCGATTGATGAGATGCGTCCAGTCCCGGTAACAACGGGTCAATTGAAAGAAGCTGTGGAGAAATTGGATCGCGCTTTGAACTTTGCTGCCGAAGCGCTAGACGTTCCTGATTTAGCTATGCTGGAAGGAACAATGCCGCTCACAGTTGAGTGCAAAAACTGCGGGCACGCCGGGCAAAGTTACGTTCCCAAAAATGATAAAAACGAAGTGCGCGAATTTTTGGTGCGCATCATCACTGTGTATGTTGAACATCGCGCCCAAATCGACGAGTTTATCAAATTTGCAAAAGCGAAGTGGAATGTGGATCGGATGGTCAGCATCGATCGCGACATCCTGAGACTGGCTTGCGCAGAGGCTTTCTTCATTGATGACGTGCCAGTCAACGTAGCGATCAGTGAAGCGGTTGAGCTGGCTCATCGATTTGCCGACGAGAAAGCGGCCAAATTCATCAATGGTGTGCTCTCTGATTTATCTGAAGAAGCAAAACACTTTCGCCTCAAAGGCACATTCAGAGAGCGTGAGCAGACAGAGATCAATGTGGACGATCAGAGTTTGAGCAAACTTTAAACGAGAATTATGAGCGACGAACAAGAAGCACAAGAACAGCAACAGCAAGGCAAGAACTGGTGGGGTTCAACTTTAGGCAAACTGAAGACGGCCCTGGCTAGAACCAAAAGCGCCGTGGTCGACTCTGTAGTCGACAGAGGTTCTGAGGATGAGGCGAATGTTCAAGAGTACGCCGGCATAAACTCTGGCAGCAGTCAGAATCAAGCAGTGGCGCCACCCCCGCCACCGCCTCCGCCGCGCGCCATCGATGAAGACTACCTTGAAGACATCGAAGAAAAATTGATCCGCGCTGATTTAGGTCTCTCGACTGCAGAACTTTTGATCTCACACCTACGCAAAGAAGCTAAGTCCAAAGGCTGGAACAGCCGCGATGTGGAGTCTTTCTTGAAAGCGGAGTTCACGGCAATGCTTGCCGATATTCCAAGCTGCAAACTCAATTACACTCCAGGCAAGTTAAACATCTACATGGTAGTTGGCGTGAACGGCACCGGAAAGACAACGAGCATCGGCAAGTTGTCCTGGCGTCTGAAGCAAGAGGGTAAGCGCGTTCTGATGGCTGCTGCCGACACATTCCGCGCGGCAGCAGAAACACAATTGGAGATCTGGGCAGAGCGTGCAGGAGTAGATATCGTTCGTTTGCAGGATGGATCTGATCCGGGTGCCGTGGTTTTTGCGGCAATTCAAAGAGCGAAAGAAGAAAAATACGATGCGTTGGTAATCGACACCGCAGGCAGGTTGCATAACAAAGCAAATCTAATGTCAGAGTTGAAAAAAGTTCGTGGTGTTGTGGAAAAACACGCCGCAGACCAGCCCCTAGAAGCTCTCTTGGTATTAGATGCGTCAATCGGTCAGAACGGTTTACAGCAAGCAAAAGTATTCACAGAAGTCTGTCCATTGACTGGTGTGATCCTGACCAAACTTGATGGCAGCGCAAAAGGTGGTGTCGTATTCAGTGTGGCGCGCGAACTGAAAATTCCAGTCAAATTGATTGGACTAGGAGAACAGATGGACGACTTGCGTGATTTCGAACCGAACTTATTCGTTGAAGCCCTGTTTGCGTAGGTCTTCACGTTTGACGAAATTGTTCGACAGTTGATTCTGCCACCAGATATGACCGAGGGCATTGATCTTTACTTCACCCTTGGGAACTGGCGTGCCGTCAAAGAAGCGTCCACCTAAGGCCGCGAGCTTGTCGCCCCAAACCATTGGTCCTTTGTAGATGCCGGTAGTGTCATAGTATCCGCCGGTGCCACATTGTCCCCATCTGTACGGAGCATCGTCGGGATTGGTCCACTTAGGTCGCTGAGCCTGAATTCGCATCGCGTAAGGATTGTAGTTGTTGAAGTCGCGAGTGAAACCGCGCATCAAGTCGCGATTGCGATCTAGAGTGCTTTGCATCGGCGCGCCTCTAAAGCTGCTCGCTGATGCGCTTAAAGTCGGTTTTGGAGGCGCGGCCTTCACCACTTTTGTCGGCGCGGGGCTGGCTATCGCTGCCTTGTGCGTCTCAACATGCTCATTTTTTGCTCGTACACTAATTTGTCCACTTAACGGTGCTCGCTTAGTGACAGGTGTGGTATCAAGACGTGGCGTATCAGCGCGCAATGTCTCTTCAGCTAGAGCTGCACTTTGGAGTTGAACGATTCCAACTGCCAGAACTTGCAACCACACGATTCGATTTGTACTCATTCTTGTCTCCTGAGAACCAGGTCATCGGACGGGCACGGGGAGAGGCTACTTGCGGGCAGCGCTGCATCGACCCGATTAGATTATCCCCTAATGCCCATGACATTGGGCAACTTGGTTAAGCCTATTAAATATAAGCAAGGGCTTTGGAGAGAAGTCATTCAATCAAATTACTAAGGTGTATTAGGTGCGGAGGGCGATTTTTGTACATTAATGGCAGGCGGATCCCTCTTCTTTTTTGTTGTCTCAGCACAAGTAAAGCTATGTTACATCAGGGTTTCCGGACTTCACCAATCTCGGAAACCAATGATGCTCAAGGCTTCCCAGCTTTGGCAAACTCCGCCTTTTTTGCTTAACATATTAATCGAAGTGAAAAAGTATAGGGGTATGTCCCCACCCCTTTAATGTCACTACTTTACGGCCAATGGTTTGATTGACTCGAGGGCATCAGGATTTTCTACCGAAGATAGATCACCGACGGGCTCGCCCAGGTAACGACGTCGGATCGTTGCACGAACAATCTTTCCGGACCGCGTTTTCGGCAATGACTGGACGAAATGCACGATCTCGGGTCTGAGTACCGCACCGAGGCGCTCTCCCACCATGTATCTCAGTTCCTTTTCCAGTTCTGCCGATTCGTCAATGTTTGGATTTAAAACCACAAAACAAACCAGTGCGTCGCCCTTTATTTCGTGAGGAACGCCGATTACAGCAGCCTCTGCTATTTTTGTATGCTCTACCAAGACTGATTCGACCTCGCCTGGACCGACTCTTTTGCCAGCAACTTTAATGGTGTCATCAGAGCGACCAAATAAGAAAAAGGCACCATCGTTATCCACTTTGGCCCAATCTCCGTGATACCAGACTCCGGGGAATTTGCTGAAATACGTCTCCAAATATCGATCTGGATCTTTGAGGAATCCCTTGGTCATAGACGGCGCTGGCTTTTTGCAAACCAAGTGTCCAATGGCATTCTTGATGCTGTTTCCAGCTTCATCGAAAACATCGACATCCATTCCAAGCCCAGCGCCACCCAAGGAGCAAGCTTTGATTGGCATCACGGGCAATGGCATGAGCAAACAGCCAACGATTTCAGTTCCGCCCGAAATATTCATGATCGGACAGCGTTTTCCGCCCACGTTGTCGAAATACCACATGTAGCTGTCTTCATCCCAAGCTTCGCCTGTTGAGCCGAGCATGCGCAGAGTGCTCAAGTCATGTTTGTGCACCCACTCATCACCGAAGGTTCGTAAGCTACGGATCGCGGTGGGGCTTATACCGAGGGTTGTTACCTTATGATGTTCAACCATCTGCCACAAGATATCCGGTGTTGGATGGGTTGGTGCTCCTTCAAAAATGACGATGGTGCCGCCCCAAAAAGTGACACCGATCATCTCCCATGGACCCATCATCCAGCCGATATCCGATACCCAGAAGAACACATCGTCTGGGCGCACATCATACGTGAAGCCCAGTTCTTTGGCGATCTGCGCCAAAGCACCAGCATGAGTATGGACGCAGCCTTTAGGCTTACCTGTTGTTCCCGACGTGTACAAATACATGGAAGGATGTTCGGCCGGTAAATCCATTTTGGTCGGTGCCGGAGCCGCCGCATCAACAACTTCATCAAACCAAAGATCACGCCCGTCCACCCAGTTGATTGAGTTGCCGACGTGTTTAAGTACCACCACGTGCTTTAGCCCAGGCAATTTTTTGGCAGCTTCATCAACGTCATTTTTGATGTTGATCAATTTACCTTTTCTTTTGCCAAAATCCGCGGTGAACAGAACCTTTGCCTCGGAATCCTCGATCCGAGCCGCCAACGCTTGGGCGCCATAGCCACTGAATACGGGAACCGCCACGGCTCCGACTTTTAAACAGCCGAATAACACTGCCACCACTTCCGGTACCATCGGCATATAAATGCCAACCGCATCACCAGCTTGCACACCAAGCTTCGTTAAAACAGCCGCCACTTTGCCCGACATGTCGTTGAGCTCGCCATAAGTTAGTTTGCGAGTCGCTCCATCTTCGCCCTGCCAAATTAATGCCATGTGATCTCTGCCGACGCTGGTTCTTGCTCCAGACTTGTGTCCGGCTTCAAGCTGCCAATCCAAGCAATTTGCGGCGATGTTGATCTGACCGCCGACGAACCATTTTGTCCAAGGAAATCCACCTGACTGATCCATGAGTTGATCGTAGGGTCGACTCCACTGGAAGCCCATGTACTCAACTGCCGATTGCCAAAACCACTCAGTGTCGTCAGAAGACTTCTTGATAAGCTGCTGCCAGTCTTTCAGCCCGTGCTTATTCATAAAGTCTGCGACGCGGCTATTGAGGTATTCGCCCTTGGGTTGCCAAATAACATCGGTCATGGTTGCACTCATGTGGTTCGCTTCCAAGTTGGTTCGGGTATGACGTTGTGGATTTTACAGGAATTTACAAATCCAAAACACTGACAGCTTCTAATCTAGCTGAGGCGACTGACCGTTTAATGAAGGACCAAAATGCGATTCTGTTCGTCTCTATAAGAAGTATCTCCACCGTACGAGCATGTGCAAATAGACAACCTCATCCTCGGTCCGCATCCCCTGCGTAAGCTGATTCTCAGACTGGCTGTGGCGGCAAGCGTGATTGGCCTTTCTTGGGCGCCATCGTGCTTGGCCGCAGTGCTGCGCAGCGATAACGGCGCCATCTCTCAGAAGCTGGGCATCCCGCTTTACGAGTGGCAGGACGACAATAACGCCAACCCAAACCTGATTTTTGTCGCAGTGCATGGATTTACTCAGCAGGGCGCCTGCTTCGAGGTGCTTGCCAGGACGCTGGCCGAAAAGGGTTACCTGGTCGTTGCTCCGGATTTGCGCGGACACGGCAGATGGATAGGCAAAACGAGCACCAACAACGACTTCAATATAAGTTGCGATGACTTGAGCCGCCTCCTGGTTCGGCTGCGCAAAGACCACCCTGGAGCCAAAATATTTGGTATGGGAGAAAGCGCTGGTTGTGCCGTTCTTCTCAAAGCCGTGATCAACGAACCAAAAGCGATTAAAGGATTAATTCTGTGCGCCGCCGGAGTGGAGCCACACATTCACAAACCTGGTGGTATGGGTCAGCAATTCATGATCGGCATGGCCAAACTCGTCGCTCCGGTAGATCTAACCGACTATTATGCCAAATACGTTTCTGACGATAAGAGAACAGCGGACGAAATGGTGCACGATCCGCTAAATAAAAGCCAACAATCAGCCTTGAACCTAATTGGAACGATGAACTTCATCAGTCAAATGCCTGTCCTTGCCAGTGAGGTGCCGCGTTCTATTCCTGTGTTGTTAATTCAAGGCAGCGACGATCAAATCGTCAATGCACATTCGGTCGGTCGGGTGTTCGATGGTTTTAAAACTTCCGATAAGTCGCTACAGGAAATATCAGGCTGCGGACACATCTTACTGGGCACCGCCTTCATTAAACCGGTCGTGTTGAATGACACATTTGATTGGCTGGCCAAGCATGGTGGCATGCCGCTGAACAGCACCGCAGATGCCAGCAGTGTTTCGCCTCAAAAGTCATTTAGCCAGAAACTAAGAAGCAGGTTCCACATATGAATAGTCAGTCGATTTGCTCATTTGCAAAGCGCTTCGACACATCTAGTCCTGAAAGTTGGAATCAGCAAGTGGCAGTTGTGTTGACATTTAAAAGACAAATGCAAAATGGCGCGAAATCATCCTGAGGCCAGTGGATAATCTACTTTGCCAAGTTCTAAGCGCACATTACCGAGCCCCTCTCCGCAGTCTATGCAGAAACAGTAACCAAACCTGTTTTCAGCCTGGCATCCAACACAGTGCACCGCTGGCTCGACAGCAGAGATTTCAGGCGGTGCTGCATTCATTAGTGTGTCCACTGAAAACTGAAATTTCGGAAATTTTGATATAAACAGTTGTCGCTGTTCTTTCTTTTGCGAGGCAAGACGACTGATACCGTACTCGAGCAGGAGAGCGAATCCACCGGCAACATAAATGTGGCTCTTAGGCACAGCCACACCTAAGCCTTCCGCGATCAAAACCGCGCCGACTAAAGCAATAAAACAGAATGCGAGAATGCGAAGCCTCTCACGGGCACTTAAAAATCTGCTCACTGCGTCAGAGAAAAACATCATCACAGCAACAGAGACTAAGACTGCAAGCATAATCACACGCATGTCACTGACCATGCCAACTGCCGTGATTACAGAATCAAGCGAGAAAACAATGTCTAAAACAACAATCTGGGCAATGCAGTTAGACATACTGATCGCGGTGGGAATAATCGTTGTTCGCTTCTTGCCTTGAGTTGCTGCAGCTAACTTGCACAGCTCCAAGCAGCTTTTAATTACAAGAAAACCACCGCCACTAAGCAAGACTAGATCGCGTGCAGAAATTTCATTACCTTGCACCACCAGCAATGCCTTTGACAAACTCATGAACCAGACAAGAGCCCAAAGTAGCAAAAATCGCATCAATACAGCCAAAGACATGCCTGCAATTTTCGCCTTGCGCTGAAACTGTTGAGGCAGATTGGCAATAGTAAGCGAGTGAAAAATGATATTGTCGATTCCCAAGACTATTTCTAAGCCAGTTAGGGTCAGGAAAGTAGCCCAAAATTCTGTTCTAAGCAGCCAATCCATTTAAGAGTTCCTCGAACATTTTTTACAAGCAACGGCGCCGCCAGCTTCTCACTGAGGAGCGTTTGGGTTCGTCTTAGTTCCGGTACTTGGTCGTTATACCAATATGCTCTTTTGCTGGAGCAGGTTGTCAGAAGTTAACAAAGATTGAATGAACTCGATGTTCGAGTTTACTACTCAAATTCGGCACGCAAATTTTTTGCCTTCAGCTCGATAGTATCGGCGAGTGCATCTTGTTTTGTATCACGCAAAAATTTGGCGTAAGAGTCCAGCGCGGCCAGCATGTATCTTGGGCTAGGATTGCCTTCCTCCAATTGAATGACCTCTAAAAATCCTTTAGCGGCCTCAGCATTTTTCTTCTGCTTAGCTTGCAAAATAGTAACTGCCAACAAATCTTCGGCGTAACGGCTGTCTTTTTTGCCATAGAGTTCGAGCGTTAGCGCCAGCTTGCGTTGGGCAAATTTCTCAGCATCTGCATCACGTCCCTCTTCGCTATAAGCTTTGGTTAAACCCTGAAAAGAGACTTTTGCTCGCTCAGAATCGTGATGTTGTCCGAGATGCACCAATTTGACGGACTCGAGAAACATTTTTTCGGCATTGGCGTAATCTTTCGCCTGAAAGTAACTCCATCCGGCGCTGTTCAAATTATCAGCGAGATCCAATCTGCGATCATCATTGCGTGGTATCAACCGTCGAGCTTGTTCTAGAGTAGCGATGGCATGACTGAATTCCTTGCGTTGATCGTAAATCCTGGCCACCCCGCGCAAGCTCTCAGCTGATTGAACAGGACCGTCTGCTCGTTGCAAACCAGCATTGAAAAGCTTCTCAGCCTTGACTATGCTTCCGGCCTGGAAAGCCTCGTCGCCTGCGACCTGCAGCGCTTTCCATGACATATTGTCCATGTCATCGACAGAGGGCATGCCTTTTAGATCGGCAATTTGTGCTTGAATCTTCTCGGCTTCGGACTCGCGACCAGTCAACTTATATAATTTGGCCTTGCCTTCGTAAATCTGTCTCTTCAGAGCGTCCGAACCTAGCTCAGATTCTTCAACTGAAAGAGCCTCGTCATAGAGACGTTGAGCATCATCTAAGCGAAGAGAATCGAAGGAAAAGTTTGCTAAGTGAAGGGCATTTGTAGCTAATCCAAGCGCGTAATCACGGTTATCCAAGCTGCTGTCGTGTGGTTTCCAGAGCGCTTTGTACTCAGCGTAAGCGCTGGAGTAAACTCGCTTAGCATCTTCTGTTTTGTTTTCAGCAAGATACACATCCCCTAAAGCTTCGAAAGTTTTGGCCAACCGAACATCGCCTTTATGAAATGTTTGAGCGATTGTCAGCGCATCACGATAGTTGGACTCAGCCCGACCCAGATCTCGGGTGCGCATTGACTGATAACCGTCATCAAAACTTTTTTTCCAAGATTTGTCATCGACAGGGTTGGTTGTAGAACAACCATATATGGTGACACAAATTGAAGGCAGTAAAAAAATCTTGGTAAAACCGTTCATCTCGGTTAGCCTTTGGTCGGCACCATAAATAGGGTCTCAATACCTAGCATAATGCAGCTCGACAGATTTGCGATCAAGACTGCAAGCCAAACTTGTTTTAGTGGATGCCGTTCGAGGAGCATCAAAAAAGCGCCTTCCACCATGATCGAATAAGTACCAAATAAGGTCAGTCCCCAAATGCCGGACCCTGTTATGTAGGGGCCGAGACCAAGTAGGAGACCAATGAACGACGCGAAATTGATCATCAACGAATCAATGAGGCAAATTTTAAATCCACCCCACTTGAGACGCCACAGAACTATAGCTTCAAGAAGCATGATCGGAACAAATTGATAAACGTAAAAGCCAAGCATCGACACATATTTGGTAAAACTTTGTCTAATCATAGCCGTTTGAATAAAGTTCAGCCAAATTAGTTCCGAAATTTTCCCAAATGCACTGATTGCTGGAATTTAATACGGGGCATAAAGAGCCCGTGGAGACCCGTCGAGACCAAGATTGTTTGGTGCACAGTGACAGCCGATGACATTGGGGCTCCCCTAGAGACCGCTGGGCTAGCTTCTCAGGGTGACACAATTGAATCAACATTAACCGATCCGTTGATCGGCACTACTCTTGCCGGGCATCTAGAAATTTTGAGCTGCCTGGGCTGGGGTGGCATGAGTGTTGTATACAAAGCAAAGGATCTTTTCCTTTACCGAACTGTAGCCGTGAAAGTTCTTCGATCTCATTCGGCACTACTACCTAAAAGCATTAAACGCTTCAGATATGAAGCAATTGCCGCGAGCAAGCTTGATCATCCAAACATAATTCGAGTTTACGAGTTCAACGTCCCGGATCAAGGTGCACCGTATCTGGTGATGGACTACTTGGAAGGCTCCTCGCTTGCAGAATTCATTGCAAAGAATGGTGCAATCGAATTAAGAAGAGCGATCTCGATTATGACCAAAGTCTGTGAGGGCTTAGAACACGCGCACAAAGCAGGTGTGATTCATCGCGACCTGAAACCTGGAAATATCATGTTGGTGAAGGATCAAGATGGACAGCAGTCAGTCAAGATCGTAGATTTCGGCATCGCAAAAATACTGCACAATGAAGATGAAGATTCTCCGTCGTTAACTGGAACAGGAGACTTGGTCGGCAGCCCACTATACATGAGCCCAGAACAGTGCCATGGAGAACCGGTGGATAAAAGGTCTGACATATACGCCCTCGGCTGCGTTATGTACGAAATGCTCACGGGCAAGCCCCCCTTCAAGGGTAACACCATGCTAGAAACCGTTCAAATGCAAACGTCTGCTATTCCAAAACCAGTTAAAGAGCGCTTTCCAGCCATAAAAAACGCAGATAAGATTGATACAATTTTGCTCAAGGCGATGGCCAAGCAACCGACGCAGCGATACCAATCAGTGCCTGATTTTAAAGCCGCGATTCAGGAATTGAATGTCGGTTCTGGTGCCAGTAGTTTACTGGACAGGATCAAGTTGCAGTTGGAGTTAGCACGCAACAAATCGATAGCACAAAAGAAGGAGAAACTTGCCACATATTCATTGATACTGGCTATGGTTGCATCCATAGCAATCGCAATTTGCATTTTAATTTCCAACCAACCGCTGCATCGTCAATCACATGAATCGACACCAACCGCTCTATCTCTACCACCGAATCCGACAGCAGAAAACCCCGTACTTGCTTGGACCAACGCTGACCTGGCCGCTCAAGAAGCCGTAAACACAGGTCAATACAAATCCGCCGAGCAGGAGTATGAAAAAAGTGACAAGCTTGCAAGAAACATTGGCACTGAATATGAACTGTCTACGCTGGAGGGCTTGAGCGATCTTTATGATCTAACAAGGCGCGATCGAAAAGTTTTCGAAAAAGACATCGACCGACTTGTTCATAAATCAATGAATGCTCAAATATTGATTGATGCCCTGAAAACGGCCGATGCGCACAAAGAACGAGACTCGGTGCTTGCGTTGATCGATAAAAGTATCCACTTATCCCATCAAATGAACCTATCAGGGCGCTATTCCGAATCGCAAAAATTGCTCGAAAGCGCACTCGAAGCCGGCCAGCACTATCTAAAGCCAGATGATATTACTATCGCAAATTGCCTACTGTCGCTAGGTGACACCTTTCACATAACGAATTTCGATGTTGAACGAGAATACCGCCGAAAAGCATATGCTATTGCAAAAAAACATCCACGGCATGAGCTCTTTGAAAGATGCGCATACTTGCTCGGACTCTCCTACGCCGAACATGATGAACCAAAACTAGCTGAGCCATATTTGCAAGAAGCATTGAAAGCATCAATTACTATTCATGGTGCTTCGTCAAAACAAAGCGCTCAAAGTTGCTATCAATTAGCACTGTGCTATGTACAGACGAAAACACAAGCGCTCTCAAACGCTACTGCCCTCGAGGCCATTACAATGCTTCAATCACTAAAACCAAAAGCAAGAGATGCAGAGAGTGATTACCAATTAGCTCGCCTGGAATCGGGACTGAAGCGCAAGGGCGACGCATTACGTGACGCATCGAGAAGTTTGCGTACATGCGAGAACGAACCCGCTAAAAATTATCCGATGATTGCTGAATGTTGCCATTTGCTGGCAACCAATTATCCCAAAACCTCACCACAGAGAGTGGCACTGTCAAATCGACAAACAGCAATTCTAAGGAGAATGAACCTACTCACCCCCGTCAAGGAAGCGGAAATTGGCCGTTTTCTAGCTGAAGGCTACCTTGAAGGAAGAGAATACGGGAGAGCAAAAAGAGCACTACAGCGATCCATAGACCTTGTCAACGGCTGGCCGAAAGGTAAGCCCGTCCCGCGACAACTTATCGACAGCGTCTTGACTATGGCGGTTGTATATCGCAGTCTTGGTGATCAAAATGAAGCGGAAAAATACTATCTTCAGTATAAATCGTTGGCTACTAGGGCCTACGGAGCGAAGTCATACTATGTCGCTTTGGCAGATGCGCAATTAGGGATAACTTACATGGAGGGAAATCAACGCGAGAAAGCAATTGCACCGTTAACCAGATATCTTCAATTCTGCAAAACATACAAGCCTACTCCCGAACAACTTGATCAGTTCAATAAAAATAAAGTTGAATCGAGCAGACTCTTGGCAGACTTCCAGAAGGCAGCTGTTGCCAAATAATCACCGGGGTCAGTTAACGACAAGTCACACATCGCCGCGTATTTGGTACAACTAGTCAGTGTCTCTTAAACGAACTGATTCAGAAGCTTTCCTTTAGACTGATTGCCGAAATTTAAATCAGGGCATAAAAAGCACGTGGAGACCAAGATTGTTTGGTGCACAGTGCCTTCCGACGACATTGAACTCCCCCAGGAGACAGCTGGCCTAGCTCCCCAGGGTGACACAATTGAATCAACCTTAACCGATCCGTTGATTGGCAGTACTCTTGCCGGTCACCTACAAATTTTGAGCTGCGTGGGCCGAGGTGGCATGAGTGTTGTATACAAGGCTAAGGACCTTTTGCTTTACCGAACTGTAGCCGTGAAAGTTCTTCGATCTCATTCGGCAGTACCTAAAGGCATTAAACGCTTCAGATACGAAGCAGTGGCCGCCAGCAAGCTGGATCATCCAAACATAGTTCGAGTTTACAAATTTAACGTACCCGAACAGGGTCAGCCGTACCTGGTTATGGACTACTTGGAAGGCTCGTCGCTGGCAGAATTCATTGCCAAGAATGGTGCAATCGAATTGAGAAGAACGATCTCGATTATGACTAAAGTCTGCGAGGGTTTAGAACACGCACACAAAGCAGGGGTGATTCATCGCGATCTGAAACCTGGAAATATCATGTTGGTGAAGGATCAAGATGGACAGCAGTCAGTCAAGATCGTAGATTTCGGCATCGCAAAAATGCTGCACAATGAAGATGAAGATTCTCCGTCGTTAACTCGAACAGGAGACTTGGTCGGCAGCCCACTATACATGAGCCCAGAACAGTGCCACGGAGAACCGGTGGATAAAAGGTCTGACATATACGCCCTCGGCTGCGTTATGTACGAAATGCTCACGGGCAAGCCCCCATTCAAGGGCAACACCATGCTAGAAACCGTTCAAATGCAAACGTCTGCTATTCCAAAACCAGTTAAAGAGCGCTTTCCAGGCATAAAAAACGCAGATAAGATTGATACAATTTTGCTCAAGGCGATGGCCAAGCAACCGGCGCAGCGATACCAATCAGTTCACGATTTTAAAGCCGCTATTCAGGAATTGAATGCCGGTTCTGGTGCCAGTGGTTTACTGGATAGGATCAAGTTGCAGTTGGAGTTAGCACGCAACAAATCGATAGCACAAAAGAAGGAGAAACTTGCCCCATATTCATTGATACTGGCTGCGGTTGCGTCTATAGCAATCGTAATTTGCATTTTCATTTCCAACCAAGCACTGCATCGTCAATCACATAATGCCACCCCTATGATCGCTCCCTCTCCACCATCAAATCGCCCGGCAGAAAACCCCGAACTTTCTTGGATCAACGCCGACCTGGCCGCTCAAGAAGCTGTAAACACAGGTCAATACAAAACCGCTGAGCAGGAGTATGAAAAAAGTAAAAAGCTTGCAAAAAACATTGGCACCGAATACGAACTATCTACGCTGGAGGGCTTGAGCGATCTTTATGATCTAACAAGTCGCGATCGAAAAGTATACGAAAAAGACATCGACAGACTTGTTCATAAATCAATGGATACTCAAATAATTATTGATGCCCTGAGAAAAACCGATGCGCACAAAGAACGAGATTCCGTGCTTGCTTTGCTCGATCAAAGTATCCGCTTGTCCGGACTATTGAACCTGTCAGGGCGCTGTGCCGAATCACAAAAAATGCTCAAAACCACACTCGAAATCGGGCAGCGCTATCTAATGCCAAATGATCTTACTATTGCAACTTGCCTGCTGTCGCTAGGTGACACCTGCCACAGAACGAATTTCGAGGCTGAACGAGAATACCTGCAAAAAGCCTATGCGATTGCCAAAAAACATCCAAAGGATGAGCTCTTTGAAAGATGCGCATACTTGCTGGGACGCTCTTACGCAGAACATAACGAACCAAAACTAGCTGAACCATATTTGCAAGAAGCATTGAAAGCATCAATCACTATTCATGGTGCTTCGTCAAAACAAAGCGCTCAAAGTTGCTACCAATTGGCAAAGTGCTATATGCGGACGAAAACACAAGCGCTGTCAAATACAACTGCCTACGAGGCGCTGAGCATGCTTCAATCACTAAAACCAGAAGCGAGAGACGCAGAGAGTGACTACCAATTGGCTCAGCTGGAATCGGGACTGAGGCGCAAGGGCGACGCATTACGTGACGCGTCGAGAAGTTTGCGTGCATGCGAGAACGGACCCGCTAAAAATTATCCGATGATTGTCCAGTGTTGCCAATTGCTGGCATTCAACTATCCCAAAACTTCACCACAGAGAGTGGCACTGTTAAATCGGCGAACAGCTATATTAAAGAGAATGAACCAATTCACCCCCGTCGATGAAGCGGAAATTCATCGCTCTCAGGTCGAAAGCTATCTTGAAAGCGGCGAATACGGAAAAGCAAAAAGTGCACTTCAGCCATCCATTGACCTGGTTAACGGCTGGCCGAAAGAAAAGCCTGTTCCGCGACAACTTACCAGGAGTCTACTAACTATGGCTCGCGTATATCGAGGTCTTGGTGATCAAAACGAAGCGGAAATATACTGTCTTCGATATAAAGCGTTGGCCACGGCTTCAAACGGAGCCAAGTCTTACTCTGTCGCCACTGCAGATGCGCAGTTAGGGCATATCTATGCCGAGGGAAATCAACGCGAAAAGGCAATTGCACAAATAATCCATTATCTGCAATTTTGCAAAACATACCAACCGACTCCCGAACAGCTCGGTCACTTCAACAAAGAAAGAGTTGAAATGAGCAAGCTCTTGGCAGAGTTGCAGAAAAGTCCTCTGCCAAATAATGGGAAAAATATCCCCTGAGCTTATGGTGAATGGGCAAGCGGACTCGTGGCTTCGGTTCAACGAGCTCCAAGCGATCCTGAACTCGTCAGCTGCACCGCCTAAGCTGTCATGAATTCAGGAATGTTCATGCGGAACGACCGGGTCTGCGTGGCATATAGATATGCGCTTCCCTCTTTACCTTTCAGTGTGAATCCGGAACAGTCACCAACTAGCGAAAAAAGCACTCTCGATCCAAGCAGAGACATCCCCTCTGCTGTTCAGTTGAGGCAGAATGATCCTTTAGTGGGAACCACTCTGGGCGACCATCTGCAGATCATCAGTTGCCTCGGAGCGGGCGGTATGAGCGTTGTCTACAAAGCGAAAGATCTTCTGCTCAATCGCATAGTTGCCGTCAAGATTCTCCATTCACATTCAGCTTTGCATCCGAAAAACGTGCTTCGCTTCCGTCAAGAAGCAATGTCAGCAAGCAAAATCGATCATCCAAATGTAATTCGCATTTACGAGTTCAACGTCCCAGATGACGGGCAGCCCTACCTGGTGATGGATTATATCGAAGGTCAGTCGCTTGCTGATTTTATTGCTAGCAATGGATCGATCGAGGTGCAGCGAGCAATATCTCTGATGGGAATTATATGCGACGGTTTGCAGTGTGCTCACGAAGCCGGGGTAATCCATCGCGACTTAAAACCAGGCAACATCATGTTATTGAAAGATTCGTCCGGCAAACAAACGCTCAAAATAGTGGACTTCGGTATCGCCAAATTATTGACGGAAAACGACCAGGGTCAGGCCTTAACACAAACAGGTGAGGTGTTTGGCAGCCCACTCTACATGAGCCCAGAGCAATGTTGGGGCAAGCAGCTCGATGGTCGCTCGGACATCTATGCACTCGGTTGCGTCATGTATGAAATCTGCACCGGGCAAGCACCGATAAAAGGCGGCAGCATGCTCGAAACAATTCAGATGCAGACCACAGAAATGCCTCGACCTGTAAATACGATTAACCCTGGTATCAAATATGGTGAAAAACTTGATCGGGTTCTTTTAAAGGCTCTGGATAAAGATCCAAATCAAAGATATCAAACGCCATTGGAATTTAAGAATGGATTGCAAGGGATTCTGCTTGAAGACAGTGGCTCTAAAGGACAAGTTTCCACAGAACAGGACTCTTCGGGCACTCACAGTGTTTCTAGATTATCGCCCAGGATAATCTTTGTACTAATTGGCTTGGCATTATTATTCACTGTGGGCGGTGCCTTCCTCTTTAATAAATCTTCGCTCCAAACAATAACGGTCCCGACGAAGAGTATGATGGCGTCTACCCTACGACGTACGGGTAAAAAGAAAAAGCGCAAGGCTCTCAATGACAGAGGGTATAAGGCAGTTGGTGACCATGCGACTGATATAACTCTAAAAAACATCTCCCAGCACGCCGATATCGCCTCTGTGATCTTCAAAAACTCCGCTTTTTCAGACGACGGCTTGCGGACTCTCACCAATTTACCCGATTTGACTCGCCTCGAATTAATCGAGTCACGTATCTCCAACACATCTGGCACAGTAATTGCGCTGCTGCCCCTAACAGTACTAAACCTCGATCGCACACCGATCGATGATTCTTTCCTGACGGCAATTCAAAAGTTGCCGTTGAATACATTGACAGTTCAAAACACCCACATAACCAACAAAGGCATTGCCAGTATCAGTAAGATGTCCTCGCTGATGGATCTAAACGTCAATGAAAATGACATTGACGATACTGGTTTCCGGCAATTGGCTCCTCTGCAACTTACGACCTTGAGAATCGGTGGAACCAAGATAAGCGATGCTGGACTGAAGACAGTGATTGCAATGCCATTGAGCACGTTGGTACTGCGGGATGATCACATCGGCGATAGAGGGGTGCGATACTTAGGACAGATGAAGAACATTGAGACGCTGTTACTCGAAGGCACAAACATTTCCGACGAAGGCGTCAAATCCCTAAAAAATCTGCGTTCACTGGTAGAACTTTCTTTAAACAACACACGAATTACAGACGAGAGTACGCCCACCTTAACTGGCTTTAGAATGCTGAAAAAACTCAATTTAAAGCAGACAAAGGTGACAGATAATGGGTTGAAAATTTTGGCCAACTCCCAAGAACTACACAGCCTGGATTTATCGGAAACCGCCATTACTGATAAAGGACTCATTTACTTGTCAAAGTTAAAAACGCTCAAATCGTTATTGGTCCAAGATTGTCCTCAACTTACAATGCCAGCAATTCAGTTGTTCAGAAAGTCCCTGCCCGGTTGCAGTTTTAAACGGTAACCGTAGAGCGCCTGTCGCCAGTGCAGCCGACAAGAGTCTTTAGAACCCCTTAGTTCTTACAAATTCGCTTGACAGAGGTGTTTCCAAAGCTGGATCATGCCGGAATGTTCATAGGAATCGCCTGTCTTTTAGTCTTTCTATGCATGGCCATGCTCATGTATAGCCGACGCATCAGCGCCCTTTTGGCATTGCCGATCATGGCTCTGTTGATTGCTGTGATTGCCCAGATACCCGGACAGGATATATTGACTGAAGTGATAAGCAAAGGTGCGGTCAAACTAAACGCCACCTATACCACCACCATGTTCGGTGCCATGCTGGCGGAGTTGCTGAATAAGCAAGGTATTGCCAAATCTTTGATTCGTTGGGTAGCCGAGTTTGCCGGAGATAACCCATTCTGGTTAGCCGTAATTCTCACAGGCGTGACGACAGTCCTATTCTCCACGCTGGGGGGGCTTGGCGCCGTAATCATGGTGGGCACGATAGTACTGCCTGTGATGCTGTCGCTGGGCATCTCTAATATTACGGCAGGCGGACTTTTCTTGTTTGGCATCAGCCTTGGTGGCATGTTCAACATCGCCAGCTGGCAGCTATATATGGATGTTCTCAAACTTGACCAAACACAAATCATAAACTTCGTACTGCCCTTCTCGATGATCTTTAGTTCAATCGTCGTAGGCTTTCTGCTGATCGA
Organism: Candidatus Melainabacteria bacterium; assembly: GCA_003153555.1. Classification (GTDB taxonomy): domain Bacteria; phylum Cyanobacteriota; class Vampirovibrionia; order Obscuribacterales; family Obscuribacteraceae; genus PALSA-1081. The sequence goes on along the minus strand of PLZS01000156.1, from coordinate 14,508 downwards.
ACTAAAAAATCCCAAGAACTTGAAATACGCAGCCGTCTGTTTGTTGGCGATTGGAGCAACCTTCTTCGCCTTGCCGCACTCGCCACGACAGGCAGGTGTTCAAGCCGTTAAATTGGCCGACCCTAATTCGCTGGTCGTCGCCGCGGTGGCGATTCTTGGACTCACGGTTTACGCGATTATCCGACACAGGCAAAACACCGCTACGAACCCAGCACTAGCTTTAATCACGCCCCTGTTGCCGCTGATATTAGTGCTCTTTTTCAACTGGGATTTCATTCCCGCGTTCATTTTCGGCATCACATATTGCGTTCTCATAACCTGGAAACGCAACTCAGTGAATGTTTTAACTCGCTCAATCATCGACGGCATAACGGCCGTAATCCCAGCCGTTGTGCTGATGATGGGCATCGGTATGTTGATCAACAGCGTCAGTCACAAAGCCGTAACCAATTCGATCCAACCGATTTTGAAAGCAGCCGTGCCCACCGAAGCACTGCCTTACATTGCCATTTTTACCGTGATCGCACCATTTGCTTTATATCGAGGACCTCTGAGCTTATGGGGGATGGGCAGCGGACTTGTGGCGTTGGTCCAACAAGCAACCACTCTTTCATCTTCAGCAATCATGGCAATGCTGATGTCTGTTGGCCAGATTCAAGGCATTTGCGATCCAACCAATACCGCCAACATTTGGATAGCGACGTATTTAAATACTGATACCCAGGTCTTGCTGAAAAGAACAATTCCGTATGCGTGGACAGCCGTTCTTCTTGGACTAATGCTTTCCGTATCATTGGGTTATGTGAAATGAGTGGTGAGACTTTGATTCGAAAAGTAAGAATAGGAATCGACGTCGGTGGCACTTTCACGCATGCAGTGGCCCTTGATGCAGAGACTCTAGAAGTATTGGGCCGGTCTAAGGTTCCAACAACTCACCGCGCTAGCGAAGGTGTGGCAAAGGGAATCATCGACTCATTAACCAAATTGTTAGCCGGGGCAGGAATTAAACCACAAGATGTAACCTTCATCGCCCACAGCACCACTCAAGCCACCAACGCTCTCCTTGAGGGAGATGTGGCTCCAGTAGGCATTCTTTGTCTAGGTTCATCGTCAAACAACTGGATTGCTAAGTTATCAACAAAGCTCGGTAAAATCAAATTGGCACCCGAGAAATATTTGTCCACTTTTTATAAATTTGTTGACATAGCAAATGGCTTGGACAAAAACACAACCGAAAAGGCGCTGCAAGAGCTGGTCACGATGGGCGCCAAAGCGATTGCGGTTACACAGGCGTTTTCGGTAGATGATCCAGCGCACGAACTCGAGGCGTTAGAAATCGCGCGCTCGATGGGTTTATTGTCCACTTCTGGATCGGAGGTGAGTCAGCTTTATGGACTGAAGGTGCGCACTCGCACTGCCGTAATTAACGCAGCGATGCTGCCTAAGATGATTGAAAGCGCTGACATGACTGAAAAAAGCGTGCGTGGAGCAGGCATTAAGGCACCAGTAATGATCATGAGGTCAGACGGTGGTGTCATGGATATCGAGGCGATGCGAAGACGCCCGATCCTGACCATGCTTTCCGGTCCAGCCGCTGGCGTAGCTGCAGCGATGATGTTTTTGCGCATCTCTGATGGAATATTTTTGGAAGTCGGTGGCACCAGCACTGACATTTCGGCAATCAGCAATGGCAAAGCGCAAATTCGTTCAGGCGAAGTAGGCGAACACAAAGTCTACATGCGCACTCTTGACGTGCGAACTGTTGGTGTTGCAGGTGGTTCAATGCCCCGCATCGACAATGGTGGAATTGTGGACGTTGGTCCGCGCAGCGCACATATCGCAGGGCTAGGCTATGTCTCATTTTCAGAGCACCTGCTCAATCCGAAAATTCGAACAATCAAACCGAGGCCAGACGATCCAGAAGATTACTTGGCAATTTCTGAAGGCGATGCAGAACCGCACCTTTGCCTCACCCCTACTTGCGCTGCCAACCTTCTCGGCTTCGTACCGGAAGGGGATTGTGCCAAAGGCGACACAGAAAAAGTCAAACTAGCTTTTGCAGAGTTATCGAAGAAACTGAATCAACCGAGCGAAAAACTTGCAGAAGATGTGCTCATGTCTGCCGCCGCAAAGTGCATCCCTGTGGTAAAACAGCTGATCAAAGATCACAAGCTGGATCCATCGTTAGTTACGCTCGTTGGTGGCGGGGGCGGTGCCGCTGCGATTGTTCCATTCGTGGCCAAACAAATGAACATGCCCCACTCATTAGCCGAATACGCTGACGTCATATCGGCAATCGGTGTCGCTCTTGCCCTGATCCGAGAAACCGTGGAACGGCAAATTATCAATCCCACCAACGAAGACATTCTCAAAATCAGAGAAGAAGCTCAAGCAGCCGTGCAAAAAATGGGTGCGGATCCAGCCTCGATCGAGATCCATATCGAAATTGATTCGCGAACAAATGTGATCCGCGCAACCGCATTCGGAGCCACATCCATGACGGAAAGCAAGGATGCAAGAAAAAGTCTTTCGCCAGAAGAAAAAATTGAACTAATCTCTCAATCCATGCGCGTTGACAAAGACCAAGTCAAACTCGTTGCTGAAACAAAATTCTTTCAAATTTACTGCGGGGAATGGATTCAAAGCCACTTCGGGGGCTTGATTAATAACAAAATGCAAGCCGTACGCGTTATGGACAGTGCTGGAAGTATTCGTCTGCAAATTCAAAATGGCGTGACGAAAATGTGCACTGCGGATCAAACCGAGGCGGCAATCTCGGCCATCGCCGAAGAGCACTCCGTGTGGGGCGACGCGGGCAAGGTCATTCCGGACATCATGCTCCTGGCGGGTCCCAAAATAATTGACCTATCGGGGTTGCTGAATGTCGAACAGGTCAACACGCTGGCAAAAGCCGAACTGAATGAATTGCCGAGAAACGCAGATGTTGTAATACTGGCCAAGCTCGGTTGAAAATGATGGAAGAAGAAAAAATCAAGGAACTCCTGGCAGGAGTGGCTCAATTCAACAGCCGGGAATTCTTTGATTGCCACGAGACACTTGAGCATTTATGGATGCATGATCGCTCCGCCGAACGAGAACTAATTCAAGGCATCATCCAAATTGCTGTGGGCTATTATCATTATTTACGTAACAATCGGGTCGGGGCGTTAAAACTGTTAACGCGCGGTTTGGAAAGAATCAAAAAATACGAACCCAGTTGTTTGCATTTAAATATCCGCAAGCTCTCTGGCGATGTTTCTGCCAATATAGAAGACATAGATAAATCTGAAAAAGAAACATTCCCCGCGATAAACATCGCAATTATTGAGGTATTGCGGGATTGACAAGTTGTTGAAACCCCAACAACCATTTATTATCCTTTGCATGGGGAGGCGCGCCGCCTGAGTTATCCTAGGATAGTGCCCGACATACCAACAAAGCCAACTAGGGAAATCCTTACCAGACCGTGAAAGTCAACCACAACATATTGGTAGTCGACGACGAACCAGCACACACCATGCTGATTTCGGAATTGTTGAGACGGGCAGGTTACACCGTTGCCTCCGCAAACGACCCATTCAAGGCGATTGCGGCTTGCAAGGTGCGCACACCGGACGTTGTCATTCTCGACCTGCACATGCCTCTAATGGGCGGCATGGATGTCTTCGACCGGTTGAGGGCTGAGCAAAAAACAAGCAATATTCCAATAATTTTCCTGGGCAACCGAGAACAACCGATTCCCGCATTCAAAGTGGAAGAGCCGCACAGCGAAGATATCCTTTTTAAGCCATTTGCGCCAAACGAATTACTGTCGCGCGTGCGTTCTTTGTTAAAAGTGAAGGCATTGCGTGATGAGCTCAAGAAAAAGGAAGCTCAGCTGAGCGAACTTTCTCTGACCGATCCCCTCACCTCCTTGAAAACTCCGCGCTACTTGGATGAGTTCATGAAAACTGGACTGAAACAAGCCCGCCGCTATAACGTGCCACTTAGCGTGGTGATTTTGGAAGTCGATCAACATCGAGAGTTGGTCCGAGCCGTGGGACAGACCGCCGCTGACGCCGTTGTCAGTCAACTGGCAAAGATCGTCGCCACACAAATGCGTGATTCAGACATAGTCGTGCGCACCGGACCGTTCGAACTGACTGTTGTTTTGACGGCCACCGATGTCAATGGATCGATCGAGGTTTCAGAACGCTTACGCAATGACGTAGCTCAAACGCCATTTACAGCTGATGATATTGAATTCTCGATTACGGTGAGCTTGGGCATTTGCCAGTTCAACAACAACATGGATGACGAAGGCAAAGTGCTCTTATCTCATGCACGAGCCGCTGTTTCACATGGGCATATGAATGGCGGAAACATCAGCCTGAAGGCCGAATAACAATATTCGCTCAATTGCCGAGGCTGAGGGATGAATCTTCTGCGGGTATAATGCGGCCATCCCCAGCCAAGCGAATGACATTTGGCCGACACAGATCTAACGCTCGAGCTTCATCATCCTCAGTTAAGAACGCTCAACAGTCTGACTGAGATCCTGCATCGGTCGTATTTTGCAGTAACCTCAATCGCCGGGTTGATCGCAATTTATTTGCTTGCTTGTCCCTGGGGTCCGGCGTTTGCGAGCGCTCACCCGAAAGCGCTGATGTTCGGATTTTCCGTTTTGATCTGTTTGCTACTTGCCGGCTTGCTAGTCAAATTCGCCCGAGCAGCCTGCTCAAACGAAATGATCGTCAATCGAGACGGTCTCAACCTTCCGCTCTTGGTGGCGCGCTTAAACAAGGTCAAGTTATGGCAAAGTTGGATCGGAGTGACGGCTGCTTCGATATCTGGAAACACGGCAAGCGATCGTAATCTACTGCTGCAGCTAAAGTCAGGCAAATCAATCGTATTGCCTTTAAGTGGCATGGAGCCACCGGCGATAGAACAATTGCTTTTATGCATTGAACTTTGGGGAACCAGCTGCACTCGGTCGCAAACACTGTTCGATTATCAAGCCGAATTACACAATGAGAGCAAAGGGCTCCAGCTCAGTTATACGGACATGTGGAATGAGGAACTCGGGCGCCGATTCACTTCTACAACTTTTGTGCCACTTGAACCAGGCACAAAGGTGCAGAATGGACGCCTGACAGTCGTGCGCCAGCTGGCTTTTGGTGGACTTTCGGCAATCTATCTGGTGCAAGATGGACAGAAGGAAATGCGGATTTTAAAGGAGGCTGTGGTGCCGGTCGCTATGGAGGTCAAAAATCGGGATGCTGCCGAAAAAGCCTTACAGCGAGAGGCAACTATTCTTGCTCAGCTGCGCCATCCTAACATTGTAAACGTATTAGATAGTTTCTGCGAGTCGGAGCATCACTACCTGGTTTTACCACATATCGCCGGTCAGGATTTACGGCAACTTGTTCGCCAAAATGGTGCTCAGTCGGAGCAGAAAGTGTTGGATTGGGCGCTGCAAATATCATCCGCCTTGGAATACCTACACACTTACACACCTCCGGTTATACATCGTGATCTGACGCCCGAAAACATCGTTCTAAGGAATGACGGCAGCATTGTCATCATCGATTTTGGTGCATCTAATCAGTTTCTAGGCACCATGACTGGTACCATAGTTGGCAAACAAGCTTACATGGCGCCAGAGCAGCTGCAAGGAAAAGCAACAACTCAAAGTGACATCTATGCATTTGGCGGCACGTTATATTTTTTACTAACAGGAAAGGATCCAGTGCCACTGAGCGAGTCGCTTCCCGCTGATGTGGTGCCCGTGTCGGCAGCCCTAAATGAGTTGGTCGGTCGATGCACTAGCCTTGATACCAACTCTCGTTATCTCACGGTGACGGAAATTAAGGCTCAGCTCCTGGAGCTTTATTCGCAACAAGGAATCGCCAAATTGTTTACAGATACCTAGGAAGTCATGGATAAACCACATCGCCTCAAATCAGATATTGAACTGACAGTTGATGATGACCAAGATTCTGGTCCATCTTCTGAGGAGTCCGGCGCAAATGCAAACGCGCACGCGATTATTTCTGATCCGGCAGGCGCAAAATCGCCAATCCCAAAACCTTCTCAATCAAACGACCTCCTCTCACGCATGGCGGCAAAAAGAATGGCTGAGCAAGCCTTTCTAAAAGACTATGAAGCTCGCCAAATTCGCATAAGAACAGCGTTCGTTCTGTTTGCAGTTATTGTTTTTCTATCGCTTTCGGCAGGTCTGTTTCAGCTCTTCAAAAAAAATGAGAGCGGGCGCTCAGCATTAAGTGGAATGACGCCAGTCTTGATGGCCGCGTGCCTTGGAGAGCGAGACTTGGCATATTATGCGGTGAGCAACTTTGAGGTCTTGAACACAAACGCAGATGCGGCTCACTTGGTAAATCAACGCACCAAGATTCTAGACAGGTCAATTTCTGAACTCGAAAAGACTGGTCGACCTGCCATTTTCACCCGCCTTGGCACCGAGGCGATGCTAATGGAACACGGTGATCGAGCACTCGGTTTGAAGTACGGCGCTCATTTAATTGATAAATATCCCGAGTTGGCCAGCAATTATTGCTGGCGAGCGAACGTCGACGTCAACAATGCAGATTTTGCTCATGGTATTCAAGAATACGAACAGTTTGCGAAAATTTTGGAACGCTCACCGGAAACGGTCGGAAGATCGTGGGCAACCCAACTTAACAAAGCAGTTTGGTGCTGCATCGACGCTGGACAAACAGCTGAAGCATTTCGATTCGCCGATCTTTACGGGAAACTATATTTTGACAAAGAGGATATTAAAGGTCTGAAGAGTCAGATTCTGCTGTCATCTTGTGAAGCCTTAGCAATTCCACAATTGAGAAAAACAAATTTTTGGAACCAAGATTTAGCGAATCGAATTCAGCACCGTCTGGCACGCGCAAAAGCTATCGCCAGGAGTATCAGGATGTATGGATCTGCATCTGATTTCGACAGTGACACAGACATTGATACATCTGCATTGTTGTTCGACATTTCGTTGCTAGAGGATCACTCTTATGCTCGGCACCGAATTACCGAATACCCTAGTTCCAGTCATTACAAAGACACATTAGAAGCCAAGTTAGCGTTGTCTGATAACCATCCAGTGGCTGCGTTCGCCGCATGCTCAAAAGGTAATAGCGATTATCCAACGCTTGAACTTGCAGTATTAGAAGCCTCAGCGTTGCAAAAGTTACCACGTCCACAGCAAGCAATTGAAGCTGTTGACACCGTATTCAAGTATTACCATCACCTAGATGAGTACACAATGCGCCATTACCTTCCGCTCCTTCAGATCAAAGCTGAAGCTCTTTTCGACAGTGGTAGTTATGAAAAGGCATTGGCACAGTGCGAACGAATCCTCTCTGGGAATTCTCATTTGATCGAGCCACGCCTTTTGAAAATTCGCTGCTTGCAGAAGCTTAATAGACCTGCGGAAGAAGCCAGCGAACGTAAAAACATAGTAGATGAGCTTCAATCCTTTGCCAAGTCAGAGGAGACAGGTCTATGACTGAGCACCAAGATAAAGCTGAATCGATCAGCACTTCCCCTGAACTGGTGATCAAATCTGCCGCGGATCTTGGGGGTACGGATAGTGCGGGGAATTCACCAGCAGCGAGAACGGATGGCAAAGTCGAGCCGACCGTGACGAGCCATAGTGGCGACGTCGAAGCAAGAGCCAAGAACATTCCTGACGTCGCTCCAACAGTAAAGAGCAACGATGCTAAATCAGAGGATGATTCAACATCCCTAGGGTTATACAACGACGATCCATCCAACATGGTGCGTCAAGCAAGAAAAATGCGTCCATCGGCAGCCCTAATCAGCGTGGCTGAGATTGTAGACGTAGGCGTTATTGGTATGTTTGGCGCATTTGTAGTCGCACTTTCTGTTGCAGTGATCGCTTGCCTCATGCCCGGGGCTGATAAAGATCTGCTCAGCATCGCAGGATTCAGCATAGCTTCTGGGTTAGTGGGGTTTTCCATTTTCATGTGCTCAGCATTGATACCAATATTCTTTCCCAGTGCCTTGCTTGTTCTGCAGATAGCTAGTGGAAAGCTCGCCGGTCCGATTGCACTCGATGCAATTTGCGCATGGCTGGGAGTTGATATAAAAGGTACTCCCCTGGCGTATTTGTCATCTACTTGGTTGACGCTGGTGTTATCAGTGCTGCCAATTCTGGCATGTCCACTGTACTTCGCCCTGACTTTGAGCTCACGATGTCAAACATCAATTGGCTGGTCAATTGTAGGGTTGATGGTCTGCGATGAAAACGGGCTACGTCCGTCCTTCTCCAAAGCTTGGAAGAGAACGATTATGCGCTTGTGGTGGCCAATTGCGTTTCCAGGGAAATTGAGTTACTCCGGTCTAATTGATGATTGGGTCGAGGAAAACAGCAATACAGTTTTAATTTTGAAACCTCAAAATCTAAAGGCCGAATTGATCAAGGCCAAAGATCAGATGCATAAATCCACTGACCGCGTCACGGTGATTGCGCACAATGCAGTCATTGGCGGGGGCGCGAAACAATTACTAGGTCAGCGTTTGCAAGGTGCTGGTTTATCGGCTCAAGCTGTAAAACGAATGCTCAAACCAGACTGGCAAGCGATAATTTTGCGAGCGGAATCGTATTTTGTGCTGATGCTTGGCGCGTTGTTTATGGCTCGCAGCACTTCTGCATATTGGACCCAGGTTTATTTCTCTGGCTTCCATGCTGTTATCAGTAACTCCCTTCCTGGGCTGGTCGATCAACATCCATACCTCACACAAAATACTCCGATCTTTCTGGCGCTTTTTTATCTTGCTATGCTCATTTTAGCGAGACGCGCCGTTCCACAGGTCTTGCAGATGACCTCAAAAGGATTTGTCGTTAAGACCGGTTCGTTAAGAGGGATGAGAGGATTGCACAAATGGGAAGACGTCGTCTTAATCCATTTAGAACATGAAGGCGGTAAGGACAAAGATGAAAAGTGGATCGTCTTTTCCATGCAAAATCAAAAACCTGTCAAAGTCCGACTCGACATTATTCGCTCAATAAGCGCCAAGGAAGAAATCTTACGAGCCCTTGAAAGGTGGGCCCCGCTTGCCTCAAAAGATCCAGAGTTAATCAACAATCTGCAACCACCAAGTGATTACAGCTATACGGATATCTGGCTGGAAGCGCTCACAGCTCCGCCTAAGAGAGACAAACTCAAACCTTTAGTCACTGGCGCAGTACTCAAGGACAATCAATACCGGGTCACCAACATGATTGCTGTAGGTGGGCAAGGCTCCGTCTACTTAGCGAACGATTGCGTCTCCACAGAAGATGTTGTTCTAAAGGAATTCGTTTTGCCTGTCTATGTTGACCTGTCGATCAGGAGACAAGCGATTGAGCGTTTCGAAAAAGAAGCTCGACTGCTCAAACAGCTGAATCACCCTCAAGTGGTCAAATTGCTCGACTACTTCGTTGAAGATCACCGAGCCTACATGGTCCTAGAGCATCTGAATGGAAAAAATCTTCATCAGATTGTCAAACAATCAGGTAAGCTGGCTGAAAATGATGTCAGATCTCTGGCATTACAAATGTGCGAGATACTCAAATACTTACACGCGCAAGCACCACCTGTAGTGCATCGAGATTTTACGCCCGAAAACTTAATCTTGGGCAATGACGGAACATTACGATTGATCGATTTTAACGTCGCCCAAACTTTGGACCAAGCTTCGACAACAACTGGCACCGTTGTCGGAAAACCTTCGTATATTGCGCCCGAGCAATTTCGCGGCCAACCGACGCCATTAAGTGACATTTACTCTCTAGGAGCGACGCTAACATACTTGCTGACCGCCGAAGACCCATTGCCTATTTCACAATCGCATCCGGCTCAGATTGTGCCGGATATTTCAGCCGCCCTCGATTCGATCGTCGCCACCTGCACCACATACGACCAGAACCTGCGTTTTCAATCAATCGAGCAGGTCGAACATGCTTTTCGATCACTTGAAGCGCAGCCGTAGCCACAGTCGCCTTAAAAACTCAATCGACCTGGTTTCTCGGGCCGATACACGTGCTAAAATCTCCTCATCGGGGCGTAGCGCAGCTTGGTAGCGTGTCCGTTTCGGGTGCGGAAGGCCGGAGGTTCAAATCCTCTCGCCCCGAGTTCTTCTTACAAATTGAACAGCCGGGCAGCATTCTGCACCGGTCGTCTTAGGATTATTCGATGCTTGCTTATCTGCACGGGACAATCGCGCTGAAAGAGATGACTACCGGTCAAGCAGACCGGCTGATCCTTGATGTGGGCGGTGTAGGTTTCGAACTAACAGTTTCACGGCGCACGCTCATGCTTCTCGGACTGCCTGGAGACGAAGCAACGGTGCACACCGCTTTGACGATCAGGGAAACCGAGTGGAACCTGTTTGGATTTGCCACACAAGATGAAAGACAAGTCTTTGGCTTGCTCCAATCAGTCAGCGGCATCGGACCAAAGCTCGCCCTGGCGCTGGTCGGCACTCTTGGTCCGCAACAACTAGCAGAAGCGATTCTTTCAGGCGACCAAAAAATGATCAGCCAAGCACCAGGCGTTGGCGCAAAAGTAGCTCAACGTATTATTCTTGAATTAAAAGCGAAAATTGAAGATTGGACGAGGCAGCGTGGACTGACGACCGAGGCGCCAGCGGGCTGGAGCACCGTCGCTGAAGAAGTGCGAAACATTTTAGAAGGGCTCGGTTACACGGGCACTGAAATCAACATGGCTTTGAAGAAAGCTCGTGAAGAAAAGTTGGATGAAGACGTTGAATCTCTTGTTCGTTACAGCTTGAAAGTACTTGGCGCTGCGTCAATTTCTTAAGCCGGGCAGCTTGGCGGAGTCTGGCAGCACGCTGCATAGACTCCACGAATATGCATAGGCGCTCCTCGGATAAGTCTGTGCCTGCCATCGATAAAAAGTTGTATAAAATTTGGCTGATCTTTCGCGGCGCATTGCTCGGTGTGCTTCTTGGCGCAGCTCTGTCAGTGCTACCAATTTGCGGGATCAGAAGAGCTACGCAACCGGTTTTCAGTGAGCCGGCTCAGGTAATCTTTTTTGCTGAATGGCTAATTGTGAGCGCCATTACAGGCGGTGCGCTTCTGCCTAAGTTTGCATTTGGCGATCCACTTTTGGACAGCTTACCGAAATCATTGAGCAGAGGAAAACGCTTGTTCAAACAATTGATGATGCCCGCGGCTGCACTGCTTTTCCTCTTGTTATACTTTGCTGCCAGCGGACTTTGTCAGCGCCTGGACCTGGGCGTGATTCGTGGTGATCAAATAACAGTGCAGATGTTCAGATTTCTCGGACTGTCAATTGCTACTGCCGGCTTACTTCTTCAATCGTATGCTTTACTTTCGTCAGCAAAAACAAATTCAAAACAAGAGTCAGGAACTAGCGATCCCAGTCTAGACAGCCCATTTTTGCAGCTGCGACATCCTTGTTTTTTCGCGACTTTAGTGACCTTAATTGGCATCCCGCTGGTGCTGGGCACTTGGTATCCACTCTTTGCACTGCCTGGAATTTTTGTTGTGATGAAATGGATAGTTGCTGAGCAAGAAAAAGTATTGCTCGAGAAATTCGGATCTGCCTATGAACAATATCAGTCAAGCACGCACCGCCTTCTGCCATACTTCTATTAGTGAAAGGATGTTCTAATGCCAGATACCCCGAACTATGTACCAAATCAAATCCTGGCCATGCTAAAAACTGGTGCCGGGGAAGCAGCCGTCAAAAAAGCAATCGACGATGCCGGTGGAAGGTTGATCAAAACAACATCTAATGGGCGACTAACTGCCATTCTGATTGACGTTGAAGACTTAGACAAAGCAATCGAAATTTTGCAAAAGTCAGAGCAGTTTGAAGCAATTCAACTCAATTACTTGAGTCACCCTAGTTCGTGAAATAGTACAACGATGCTTCCCGACCTCGGGGCTCTGACTGCAGGTCTATGTGCATGGTGGCGCTGATGCCAGTATCGGGCTGAATCTGGTATGGAAAGAAATTGAATTGCCCCAAATCGCCTTTTACCAGATCGAAGATTTCTACAGGAACAATGACACTGCTCAACATGGCCGACTTCAGCCCCGTGTCCAGAAGCAGTCGAACGGTTGCGTTAGCAACGGCACAGTGATTTTCAGCGATATCTTTAGTCTGACGAAAATGAATGACGCCTTGCTGACCTGATTCGACACCGAGAGTATGAGCTTTGCGACACCCCACTGGCTTGCATTCGTGATACCACAAATCCTCGTACCAAACCGGATCAAACGAAGCACGTTGTCGGCCAAAACGAGAGGTCAAGCGATAAGTAACCTTCACTTTGCTGAGCGGATGCAACTCTGATCCCTGATACTTCAAAAAGTTTTTCATTGAAGTGGTATCAGCAGTGATGACCCAATCAAAACGTTGGTTCATTATTTCGTCACTGAAATCGTCGACATCGCCAGGACCACTTGAATCAGCAAGGGCGCTGCAAGGATTGAAGAAAACAAAAAACAAAAAAACAAAAAGCGTGATTACCCTTGCCGCGTTATTCATTAATGAAATAGCCTTTGGTAATCGGGTTGCGCCCAAGATTCTCCCAAGGCGAGGTGGCGGCGATTCTAAAAGGCACTGCTTCAGTCAGCCCAACGATATTAACGCCACCATAACGCAGCAACATCGCAGGCGCAATCTGACAATCGACTGACAGCTCCATAATGTACTCACATGGAGTTTTCTTTCCCTCTGGAAACCAATCTCTGGGAATTTTTTTAGGCTCAGTGACGATGATTCTTTCGTTGGGGAGACGGGTCTGGGTAATAATTAAGCGCAATACAATATTTTTCGGCTGTACGCCTCCCAGCCTGATTAAACGCGTTTCAAGCGACGGATCCGCGTCCATCAAAGCAAAAGATTGGCTAAGGCTTTCGCACAATGAGAGTTTACGGGCATAACTGGCGATTATTTCTTGAGCAAGAAAAAAGCGGACCGGCATAATGCCTAAATCCAACAACGGAATAAAGAAGAGGAAAACAAGCAAGACAAGCGCGGCGGCAAATTCAGAAATTTGCTGACCTTTGTTACTTCGAATATTTGTGCGGATCATGCGACGTCGTGCTTTGATAGAATCAGCTTCAGAATAACATGTGAAGCTACTTACGCCCATGGTCTTATAAATGCCACTCTATAGCAACGCCCGCTTAAGAAGAAATCCAAGAAGCCGCGAAAGGGGCAGTATGCTGACAATGACGACACTGGTAGTAGGCATTTTGCTGCTTACTTGTCTCGTTGGATTTGGATTCTACTTATTGTTAGCACAACAAAAGAAGGGGCAGAATCAAGCTGACAGCCTCACTCTTTCGCTTGCTGAATCGCTTAACAAAGATGACAAAATCGGTCAGATGAACAACGTCGTTGCACGNNTACGATCCCCAAGTGCAAGACGTCTATCTGGGATACATCAACAAAGTACAGTCAAATGTCACTAACACTGAGGTGATTCCGGAGCTTAGGGATTATGACGTGCAGCAGAAATATTTTGAGCCCGGTAGTCAACTGTATCGTGGCAACATAAACGCAAAATTACCTTCACCTGATAGCGACTTAATATTCAAGCTTTCTTCTCTGCCTGCGGACGTGGATAAGAGCATCTCACCACCACGTCTAACTAATCCAGAAGTATTTGTAAAGCTCTCGCAGTTGTTTGAAAACAATAAATTTACCGGTCAACGAAATAGCGATCAACTGCCTTCGGCAGTTGAAGTCGTCGAACACATGGACGTGTCTATGAAGTCTGGTGATCAAAGAGTTCGCTTAGGATCAACGGCGACAACCAATGGCGGATTGCCAGCCCCTTAAATTTTCAAGCGCACCATATCCAATACTATTATCGATGCTTGGACTGAGACTGAGCGTTTGAATCCTTCGTTTAGCATTTAGCAACTAGATAGCAACGACCTCAGCGGTTATACTTGCAAAACTTGTCTTCTCGAGGATTTGGTATGAAAGAATCAGGACGTGAACACCGAAGTCGGGTTGCTGTGGCAATGCTGGTCATATCGGGGATCTCAGTTTCTCTAGGCTCCGTTTGCATGGCCCAAACAACCAAACGTCCAGCTCAACCGGTAGCACGACAGTCTGGTCCAGAATCCGTGCCAAATCAACTTCTCGTCATGATTCATCCTGGTTCCGACAAATCCGAAGTAAGCGACGCCCTGAAAAACCTTAACGGCACAATCGTGCGCACCATGAGCAACGGCACATTGACTTGCTATGTCGTGAATGTGCCGGTGGGCAAGGCAGACGAAAGCATGGACAAATTGTCGAAGGATAAACAGCATTTTGATGCGGTTCAAAAAAATGTGATTTTGCACCGGCTGAATCATCAACATAATCCACCACCACCCCCACCTCCTCCTCCACCACCTCCGCCTCCACCACCTCCGCCTCCACCTCCTCCGCCACCACCTCCTCCTCCGCCACCACCTCCACCTCCACCTCCTCCACCTCCTCCACC